>NZ_JAJNAL010000021.1 GCF_022271405.1 Rhodopseudomonas infernalis | reverse complement strand
TCCTCCCCCCGGGGGGGGGGCCCCCCGCTCTGCCCGCGCCCCCCCGTCCGAATCTGGGTCTGGGTGCATCGCTGGAGCAGCCTGGTCTGCACGGTGTTCGCGCTGCTGCTGTGCCTGACCGGCCTGCCGCTGATCTTCAAGGATGAACTCGGTCCCGATCTTCAGCTCGCGGCGGCGACGGCGTCGCCAGGCTCGGCATCGGTGGAGTCCATGGTCGCGCGCGCAATGGCCGCGCGTCCGGGCGAGGTGGTGCCGTATCTGTTCTACGATCGGGACCATCCGATCCTGAAGGTGCCGACCGCGGCGTCGATGACGGCCGACCCGGCATCGTTTCACTATCAGGTGTTCGACACCCGCACCGGAGCGCAGATTGCCGTCCCGCAGCCGAACGAGGGCTTTCTGTATGTGATGACGCGGCTGCATCTCGATTTGTTCGCGGGCGTGCCGGGCACGCTGTTCCTCGGCTCCATGGGACTGCTGCTCGTTATCGCCATCGTGTCGGGCGTGGTCCTGTACGGTCCGTTCACAAGGCGTCTCGCTTTCGGCGTGGTGCGGACCGACGGCAGCCGCCGGCGGACTTGGCTCGACCTGCACAATCTGCTGGGGGTCGTCACGCTCGCGTGGTTCGGCGTGGTCAGCTTCACCGGCGTCGTCAACACGCTGGCGGCGCCGATCGAACTCGCCTGGCAGGCCAATCAGCTTGTCGAGATGGCGTCGCAGGCGAAGCCGGCGGCGAGCGAAGGCCGGCGGGCGTCGATCGACGAGGTCCTACGCGAGGTCCGCGCGGCAGTGCCCGGCATGAACGTGATGACGGTGGCGTTTCCCGGCACGCCGTTCGCCACGCCGTCGCACGTCGCGATCTTCCTCACCGGCAACACGCCGATCACCAGCCGCATCCTCAAGCCGGCATTGGCCGACGCATCGACCGGGCAGGTGGTCTCGGTGCGCGACATGCCGTGGTACGCGACGGCGCTGTTCATGTCGCAGCCGCTGCATTTCGGCGATTATGGCGGTCTGCCGCTGAAGATCATCTGGGCGCTGCTCGACGTCGCGACGATCGTCGTTCTGATCAGCGGCCTGTATCTGTGGTGGGCGAAGCGGCCGTATCGCGAGGCCGCACCGCAGCCGGGGAGCCTCGCCGCATGAGCGCCGCGGGACGACAATGGCTGTGGCCGATTGCGCTGGCGGCGGCGACATTGTTCGGATTGCTGTCGGCGCTGGCCGGCGATCACGGCATCTGGCGAGGCCTATGCTGGATCGCGCTGGCGCTGCCGCTGCTGACGATCGCCTGGTGCGCGTCTGCCGCGCGTCGCCGCTAGGCTGGCACCAGGCTCAGGTCTCGACCGGCACGTCCACTTTGGCTGCCTGCGGCGCGACTTCTTCGATCGCTTCGCGGATCGAATCGATCGCGCGTTCGGCGGCACGGGCGCCGTGGGCGATCATTTCGTCGGCGCGGTGGAAGTCGAACCAGCCGATCCGGCCGACCCGCGGCGAGATCAGCATGTCGGGCGGATCGCCGGCGAGGCGGGCGCGGGTGATGCGGTCCTGCATGATGTTGAAGGCGTCGACCATCACCTTGGAGATGCCGGGGCGGTTGCCGCTGCCGAAGATCTCCTGCTTGACGAATTTCTCCGGCGAGAAGAACCGGCCGAAGCCGCGCTTTTGCGCCGGCTCCGGCGCCGGCTCGATCACCTCGTCGACCGCGCCGTGCGAGAAGATCGTGGTGCCATGGCCGAACACATCGCTGGAGACGTTGGCGGCGATCACGATCTCGGCGCCGAGCGCGCGTGCCGCCGACACCGGCACCGGATTGACCAGCGCGCCATCGACCAGCCAGCGATCGCCGATCAGCACCGGCGAGAAGATGCCGGGGAGGGCGTAGGACGCCCGCACCGCGTCGACCACCCGGCCGTGAGTCAGCCAGATTTCGTGGCCGGTGCGGATCTCGGTCGCGACGCTGGCGAATTTCTGCTTGAGATCCTGGATCAGGATCTGGCCGAGCGTCGCCTCGAGCTGCGCGGCGAGCTTGCCGCCGCCGATCAGGCCCGAACCGTCCAGCCTAATGTCGAGATAGCCCAGAATATTGCGCGGCTGCAGCTGGCGGGCCCATTCTTCCAGCGTGTCGAGATGGCCGGCCACGTAGGCGCCGCCGACCACCGCGCCGATCGAGGTGCCCACCACCACGTCCGGCACGATGCCGGCGCCGATCAGCGTCCGGAGGATACCAATATGGGCAAAGCCGCGCGCCGCGCCGCCGCCGAGCGCCAGACCGATGACCGGCCGGCGAATGGTGTCGAGCCCGACTTTGTCGGGCGCCGGCGGGCTGCTGGACCCGCGACCGATCAGATTTTCCAGCACGATCGTCTCCTAGAACCGGCAGGCCGTCCTACAGGGGAAGGCCTGCGCGGTGTAAATCAGCCACCATCAAAGCGCGTTCAATTGATCTTTGCCAGCGCGCCTTTGCGCCGCATCATGGAGCGCTGTGAAAGTCCGAACTAGGGGGAAATCGTGACATTCCGGCGAAAATGACCCCAATACCGCTCCGCCTGTGCGCAGCCGCTCCGGTCTGCGGCAAGGCTTGAATTTGCCGCGTTTTCAGTGAAAACCATCGGCCATGATTTGCAGGGGTAAAATTGGCCGGGCAGGCCCACGCGCACGGCTGACGCTCGCCTGCGCGTCCGCGTGCTGGGCCGCTTTGCTGCTGCAGCCGGCGTCGGCGCAATTCTTCAGCGACCGCCCGCCGCCGGTTCCTCCTGCGTCGGTCCCCGAGCCGCCGGCCGGCGGGGCCATCAGCCTCGCGCCCTCGGCGGGCCCGGCCGCTGTGCCGACCCTGCCGGCGCCGCTGACGCAGCCGCCTGTGGCTGCCGTGACGCCCCCGATCATCTCGCCATTGCCGGCCCCGGCTGCCGCCCCGCAGGGCGTGCTGGCGCTGACAGCGCGGTATGGCAAGGACCTGCCGACCATCAACAGCGGCCTGGTGTGGCGGGTCTACTCCGACCGGCCGGACGAGAGCGGCGTGATCAAGCTGGTCCGCGAGGAGCACGGACCAACGCCGAATATCGTGCTGCCGCCCGGCAACTACGTGGTGCACGTCGCCCACGGTCTGGTCAGCGCAGTGCGTCCGGTGACCTTGAAGGCGGATACCGACCGCGAAGCCTTTATCCTGCCGGCCGGCGGGCTGCGAATCGAGGGCCGCGTCGGCGGCACGCGGATTCCGCAGAACCAGATCTCGTTCTCCATCTTCAAAGGCAGCCAGTTCGACAACGCGCAACGCGCCCCGCTGGTGCCGAATGCAGCCGCCGGCGACGTCGTGCTGGTGCCGGAGGGCACGTACTACATCGTGTCGAATTACGGCGACGCCAATTCGGTGGTGCGCTCGGACATCCGTGTCACCGCAGGCAAGCTGACCGACGTCACCGTCACCCACCGCGCCGCGGTGATCACGCTGAAGCTGGTATCGGATAACGGCGGCGAAGCGCTCGCCAACACCGCGTGGTCGGTGCTGACGCCCGGTGGCGACGTCGTCAAGGAATCGATCGGCGCATTCCCGCGCGTGATCCTCTCCGAAGGTGAGTATCGCGCCATCGCCAAGAACGAAGGCAAGATGTTCGAGCGCGGCTTCAATGTCGTCAACGGCGTCGACGGCGACATCGAAGTCCTGGCGCGCTGAAGTCCTGGCGCGCTAAAATCTTGGCGCTGAAGTCTTGGCGCGCCGTCGAGGCCAATGGCCGCCGTTCGATCGTTCGCGCTGAACGGAACTACGTCTATGCAATGGAACTTTCAGTCGGTTACGCCGATCTGCGAGTTCAGCGCGATGCTGTTTCGTTCAGGGAACTGTATCGAGGTACGATTTAGTTCGAAAATCATTCTGAACTATGTGCAGTCTCCGCGATCACCTCGTTGCCATCGGTGTTTGATGGTGAGCCTGGATGACCTCGCGCGCGAGACAAGCGCCGATCCCAAGCTCGCTTGGCAGCTTCGCAACATCGTGTCCGACAAATTGCGAAGTGCTCATGAGCGCCTGCTGCTGCTGGGGCGAAAGTCGGCTTCGGAACGAGTCGCGGCTTTTCTGCTCGAGATGGATCGCCGCCTGGTCGCCGACGGCATCATGTGCCTGCCGATGTGCGAATACGATATTGCGGACTATCTCGGCCTGAGCAACGAAACGGTCTCGCGTTGCTGACGAAGCTTCAAGATTTGCGAATCATCGACGTGACCAGACGACGAACGGTAACATTCCGCGATCGCGCCGGACTTCACGACATCGATGCGTGGTGAAAGCACTGTCGTTGTCCGCGACATCCGCGTGTGTCGGGACGGGGCGGCAAAGCGAAGCGTCGTTGACGGTCGGCGCCGCACATCGAAATCGGCGTCCTCGGCAAGCGGATCGAGGGCCCGATTTTACATCGTTCTGTTATAGTCTCTAACGCGAACTAACCATCCGATGAATTTGAAGCTTCGCGTCACGGCAATTTTCGTCTGACCACCCCGCCGTTTACATCGTCTTAATCTGGAATACGTTCGACTGCTCCCTGGAACTGTGTGGGCGCGGGGGCGCGGCAAGTGACGGTAAGAATCAATCGGGAGACGCTGAGGACCCAGCTCTCTGCCGATCTCGCAATTCTGCAGCGCAAGTGGTACGCGGCGGTCCAGCCTGGACAGTCGCTGCCGAGCTATGAGGAGGTGATGCTCGGCAGTCTCGGCCGGATCGCCGACCAGATGGCGCTGCTGCAGCTCACCGGCGATATGCCTGGTGTGTCTCGCGCCGGCCGCTATGTTCAGCAATGGCTCGGTGATGAACGCTGGGACATTCCGCTCGATGCGCTGTCGCCGGATTGTGCTACCGCGCTGATGCAGACCGCGCGGAGCGCACTGCAGAACCAGCAGCCTTATCTCGGCACGGCTCATGTGGTCCGCGACGGCATCGTGCAGAAATACGTGCTGCTGGCGCTGCCGACGGCGTCGCGCTGGGGCGCCACGCTGGTCGGCGTCTACATCAACGAAGACGGCTTCCGCTACAATCTGCTGGACGCGATCTTCTCCTCGACGGACGATGGTATCGTCTCGCTCGCGGTGATCCGCGGGTCCGACGAGCGGCCGTTCGATTTTCAGATCGTGCACCTCAACGACGGCGCATCCGAACTGCTCGGCGAGTCGTCCTCCGCGTTGCAATGGAGCCGGTTGTCGGGAGGCAAGCATCTGCTGTGCGCCCCCGGCGTGGTCGCGCGGCTGCTGGCGCTGGCCGATACCGGCGGGCAAGATACCATTGCGATCGACACGGACGATCGCAATCTCAGCCTCAGCGCCAACGGCTTCGGCGATATCGTTTCGCTGACGATCTCCGACATCACCTCGCTGAAGAAACGCGAAGATTCATTCCGTCTGCTGTTCGACGGCAATCCGATGCCGATGTGGGTGTTCGATGCCGCCACCACCGAATTTCTCAGCGTCAACGACGCCGCCGTGCAGCATTACGGCTACGACCGTGACAGCTTCCTGCGAATGACGCTGCGCGAGATCTGGCCGAGCGACGAATGGGCGGCGCAGAGCCACGCGCTGCTGGGCATTGGTGACAGCTATCAGTCCGAAGGCAACTGCCGTCACCTCACGGCCGATGGCACGCAGATCGAGGTGCTGACCTTTGGCCGCCGCGTCGTGTTCGGCGGGCGCGAAGGATTTCTCGTCGCGGTGGTGGACATTACCGAGCGTCGCAAGGCCGAGGCGAAAATCGCCCATATGGCCCATCACGACGGCCTCACCAATCTGCCGAACCGCGCGCTGTATCAGGAACGGCTGCAGCGGGCACTGGATCAGCGCCGCAGCGGCGACGGCCATGTCGGCGTGATGTGTCTCGACCTCGACCTGTTCAAGAACGTCAACGACTCGTTCGGTCATCCGATGGGCGACCGTGTGCTGCGCTCCGTCGCCGAACGGCTGCGCGGCGCCGTCGGCAGCGGCGATCTGGTGGCACGGCTCGGCGGTGATGAATTCGCGCTGGTGCTGAGCCAGCTCGACTCGCCCAACGAGGCCAGCGATTTCGCTGCGCGGCTGATCGCGATCGTCAGCGCGCCCTACGACATGGACGGGCTCGAAGTGGTGATCGGCGCCTCGATCGGCATCGCGCTGGCGCCCGGCGACGGCGACGATTGCGAGGCGCTGCTGCGCAATGCCGATATGGCGCTGTATCGCGCCAAGGACGCCGGCGGCGGCTGCCACCATTTCTTCGAGAAGGAGATGGACCGCCAGGCGCAGATCCGCCGCGACATGGAGATCGACCTGCGCCACGCCTTCGCGCATGGCGAATTCGAACTGCACTATCAGCCGCTGATCGATCTTGCCGCCGACCGCGTCGGCGGCTTCGAGAGCCTGCTGCGCTGGCGGCATCCCGAGCGCGGCATGATCTCGCCGGCCGATTTCATTCCGGTCGCCGAGGATATCGGCCTGATTGTCGGTCTCGGCGAATGGGTGCTGCGCCAGGCCTGTCTGGAAGCGTCGCGCTGGCCGGACGACATCAAGGTCGCGGTCAACCTGTCGCCGGTGCAATTCCGTAGCCGCAACCTGGTGCAGGTGGTGATCTCGGCGCTGGCGCAGTCCGGGCTGTCGCCGCGCCGGCTGGAGCTCGAGATCACCGAGTCGCTGTTTCTCGCCGACAGCGAGGCCAATCTCGCGACGCTGCATCAGCTCCGCAGCCTCGGCGTCCGGATCTCGATGGACGATTTCGGCACCGGCTACTCGTCGCTCAGTTACTTGCGCAGCTTTCCGTTCGACAAGATCAAGATCGATCGCTCGTTCGTCAAAGACCTCACCGAGCGTCCGGACTGCCTCGCCATCGTGCGCGCCATCGCCGGTCTCGGCCGCAGCCTGAACATCACGACGCTCGCCGAAGGCGTCGAAACGCCGGATCAGCTCGACGCGCTGCGCGCCGAAGGCTGCCACGAGGTGCAGGGCTTCCTGTTCAGCCCGGCGCGCCCGGCGTCGGAGATCGCGGGGCTGCTGGCGAAGTTCGGCCGGCAGGCGTCGCGGGCGGCGTAGCAACGGCGCCGCGGCTTCGGCATTGGCGGCATGGATCGATCGGTCTATCGTCTCGGTATCGGCGGGAGGAGATCGCGGCCATGGATCGGGCAGCTGGGCTGCTGCTGGGGCTTGTCATGATGGTGCTGTGTTCGGCGGCCTGGGCCGAGACCCGGGTGGCGCTGGTCGTCGGCAATTCTGCGTATCGGCACGTCGCCGCGCTCGACAACCCGACCAAGGACGCCGAACTCATGGTCGCAACGCTGCGCCGGCTCGGCTTCAGGCTGGTCGGCGGGGGCGCCCAGCTCGACGTGGACAAGGCCCGGTTCGACAGCCTGGTGCAGCAGTTCGGCCGCGACGCCGCCGGCGCAGATGTCGGGCTGTTCTACTATGCGGGCCACGGCCTGCAGATTCGCGGCGTCAACTATCTGGTGCCGGTCGGCGCCAATCCGACGCGCGAGGCCGACGTCGATTTCCAGATGCTGGATGTCGGGCTGGTGCTGCGGCAGATGGAGAGCGCCGGCACGCGGCTGAACATCGTGTTGCTCGACGCCTGCCGCAACAATCCGTTCGGCGGTCGCGGGCTGCGCTCCTCCGGCGGCGGTCTGGCGCAGATGCAGGCGCCCGAGGGCACGCTGATCTCCTACTCGACCCAGCCCGGCAACGTCGCTTTGGACGGAGACGACGGCAACAGTCCCTACACGCGGGCCCTCGCCGAGATCATGACGCGGCCAGGGCTCGACGTCTTTCAGACCTTCAACCGTGTCGGGCTCGCGGTGAAGAAGGCGACCGCCAACGCGCAGCAGCCCTGGCTGTCGTCGTCGCCGATACAGGGCGACTTCTATTTCTCCGGCCACCCCGCCAACGCGGCCGACGCGCCGACGCGTCCGCAGGTCGCCGCCGTGCAGCCTGAGCCAGCCCAACCGTCGTCACCGCGGCCGGCAGAGCCCGTCACGCTGCCGAATGCGTCGCCATCAATGACGCCAGCGGCGTTGCCGCCTCGGGGCTTCCGCGTGCTCGACGGCATCTCTGAAGGCATCCTCAACATGCGGTCCGGGCCCGGCACGGGTCATCCGATCGTCGTTGCGATTCCCGCCGGCAGCACCGGCGTCTTCAAGGGACGCTGCCGTTCACCGGATGATGGCGGCCGCAATCCCTGGTGTGAGGTCGAATGGCGCGGCCGCGCCGGCTGGGTTTCGAGCCGCTCGATCGTCGAGACATCGGGCGACGACGCTGCACCGCCTCAAGCTTCGTCGCGTGCGCGGCGCGTCTTCCGCGTGCTCGACAGCGTATCTCAGGGCGTCCTTCATGTACGCGCCGGGCCGGGCACGGCTCACCCGGCCTTGTTCTCGATTCCGGCCGGGACGTCCGGCGTCGAAGTCGGGCGCTGCCGCAAATCCGAGGACGGCGGACGCGCTCCGTGGTGCGAGGTCGAGTGGGGAGGGCGCAGCGGCTGGGCCTCGGCCTGTTGCATGGTCGACGCCGCCACCGGTGCCTTCGCGACGGTGCGCGATTGATCTGTGTGTACTAATCGGTCGATCCGGTCGCGAGCGCCCGAGCGCATCGGATCGACCACGTCTTTGGCGCGTGAGAGCTAGAACCGCGTCACCACCTCGCTCAGCACGGGCCGCGGGCGGTCTTCATTCGCGCGCGTGGGTGTGCCGATGTGGATGAAGCCGGCGAGCTTTTCGTGTTCCTTCAGGCCGAGCCCGGCAAGCACGTCGCGGTCGTAGGCGATCCAGCCGCTCAGCCAGTTGGCGCCATAGCCGAGCGCGGTGGCGGCGGCGACGATGTTCATGCAGCTCGCGCCCGCCGACAATTCCTGCTCCCACAGCGGCACCTTCGGATGCGGCTTGGGCGAACTCACCACCGCGATCACCAGCGGGGCTTCGGAGAGCCGGCCCTGTTCGGTCGCGATCTCGGCAGCGGTCGCCTCCGGATGCTTGCGCGCGAACACTTCGGCGATCACCGCGCCGCCACGCGTCCGCGCCTCGCCCTCGAACACGACGAACCGCCACGGCGCGATCTTGCCGTGATCGGGAACGCGGGCGCCGATCGTCAGGATCGTCTCGAGTTCCTCGGGCGAGGGGCCGGGGCCAGTCATCTCGCGCGGCTTCACCGAGCGGCGGGTCTTCAGAAAATTGATGGGGTCGGGCATGGGGGGCTCGTTCTGTTTTGGATCGGGCAGGGTGGTAGCACATCACCGCAAAATTGCGTTTGGAATTGATCTTGGTCCCAATATGGGACCATGCTAGGTTGCTTCGGTGAGGGTGATAGCGCTCAGCACGGTCAAGTCGTTTCTCGCGCGCGCCGGCGTCGACGATGCGCGCGAGCCGTTGATGGCGTGGTTCAGGCATGTCCGGTCGGGCGATTGGGCGAGGCCGGCCGATCTAAAGCGAGAGTTCCGGACCGTCAGCATCTTGAGAGACGGGCGTGCGGTGTTCAACATCGCTGGCAACAAATACCGGGTCGTGGTCTGGATCAACTATCCCTATCGTGTGGTTTATATCCGCTTCGTCGGCACGCATCGCGAGTATGATGCGATCGACGCGCAGAGCGTATGAGGTCCGATATGGATGTAGTTCCGATCAAATCGCAGCGCGACTATCGACGGGTGCTCAAGCAGATCGAAGAGCTGATGGGCGCGCGGCGCAATTCGCCGGAGGGCGACCGTCTCGACGTTCTCGTCACGCTGGTCGAGGCGTGGGAGCGCAAGCATTATCCGCTCGATCTGCCCGATCCGGTGGAAGCGATCCGCTATCACATGGAACAGAACGACCTGCAGCCGCGTGATCTGATCCCGTTCATCGGCAGCCGCAACCGGGTGCACGAAGTGCTCAACCGCAAGCGCGCGTTGACGTTGCCGATGATCCGGAAACTTCATCAGGGGCTCGGCATTCCGGCCGAGTCCCTGATCAAGGGCGCAGGCGAGGCGGCCTGACGCCGCCGCGCGGTGGCGCTTAGTTCGTCTCCCGCATCCGCCGCACGTCTGGCGGCGTCGCTTCGTCGACCAGCGCGGCGATGGCTTCGTCGGTCGGCATCACCTTCTGGCCGTCGCTGCCGAGGCGGCGGACGGAGACCTGATGGGTCTCGGCTTCCTTCTTGCCGACCACCAGCAGGGCGGGGACCTTGGCGAGCGAATGTTCGCGCACCTTGAAGTTGATCTTCTCGTTGCGCAGATCGATGTCGGCGCGCAGGCCGGCCTTGCGCAGCGCCGCCAGGACTTTCCGCGCGTAGTCGTCGCCTTCCGACGTGATCGTGGTGACGACGACCTGCACCGGTGCCAGCCACAGCGGGAAGTTGCCGGCGAAGTGCTCGATCAGGATGCCGATGAAGCGCTCCATCGAGCCGCAGATCGCGCGGTGCACCATCACCGGCGCCTTCTTGGCGCCATCGGCGTCGATGTAGAACGCGCCGAACCGCTCCGGCAGGTTGAAGTCGACCTGCGTGGTGCCGCACTGCCAGTCGCGGCCGATCGCGTCGCGCAGCACGTATTCGAACTTCGGCCCGTAGAACGCGCCTTCGCCCGGGTTGATCTCGGTCTTGATGCGGTTCGAGCCCTGCGCCTTGATCTCGCTGAGCACGGTGGCCATCACGCGCTCGGCGTGATCCCACATCTCGTCGGTGCCGACGCGCTTGTCCGGACGGGTCGAGAGCTTCACCGTCAGTTCGCCCTCGAAGCCGAAGTCCGAGTAGGTCGACAGGATCAGGTCGTTGATCTTCATGCACTCGTCGGCGAGCTGCGCCTCGGTGCAGAACACATGCGCGTCGTCCTGGGTGAAGCCGCGCACCCGCATCAGCCCGTGCATCGCGCCCGACGGCTCGTAGCGATGCACCACGCCGAATTCGGCGAGACGCAGCGGCAGGTCGCGATAGCTCTTCAGGCCGTGCTTGAAGATCTGCACGTGGCCCGGGCAGTTCATCGGCTTCAGCGCGAACCAGCGCTTGTCCTCGGCGTCTTCACCGGCGGACTGCGCCGCGAACATGTTCTCGCGATACCAGTCCCAGTGACCGGACGTCTCCCACAGCACCTTGTCGAGGATCTGCGGCGCATTGACCTCGTTGTAGTCGCCGGCGAGGCGGCGGCGCATGTAGCCGACCAGCGACTGGAAGATGCTCCAGCCTTTGGCGTGCCAGAACACGACGCCCGGGCCTTCCTCCTGGAAGTGAAACAGGTCGAGCTCGCGGCCGAGCCGGCGATGGTCGCGCTTCTCGGCTTCCTCGATCTGCTTGAGATACGCGTCGAGGTCTTCCTGCTTGGCGAAGGCGGTGCCGTAGATGCGGGTCAGCATCGGATTGTTGCTGTCGCCGCGCCAATACGCGCCGGCCACCTTCATCAGCTTGAAGGCCGTGCCGATCTTGCCGGTCGAGGTCATGTGCGGGCCGCGGCACAGATCGAACCACTCGCCCTGGCGATAGATCTTGATGGTCTGATCTTCCGGAATGGCGTCGACCAGCTCGACCTTGAAGGCTTCGCCATTGTCGGCGAACACCCGCTTGGCCTCGTCGCGGGTCCAGACTTCCTTGGTGAACGGCTTGTCGCGCTGGATGATCTCGCGCATCCGCTTTTCGATCGCCGCGAAGTCTTCGGGCGTGAACGGCTCGTTGCGGAAGAAGTCGTAGTAGAACCCGTTCTCGATGGTCGGGCCGATGGTGACCTGGGTGCCCGGCCACAGGCTCTGCACCGCTTCGGCGAGCACATGGGCGGCGTCGTGGCGGATCAGCTCGAGCGCGCGCGCGTCGTCGCGGGCGACGAAGTCGATCGCCGCATTGTCCTCGATCGGATCGGCGAGGTCGGTCAGCCTGCCGTCCAGCGCCATCGCCACGGTGCGCTTGGCCAGCGACGGCGAGATGCCCTTGGCGATGTCGAGCCCAGTGGTGCCGCGCGGATATTCGCGGGTCTTGCCGTCCGGGAAGGTGACGGTCACCTGCGCGGCATGCGCCGCCGGCTTCAGATTGGAGAGGGTGAATTGGAAGCCGGAAGCGGGCGCCTTGTCGGCGGCGGCTTTGTCGGCTTGGGCTTTATCGGCGGGAGTCTTGTCGGTCATGTCGTTCTCCTGTGGCTCACTCCTGCACACGAGCGCAGGTAAGCGGACGAGCGATATAGCAGGCGATTCCGACGATGCAACCAAGCCTGTGGGATTTTCGCGCACTGGATTGGCCGATGACCTGGGCGGAGGGGCCTCCCGGTTGAATGCAAAAACATCGACCCGCGGGAAGTGCCCGCCGGCGGCCTTTGCCATCGCCCGCCATTCCGTCAGCTCGGTCGGGCCCTTTGTCCCGCCGTCCGAGGCCGAGATGATCGCGATTTCGCGGCACGAACAGGAACAAATTCACCCCGGGCAGGTTGGCAGATGAGGGGTCGTGCGCCGATCCTCGGCTGCGGTGGTGCCCCGATGAGACGCTTCACAGATTTGCGTCAGCCATCATTCCATTCGGCATTTTCGTGATGCCGGCGCGCCGGGACCTCGTCCCTATCGGACCGAGTAGTAGCGCCGATCATCCCGCTGGTTCGAACCTGGGCGGGGAAGGGACGTGTGGCGGAGCGGTCCCGCATCCTGGAAAGTCTGGAAAAAGAATATCAGCCATGGCGAGTGATATTGTGCAATCCGATCTGGACGACTCGATCTGCGGCCGTGAGCCGATCCATATTCCCGGCGCGATCCAGCCGCACGGTGCTTTGATCGCTGCGCGGATTGATACGTCTCTCGTGACGCATGCCAGCGCCAACCTCGACGAGATACTCGGCATCTCCGCCGGTGCGGCCTTGGGGCGAACGCTTCAGCAGTCGATCGGAGCGTTGGCCAGTTCCAGGATACTCGACGCAATATCCAGCGACCACAGCGCGCTGTATCAGCTGTCCGGCTGGTACGGCAAAGATCTCCATTTGAGCGCCTACAGGGTCGGCCCGCACGTCTGCATCGATATTGAACCCATTTCGGCGCGACTCGGATCGCTTTCGCCTGTTCACCGGGTGCGGGCCGTGCTCGACGCATTCAAGTCTGCGGAGGGGCAGCGTGAACTGTGTGCGCTTGCGGTGCGCAGCCTCAGGGAAATCACCGGATACGACCGGGTGATGGCCTATCGGTTCGACGTCGACGGGCATGGCGAAGTGATCGCCGAGGCTCGGTGCGCCGAACTGGACCCGTATTTGGGACTCCACTATCCCGCATCGGACATTCCGCCTCAGGCCAGGCAGCTGTATTTGCGCCAGCGCGTCGGCGCCATCGTCGATTGCAGATATCTGCCGGTCCCGCTGCTCACCGACCGGACGCTCGACGACGGGGAGCCGCTCGATATGACCTGCAGCACCTTGCGCAGCGTTTCGCCCTATCATCTCGCTTTCATGCAGAACATGCATACCACGGCGAGTTTAACGATCGGATTGGCGGATGGGCCGGCGCTTTGGGGCATGCTGGTGTGTCACCATCGGACTCCGCGCAATCTGGGACCCGAGATGCGCGCGGCCGCAGACATTCTGGGGCAGTTCGTCTCCACATTGCTCAGTCCTCTGGGTGAGGCCGAGGCCGCGAAGAAAAGAGCCGAGCGCAACGCGACCATCGTGACGCTCGCCGAGCAGTTCGCGTCCGCGCCGACAATGCTCGCCGGGTTCGCTGCGATGGAATCCGAATTGCTCGATCTGGTCGATGCCGCGGGCGCCCTCATCAGTCTTTCCGGGACGGTCCGCTGCATCGGCCGGACGCCGTCGCTCGACCAGGCCGAGCGCGCGCTCGTGCTGCTGCGTAACGAATCCGGCGGCGAGATGCTGGCCTGCGACGATCTCGGTTTGCGCCATCCCGCACTGTCGGAATGCAAGCGGGACGGCAGTGGCGCTCTGCTGCTGCCGCTCGCCAGCGGCGCGGAGGACGCGATCTTATGGTTCCGCCCGGAGCAGTCGCGCACCACACGCTGGGGCGGCAATCCGGCCGAGCCGGCCGTCGCCGATGCGGCAACGGGGGTCATATCGCCCCGCACATCCTTCGCCGTCTGGATCCAGACCGTGAGCGGTTATTCCGCCCCCTGGCAGGATGGCGATATTGCGATCGCGCGCGAATTCCGGGCGCTGATCGAAACCGAGACGGCACGGCGAATGAAAGCGGAAAACATCCATCTCCGCGAGGCTCACGAACAGGAGCAGCGCCTCCAAACCGCCCGGCTCAAAGTCGCGCTGGAGAATCTGGGCGACGGAGTCGCGATGTTCGACTCGAACGGCACGCTGGTGATCTGCAACAATCTGTACGCCAAGCTGTATCAACTGCCCCCCGCGCTGCAGCAGGTCGGCACGCATATCCGGGACATTGTCGGATTTTGCATCCAGAACGGCGTCATTGCCGACGACGCCGCAAGTCATGCGGAATGGCTGAAGCTCTCCGCTCCGACGACCGATGCCGCCTCCAGCCGGGTCCAGAAGCTGTCCGATGGGCGGCTCATCAATCTGACGCGACAGCCTCTGCCGGAAGGCGGCTGGGTCAGCACGCACAAGGATATCACCGAGCGGCAACGCCGCGAGGCCGAGATTCTCTTTCTCGCGCATCACGACCTTCTGACCGGGCTGGCAAATCGCGCTGCGTTCGATGAAGCCATCGCAACCGCCGTGGCGCGCCTGCAGCGGAACGGCGAGCCGTTCACACTCTTCATGCTCGATCTCGACAGGTTCAAGCAGATCAACGACACGCTCGGGCACGCCGCGGGAGACCAACTGCTGCGGGAAGCCGCGCAACGGCTCAGATCTTCCCTTCGAAAGACCGATGTTCTCGCCCGCGTGGGCGGCGACGAATTCGCGATCATTCAATTCGTCGCAAAGGACCGGCTCAAGGCGGCGAGGGGGCTGGCCGAGAGAATCGTCAGGCTGGTCTCGCAACCATTCGACATCGCTGGGACGCAGGTTTCGGTCGGGGTCAGTATCGGGATCGCGATGGCGCCGGACTCCGCAACGGATGCGGCCGCCGTGCTGAAGATGGCCGACATTGCGCTCTATGTCGTGAAGTCCGGTGGACGAGACGGATTCCAGTTCTTTGAACCGGAAGCGTGAACGCGACCGACGTCGACCGGTCGGTCCGATCACGCTCCGCTCGCGGTCTGACCGGTGCAAATGTTAATGCACTTGCATTAAAATCCTGCTAGCTTCTCCCGGTGTCCCGCCGTTTCGCGCCCACCGCCCTGATGCTCGGCAATTTCGTCACCGGAACCTCGGTTCTGGCGCCGGCCGGAATGCTGCTTGAACTGTCCGATGGACTCGGCGTCAGCGTGCGCGACGCCGGGTTGCTGATCACCTTCGGCGCGGTGGTGCTGTGCATCGGCTCGCCGCTGACGGCGTGGCTGACCAGCCGGATCGACCGCCGGCTGCTGCTGGCGACGACGTTGCTGGTGCTGGCGCTCGGCAATCTCGGGTCGGCCTTGGCGCCGAACTACACTGTCCTACTTGTGCTGCGGCTGGCGATGCTGGCGATCGGGGCGCTGTACACGCCGCAGGCGGCCGGTGCGGCTGCACTGATCGTGCCGATCGAGAAGCGCGGCGGCACCATGGCCTATGTGTTTCTCGGCTGGTCGCTGGCGGTGGCGGTCGGCGTGCCGCTGATCACCTTCGCGGCCGGCCATTTCGGCTGGCGCGCGCCTTTCGCCGGCATCGGGGTGCTCGGTCTGATCAGCTTCGCGCTGTTGTGGGTGCGGCTGCCCGGCGGGCTGCGAGCCGCGCCGGTCGACGTGAGCACCTGGGTGGCGGTCGGGCGCAGCCGCCGCATCCTCAAGCTGCTCGGCGTGTCGGTGCTCCAGACTTCTGCGCAGTTCGTCGTCTTCACCTATTTCGGTCCGCTGCTGACCGGGCTGACCGGCGCCGGCCCCGCCGCGATCGGGCTGGTGTTCGCGACCTACGGCGTCTGCGGCTTCGTCGGCAGCGTGATCGCCAGCCGCATCGTCGACGGCTGGGGCTCGTATAAGACCTCTGCGCTGTTCACCTCGCTGATGCTGGCCGGCATCGCCGGCTGGAGCTTCGGCGCCGGGCATTTCCTGGTGATGGCGAGCGCAGTGGCGGTGTGGGGCCTCGGCTTTGCGGCGGCGAATTCGATGCAGCAGGTGCGGCTGGTGACGGCCGGTCCGGCGTTGGCCGGCGCCACGGTGTCGCTCAATACGTCGGTGCTGTATCTCGGCCAGGCGGTCGGCTCGGCGATCGGCGGCGTGCTGTTCGCCGCCGGGCTGCTGCACACCGCCGGCTATGTCTCGACGGCGGTGATGACCTGCGCGCTGCTGGCCGTGGTGTTGGCAACGCGCGATCCGCCGCCACGAGCCACCGGCCCTGCGTGAGCTCCTACGCTCCGCCACATAACGCTGGAAGCGGCGGCTGAACACCAGCAGCAGCCGTGCTGCGACCAGCATCGGCAGCGTGGTCGGCGAGGCGTGCAGCGGCAGGCCGGCGGCGACCGCGATCAGCGCGACGGTGACCCGGACGGACAGGCGCTGCAGGGCGGCGTGGATCGCGCCGCGATCGGCGGCGCGGGTCGTGAGGTTGGCCATGGCGTTCTCCAGGCTGTTCCTCGATCGACCGGAGGCCGCATGCGGCGCGCTCCGATCGCGAGGATCGTTGAGCGCGTTGGTTGACGTCGAACGCTTACGGCCAGCGTATCTGGCAGAGGCGACCCGCGGAGCGCGGGCCGGTCGTGATCAGCCGAGCCGCATCGACAGCTCGACGTCGTCGCCGAACGGCACCGACAGATAGCCGTGCGCCGGCGAGCGCACCCGCGTGAGATAATCGGGCGCGTAGTCCGCATTGTCGGCCACGATCAGCGCGCCGGGGGCCAGATGCGGCTCGAGCAGCGCGAGGATCTCCGGATACAGCGCCTTGGCGCCGTCGAGCAGCACCAGGTCGATCCGCTCCGGCAGACCGGTGCGCAGCGTCTGCAAGGCGTCGCCTTCGCGGAATTCCACCAGATCGGCGAGCCCGCCCGCGGCGAGGTTGGCCTTGGCGCGCGCCAGCTTCGACGGCTCGAACTCGGTGGTGATCAGCCGGCCGCCGCCATTGTCGCGCAGCGCCGCGGCCAGATGCAGCGTGGAGATGCCGAACGAGGTGCCGAACTCGACGATCGCGGCGGCGCGGCTGCTGCGTGCCAGCATGTAGAGCAGCACGCCGGTCTCGCGCGAGACGGCGAGCGGCAGATCCTTCATCCGTCCGTAGAACGAGAGGTAGTCAGTCTTGCTCCGCATCAACTGGTCCTGATCGCCGATCAGGTCGGCGAAAGCGGGGTCGGTGGCCGGCGAGCGCGCATTGGCGTCGTCGAACAGCCCGGCCAGCAGCGGGGCGAGCGGGGCAGTGGTGAGGGTGGTCATTGCAAACTCCGGAACGTCAGCGCGATGTTGCGCGCTTCTGAAAATACGAATAATTATTCGCATTCGCTAATCGCATTCCCCGGGGCGCCGATGGCCGACCGCCGAAGTGGCTCAATTTCCACGCGAAAGCTGCCCCAGCAGGCGCGATCGACCGAGCTGGTCGCGGCCATTCTGGAGGCGGCTGTTCAGGTTTTGGCGAAGGAGGGCGCGCAGCGCTTCACCACCGCGCGGGTGGCCGACAAGGCCGGCGTCAGCGTCGGCTCGCTGTATCAGTACTTCCCGAACAAGGCCGCGATCCTGTTCCGGCTGCAGAGCGACGAGTGGCGGCAGACCTCGCAGATGCTGCACGACATCCTCGAGGACCGCCGCGATCCGCCGCCGAAACGGTTGCGTCGGCTGGTCGTTGCTTTCATCAGATCCGAGTGTGACGAGGCCGAGGTGCGCGGCGCGCTGGATGACGCCGCGCCGCTGTATCGCGACGCGCCGGAGGCCCGCGCGGCTCGTGGCGCGATGGACGGCACTATGGCGGCCTTCATGCGCGAGGCGGCGCCGCGCAGCTCCGAGGCCGTTCGCGTGCGAGCGGCGGAGCTGATCACCAGCACGCTCGCCGCCGTCGGCAAGGATTACTCCAGCCGCCCGCGCCGCGCGGACGAGATCGCCGACTATGCGGACGCGGTGGCCGATATGCTATGCGCTTATCTGAAGACGCTGCGGCGAGGATGAGATCGGGACGATGGCCGGAACGATGCGCCTGCTGATGGTCTGCGTTGCCACTGCGGCGCTGGGCGGCTGCGCCGCGCTGCCGGGGCCGGCGTGTCTGCCGCCGTCGCAGCCGATGCTGAGCGCGGAGCTGGCGTTCGGCCGCAACATCGGCGACCGTCCCGGCGTCAGCGACGCGCAATTCAAGCGCTTCGCCGCCGAGGAGATCACGCCGCGTTTTCCGGACGGGTTCACGGTGGTCGACGGGGTCGGACAGTGGCGCGACCCGGAGCGGCACAGCATCGTGCACGAAAAGGCGAAGCTGGTGACGCTGGTGTTTGCCGAGGATTCGGCGAAGCGCGTGGCACTGAGCGAGATCGCGGAAGCCTACAAGCGGCGCTTCCGGCAGCAGGGCGTGCTGGTGGCGGTGCGGCCGAGCTGCGTCAGCTTCTGAGCGCCGCGGCGGTGCCGCGCTCGGTGATGCGGTAATGCGTCGATTTGGCATCGGTCGACAGCCGCTGCAGCCAGCCGAGCGCAACGAGATCGTCGTATCGTTTCTGATCGCGCGTGCCGAACTTCTGCACGCGACCGCCCGCGTCGCGAATCTCACGAATCAGTCGGAAATCGTCGGGCACGGCCACTCTTCACTCCCATCGAATGCGCGTCGTTGCGGGGCGACCGCGTCAGCGAGCGAACAGGGCGGCGGCATCTACTCGGATCGGCACAGCGGCGCCCGTGTTGATGACAGAGCACCGCCCGGTGCGCACAGTGGCGGCGGCGAGGCCGGACAACCTGCTAGCGGCGTTACGCCTTCTTGCGGGACTTCTTCTTGCCCTTCGCGTCGGATGGGGGCTCGCTGCTGGCATCGGCTTCCTTGGCGAGGCGCAGGGCGCGGAGGCGCTCCATGTTCTTACGCACCGCGACGGCTTCCTGCTGGAACTGCGCCATCATGCGGGAGCCTTCTTCCTGGGCGAGCTGCTTCTTGCGGGCGCGCTCGATGCTGGTGGGTGAGCGTTCGGTGTCGTTTTTGCCGACCATCTCGATCTCCTCACTTGCAGGCCTGGTGCGATGAAGCAGGGTGGTGATCTACGCTCCGGGCCGAACATTTATAATCATGATTCGTGCAGACATGCCGACACCCGCTCGATCGGTCCGATCGAGCGGGTGAGGCCTATTGGTGTCAGAAAATCCGCCGCTTCAGTACATCCGTGAAACGGGAAATCGCTGATTACGCCAGCTCGAGGTTCTCGGCGCTGGTCTTGCCGCGCATCTTGTCGGTCTTCAGGTCGAAATTGACCTTCTGGCCTTCGGCGAGGCCCGAAAGGCCCGCGCGCTCGACCGCGCTGATGTGCACGAACACGTCGCTGCCGCCGTCGTTCGGCGCGATGAAGCCGAAACCCTTTTGACCATTAAACCACTTCACGGTGCCTGTCGGCATAGTCCATTCTCCAAAGCATAGTGTCGCGCGACCATCACACGACGTCGTTCAACTAATCGATGTCTTTGGGAAGGAGCCCACGGGCACGTTCAGAAAGTCACAGCGGCTAATCGAATGACGGCACTGTACCTGAAGCAATCGATAAACACAAGCGCAGCAGCCTGCGGCGTTTTCAGCGATGGCGGCTCCACATCTGCGTTCGCAATGCGGCGCAATCAGGACGCCTGCTAATCAGCATATCTTTGGTTGGATTAGCAGCTCTCGTCTTATCCCTTATGTGAGGGGCTCAGCGAAGCCGATGCGAGTGAGGGCGTGCAGGACCGCTCATCCGTCGCGAACGTCGTTCGTGTGATCTTCTCTTACGAACGGAGACCGGAAAATGCGGCGCTGAATGCGGCACATACAATGTTTACTGAGTTGCGTTAGATCGGTCGCGGCGGCGTTGCCGGTAGCGCGTGGGGCGGAGAGTGAAGATGACAACTTGGCTTCGGATCGTGTTGGTTGTGTGTGCGGGTGTAGCGGTCGCGTCGCCGGCCGGTGCTCAGCAGCAAGGGCCGGTGCGGGTGACATCGGACGTGTCCTACGAACTGATCGGACGCTGGGACGTCGAGCGTCTCAACAAGATCCTCACCACCGACACGCCAGCCTTCGCAGGTATCACCGTCAGCTACACGCCCGCCATCAATGCGGTGCGGCTGTATCGCGTCAGCTACGCGTCGGTGATCCCCGAGCGAAGCAACAAGCCGATCGCCGCCACCGGGCTGCTCGCCATTCCGGATACGGGTGCGACGTCGTTCCCGCTGCTGTCGTATCAGCACGGCACGGTGTACGGAAAGCAGGAGGTGCCGTCGTTTCCGGAGCAATCCCCGGAAACGCAGTTGATGCTGGCACAGTTCGCCGGGCAGGGCGCGATCGTGATCGGCGCCGATTACTTCGGCATGGGAACCTCGACCGAGCCGGAAGGCTACATGGTCAAGGCCAGCCATCAGCAGGCGACCACCGACATGCTGACCGCGAGCCGCGCCGTGCTCGATCATCTCAAGCTGACGACCACCAAGCTGTTGCTCGCAGGCTGGTCACAGGGCGGCTTCGTGACCATGGCGATGCTGGAGAAGCTGGAGCATGACGGCGTTCCGGTCACCGCCGCCGCCACCGCCAGCGCGCCGCTCGATGTCGGCGTTGCGCTCAACGGCTTCCTCAGCTTTCCGCGCAGGAACGACGCGTCCTGGGTGAACTCGCTGTTCATTCTGTCGGCATTCTCGTTCGAGAACTACTATGGCGTCCCGGGCCTGGCGCGCTCGCTGATCAACGACGATGTCTACGAGGCCGCCCGCAAGGCCTATGAGCGCCAGCCTTACACCGCCGCGGACGTCCCGACAGATCTGCACAAGCTGATCCGACCGGCCTATTTCGACCCGCAATTCTTCGCCGCGTCGGCCTACGGCCGGCTGGTCGCCAGCACCACGGCGTATCGCTGGGTGATCAAGACGCCCGTCCGCAATTACTTTGGCGAGAGCGACGAGGCGATCAGCGTCGGCCTCGGTCGCCTTGCGATGACCTATCAGCGCGCGATGGGCGACGGCAATCAGCAGGTGGAGGCGGTCTCCACCGGCCGCACCACCCACCGCGGCACCTTCGCGACAGCTGTGCCGCAGTGGAAGGTCTGGTTCGGCGGGATGTGAACTGACGATCTGGAGCACTTACAACAGGGGCGACCTCACCATCATGGTGAGGAGGCGAGGAGCGCAATCTCGAACAGAAGCCTCCGGTGCCGTGTGGTTCATCCTTCGCGACGCCCGCCGCTGGGCGGCCCCCAGACCCTGACCGCAAGTACGCTCGGAAACTCACTTCGCAGCGACACATCGACGGTACGTACTAGTATTTAGGTACGCCAACTTCTCCAGTCGAATTAACTCCAATTTCTGTTTTTCAACGCAGGATTTCAGACATTGCTTCGCTCGTTTGGTGATTGCAAATGGGTATTGATGTTACTGATCGCCTGGGGGCGGCGGACCGGGCAGATGTCGTTGTTGGCGTCTGGCGGGTGGTTGCCACGAACATTCGGTTGATCGCCGGCGGACTACTGATTCCAAATCTGCTGTCGCTGCTGACGATGAGCTCGCTGGTCGACATCGGCCTGCCGCCGCGAACCGGGGCGATCCTGTTGTACGCCTGCGTCGCCGTGCTGGCGCGGCGGCTGCCGTTTCCGCTTACTGTGGCGCTGTTCTTCGCCGTGCTGGCGCTCGACGCCGTCTCGACGCTGTCGCTGATGTTCGGCATGGCTCCGGCGGAGTTTGTCGCCGCCATCGAGCACGCCCAGCGCATTCAGTTCTTCGCGTCGCCGCTATATGCGGTGCTGATCGTCACCGTCGCGGTCACTGCGGTCGGTGCGCTGGCGTGCCTGCGCAGCCGGCGCGCGCTGGCAGCCGCCAACGTGCCGGTGTTCTTCGCCCTGACCCTCGGTATTGTGGCGCTGGACTATCTCGGCAACATCTCGCCGCATTATCATCTCGGCGCCCTGATGGGGGGCGCCCAGCCGGTGCGGTCCGCAGCCGAGATCTCCGGCTTCACTGCATCTGCCGAGACGAGCGGGCGCAACGTCGTGCTGGTGATGGTGGAAAGCCTCGGCTATCTGCGCGATCCCGAGGCCCGGGCGCAGATTGCAGCGCCGCTGGATGATCAGGGGCTGGGCGGAACCTACACGGTGACGGCGGGACACACGAACTACTTCGGTTCGACCACCGCCGGCGAGATGCGCGAGTTGTGCGGTACGCCGATGTTCTATCGCGATTATGTGGCGCAGGACAGTGGCGCGTGTTTGCCGGGCCGTCTGGCGCGACGCGGCTACAGCACGATGGCGTTGCACGGCTTCGCCGGGCGGATGTTCGAGCGGGAAGACTGGTACCCGATCGTCGGCTTCGACCGCATGCTGTTTCGTCCGGATCTGATCAAGGCGACCGGGCATAGCTGTGGCGGCCCGTTCCGCGGCGCCTGCGACGCCGAGTTGGCGCCGCTGATCACGGCGGCGGCGCCCGGGCCGAATGACGGCCCGCGGTTCATCTATTGGCTGACGCTGAACAGTCACGTCCCGGTCGCGCTCGGCGACGCGCACACCGACTTCCACTGTGGCGCTGATGGCGGCCGTTTCGGCGACCTTGAAGTTTGCCGCATGGCCGAGCTGTGGCGCGACGTGTTCGACATCGTCGCCGGCATCGCTCGCGATCCGACGATGGACCGCCCGGAGATTCTGCTGGTCGGCGACCACGCGCCACCCCTGTGGTCGAAGCGCGGCCGGGCGCAGTTCGAGCCGGGGCAGGTCGCTTGGTACAGGCTGCAGCCGCAGTCGGCACCGCCAGCGCAGCTGCCCGCGTCCGCCAGCAGCGCGACGCGGTGAGCCGCAGACTGATCTGACTGGCGCATCTGACCGGCGGAACCACCGTCTGCCCGAGGCCCCGACGCGGTCGAGCGGATGGCGCCGTGCCGCGTGATATCTCATTTGATCGCGCCGCTGCGTCGCAACGCGCGCGACTGGCGAAAGCGCGCGCCGCTCCTATATCCATCACCAACATCCTTGCCCGGTTCCCCAGACACTCCCGTGAGACGATTGGTGCTGTTAATTCTATTGCTGCTGGTGGTGCCGATCGTCGTGTCGGCCGGCAAATACATGCTGGGCGATCGCAGCGTCTCCTGGCAGTCGGCGGATCGTTCCAGCGCCGGCCTGCTGCCGCCCGCCGCCGCGCATCCCGAGGCGCTGGTCCGGGTGTTCGCAGCCCGCACGGTGCGCTGGCGCGGCATCTTCGCCGTGCATAGCTGGATCGTGGTGAAGCCGGCAGGCGCCACGCGCTACACCCGCTACGATTACACGGCGTGGGGCGATCCGATCCGGGTCAATGGCTTCGTCGCCGATGGCCGCTGGTTCGGCGATCTGCCGCAACTGATCGCCGCTGCCGATGGCGAAGAGGCCGCCGCGATGATCCCGAAGATCGAGGCCGCGATCAAAAGCTATAAGCTCAACGCCTACGGCGATTATCGCGCCTGGCCGGGACCGAACTCCAACACCTTCGTGGCCGCGGCGCTTGCCGCTGTGCCGGAATTGAAGACGACGCTGCCGCCGACCGCGATCGGCAAGGACTATCCGTGGGACGGCGGCTGGATCGGCTTCACGCCATCCGGCACCGGCATCCGCGCCACGCTCGGCGGCTATGCCGGCCTGACGCTCGGCTGGATCGAAGGCATCGAGGTCAATGTCCTCGGCGCCGTGCTCGGCGTCGACCTGCGCCGCCCGGCACTCAAGCTGCCCGGCCTCGGCCGGATCGGCCTCAGCGCAGTGTGAACGCCACGTAGGATGGGGTGAGCGCAGCGAAACCCATCGGCGGCGTGCGCGGGGCTTGATGGGTTTCGCTGCGCTCAACCCATCCTACGACTGATGGTGATGGCCGCAGCCGCAATCCGGCGCATTGACGCCGCGCCAGCGGGCGTAGCGCCAGGGCAGGTACCAGCGCGCGCCGGCCGGGGCGGTGGTCGGCACGTTGTCGATGCCCGAGGTGCCGTATGGATTGCAGCGGATCAGCCGCGCCAGCGTCATCCAGCCGCCGGCCCACAGCCCGAACCTTCCGATCGCCTCGTCGCCATATTGCGAGCAGGTCGGCAGATGCCGGCAGTTCGAGCCGACCAGCGCCGAGAACGAGTGCCGATAGATCCAAATCAGTCCGCGCCCGGCCTGCCGCGGCAGCCGGCCGATGGTGCGTCGCGAAGAAGCTGATCGGTTCACGGGCATCCTGCTTGATCGCTGACCGGCGTTTTGCCGAGTTCCTCGGCGCGGAACTTCATCACTACGGCATTTGCGCAACATGCACGTAGATATCGCACTTTGTTGACCGCAGCGCAGCACGTCTCGATCGCTTTGCGATTGATCAACGTGTCGTTTTCCATGACCATTAGATAACGCAAGCGTGACAGATTCCACCTGATCGGTTTGGAACCTTTTGCGCCATCGCTGACGGAGATGTGAGGAGGCTCGGTGAACGCCGCTGTCTTGTCCCGATTCGCTCGATCCGCGCTGCTGCGCGCTGCCGCGCTCGGCCTCGTGCTGATCAGCGCGGCGTCCGCTCCCGTCGAACTGGCGAAAGCCGGCGGCTCGCTCGAAGCGCGCAAGCTGCCGATGCGGTTCGATTGGGTCGCCTGCGAGCCGAATTGCGGCAGCTGGATCACCGCCGTTGGCATCGTCACCGCCGATACGCCGAAGGATTTCGACGCGTTCGCCCGCGGCCGCTCGCTCGACGGCGCCGCGGTGGTGCTCGACTCCAGCGGCGGCTCGGTCAACGACGCGATCGCGCTCGGACGGCGCTGGCGCAAGATGGGGCTGAGGACCACGGTCGGCACCAGCGTGCAGACCCGCACCGCCGCCGGGATGCGGCCCAGCATCGTGCCGGAGGCGTACTGCGAATCGATGTGCGTGTTCCTGCTGCTGTCCGGCACGACGCGCTACGTTCCGGATGGCGCCCGCGTCCGCGTCCACCAGATCTGGATGGGCGACCGCGCCGACGACGCCCGCGCCGCCAGCTACACCGCGCAGGACGTCACCATCATCGAGCGCGATATCGGCCGGCTGGCGAAATACACCTTCGACATGGGCGGCACCGGCGACCTGCTGGCGCTCGCCCTCAGCGTCGCGCCGTGGGAAGACCTGCACCTGATGTCGCGTCAGGAACTCGGCGAAGCCAATCTGGTGACGACGCAAGCGATTGCCGATCTGCTGCCGCAGCAGGGCGAGGGGACCAGGACGCCGATCGCCGCAGCTCCCAAGCCGGTACAGGACCGCTTCGTCTCGGCGCCCGCGCCGACCAAGACCGCCGAAGCCGCCCTGCCGACCGGCGGCACGGCGCCGAGCCAGCCGCAGGCGCCGGGGCATTAGCGGGTTACGCGCCACCCTGTCCGCGAGTCATTCCGGGGCGCGCCTGTTGGCGCGAACCCGGAATCTCGAAGCGTTCTGCGACTCTGTCGTTTCCACAACTGCGAGATTCCTGGTTCGCATCGCTGCGCGGCGCGCCCCGGAATGACGCGGGGAGAGGCAGCGTCGACCCGCGCACGGCCGGCTCCCTCGCCCCGCTCTTGCGGGGAGAGGGGTGGGGTGAGGGGCAGCCCCGGGCACTGAGTGAGCGTCGGATCCGACGGGACGCGCTGGCGCGTGGGCACGGCGCTGCGCGCCTTTGCCCACCCTACAAGATCAGGAAACCGTCTCAGCGCCTTCGCGCTTCGCCTCGATCTGGCCGATCGCATCGACCACGGCGTCGAAGGTCAGCAGCGTCGAGGCGTGGCGGGCCTTGTAGTCGCGGACTGGTTCCAGCACGGCGATGTCGGCCCATTTGCCGTCCGCCGGCGGCGCGCCGTTGTCTTTGAGCATGGCCCGCACGGTGTCGCGCAGCGCGCGCAGTTCGGCGGCGGTCGAGCCGACGACGTGACTCGCCATGATCGACGACGATGCCTGGCCGAGCGCGCAGGCCTTCACCTCGTGGGCGAAGTCGCTGACCACATCGCCGTCCATCTTGAGGTCGATCTTGACGGTCGAGCCGCACAATTTCGAGTGAGCGGTGGCGCTGGCGTCGGGATCGGGCAGGCGTCCGAGCCGCGGAATATTGCCGGCCAGCTCGATGATCCGCTTGTTGTAGATGTCGTTCAGCATGCGCGGGGATCCGGAGCCGGCCCCGTCCGCCGCCGAGGATTCGGCGGAGCTGTCTTGGCGGTTCCGGCGTATCATCTTATATAGGAGGGGCGGCTGGGAAAGACAGTCCGCCGCGCCGCGCGAAACCGCCGGCCGTATCTGGAGAACGCGCGGACGTTCAGGCCCCTGCGCCGCGGCGTTCGCCGAAGGGATCAAGACGCAAGGCGGCTGGCCGCCCGTCCTGCCCGGTGACACATCCGGCCGAAAGGCCGGTCGAACGGAGTGAAGATGGACGCCAAGATCAAGCCGCTGCGGACCGGCAAGCCGCCGGAGGCCCGCACCGAATTCCAGCCCGCCGAGCTCGACCCGTCCGAGTTCCTCGCTGCCGCCGTGCAGCCGGATCAGCCGCGGCCTTCGCGCGCCGAGGCGGAGGCCGCGGTCAAGACGATGCTGGCCTATATCGGCGAGAACACCGACCGCGAAGGCCTGCTCGACACGCCGCGCCGCGTGGTCGAGGCTTATGACGAGCTGTTCCAGGGCTATCACCAGTGCCCGGCCGAAGTGCTCGACCGCACCTTCGGCGAGACCGCCGGCTACGACGATTTCGTGCTGGTCCGCGACATCAGCTTCACCTCGCATTGCGAGCATCACGTCATGCCGTTCTATGGCAAGGCGCACATCGCCTACACGCCGGTCGAGCGCGTCGTCGGGCTGTCGAAGCTGGCGCGGCTGGTCGAGATCTTCGCCCGCCGGCTGCAGACCCAGGAGCATCTCACCGCGCAGATCGCTGCGGCGATCGACGAGGTGCTGAAGCCGCGCGGCGTCGCCGTGATGATCGAGGCCGAGCACACCTGCATGTCGGTGCGCGGCATCGGCAAGCAGGGCGCCTCGACCTTCACCAGCCGCTACACCGGCATGTTCCGCGACAATCCGGCGGAGCAGGCGCGGTTCATGTCGATGATTCGCAACCACCGCTAAGTCGGCGGTTCTGCGAGAGGAATTGCTCGTGACTTCATCCGCCGGGTCAACTCCCGCGCTCGACGATGTCGAGGAGGGCATCGCGCTGCGTCCGAAATTCGACGCGGCCGGCCTCGTCACCTGCGTCACCACCGACGCGCGTTCAGGCGATGTCTTGATGGTCGCCCATATGAACGCGGAAGCGCTGGAGAAAACCATCCAGAGCGGCGACGCCTGGTACTACAGCCGCTCGAGGAAGCGGCTGTGGAAGAAGGGCGAGAGCTCCGGCCACGTCCAGAAGGTGCTGGAGATGCGCATCGACTGCGACCAGGACGCGGTCTGGATCAAGGTCGACCAGTCCGGCGGCGCCGCCTGCCACACCGGCCGCACCTCCTGCTTCTACCGCCGCATCGACCGCGACGCCTCCGGCGAGCCGCTGCTGACCATGACCGACGCCCACCGGCATTTCGATCCGGACAAGGTCTACGGGAAATAACTGTCGGAACCGTAGGGTGGGCAAAGGCGCGCAGCGCCGTGCCCACGCGTACGCTCGCGGCGGGAAAACGCTCCGCGTGGGCACGGCGCAAGGGCGCCTTTGCCCACCCTGCGAGTCTACCATGCCCCATTCGCCGTCATTCCGGGGCGCTCGCGCAGCGAGCGAACCCGGAATCCCGATGGGTTCTGCGACTCCGGCGTTTCCACAACCTCGGGATTCCGGGTTCGCCCGCGAAGTGCGGGCGCCCCGGAATGACGGTGCGGGGAAGGCGACCCGCGCGTACAAAACCCTGCATTAACCCCTCATTAACCATACCTGCCGCAGGGTCGCGCAGCGGAGCCGCGGGGGGACGCGGACGCATGACGCTCGGGGAGCGGGGGCTTCCATCATGTCGACCGATATCGTCACGTCTGCCGTCACGATCGTCGACCAGGCGCGGACACGGATCGCGGGCGCCATCAAGCAGGCCGCGGGCGCGACCGGCGCCAGCTTCGAATATCTGCTGACCACCGCCAAGATGGAGTCCGACTTCAACCCGCAGGCGGCGGCGTCGACCTCGTCGGCCAAGGGCCTGTATCAGTTCATCGACCAGACCTGGCTCGGCACCGTCAAGGAGGCGGGGGCGCAGTTCGGCTATGGCGCCTATGCGGACGCGATCAGCAAGTCGCCGTCCGGCAGCTATTCGGTCAGCGATCCGGCGGCGCGGCAGGCGATCATGGATCTGCGCAACGATCCGGCGATCAGTTCGGCGATGGCCGGCGCGCTGACGCAGTCCAACAGCTCGAAGCTGACCGCTGAGATCGGCCGCCGTCCGAACGACGCCGAACTCTACATGGCGCATTTCATGGGCGCCGGCGGCGCCGCCAAGCTGATCACCGCCGCTCAGGACAATCCGAACGCCGTCGCCGCCGCGATGTTTCCGAACGCCGCCGCGGCCAATCAGTCGATCTTCTACGACCGCACCGGCAACGCCCGCAGCGTCGCGCAGGTCTACGACAACCTCACCTCGCGCTACACGGCCGCGGCGAGTTCGCCCGCGACGCAGAGCGCGCTGATCGCCGCCGGCGGCGCGCCGGTGATGCTGGCCTCGGCCGCGCCGGTCGACAACGCCGCCTATCTGTCGAGCTTCCCCGACGTCCGTCACGTCGCGCCGGCAAGCGGCGTGTCGTCCGCCAACGCCGCACCGTCCGCCACGCAGCAGCCCGGCGAGCCGATGTTCCGCACACTGTTCCTCGGCGGCGATCGCAACGAAGCGATCTCTCCCGCCGTGCAGCAACTCTGGACCAACCCGGTGACGCCGACGAGCGCGTCGACGCCGGCCATGTCGTCCAGCTCCGCCACCAGCCTGTCCTACGCGCCGACCGCTCCGACGCCGCCGTCCGGCCTGTCCTACACCCCGACCGTCCGCACCCCCACGCCGCTCGACCTGTTCAGCGACCGCACCGGCACCTTCGCCAGCTGATCAAAACCGTAGGGTGGGCAAAGGCGCGCAGCGCCGTGCCCACGTGCCTCCGCACCATGAGCAGCATTGCTTGGTAACAACCTCTCCGTCATTCCGGGGCGCGAGCGCAGCGAGCGAGCCCGGAATCCATAACCACTGACGGTTGTTACTTAACCACGGGCCACCGCGGTGCTTCGCCGCGAGTCCCGGGGGTAAAGATTCCGGGCTCGCGCGGAGCCTGTCATCGGGCCGGCCGAAGGCCGGACCCCGTTGGCGCGCCCCGGAATGACGGACGCGCGGGTGATTAGTTCGCATGGCGCATAGTGCCGCGCTCCAAACGCCGCGCGTAACCGCGATCCTTAACAACCCCTGAACTTAACCATTCATCAACCTCATCATGGTGAACCCTTTGTTAAGTCTCATGGTTTACGAATGATGACACGGCGTCGATTGCGACGCCGGTGAGTGCGTCAGTCAGCCGGAATGGCCATGATCGTTCGGCAGTTCATTAGTTGGATCCGTCACGCGTCTGCGGGCGAGCGCGCCGAAGCAACGAGGGCGCTGGCGCGGGCCTGGCTGATTTCCGATCTGTCGCTCGACGATCGCGCCGCCGCCGAAGGCGCGCTGTTGCTGATGCTCGACGACGTCTCGCCGCTGGTGCGCCAGGCGATGGCGCAGGTGTTTTCGCAGAGTGCCCGGGCGCCCGCCGCGATCGTGCGTGCGCTCGCCGCCGATCAGCCGTCGGTGGCGCTGCCGGTGCTCGAATTCTCGCCGTTGCTGATCGACGCCGATCTGGTCGATCTCGTCGCCACCGGCGAGGATGCTGTGCAATGCGCGGTGGCGCGCCGCGTCCGGCTGCCGGCTTCGGTGTGCGCGGCGATCGCCGAAGTCGGCTGCGCCGCGGCCGCGCTCGAACTCATCGAAAATCCGCACGCCGAGCTGGCGCCGTTCTCGTGGGACCGCATCGTCGAACGCCACGGCCATCTCGCGGCGATCCGCGAGTCGATGCTGGTGCTCGATGGTCTGCCGGGCGCCACGCGGCTGGCGCTGGTCGCCAAACTGTCCGACACGCTGCAGCAATTCGTCGTCGCGCGCGGCTGGCTGTCGGCCGATCGCGCGGCGCGGACCACCGCGGACGCGGTCGACCGTTCGACCGTGACGGTCGCGGCGCAATCGCGCGGCGACGACATGCGTGGGCTGATGCAGCATCTGCGCGCCACCGGCCAGCTCACCGCCGGGCTGATCCTGCGCGCGCTGCTGTCGGGCAATCTCGAATTGTTCGAGGTCGCGCTCGCCGAACTCTCGGGCTTGCCGCTGACCCGCGTCGGTGCGTTACTTCACGACCGCGGCGGCGCCGGCATCAACGCGCTGCTCGCGCGCGCCGGCCTGCCGGAGACCACGCATGCGGCGTTCCGTGCCGCCGTCGAGGCGATCCACGAAATCGGCTTCGTCGGCAGCGACGCCGGCGCCGTGCGCCTGCGCCGCCTGATGGTCGAACGCGTGCTCACCCGCTGCGAAACCGGCGCAGACGCCGCCGCCCCGCTGCTGATCCTGCTCCGCCGCTTCGCCACCGAATCCGCCCGCGAAGAAGCCACCGCCTTCTGCGACGACATGATCGCCGAACACTTCGTCTCCCGCCTCGAACTGATGGCGGCGTAGCACCGCCCCTCCGCGAGTCATTCCGGGGCGCGGGCGAAGCTCGCGAACCCGGACTCTCGACGCGCCGGGAGAGAGCCGTTCCGCTCCTACTCCCCCGGCACGATGCTCGGGGCGAGGAGGGCTTCGAGATGGTCCGGGCGGTTGCGGTTGACCGAGGCGAGGTAGTCGTCGGCGACGCTGCGGAGTTTGCGGATCAGGGCGCGCTGCAGTTCGGCCTTGGCGGCTTCGGCGCCTTCGCGGACGATCGCCTGCACGGCGTTGACGTGGTTGGCGATCAGTTCGTCCGGCACGCGCGCCAGATCCGGCGCGTGGTCGATGACGCGGCACAGGCTTTCGGCGGCGGCGGCGGCGGCCGGATAGCCGAACGTCGCGCCGTCACCCTTGATGTCGTGCGCGGCGCGAAACAACTCGCCCCGGGTATCGTCGGAGACGCCGTCGCGGCGCAGCGCCGCATAGGCCGCGGCGAGGCGCTCTGATTCGACGCTCATCCATACGCCGAATTCGCCCGAGAGGGCCGCCAGCGCCTTCTCGGCGCGCGCGATCGGATCGTCGGTCGGCTCGTTGCCGACGCGGCGCATCACCTTGCGCAGCGGATTGGCCTGGGTGATCACCTGGTGATCGGCGAAGGTCGCGACCTGCAGGTCGCCGGGGCGGGTTCGTGTCATCGTCAGCTCGTGACCTTGGCCTTGTCGAGCAGCGACGGCTGCTGAATGATATCGGCCTCGCCACCGACGCGTCGCTCCGGCCCGATATAGCCGCTCGAGGTGTTGCGGCGGCGGTCCGGTCCGAAGTAATTGCGCGTCTTGATGAACGGCCGCGGGCTTGCCACCACGTTGAGCACGCGCTGATACAGCGATTTCGACGAGATCGGCTTGGCCAGGAACTCGGTGATGCCGGCGTCGCGCGCCAGCGTCACCCGGCGCTTTTCCGAATGCGCGGTCAGCATGATGATCGGCACGAACGGATTGCCCTTGGAGTCCGGCTGGCGGATCATCTGCGCCAGTTCGAGGCCGTCGAAGATCGGCATCTCCCAATCGGTGATGATGATGTCCGGCGCGGCGTGGCTCGACATCTCCAGCGCGGTGGCGCCGTCCTCGGCCTCATAGACTTCGCGCGCGCCGAACGAATGCAGCAGCGTGCGCAGGATCCGCCGCATGTGTGGATTGTCGTCGCACACCAGAAAGCGGAGTTTGTTGAAGTCGATGCGAAACATAAGGACACTGTGGGCGTTGTCGGGCGCACGCGTTACGCGTGGTTAACGCTAAACCGGCAGCGTTAAGGAAGGGTTGAGCACGCGAGACGCCCGTGGTTGTAGCAGCACGGCTGCAGCAGCGCGGATCGCTCCCCATCCCCCGTCATTCCGGGGCGCGCGCAGCGCGAACCCGGAATCCCGACATGTTGCGCACCACCGGCCTTCACCCCACCGCCGGGAGTCCGCGTTCGACCGCTGAAGCGAGCGCCCCGGAATGACGACCATGGTCGGATCACCCCACGCGAACTAAGCATCAATCACTGCCGCCAGCCGCATCATGCCCCATCCCCCGTCATTCCGGGGCGCGCGCAGCGCGAACCCGGAATCCCGACATGTTGCGCACCACCGGCCTTCACCCCACCGCCGGGATTCCGCGTTCGCCCGCCAACGCGAGCGCCCCGGAATGAATCGTGGAGAGGTCCTATCACCACAGCCCTGCGACGCCTCGCCGCGGCGATTATTTCGTAGCGGGTATCGCGCTGCAGTGCACGGGCACACGCCGAGCGACTAACCTCGGAAAACTCCTGATTCGGATAGCGCGTATGACCACGACCCCGATCTGCCTGGCCTGCAACGAACCGCTCGACCTGATCGGAAACCGCCCGCTGGTGCAGGGCTATCAGGTCCGCGACTATCAATGCCCGAAATGCCGGACCACCTCCCGGCAGGCGACGCATTGGGACCATTCCCTGACCGAGCCGCACGGCCATTTCTATCACGAGTAGCCCGCGTCTATCACCGAGTAGCCCCCGGCGCCGGGCCGCGCGCGATGCTGCACTGCAGCGCGGCGCCTTAAGCGGCGATTAGCCATCGCGGACGACAGACGTCGCCGCGCGTACCGGATTTGTCGCCGGTCATTCCGCGTTATCCATCCGCCCCCTAGCATCATCGTCCGGTAGCCGCAGCGCTGTTGCCGCCGCGCCGGCGATCTAGAGCGATCCAGAGGGGTGACACGATGACCGACGAAGTAACGGCGTTTCTGACCTTCACACTCGTCTGCAGCGCCATCCCGATCGGTCTGCTGCTGCTCTACGCCCACCGCCTTAACCGCCTCCGCGCCGCCGTCAGAGTGTTCAGCCAGGTCAACGACCTGGTCCCGCAACGCGCACCGGCTCCGCGCGACTAGGCGAGCGCAGCGCCCAGACGGCGCAGCCTCGCCGCCTGCAAGTCCCCGTCACTCCATCCCCCGTCATTCCGGGGCGCGCGCAGCAACGCTGCGCACGAACCCGGTGGTCCCGGCGACCCTGCCTGTGGGTTGCGTCTGCGCGTCATCGACCCCCGGCGGCAAAGCCGCTAAAAGCAGGCCATGGATCTGTTCGCGGCAGCGGGAATCGACATCGGAGACGGCGGGCGGGGCGGGCGCCCCGGTCGCGCGGCCGTGCCGCGCACGCTGAAATTGCCGCTGCTCAACCACAAGGTGGTCGCAGAGGCGCGAAAGCTGTTCAACTTTGAGCTGACGCCGTCTCAGAAGGCGGCTGCAAAGAGCTACGCCGGAACTGTCAGAACCGCGAGCTTTGCCAAGCGGAAGGAAACGGCGGTCCGCACGATCTTCTTCGAGAAAGTGCTCGGCGACATCCTCGGCTATCGGCAATTGGAAGCTGAAAGCGCCTTCACACTCGCGATCGAGTATCCGATCAGGGGTGGCAGCGTCGACGTCGCGCTGGGGCAATTCGGGCGGAACGAAATTCCAGACCAGATCGTCGCGCCGTTCGAATTCAAGGGGCCGGACACCAAGGATCTCGATGCCATTATGCCGGGGCGGGGCCGTAGCGCGGTCCAACAGGCGTGGGACTACGCGATCGATGCTCCGGGCTCGAAGTGGGTGCTGGTCACCAATTGCGTCGAACTCCGGCTCTACGCATTCGGGCGGGGGCGCGACGCCTACGAACTGTTCGACCTGCGCCAGCTCGATGACGAGCATGTCCTGGAGCGGCTCATCCTGCTGCTGTCGGCCGATCAGTTGCTCGGCGGCGCTACCGAAAAGCTGCTTCGAGAGACCGACAGCGCTTACAAGGACATCACCGGCAAGCTCTATGTCGACTACAAGGACCTGCGCGATCAGCTCATCGCGTTCCTGACCGATGCGGTCGACGGACCGAAGCTTGCTATGCTTGCCGCGATCGAAGTAGCGCAGAAGGTGCTCGACCGCATCCTGTTCGTCGCCTTCGCCCAGCGCACCGATCTGCTGCCGGACAAGCTGCTGGAGAAAGCCAAGACCGCTCGCAACGAGTTCCTGCCGCAGCCGATTTGGCAGAATTTCCAGGCGCTGTTCCGCGCCGTCGACAAGGGCGACAGTCGGCTCTACATCGACGAATACAATGGCGGGCTGTTCGCCGCCGATCCGATCGCAGACGGCCTGATCATTCCCGATCCGCTCGCGGAAAAGCTCGCCGACCTCGGTCAGTGGGACTATCGCAGCGACGTTCCCGTCACCGTGCTTGGGCACATCTTCGAACAGTCGATCACGGACATCGAGAAGCTGCGCGCCGAGGCGCGTGGCGAAGCGGCGCCGAAGGTCTCCAAGAGCAAGCGGCAGGGCGTAGTCTACACGCCGGAGATCGTCACGCGTTTTCTGGTCGAGCGCACCATCGAGATCACGCTGGAGGAACACTTCGCCGCGCTTCTGAAGAAGCACGGCAGGCCGGTGGTTCCGCGCGCCAGCCGCGCCACCATCTTCAGCGAACGCGAAGACGCCGCACAGCGCGCGTTCTGGAACGATTACCTGGCCGAACTGCGCGCGATCCGGATCGTCGATCCCGCCTGCGGCTCGGGCGCGTTCCTGGTCGCCGCGTTCGATCTGCTGGCGCGCGAATATCGCGGCGTGGTCGAACTGTTGGCGACGCTGAAACAGGAGATCGATTTCGACATTTTCGACGAGATCGTCACCAGGAATCTCTATGGCGTCGACATCAACGCTGAGTCGGTCGAGATCACGCGGTTGTCGTTGTGGCTGAAGACCGCGCGGGCCAAGCATCGCCTCCAGAATCTCGAAGCGACGATCAAGGTCGGCGACAGCCTGATTGATGAAGCAAAATGGACCGATCGTCCTTTCAGTTGGCGCGAGGAATTTCCGGAGGTGTTTGCGAACGGCGGGTTCGACGTCGTGATCGGCAATCCGCCTTATGTGCGGATGGAACTGATCAAGCCGGTCAAGCCGTATCTGGAGAAAACCTACGTCGTCGCGGCCGACCGCACCGACCTCTACGCCTATTTCTTCGAGAAGGGCGTTCGCCTGCTCAAGCAGGGCGGTCGGCTCGGCTTCATTTCATCGTCGACATTCTTCCGGACCGGCTCCGGTGAAAACCTGAGAGTCTTCCTCGGCGACAACGTTTCGGTGGAGTCGGTAATCGATTTCGGCGATCTGCAGATTTTCGAAGGCGTCACCACCTATCCGGCAATCCTGACGTTGCGAAAAGCCGAGGCGGACGATGGCACGCTGTGGTTTCTGAAGATCGACGACGCGTTGCCGCCGGATCTCGGCGCCGTGTTCGTGGGAAAGGCGCAGACCATGCCACGGTCGCGGCTCGGCGCCGGCTCATGGCAGCTCGAAGACGATGCGCTGGCGCGGCTGCGCGACAAGATCGTCGCCGGCAGGAAGACGCTGGGCGAAGTCTACGGCGCGCCGTTACGTGGGATTGTAACGGGCTTCAACGAGGCCTTCATCATCGACACGCCGACCCGCGATCGGCTGGTGAAGCAGGACGCGAAATCGGCCGAGTTGCTGAAGCCGTTTCTCAAGGGCGAAGACATCAAGCGCTGGCGGGTTGAGCCGGACGGGCTGTTCCTGATCAACACCCCGAAGGGCAACGTGGATATCGAGAACTACCCGGCGATCCGCGATTGGCTGCTGCCGTTCAGGCCGGAATTGGAGAAGCGTGCGACCAAGCAGGAGTGGTGGGAACTGCAGCAGGCGCAATTGGCCTATCAGCCGAAGTTCGAGGCCCCCAAGATCGCTTGGCCGCACTTTCAGCAGTCTCGCGTGTTCGCGCTCGACCGCAATAGTTACTTCCTCAACAACAAGTGTTTCTTCATCCCGAGCGACGACGCGTTCCTGCTCGCTCTCTTGAATAGCCGCTGTCTCTGGTTTCAGTTTGTTTCCTTGGCTCGACTGAAACGAGGTGGATATTTCGAGGCCGAGGCACAATACATCGAGCAACTTCGTCTGCCGGAGCGGCCGAGCAAAGCATCGCTCGCGATCATATCGCAGTTTGCTCTGGACTGCGGTCGAGTGGCGCAGCAGCACCTGGAGATTCGTACCGCCGTTCACCGACGGATTGCCGGTGATCTCGGCGCGGAGCACCAGAAGCGTCGGGGAAACTGGAATGTTTCTGGACTCTCGATTTCTCGTCGTTTCGCGCTGAGATCAAGAAGGCCTTCAAGACCGAAATTCCGGTGAAGGATCGCGACGGCTGGGAAAGCTATCTGGCCGAGAAATCCGCCCAAGTCATCGCCCTCGGCAAGCAGATCGAAGACGCCGAACGCGAGATCGACGCGATCGTCTACAAACTGTTCGAGTTGACCGGCGACGAGATCGAGTTGCTCGAAGCCTCGCTCGAAGGGCAGTCCTGATGCCGCGAACTAATCAACTCGATTTGTTCGGTCCCGTTCCGCAAGCCGAATTGTTCGACCACGATGCGCCGACGCCGGTGTATCGCGCCGATCCCGATGAAGTACGCGCCGAGTTGTTGCAGATCCTCGCCGAAGCCAGCGCCGCGCGCACGCTGCCGTGGAAGCCGGAGCGTGCCGCGTTCTATCGTCAGGTGTTTCCGCAGATGGCGAATTGGCTGCCCGACGACGAGGCCAATCAGTTCCGCTTCGAGTTCGTCTCCGATCTTGCGCTGCTCGACGCGGCCTAACGCGGAGCGCGTATATTCGTTCTGCGGTATTCTTGCGGTTCACGCTCCGTCGAGCTCCACAGCTGTCGATTCACCATGAGAAGCATTCGCATAGGCCGACTGTGGCCTGCGGGCCACGTCAGGTCAGGAATATCGTCCGATTCGCTGTGGCTTGCGGGTGACGCTCGGCTTTGGTCGCGGATGTGACCGCTTACTGCCTCTCGGCGCGCCGTCATTCCTGCGTCGCCAGCCGAATGTCGTGGCCTGCGCTCAGGCTCTAGGTTTGCCACGAGTTTGCCCCAGGGCGCAGCCGGAAATTCTGCTGCGATTTCAACGGACGGCGCGGCGGCCGGCGGCGCTGCCACAGGTTTGCCCCAACCGGCTGCGCGGTGCGGTCAAGTCGTTAATCAATCTAGCGAAATTGGCGTGCGTGGCGCCGCCATCGGGCGCCGCCGCTTATGTCCCGAACTGCTCGCTCAAAATCCGTTCCTCGAGGCTATGCCCCGGGTCGAACAGCATGCGCATCGCGATGGTCTTGTCGGAGATCACTTCGACGCGGCGGACGTCGCGGGCTTCGTCGTGGTCGGCGACGGCGGCGACCGGGCGCTTGTCGACTTCGAGCACTTCGATCACCACGAAGGCGTTGTCGGGTAGCAGCGCGCCGCGCCAGCGCCGCGGCCGGAACGCCGAGATCGGCGTCAGCGCAAGTAACTGCGCGTTGATCGGCAGGATCGGGCCCTGCGCCGACAGATTGTAGGCGGTCGAGCCGGCCGGCGTTGCGACCAGGATGCCGTCGGCGACGAGTTCGCTCATGCGCTCGCGCTCGTCGATGATGATGCGCAGCCGCGCTGCCTGATGGCTCTGGCGGAACAGCGAGACTTCGTTGATGGCGTGGTGGATGTGCACTTCGCCGTAGATATCGGTGGCGCGCATCAGCAGCGGATGAATCACGGTCTCGCGCGCCGCTTCGAGCCGGCGATGCAGATCGTGAGTGGAGTATTCGTTCATCAGAAAGCCGACCGTGCCGCGATGCATGCCGTAGATCGGCTTGCCGCTGCGCATCTGCTGATGCAGCGTCTGCAGCATCAGGCCGTCGCCGCCGAGCGCGACGACGACGTCGGCCTCGTTCGGATCGATATTGCCGTACAGCGACGACAGTTGAGTCAGCGCGGCCTGGGCTTCAACGCTCGTGCCGGCGACGAAGGCGATGCGGTCGTGCCGTGGGGCAGGGGTCATGTGCGGGCTCGGCGCAGGCTCTGGCTCGAAACGCCGCGAGGGACGCGGGTTTCACCGTCGTCGTCTATACGACGTTTCCCCGGTTTGTCGAGCCGTCGCTGCAGCGACGGACCTGCGCGATGCGGCGCGGCGGCCCGCATCGAGGCCGCCGCGCCGGCGCAGATCAGGCCGCTTCGATGCGGTGCGTACGATCAGTACGAGCTGCCGGTGCCTGCGGCGATCGCGGCGGCGAGCGAGGTGTATTCCTCGCAGCTGGTGTTGCCGCAGAGTTGGGCGATGCGCGACAGATGAACCTGCGCACGCTCGCGGTTGCCTTGCTCGACCTGCCACAGGCCGTAATACTGCCAGGTCTTGGTATGGTTCGGATCGGTCTTCAGTGCGCGTTCGTACCAGGCCTGCGCCAGCTTGGTGTCGCCAAGCTTGCGATACGAATAGCCGATCAGCGTCGCCACCGAGGCGTTGTCGTCGTGGCCGAGCGCCTTGAGCTGATCGATCGCCGCCGCGTAGTCGGCGCGGTCGTAGATCGTGGCGTAGGCGGCGCGGTAGCCGTCCTGGAAGCGTTGCTCCGAGCGCTTGTCCTTCTTCTTCGATCCGCTCGAATTGCCGTCCGACGACGGCGGCGGCGATGGACTGGAGTCGGGCGCCGCAAGCGCGGGCGTCAGGGCCGGCGGCGCGATCAGCGCAGCCGAGAGCAGGGCAGCAGCAAGCAGTCGTCCGGTCATTCTCGTCCTCCACTGATCGAGCCAATCGCGATGGCTCACCACCACAACCCCGCGTGCCGCCGATCATTCCGGGCACCCGGCACGAATAGAGTCCGCCTCTGCGCGATCAGGCCCGGCTTGAACAAGCCCGGCCTGAAGCCGACAGATCGTGCATACGGATCAGCCCGAGCTGCGGTTTCACGTCAGCCCCCTTTCAAACAGCCAGCCTGCAAACGGCCGGCCTGGCGCCGCGTCATGATCGAAAGACCCGCCGGCAGCCTCCTATCCGAGCTTCACCAGCCGGCTGTGATTTTGCAACAGACTTCGTGCAACGAAGGAGACCCTCATGATCAAGTCCCTGTCAGCCGCTCCGCTCGCCGGCAGGCAGCCTGCGCGGGATGAGCGCGTGCTTCGGTCGCACCGGCTACAACCACCAGTGCGGCCGCGGCCCGCCTTGCGCGGGTGGGTTTGATTCATCGCGCGAAGCAGCTAATGCTGCGACGTCGTCGCCCGATTTCAAGAGCCGCCCGTGCCTGCCATTGCCCCCCTTGCCCTCGCGCTGATCGCCGCCTTGGCGCTCGGCGGCTGCATCACCAGCGACGAGGCCGGTCCGCCGGACGGCGGCGACGCGGTGCAGCCGTTTCCGGCGAATTATCGCAGCGAAATCCCGGCATTCGTCCGCAGCTATCTCAACAATCCGGTCGGTCTGCGGGAGGCCGGCATGGCCGAGCCGGTGCAGCGCCCGGTCGCCGGCAGAGTGCGGTTCGTCTCCTGCGTGCGCTTCACCCCGCCGGGCGGCCGGCCGCAGGAGCTGGCGATCGTCCATGTCAACGGCCGGCTCGATCGCGTAGCAAGCTCGGCGATGGAGCTTTGCACCGGCGCCGTTTACGCGCCGTTTCCCGAGCTGGAAAAATTGTCGCGGTAGCACGGACCAAATCCTCATCCGCTGCGACTAATCAACAGATCTGTGCCGGTTCCAATTTGTTGCGCCGCTGTCACAGTCCGGCTCGAAGCTCGCTGCAGCCTTGCCGCCGGGCAACCAAACTGACGCCATCTTGTTCTGGGCATATCGGACGCCATCGAACGAGGGACACGATGAAGAAGTTTCTACTCAGCGCCGCCGCGATCTGCTCGCTCACCGCGCCCGCTTTCGCTGCCGATCTCGGCCCGCGCACCTACACCAAGGCGCCGCCGCCGGCCTACACCGCGCCGGAAGTGGTCTACAACTGGACCGGCTTCTATATCGGCGGCAACGTCGGAGGCGCGTTCGCCGGAAGTAACAACATCCAGAGCGACGCCGGCCGGTTCATGGGCGGCGTGCAGGGCGGCTTCGACTATCAGTTCGCGCCGAACTGGGTGATGGGTGTCGAGGCCCAGTACAGCTGGATGGCCTCGAACAACACCGGCGTGATCTTCCCCGGCGGCAGCACCGCAACGGAGAACACCCGCGGCCTCGGCTCGGTGACCGGCCGCCTCGGCTACACTTGGGGCCCGGCGCTGCTGTACGCCAAAGGCGGTTACGCCTTCCGCGACTCCACGCTGGGCGTCAACACCGGCGGTGGCATCCAGTCGGCCTACACGACCTCCGGCAACCGGAACGACGGCTACACCGTCGGCGCCGGCCTCGAATACATGTTCGCGCCGAGCTGGTCCGCCAAGGTCGAGTACCAGTACTACAAGTTCGGCGATACCAACTTCACCGGTGGTCCGGCCGACGTGGTCGGCACCTCGTTCCGCAACGACGACCACACCGTCAAGGCCGGCATCAACTATCGGTTCGGCTGGGGTGGCCCCGCGGTCGCGAAGTACTGAGACAGCCCAATCCGCAGTCTTGCAAGGCCGGCCGTCGCGCCGGCCTTTTTTCATTGGGCGGCAAGGCGGGCATTCGGGAATCGAAGGTTAACAAGTCTTAAACACCCGAGAAAATATCGGGTGGGACTCTGGAACCAGAATCGCCCGATGTTCCCAGCCATGACGACGATCTCGAAAACCCTGCTCGAAGGGGTCCCGATCGGCCTGACGCTGGTGCTGCTGCTGGCCTGCGCGGTCAATGTCGCGGTGCTGGCGCGCTGGCTCTAGCGACGGCTCCGCCGGCGATTGACCGGCGTCAAAGCCGGCCGGTGCCCCGGGCGTAAGTATCGCGGATGCTCCCGCGCCGAGTTGGCGGGATGCTCGGCCACTTATCCTGCCGCCGATCAAAAGGACCGTCCGATGTCCCATTTTGATGTACTGGTGATTGCCGCAGCGGCGCTGTCCACGGTCGTGATCTGGCTCGGCGTGGTGGTGCAGGGCCGGATCGCAGCCGCACTGGCGTCGCGCCACTAGCGCCGCGGGCGGGCCGCTCCCAGAGCCCGCGGCAAACGACGGACCAGCCATCCCGCGTCGTTGGGCCCGCGGGGGCAGTGTGGCTTGGCGTGCGTCAGCCCAGCAGCATCCACGCCGCCACGCCGAGCAGCGGGATTGTTGAGACGGCGATCATCAAGAGCGGAGCGGGCTCGTTGCCCTTGCGGCTCGGGTCGTCGAATTTATCGTTGCTCATGCGGGCATAAGACTTCGCCCGGCGTACCATCCCTATTGGACGGCCCGAAGTTGGTGACCAGCGGCAGAGGCGCGGAGAGGGCGATAGCCTCAGGGCGGGGCGCGAAACTTGCCAGCCCGGCCTTGTCGTCACCGTCCCGCGCTGCTAGCTGTTTCGGCGCAGCGTGCCTCGCCGGCGTAGCACAGCGGTAGTGCAGCGGTTTTGTAAACCGAAGGTCGGGAGTTCGATCCTCTCCGCCGGCACCATGCCCCTCCAGAGACAGTGCGCCCCCTCCGCGCGTTAACGATTCGCTGGTCACACCGAGCGATGGGACCCGGATTCCGGGCTGCGCGTTAGGCTTACCGGCGCTTCGGCGCCGCGCCTTAACCCATCCCGCAAGCTTTTCAACTACGCTCGAGGCCATGGTGATGAATTCTCCGATCTCGCGCGCCGCGCAGGCGATGCTGCTTCTGACGCTGACCGCGGCGCCGGCGCTGGCGGATAGCGGCGGCTTTGCCGTGGTGATTCCGGGCCGGCCCGGCGTGCCGATCATCATCAACGGCCGCGACGTGTCCTACACGGTGGTCGAGGGCGACTGGGGGCTCGAGCGGGGTGTGCATCGGCAGCCGACCTTCTACGGCAGCCGGCCGGTGCGCCTGCCGGAGGTCGGCCACTATTATCCCAGCTCGAACCGGCTGCCGGGCTACGGCAGGCTGGAGATCGAGCCGCCGGCCAACCGGCCGCTGCCGAAGCCGGCCGAGAGCTTCCATCAATCCTGGGAAGTCGAGTCGCGCCCGCCGCAGCCGGCGCCGGCCCAGGTGCCGATGGATCCGCCGCAGGTCATCGTCGCGCCGCCATTCGATGAAGGCGGCGGCGGATTGCGGCCGCGGCCCAATTTCCGCGGCCCGCGCGGCTGAGTTCGGATCGAGGTTCAACCAAGAAACGTGCACCCCCAGGAGAGTAAAATGCGTCAGATGATTTCGGGATTGATGGCCGCAATTGCCGTCGTTGCCGTCAGCGCCGCGCCGGCGTCGGCGTGCGGAGGCCTGCTGACGGGCGGCTGCGCGCCCTGTGGCGCAGTCAGCGCCTGCGGATCGGCGGCTTACCTGCCGTACGATTACGGCTACAGCGCCGGCTATGGCGGGGCAGGGTTCGAGCGGTTGCCCGATCCGACGCGCTACTACTACGTCAACCAGGGGCCGACCTATTCGGGCCCGGGCAATTTCGCGCCGGCTCCGATGTATGACGACCGTCCGATTTCGGTGTGGCGCACCGGCTCGGCCTACACCGGTGGCGTCTATGCCAATGCGATGACGCACCAATATGTCGGCGCGCCCGCGGTGAGCGGACCGGTGGTGTACAGCTATGGCCGGCGTCATATGCGCCACCATCATCGTCACGGGATGTATCGGGCCGCGTCGTATCGCGGCCATTACGGCGCGCCGCGCCATCACCACCCGCACGGGCCGGTGTTGCGCCGCAACTACTGATCCGGCAGTTCAACAACCAACACCCGTCCGCAGCGATGCGGGCGGGTGTTGTGTTTTTCGGGCTGTTCAGCGCATCAGGCCGAGCCGGCTGGCGCCGATATACAGCGCCAGTGCGGCGGCGTTGGAGACGTTGAGGCTCTTGATCTCGCCCGGCATGTCGAGACGCGCCACCACGCTGCAGGTCTCGCGCGTCAGCTGCCGCAGGCCCTTGCCTTCGGCGCCGAGCACCAGCGCCAGCGGCGCGTGCAGCTCCACCGCGGCGAGATCGGCGCTGCCTTCGCTGTCGAGCCCGACGGTGAGGAAGCCGCTGTCGTTGAGCTCGGTAAGGGCGCGGGCGAGATTCGTCACCAGCACGAACGGCACCAGCTCCAGCGCCCCGGAGGCGGATTTCGCCAGCACGCCGGTGGCTTCCGGGCTGTGCCGCGCGGTGGTGACGATCGCCTTGACGGCGAACGCCGCCGCCGAGCGCAAGATCGCGCCGACATTGTGCGGATCGGTGATCTGATCGAGCACCAGCACGATGCCGTCGGAGGGCAGGGAGTCGATCCGCGGCGAGTCCAGCGGATCGGCTTCCGCCAGCATGCCCTGATGCACCGCGTCCGGCCCGAGCCGGCGATCGATGTCGCCCGGGCGGACGATCTCGGGCGCCGGTTTGGGGACGATTCCCTCGTCGGCGAGCCTGCGGGCCGCGTTTTCGGTGAGCAGCAGCTTGCGGATGCGGCGCTTCGGGTTGGCCAGAGCCGCCGTGACGGTGTGCCAGCCATACAGAATCGCGATGCCCTCGGGCTCGCGCTCGCGCGGGCCGCGGCGGTCGAAGCGCTGCGGGCCGCCGCGCGGGCGGTCATCGCGGCGCTGAAAGCGCGGATTTCGATCTTTCGGACTCATCGGGCGCTTGTCCCACGGCCCCGCCGCCAAGGCAATTTCCCCATACGGCTTCTTGCGTAGAGAAATTGTCATGGGATTGGTTGACTTGGCCCCCCTGCATCGCCCATAACCCGCCGCGTTGCAGGCCCGCCCGCGGGCTCGCTGCGGCTGTCCGGTTCCGGTTTTGCCTGCCAAAGGCGTACGGTCGGCGGCACGGGCGGGGGAGTGTCCCGAGTGGCAAAGGGAGCTGACTGTAAATCAGCCGCCTCATGGCTTCGCAGGTTCGAGTCCTGCCTCCCCCACCATCCATAGATTCCTGACTGGATGGATATTCGGCGCGCCGGCGGAAGCCGAGCGAACGCGCGTCTCGGCGCGTCTCTCCGGTTGGGGGCATCCGGGCGCCGACCGCAGGGCATCATCTGTGCAGCCGATACGGCTATCCACTCCGGCGTGTATCCGAACACTCACTGAGTCGGCGGTAACCACTCCACGGCAGAATGGCTGTCCAGCTCACGCTTAGTCGGGCGTCTGCTTGATCGAGAGCCCGTGCAACGCACCGAGCTCTCCGCCGTTTCGGAAAACGCCTTGAGGCCGATCAGCAGCCCGGGTAGCGCGACAGCGCGAAGCCGTAGATGCCGAAGTCGAGAGGCTCCTGCACGGTCGCCGCGTTCGCCCGCGCCGATCCGATCGACCGCGTGGTGAAAACCTGCTGCTGCTCGGCGACGTGTTTGAGAAGGGACTGATGCCGCTCAGCTTCGGTGCGCGCGGCCGAGGAGCGCAAGCGTCAACTCATCGCTGCGCTCGACAGCGGCGTTGCAATCGCGGCGGAGTGAGACGCTCCGTCGCAGCTGCGACGATCAGCTGTGGTTCCGATCCTCCGACGTCTCAGCGATTTGCGGCGAAGGTTGACTTCGACTGCTCTCGTGTAGAACAACACGGCCATTCACGATGAGCAGAAATGGGGCGACATGAATCGGCAGTGGCAATTAGCGCGACGACCCGCGGCAGAGCCGACCATCGACGACTTCAAATTTGCGACCGTTGATCGTCCCCAATTGCGCGCCGCAGACGATGTGCTGATCCGCAATCGGTTCCTGTCGCTCGATCCCTACATGCGGTGGCGCATGAACGACGCGAAGTCGTACGCGCCTCCGGTCGGGCTCGGCGAGGTGATGGTCGGCGCCACCGTCGGCGAAGTGGTGGCCTCGAACGATGGCGGGTTCGCGCCGGGCGATCTGGTGCTGGCGGGCGGCGGCTGGCAGGACTACGCGATCGTCAAAGCGGCAGCGCTGCGCAAATGCGATGCCGCCGGGGTCAGTCCGACCGCTTATCTGGGCGTGCTCGGAAGTCCCGGATTTACGGCCTATGCGGGGCTGATGAAGATCGGCGAGCCGAAGCCGGGCGAGACCGTCGTGGTCGGGGCGGCGACCGGAGGCGTCGGATCGCTGGTCGTCCAGTTGGCCAAATCGGCCGGCTGCCGCGTCGTCGCGATCGCGGGCGGCGCCGAAAAATGTGCGCTCGCGGTCGAACGCTTCGGCGCCGATGCGGCCGTCGACCATCGTGACCCTCAGCTCGCTGAGAAACTCGCGGCGGCGTGCCCCAACGGCATCGACGTGTACTTCGAAAACATCGGCGGGCGCGTGCTGGACGCTGTGATCCCGCTGCTCAATCCGTTCGCCCGCGTGCCGGTTTGCGGGCTGATCTCGCAGTACAACAGCGCCCAGCCGGATACGAATGAAACGCCGCTGGCGAAGCTGATGCAGGACACGCTGGTCAAGCGCCTGCTGGTCCGCGGCTTCATCGTCACGGACTATCTGGCCTATCGCGACGAATTCCTCGCTGAAGCAGCGCCGAAGGTTCGCTCCGGCGCTCTGGTGTTCATGGAGGACATCGTCGACGGCCTGGAGCAGGCGCCTGGCGCTTTCATCGGACTGCTGAAAGGGCAGAACAAGGGCAAGCTCATCATTCGGATCGATTGAGCCGCGCCGGCTGCTGATCGAAACGAACGTCGTTCACCCCGACTTGCCGCGCGCCGAAAAGAAAGTCGCAGGCGCCGGCGATCTGGGAATCGAACATTTCCCGGCCGTACACCGCGATGCATCCGCTCTCCTCGGCCGTCCGCAACAGGCGGGTCGGCGACGGATCGGTGATGACGTCCATGACGACGAGGTGTGACGGAAAGCGCGACGCCTCGATCGGCATCCGGTCCGGATCGAGCATGCCGACCGGCGAAGCGTTGATCAGAACGTCGATCCCGTCGAGAGCCGGAAGGCCGACGCTGAACGACTGCGCGGGGAAATGCGCCGACAGGCGTTCGAACACATGCATCGCCTTGGCGCGATCCGGATCGTGGATGTGGATCTGCGCTGGACCATGGCGGGCGAGTTCGACGGCGATGCCGGCGCCCGCGCCACCCACACCCAGCAGCAGAACCCGTCGGCCTTCGAGGTCGACGCCGCGATTGCGGATCGCCGCGACGCATCCCATGCCGTCGAACAGTTCTCCGACCCATTTGTCGTCGGCTGTCCGCGCGATGACGGAGGCGCTGCCGCTGATCTCCGCGAGGGGGCCGACCCGCGTGCAGAGTTCGCGGGCGCGGATCTTGTGCGGCACGGTGATGATCAGCCCGTCGAGATTGCCGATGGCCAGCAGATTGGCCATCACGCTGTCGAACGAGGCGGGGGCGACATCGAACGGCAACAGAATGGCGTTGAGGCCTCTGCGCCGAAGTTCAAACGTAATCGCCTGAGGCGAGCGCACCTGCTGCACCGGATGGCCGATGATCGCGTAGACGCGGGTGCTGCCGTCGACGTAGTCCACAGTGGCGGCCGAGGGTGGGAAGGGCGAGGTCATAGCGAATTGTCCACCAGCTTGCCGGGGTTCATGAGGTTGTGCGGATCGATGGCACGCTTGATGGTCCGCATCAGCGAGAGCGTCTCCGGGCCGTGCTCGAGCTCGAGATATCGTCGTTTCTCCTGGCCGACGCCGTGTTCGCCGGTGCAGGTGCCGTCCATGGCGATGGCCCGCTCCACCATGCGCTCGATGAATCCCTTCACGGTCGCGATCTCGTCGGGGTTGGTCATGTCGACCATCGGCTGGACGTGGAAGTTTCCATCGCCGACATGACCGACGAGGGGCGCGATCAGTCCGAGCTCTGCGATCTCCGCCTTGGTCTGTTCGACGCAGTCCGCGAGGCGTGCGATCGGAACGCAGACGTCGGTCGGAATCGGCCGCGCACCGGGACGCAGCGCCAGACAGGCCCAGTACGTATCGTGGCGTGCCTGCCATAGCTTGGCGCGCTGCTCGGCCTTGTCGGACCATTCGAACGGTCCGCCGCCATAGGCCTCCGAGATCTCGCCGAAGCGCTGCGATTGCTCGGCGACGCTTTGGGGCGAGCCGTGGAATTCAAGAAGCAGCAGCGGCGAATCCATCAGCGCGAGGCCGGAATACGATCGCACGGCGGCCGCCGTGACTTCATCGAGCAGCTCGATGCGAGCCACCGGGATAGCGCTCTGGATCGTCGCAATCACCGCGTCGCAAGCCGCACGAACCGTCGGGAACGGGCAGATGCCGCCGGCCACCGCCTCCGGGACGGGTGATAGTTTCAGCACCATTTCGGTGATGATTCCGAGCGTGCCCTCGGAGCCGACCATCAGGCGCGTCAGGTCGTAGCCGGCCGAACTCTTGCGGGCGCGGCGCGCGGTGCGCACGACATCGCCGTTCGGAAGCACGGCGGTGAGCGCGATGACATTGTCCTTCATCGTCCCGTAACGGACGGCGTTGGTCCCGGAAGCGCGCGTCGCCGTCATGCCGCCGAGCGAGGCGTCGGCGCCCGGGTCGACGGGAAAGAACAGGCCGGTATCGCGCAAGTAGCTGTTGAGCGTCTGCCGCGTCACCCCGGGCTGTACGACGCAATCCATATCTTCGCTGTTGACCGCGAGGATGCGGTTCATCCGGCTGACGTCGATCGAGAGCCCGCCGGCGGGGGCATTGACGTGGCCTTCGAACGCCGTGCCGGTCCCGAATGCGATCATCGGAACGTTCTCGGCCGCGCAGGCCTTGACGATAGTTGCCACCTCTGCGGTGCTCTCGGCGAAAGCGACGGCGTCGGGGAGCTGGGAGGGAAGCCACGTCAGCTGACTGGCGTGCTGCTCGCGGACAGCGGCCGCGGTGGTGATCCGATCGCCGAGGAGCGGCCCGAGGGCCTCGATCACCTTGGAAATGCCGGGAGCGGGAGAAGGCTGAAGAGCCATGAGAATGGTCGTCCTGTGTATTGACCTACATGCAAGTCAGTATTATGGATGCAAAACACCCGGGAGGACAAGTATGCAGGACGCCGACTTCCACGTCGCGAAAGGGGACAAGATCACCTTCGCGAAGACGCTGACCGAGAGCGACGTTTACCTGTTCGCCGGTGTCACCGGCGACCTCGCTCCCGTCCATTGCAACGAAGAGTACATGCGCAACTCGGCGTTCGGCAGCCGCATCGCCCACGGCGTGCTCTCGCTCGGCCTGATGTCGACGGCGTCGACCGTGATGTACGGTCCCCATATCGACAAATACGTTGGCCTCACCGCCGTGTCGCAAGGCTACGACCGCGTCCGCTTCATGGCGCCGGTGTTCTTCGGCGACACCGTCACCATCACCTACACGGTCAGCGCGATCGAAGGCGATCGGCGCCGCGCGCTTGCTGACGTGGTCGCGACCAATCAGCGCGGCGAGACGGTGGCGTCGGCCGTGCACATCATGCGCTGGGTCCCCAATGAATCGCTGAAGCAGGCGGCGGCGCGATGAGCGAACCCGGAAAGGTCGCTTTCGTCACGGGCGGACGCCGCGGCATCGGCCGCGCTATCGCCTACGCGCTGGCGGGGCACGGCTTCGACGTTGTGATCAACGATGTGGTCCGTGACCAGAACGCCGACGAAACGCTCGAAGGCATTGCTGGTCGCGGCGTCCGCGGCGCCTTCGTCCAGGGCGATATCGCCGATCTCGACAGCCAGGAAAGCCTTGTGTCCCAGGCGTGGGATGCGCTCGGGCCGATCTCGTGCCTGGTCAACAATGCCGGCGTGCAGACCGCCTTTCGCGGCGACATGCTGAATGTTCCGCCCGAAAGCCTCGACCGGCTGCTCGGCGTCAACGTCCGCGGCACGTTTTTCCTGACCCAGCACGTAGCTCGGCGCATGATCGCCGATCGCACCGGTGATCATGCGCGGCCGGATCGGTCGATCGTCTTCATCTCGTCCGGCAATGCGGTGATCGCGACGCCTGCGCAGGCCGATTACTGCGTGTCCAAGGCGGGCGTCGCAATGATGAGCAGCCTCTACGCCCTGCGGCTCGCCGAATTCGGCATCGCGGTGCACGAGGTGCGGCCCGGCATCATCCGGACCGACATGACTGCCGACGTTTTCGACAAGTACGATGGTTGGGTGCAGTCCCGCGGCTTTCCGCAGGCGCGCTGGGGCGAGGCCGAGGATATCGGCCGCACCGTCGGCGTGCTCGCTGCAGGATTGATGCCCTACATCACCGGCGGCGCGTATCACGTCGACGGTGGCATGCACATCCGGCGGACCTAACCGCCGCGGCACTTGGTTGCCGTCACGATCACACAACAGGGCAGGACATGTACAACTACGCGGGTAAGCGAGCGATCGTCACGGGTGCGGCGCACGGGATCGGTAAGGCCATTGCGATGCGTCTTGCCGGCGAAGGATGTGCGGTGGCGCTGTGGGATGTGAATCAGAGCGCGCTTCAATCCACTCTGGCGGAACTGAAAGAGGGTAGCGGCCACACCACGCAGGTGGTGGATGTGTCCGATCTCGACGCGGTGAGGGCCGCGTCGGCCGCCACCACGCAGGCTTGGGGAGCTGCGCCTGACGTGCTGGTGAACAATGCCGGCATCGGGCGCCTCGCGTCGATCCTCGATGTCACCCCGGCGGATTTCGACCGCACCATGGAGGTGAACGTCGGCGGCACGTTCAACTGTTGCCATGTGCTGGTTCCCGCGATGCGCGACGCCGGCGGTGGCAACATCGTCAACATGGCGTCGTGGTTCGGCAAATCCGGTCGGCCTAATTCGCTCGCGTATTGCGCGTCGAAGTTTGCGATTATCGGAATGACGCAGTCGATGGCGATCGATCTGGCCGCGCATCGAATCCGGGTCAACGCGGTTTGTCCCGGAACGATCGACAACACCGAGATGCGCAAGCAGGCCGACGAAACAGCGGCGGCGCTTGGACTTCCTTCGGCGGCGGAACGGCAGCATCTGATCCCGCTGCAGCGCCTTGGTCAGCCTGAGGACATCGCACGCGCAGTAGCCTTTCTCATCTCGGACGAAGCCAGCTACATGACGGGTCAGTCGATCAACGTCACTGGCGGTCTCTGGATGAACTGAGACGACCGGTCGCGGGTTGACAAAATCAGTCTAATCTTACTTACTAGCGAGTAAGTATTCCGGAGCGTAAAACGCCCGGTGCCAGGGAGGGAAGGGTGTACGAACTCGTCGAGTACTTGTTGCGCGGAGCACTGCTCGGCATCACCTACGGGTTGCTTGCGTTCCCGGTCAGCCTGCTGTTTTCAACGACAGGCTCGGTCGACGTCGCGCTCGGCGCCTATGCGGTGCTTGCCGTAGCGGTCGCCTACAGCATCGGCGGGCCGGTCGGAATTCTGGCCGCGATCCTCGCCACGGTGTTCGCATCCTTCGTGGTCGGCATCATCTCGCTGCGGCTCAACCGGCCGGGCGCGGTCGACCATGTGACCGCGGTGCTCGGTACGTTCGGCCTGGCGATGTTCCTGGAGTCGCTCATCCTGAGCGTGTTCGGCACTAATCCGATGATCAGGCAGCCGTTCGAGGCGTTCTGGAATATCGGCGGAATTCGCATCAGCCCGCAGACCGGCATCAATGCCGCGGTCTGCCTCGTGATCCTCACCGCGTTGTTCGTCGTGCTACGCAAGACGCCGTTCGGTCGCTCGATGCGCGCCAGCGCAGCCAATCCGGTCGGCGCGTCGCTGAACGGCATTCCGGTTCGGCAGATCTGGTTTGCTACCTATCTGCTCGGCGGCTTGCTCGCCGGCGTCGCGGGCGTTCTCATTCTCTACACGACAGGTGCCGACTACAGTTCAGCCTTCACCCTGACGATCTGGGGATTTGGCTCCGCGATCATCTTCGGAATGAACAGTCCGCTCCGTGGTTTCGCCGGCGGATTGATCATCGGCATGGTGCAGGCGCTATGCGCCGGCTATCTGCCCGGCGCCTGGGCCACCGCAATCCCGCTGGTCGTCATCTTCGTGGTGCTCTCGCTGGGACGCATGAACCAGATTGTTGCAACCGGAGGCCGCGTCTGATGCCCGCCGTGCTTCGTTCCCGCCTTGCTCCGATTGCCCTGCTCGTCGTGATCATCGCCGCCTTGACGCCGATGATCGCCGGCAGCGCGTTCTGGCTCGACAACTCCGTTCTGGTTGCGATCTTCGCGTTGCTGGCTCTGTCCGTGGGAATGGCCTACGGTCAGGCCGGCATCCTCTCGATGGCTCCGGCAGCGTTCGGCGCGATCGGCGCCTTCGCCACCAGCATCGTGACGACGCGCTACGGACTATCACCTCTGGTCGGTTTGGCGCTGGCGCTGCTGCTGCCCGCCGTGGTGGCCTATCCGATGGCCCGCGCGATCACGCGTCTGTCGCCGCTCCCGCTGTCGATCGCGACGCTGCTGCTCAGCCTCGTGCTCGAACTCGCGATCCGCGAGGGTAAAGGGTTCACTGGCGGCTATATCGGAATCTCCGGCATCCCGCCGCTGTGGTTCGCCGACAGCGTTTTCGCCATGCACGTGCTGTCGTGGGGGCTCGTGGTGGTGGTGCTGTTTCTCTATGCCAACCTGACCGACTCGGCGGTCGGCCGCGCCGTCAAGACCGCACGGCACGATCCGCTGCGGGCGACTGCGGACGGCGTCAACGTTCCGGCTCTGCTGGCTTCGTACTTCGCGATTTCGGCGTCGGTGTCGGGCCTCGCCGGTTGGCTCTACGCCCATCATCTCACCTACATGGGCCCGGACTCGTTGACCATGCATGTGTCGATCAAGGTCGTGCTGATGGCTGTCATCGGCGGCGCCTCGACATTGCTCGGTCCCGTACTCGGGGCGGCCTTCCTCACGCTGCTCACGCTTTATCTGCCCGCGGCCGAGACGCAGGGCATGATCTTCGGCGGGGTACTGATTTTCGTTCTGCTGGTCGCGCCCAACGGCATGCTCGGCACCGACTGGGGCAAGCTGGTGGCGCGCCGATCGTCCAAGCAGGCGGTTGCTGTTCGACCCGCCACGACAGAGGGCACAGCATGACTGTCCAGGTCAAAGACATCACCGTTCGCTTCGGCGGCGTGACGGCGGTCAAGGACGTGTCCCTTGAATTGCCGCCGGGCAAGATCGTCGCAGTCATCGGCCCGAACGGTTCCGGCAAGAGCACGCTGTTCAATGCCATCACCGGCATGGTCAAGCCTGCTGCCGGAAGTATCGAGGTCGACAACACGCGGATCGACGCGATGCCGCCGTTTCGTCGCATCGGGCTCGGGCTCGCGCGAACCTTCCAGACGCCGCGCTTCGATCCGAAGGTCACGGTCAATGAAGCGGTGATGTGCGGGTTCTATCCGGTGCACCGCACCGGCGTGTTCAGCGCGATGCTGCGGCTGCCGAAGGCGGTCGCGGAGGAGGGCGACTTTCGCAACCGCTGCAGCGATATTCTCGACGATCTGAAGCTGTCGGAGTTTCGCTCGCTGACGATGAACGAACTGCCGATGGGACGCGTGCGACTCGTCGAGGTCGCGCGCGCCGTCGCCAACCGTCCGAAGTACATTCTGCTCGATGAGCCGGCCGCCGGCCTGGAGCGGGAAGAGCAGCGTATGCTGTCGCGCGAGATCCGTAAGCTGGCGGATCGCGGCGTCGGCGTTCTGCTCGTCGAGCACAATTTCGGTCTCATTCGTGAGCTCGCTGAACATGTCGTCGTTCTGAAGGACGGCGCGAAGCTGCTCGAAGGCGAGCCCGAGGTGATCGCCAAGGATCGCGCCTTCATCGACGTCTATCTGGGGAGCGCCGGGCGATGAACATGCAATTCGGCACGCCGCAGAGTGCCTCCGTGCTGTCGTGCAAGGGACTGAGCGCCAGGTATCACCGCGTCACGGTGGTGTCCGGTGTCGACCTATCGCTGCAGGCCGGCGAGATGCTGGCTGTGCTGGGATCGAACGGCGCCGGCAAGAGCAGCATGCTGCAGGCGATCGCAGGCGTGGTGCGCGGCGGTGGCGACATCATCGTCAATGGCCGCAACCTCGGCGGCATGAGCGCGCATAAGCGCGCGCTGCACGGCCTGTCGCTCGTGCCCGAACAGCGTCGCAACATTTTCCCGACGATGACGGTGAGGGAAAACATCGATATCGGCCTGGCGCTGCTGCCGGCGTCGGAGCGCGAAGCCCAGCGGGCTTTCATCATCGACCTGTTTCCAATTCTGCAGACCAGGGAAACGGCGATGGCCGGCATGCTGTCCGGCGGCGAACAGCAAATGCTCGCAATCGGTCTGGCACTCGGCCGCAAGCCGGCGGTGCTGGCGCTGGACGAGCCGAGCCAGGGACTGGCGCCTGCGGTGTTCGACATTCTCGCCGCCGCGTTCGACCGCCTGAAGAAGAACGGCCTCGCTCTGCTACTCGCCGAACAGAACGTCCCGTTCGCGGCGCGGATCGTCGATCGCTACGTCGTGCTGTCTCACGGTCACATTGTGAGCAGCGGAGATCGGGCAGACCTCGATGATCCGCAACGTATCGCCGAAGCTTTTCTGGGAACCGGCCGCGGCTGACGGCGCGCGGCAGACAATAAACACAACAAGGGAGTGAAGAGATGAAATTGGGTTGGCTGGGGGCAGTTGCGAGCGGCGCGGCGATGGCGGTGGCGATGACAGCGGTCGCACACGCGCAGGACAGCATCAAGATCGGTGCGATCTACAGCCTGAACGGGCCGGCGGCTCCGTTCGGCGTTCCGGAGCGGGATATCGTCGAGGCGCTGACGAAGAACCTCAACGCGCAAGGCGGCATCAACGGCAAGAAGATCGATCTGATCATCTGCGACGAGCAGACCAATCCCACCGAGGCGGCGCGCTGCGCCACGAAGCTCACTCGCCAGGACAAGGTCGTGGCGATCCTCGGGCCGACGTTGGGGACGGGCGCTTTGGCCCTCGCGCCGATCGCGCTCGCCAACAAGGTGCCGTTGCTCTCGCCGGTCGGCACGATCCCGGTGACGTCGAAGGACAATGCGTTCTGGCCCTGGGTATTTCGCACCGCGCCTTCGGATACGCTGATCATCAACGCATTGTTCGAGCGGGCCGTGTTCAAGCCGCAGCGCAAGCGCATCGGCATTCTGTATCAGGAGGATGCGTACGGCGAGGCAGGCATGAAGCTCGCGACCCAGCTCTCCAAGGACAACAATTTCGAGATCGTGGCCGCGGTCGGCGCGCCGCTCAGCGCGATCGATCTCACCGCGGCGGCCACCAATATCCGCAACACCAATCCGGACGTCGTGCTGCTGAAGACCTCGGCGCCGGCGTTGGGTGCGGCCTTCGTGCGCGCCGCCAAGCAGGTCGGTATCACCGCTCCCGTCATCGGGACCGGCAGCCTCAACCAGCGTCCGTTCCTCGACGCCGCGGGCAATGCTGCCGAAGGCATCCAGATTGTTTCGATCGGAAACTGGGATGATCCCTCCGAGAAGCAGAAGAAGCTGGGCGAAGTGATCGTCGCGGCGGGCAAGACCCCCAAGGGCTACGCCGAGCTGATCGGCTCGACCGGTGCCCTTGCGGTGTTCGAGGCGATCCGCCGCGTCAAGGGCGAAGTCACCGGACCCGCGATCCGCGATGCCCTCGAGACGATCTGCGATTTCAAGGACACCTATCTGGATGGCAGCCTCTGCTACTCCAAGGATCAGCACGAAGGCGTGTTCCAGGACACCCTGATCACGGTCGAAGTCCACGACGGCAAGTTCAAGACGGTGAAATGAGGACGCGCGGAGGAGAGCGCCCGGCGTCTCTCCTTCTCACGGCACAGCCATGACCAATTCGTTGCTGGATCTTCCGTTCGCCGATTGGGCGCTCGATAAAGTCATCGCCGGCCGGGTGGCGTCGACGCCCGACCGGCCATTTTTGCAATTCGGAAACGAACCGGTTCTGACGTTCGCGCAGGTCCATGCGCTGGCACTGCGGTTCGCCGCGGTGCTGGCCAAGGAAGGCGTCGGGCGAGGCGATCGTGTCGCGATTTTCGCCGGCAATTCGGCCGAGCACATTGCGCTGTGGTTTGCCATCAGCCTGCTTGGCGCCAGCGATGCCCCGATCAATCCGGCGCTCCGCGGCCGCACGCTCGAACATGCGATCAACCTGGTCGAACCCAAGCTGCTGGTTGCGGAAGCGACACTGCTGCCCACGCTGGCGCGTGACGGACTCGATCTCGGCACGCTGCGCAGCGTGGTTTGGTTCGGAGTCCCCGATCAGGATCTGCCGGCGCTCGCCGGCATCGAGCTGAAGCAACTCGGTAGCTCGGAGACGGAGCCGCTCGGGGCCGATCTGCCCTCGCTGTCTCCCGCCGACACCTTGTCGATTCTCTTCACATCGGGCACGACCGGCCCGGCCAAGGGCGTGATTGTCACGCACGCGCAGGCTTATCTGACCGCGCGGCAAACCGCCGAGGGCCTCTGGGTCGGAGCCGACGACGTCTATTATTGCGCGCACCCGCTGTTTCACATGTCGCCGCGGTTCTGTGTCGTGTACGCGGCGCTGCTGACCGGCGCGCGGATCTGCTTCGACCGGCAGTTCGCCGCGGACAGGTGGATCGACCGTATCCGGGAGAGCGGCGCGACCGTCACGATCGGGCATGGGCCGCTGATCGAGATGATCCATCAGCAGCCCGAGCGGCCGGACGATGCGCAGACCAGGCTGACGCGGCTCGGGACGTCGCCGTTTCCACGGCACATCGCCGCGGACTTCGAGCGCCGGTTCGGGCTGAAGGGGATCGAGACGTGGGGGATGACGGAGATCAATATCCCTTGCTGGCATCCTCACGATGAGCCGCTCCGACCAGGGGCGGCCGGCAAGATCCGTCATGACTGGTACGAATTTCAAGTCGTCGACAGCGACACCGACTTGCCGCTGCCGACCGGGGAGGTCGGCGAGTTTGTCGTTCGGCCGAAGCTCCCCTGGATCGTGACGCCCGGCTATTTCCGCAATCCCGAGGCGACCGCGAAGGCGTACCGGAATTTCTGGTTTCACACCGGCGACAGCGGTTATGTCGATGCAGATGGCTGGGTGTATTTCGTCGACCGCCTCGGCGACAGGATCAGGCGGCGCGCGGAAAATATCTCGTCCTACGACATCGAGGTCGCGGCGAACGGGCATCCCGCCGTCCTGGAGAGTGCCGCGGTCGGAGTGCCCTCGGGATATTCGTCGGACGACGATATCAAGCTGAGCGTGGTGCCGCGACCGGGCCAGGCAGTCGACCCCGCCGAGTTGCTGTCCTATCTCGCCGCCGAGCTGCCGCACCACATGGTGCCGCGCTACATCGAATGTCTCGATGCGTTGCCGCGCACGCCGACCCAGAAAGTGCGCAAGGCCGGTCTGCGCGAGTCCGGCGTGACGGCGTCGACCTGGGACCGCAAGCAGAACAACGTCGCCCTCAGAAGTCTGATCGCGGGCGTCGCCGTCGAACGTTAGGCCTTGGACTTGACCGGAATTTTCTTGTTGGCGTAGGCGCGCTCGATGGTCGACAGCGTCGCCTCCCAGAGGTCGGCGAGACGGCCGAAATGGCCGTGGTCGCGCGTCACCGAACCTGCGTAGTGGATGATGTTGACGAGCTGGATGACCAGCTTTTCCTGCGGACTGTCGGCGGCCAGTTCGCCCGACTGGATCGCGCTGCGTACGCCGGCGCGCACCAGCATCTCGAATTCTTTGGTGACCTGCTGCAGCTTGACGCGCATTTTCGGCGTCAACGCGTCGGTATCGTTGCGCAGCCGGATCATCAGGCTCCACGGCTCGCCATTGTCGCCGGCGGCGTTGTAGCGCAGGTAGCGTCGATGGGCCATCTGCACCGTCGCTTCCACCTTTCGCCTCAGCGTGGTGGTCGTGTCGGTCCAGATGGCACGATAGTGATCGAGGGTCTTGTTCGCGTAGTCCTCGAGGACTTCCTCGACCAGACCGTCCTTGCTGCCGAAATGATAGTGCAGGTTGGCGCGGGTGGTTTCGAGGATCTCCGAAATCTGGCCGAAGCTGAAGCCCCGGTAGCCGTATTTGACGAGAAGCTCCTCGGCGACGACTTTAATGCGCTCTCGCATTCTGAAACCGCAAAATCCTGCTTGACGGATATTCGATGCCGCTTGATCCGGCGGTTTCATTATCACAGCTTTGCGAGTGCGGTGCAACGCCGAAGCGCTATGCGACCGCCGGCAACGCACCTTCCGGCTTGACGCCTGCCTGCTCCATGGCTGCGCGGATGCGCTGAATCTCGGCAGCGTCGAGCTTCTGCAGCGGGGGCCGCACTGCTGCCGAGGGCAAGCGCCCGAGAATGACTTGCGCTTCCTTCATGCGGTTGTGCATGTCGACCGGCGGCGCGCCGTAGAAGGCGAGCGTGGTCGGGTAGATGCGATCGGAGATCGCCTTGGCCTTGGCGAGGTCGTTGGCCTTGACGGCTTCGAACAACGCGACCTGCAGATCGGCGATAGTGCTGCCGGCGCCCGAGAGAAGTCCGTTGCAGCCGGTCACGAGCGAGCTCAGCAGCCACGCGCTGTGGGTGCTCAGCACCTGGAATTTCGCCGACTGGAACGTGCGCACCGTGATCTCGTGGCGCACGGGATCGCCGCAGCCATCCTTCATCGCCCGAACGGTGGGCACTTCGTTGATCAGCCGCGCGAGCAGGTCGTGCGAGTAGTTCAGCGGCAGGTTGACGGGAAACTGGAAGATGATGAGCGGCAAATCGGTCACGTCGGCGATTCGCTTGTAGTGATCCACGACCATGTCGGCGCGCCAGCCGAGCATCATCACGTTCGGCGGGAAGACCAGAAGCGCGGATGCGCCCTTGCGATCGGCCATCTGGGCGATCTTGACCGCGTCCCGGCCACTCTCGGCGTAGATGCCGTTGACGATCGGCAGCTTGTCGCCGATTTCGGCCGCAGCGACGTCGAGCAGCATCTCCTGCTCCTCGAAGCTGCAGGACGAAACTTCCGAGGCGTGGCCGTTCACCGTCACGGCGCCGAGCCCGCGAACGCCCGCGAGATCGCGCAAGTGCTTGCGGTAGCTGGTCTGGTCGATCGTCAGGTCATCGTGCAGCGGCAGCAGGCAGGCCGGGATCACGCCCGAGCAGTCGTAGTTCTTCTTAGCCATCGTTTGGTCCTCTCTGAATAGGCTGACGCGCCGCTCAAATGCCTTCGAGCGCGATGATCTCGGCGATCGAGGCGCCGGCACGGGCCTCGCGTGCGGCCAGATACTCCGGCGAATCGTAGAAACGGCGGACCGTCTCGACGGAATCGAATTCCACGATCACGAAGCGCGCTTTCGGCGCGTCGCCTTCGACGGCGTGCGGCTCCGATCCACGCACGATGTAGCGTCCGCCGAAGGCTTCGATCGCCTTCTTGGCAAGCGGTTTGTAGGTCTCGTACTTCGCCGGATCGGTGACCTGCACCTTGGCGACGACAATGGCTGCCATCCGTTTTCTCCCGTTGCGGCCGCCCCCTCCGCGGGTAAGCAGCTCCGAAAAACTTATTGACGTGCAAGTCAGTCTAAGTCAAGTTTCGACGCGGAGGACGCCAATGCAAGACAAGAAAGTTCGCGTTGAAATCGACGGGGCTGTTGCCACCCTGTTTCTCAGCAATCCGCCGATGAACGTCGTCACGCTGTCGCTGACGCGGCAGATGCACGATGTGCTGCACTCACTCGCGGCCGATCCGGCGATCGGCGCATTAGTGCTGACAGGCGAGGGCGATCGCGCCTTCTGCGCCGGCTCTGATATCAAGGAATTTCCACGGCTGGTGGCCGAGCGGGGCATCGTCTCGCAGAAGCTCGGCTACGAGAACGAGACCTACGGTCTGGTCGGAAACTTTCCGAAGCCGACCGTGGCGGCGATCGAGCGGCTTGCGCTCGGCGGCGGGCTCGAGCTTGCTGCGGGCTGCGATCTGATCGTCGCGTCGGAAGATGCGAGGCTCGGCCTTCCCGAGGTGAAACTCGGCGGCTTTCCGGGCAGCGGCGGCACCGTCCGCGTGACGCGTCGCATCGGCCTCGGTCGTGCCAACGAGATGATGCTGCTCGGAGACATGGTCGACGCGCCGACGGCACTCGCCTGGGGCCTGATCAACCGCATTGCGCCGAAGGGGCAGACGCTGGCCGTGGCCCGCGGCCTGGCGGCGCGGCTTGCGGAGGGGCCCGCGCCCGCCGCCTATGCCTGCAAGACCGCGCTGCGCTACGCGATGGATCTGCCGGAGCAGGACGCGATCCGTCGCACGCTCGATCTCAGCGAGGCGTTGTCGCAGACCCACGACTTCGCCGAAGGAGTCAGCGCTTTCATCGAGAAGCGTCCGGCGCAGTTCTCCGATTCCCTGGATGTCGACGCGTTCAAGCCCGCCGACTGATTCATCTCGCCCGCATCCCCCCGATCAAGAGCCGCCCATCAACCGGCGCGCGCAAAGGAACCGTGCTGTGATCGATTTCTCCATTCCGTCCGAAACGCAGATGCTGCTGGAGTCGCTGCGGCGCTTCATCAAGGAAGAGCTTGCCCCTCACGAGGCCGAAGTCGAAGAGGTGCAGTATGTGCGCCCCGAACTGGCGCGGGAGCTGCGCGATAAGGCCAAGAACCTCGGCCTGTTCGCCATGGGCATGCCTGCCGAGGTCGGCGGCGGCGGACTGAGCGCCGTCGACATGTGTCTGTGCGAAGAGGAGTTCGGCTTCACCAAGGACGCGCTGGTGCGCCGCGCGTTCGGTGCGATTCCGGGCTCGTTGGAGAACTGCATCGGTGATCAGCGCGAGAGGTATCTACTCCCGGCGGTCCGCGGCGACATCAACGTCGCGCTGGGAATGACCGAGCCGAACGCCGGCTCGGATGCTGCCGGCATCAAGACCACGGCCCGCCGCGATGGCGATGACTTCATCATCAATGGTTCGAAGCATTTCATCAGCGACGCCGACGTCGCCGATGCGTTCATCGTCACGGCCGTCACCGATCCGTCGAAGGGCGGCAAGGGGATCAGCGCGTTCCTGATCGACAAGGGCACGCCCGGATTCACCGTCGGCCGCATTCAGTACATGATGGGACTGCGCGCGACCAACCACGCCGAGCTGGTGTTCGAGAACGTGCGTCTGCCCAAGAGCCAGATGCTCGGCCCGGAAGGCTCCGGATTGTTTCAGGCGCTGTCGACCATCAACAAAGTGCGGCTCGGCATGGTCGGCGGCCGCTCGGTCGGAATGGCGCGCAAGCTGCTGCAGATGTCGATCGACTACGCTAACGAGCGCAAGCAGTTCGGCCAGCCCATCGGTCAGTTTCAGATGGTTCAGGCGATGCTCGCCGACATGGCAACCGAGATCTTCGCCGCGCGCATGATGGTGCTGAACGCTGCGTGGGAGACGGATCAGGGTTTTGATCCGCGCGAAAAGGTCTCGATGGTCAAGTACTACGCCTCCGAAATGCTCGGGCGCGTCGCCGACAAAGCGGTGCAGATCTTCGGCGGCATGGGCTATTGCCGCGAGATGCCGCTGGAGCAGCTTTATCGCGATGCGCGCGTCTACCGGATCTTCGACGGCGCGTCCGACATTCACCGCGTCGTCATCGCCCGCAGTCTGCTGAAGAACGGGCGGCAGGCTCTGTGAGCAGCACGGGCAAGGAGGGCGGAACGATGCTCAAAGGCATGCGCGTGCTCGGCTTCACGCATTTCGTGCAGGGACCGGCGGCGTCGCAATATCTCGCCGATCTCGGCGCCGACGTCATCAAGGTCGAGCCGCTCACCGGCGCGTTCGAGCGCGGCTATGCGGCGGACTCGGTATTTGTCGACGGCTTCAGCGCGACGTTCTTCTCGGTGAACCGCAACAAGCGCTCGATCTCGGTCGATCTGAAGAGCGAGCGCGGACGCGAGGTGGTGTTCTCGTTGATCAAGACCGCCGACGTGATCATCGAGAACTATCGCGGCGGCGTGCTCGAGCGTCTCGGCTTCGGCTACGAAGCCGTGAAGGCGGTGAAGCCGGACATCATCTACGCGTCGGCGACCGGCTGGGGCTCGTCCGGCCCGATGGCCTCTGCGCCGGGGCAGGATCTGCTGGTGCAGGCGCGCTGCGGCCTGATTGCGGTCACCGGCAATCTCGACGCCGCGCCGACCGTCACCGGCGTGCCGGTGGTCGATCAGCACGGTGCGGCGCTGCTGGCGATGGCGGTGAGTGCCGCCTATGCCCGGAAGCTTGCGACCGGCGAGGGCACCCGCATCGAATCCAACCTGCTGAGCGCCGGTCTCGATCTGCAAAGCGAGTCCATGGCGGCGTACTATTCGGGCGGCCGCGGCCCGGATCGGATCACACGCGACCATCGCCTGGCCTCGTGGTTCCTGCCAGCGCCTTACGGCGTGTTCAAGCTGGCCGACTGTCACGCCGTGATCAGCCTGGGCGGCGATATCGAGAGCTTCGCGGGAGCAATCGGCACCGCCGAGCTGATCGAACTCGCTGCCGATCGCATGGCCAACCGCGACGCGTTCATGCGCGTGCTCGGCGACGAGCTGCAGAGCTGGACGTACGAGCGGCTCGACAAGGCGCTGGCGCCGCACGGCCTGTGGTACGAGCGCGTTCAGGATTATGACGCCGTGCGCCGCGACCCGCAGGTCGTGCACAACGAGTCGTTCCAGGAGTTCGCTATCGGGGACCTCAAGGGCACCGTGGTGGCGCATCCGGTGCGCTACGACGGCAAGATCCCCGAGATGCGGCGGATGCCGCAAGGTCTCGGCGGCGATACGCGTGACGTCCTCGCAGATGCCGGCTGGAGCGCTGACGACATCGAAGCGCTGGTGCGCGACGGCGTCGTCGGCACCGGCCCGCAGCCATCCCCAGCTCCGCCCAAGGCCTAGATCCCATGAACATGCCGCTGCGCCACGTCTCCCTGAAGGACCGCTACACGCAAGCTTCGGGCGTCGTCTTCCTCAATGGCACACAGGCGCTGGTCAGGCTCCTGCTGACGCAGCGGGAGCGGGATCGCAAAGCCGGACTGAACACGGCCGGATTCGTCTCGGGCTATCGCGGCTCGCCGCTCGGCGGCCTCGATATGGAGCTGTGGAATTCCAAGGACTTCCTGAAGCAGTCGGAGATCGTATTCCAGCCGGGCCTCAACGAGGATCTGGCCGCGACGTCGGTGTGGGGCACACAGCAGATCGACAGCCTGCCAGGCAGGACTGTCGATGGCGTGTTCGGCATGTGGTACGGCAAGGGCCCAGGCGTCGACCGCTCGGGCGATCCGTTCAAGCACGGCAACTACGCCGGCACGACGCGCCACGGCGGCGTGCTCGTGGTCTATGGCGACGATCATCCGGGCAAGTCGTCGACGGTCGCGCATCAGAGCGAGCAGGCGCTGGCCGCCAATCTCATTCCGTCGCTCTATCCATCCAACGTGCAGGAGATCCTCGAATACGGCCTCCACGGCTGGGCGATGTCGCGCTTCACCGGCCTGTGGGTCGGACTGAAGACGGTCAACGAGACCGTCGAGACTACCTCGACCATCGCGGTGGCCGACGACGAGCCTGTGATCAACCTGCCGGCTTCAGATCCGCAGGACGAGGCTGCGATCCGGCCGCAGCCGGACTACGGCCCGCAGCGCGATGAAACCGCCGTCATCAGGAAACGACTGCCGCGCATTCACGAATACGCCCGCGCCAACCGGCTCGACAGCCGGCGCCTCGGCAAAGCAGGGGCGCGCCTTGGGATCGTGACCTCGGGCAAGGCGTACGCCGATCTCGTCGACGCGCTCAATCTGCTCGGGATCGACCAGGCGTGCGCCGAAGCGTGGGGAGTGTCGGTCTACAAGGTCGGCCTGATCTGGCCGCTGGAGCCGGCCGGCCTCGTCGCCTTTGCTGAGGGCTGCGAGGAACTGCTGTTCGTCGAGGAGAAGAAAGCGTTCCTGGAGGACCAGGCGGCCAAGATCCTGTTCAATCAGCAGGTGCGGCCGCGCCTGATCGGCAAACAGGATGAGCAGGGCGACACACTGCTGCCCTCCGACATCCAGCTCAACCCGCTCGTCATCGCAAAGGCTCTGGCGTCGCGGCTCACTGCGCTTGGTATCAGCAACGACGCCGTGCTGCGGATGGTGCAGACAGAGGTGCCGGAGAAGGCCACGTCCCCGACAAAGGCGCAGCCGACCCGCGTGCCCTATTTCTGTTCGGGCTGCCCGCACAACAGCTCCACCAAGGTGCCCGAGGGATCGATCGCGATGTCGGGCATCGGCTGTCACTCGATGGCCATGTGGATGAACCGCGACACGGTGAAGCCTGTGCAAATGGGCGCCGAAGGCGCGAACTGGATCGGGCTGTCGCACTTCACCAGCACCCGGCACGTCTTCCAGAATCTCGGCGACGGCACCTATTCGCATTCGGGCCTGCTGGCGATCCGCGCGTCCGTGCTCGCCGGCATCAACATCACCTACAAGATCCTCGCCAACGACGCCGTGGCCATGACCGGCGGACAGCCGGTCGAAGGCGCCCTGACGACGCGTGCGATCGTGCGTCAGGTGCTGGCCGAGGACGTCGCGCGCGTCATCGTCGTTACCGACGATCTGGATCGCACCGTGGTCGATATTCCTGGCGTCGATGTGGTCGCGCGCGACCAGTTGCCTCGCATCCAGACCGAACTCCGCGACACCGCCGGCACGACCGTCATCGTGTACGAGCAGGTCTGCGCGGCGGAGAAGCGCCGTCGCCGCAAGCGCAAGCTGATGCCGGATCCGCCGCGGCGCGTCTTCATCAACGAGGATGTCTGCGAAGGCTGCGGAGATTGCTCCGTGCAGTCCAACTGCGTCAGCATCGTGCCGGTGGACACGGAGCTCGGCCGAAAGCGGCGCATCGACCAGTCGTCGTGCAACAAGGATTATTCCTGCGTCGAAGGCTTCTGCCCGTCATTCGTCTCGGTCGAAGGCGCCAAGCTGCGCAAAGGCGCAGGGCAGATTGATCGCGGCCTGTTCGCCAATCTGCCGGAAGCGCCCGAGGTCGAGTTCGACCAATACAGCGTACTGATCACCGGGGTCGGCGGCACCGGCGTCGTCACCATCGGCAGCGTGCTGGCGATGGCCGCCAACGTCGCCGGCAAGGCGGCGAACGCCTACAACATGACCGGGCTGGCGCAGAAGGGCGGAGCCGTCTTCAGTCACCTGCGGATCGCGTCGTCGCCGGATCGGCTCTCCAGCGCCATGGTCGGCCCCGAGAGCGCCGATCTGCTGCTCGGCTGCGATCTGGTTGCCGCGGCGAGCCCCGATGGGCTCAAAGTCTGCTCGATGTCGCGCACGCGCGCGGTGCTGTCCGCGGATCCGACACCGACGGCGGCATTTCAGGCCGATCGCGACTACCGGATCGACGAAGCCGGGCTGGTCGAGCTGATCGGCGGGGCGACCGACATGAACTGGCTGATCGACGCCGGAGCGATCGCCGAGCAGATGCTGGGTGACCGCATCGGCAGCAACATGTTCATGGTCGGCTACGCGTATCAGCGCGGCCTGCTGCCGCTGCCGTCTGCGGCGATCCGCAAGGCCATCGAACTCAACGGCGCCGCTGTGCAGTTCAATCTCGACGCCTTCGACCTCGGCCGTCTTGCGGTGGTCGATCCCGCCGCCGTGCAGGCCCGCGGCAGCGCCGCGGTTGCGGCCGACACCTGCGACGCCATCGTTGCTCATCGCGTCGGCCTCCTGACGCAGTACCAAAACTCGCGATGGGCCAAGCGCTATACGCAATGGGTCGCGCGCGTGCGCGAAGCCGAAGGCCGCGTCGCGCCGGGCTCGGAGGAGCTGTCGCGAGCGGTCGCCGTCAATCTCGCCAAGCTGATGACCTACAAGGACGAGTACGAAGTCGCCCGGCTGTATGCGAAGGGCGACTGGCGGGCGCGCCTGTCCGAAACCTTCGAAGGCTACGATCAGCTCTCCGTCTGGCTGTCGCCGCCGCTGTTCGCATCGATCGACAAGGCCACGGGCAGGCCGAAGAAGATGAAATTCGGTCCCTGGATCTTTACGGCCTTCGATATCCTGGCGCGGCTCAAGGGACTGCGCGGCACGCCGCTCGACCCGTTCGGCTGGACCGCCGAACGTCGCAAGGAACGAGAGCTGCTGGCCGACTACGAGACACAGCTGGAGCTCGTTCTCGCGCGTCTCGACGCGGCCAATCTGCCGACCGCGATTGAGCTGGCCTCGCTGCCGAACGTCGTTCGAGGCTTCGGCTTCAAGAAGGACGCAGCTATCAGCGAGATGTCGAACAAGGCGGCTGCGCTGGTTGGAGTTTTCAAGAGATAGCGGCCCGGCTCATGCGGTGCGGATCCGCGGCCTCGCTTTCGGTTCGCTTGTTCGCTCGGGTGAAGGCCGGGCAGAGGCGATCGACGAGCCGGCCCGCGCGCCCGGACCCGCATGGGTGTGGACTTCCCTGGCCAGCAGCGGCTCGCCGCACTCCGAACAGACCATCACCGGATCGAACATCTTGCCGCAGGTCCGATGCTCGTGCAGCACCGGCCGGCCGCGCTCGTCCACCATGTGGATGTCGCCCCAATGTACGATCGCCATCATGATCGGATAGAGGTCGAGGCCCTTCTGGGTCAGGATGTATTCGTGGCGCCTCGGGGACTCCTGGTACGGGATGCGGCGCAGGATGCCCTGGCTCACCAGCTTCTTCAGCCGTTCGGCGAGGAGATGCCGAGTGATCCCCAATGACGACTGAAACGCCTCGAAGCGGCGCGTGCGCAGAAAGCACTCGCGCAGGATCAGCAGCGTCCAGCGATCCCCGATCACCGCGATCGTCCGCGCCATCGAGCACGATTCGTCTTCGAGCTCCTTCCACTTCATCCGCAGCCTCCAGTCGATCCAGCGGGGAGGGTCGTCGAACCAGACCCGGCCGGGTCAGTGCATTCTATATTGGAACTGACGCTCGGACAACTCGGTCCGCGCGATCGGAGGATAGTTCGCTGCCCTCGCCCAACAGTCTGATTCTGAGTTCGAGCTGAATTCTCCCCGACTTTCCAGATCGCTCCGTATGCTCACAAACTCCGTCATGACCGGTCTTGTCCCTACCATCCGCGCCTCTCCTGCATTTTCGCCAGCAAGGCGTGGATGCCCGGCACAAGGCCGGGCATGACGGGTGGAAGCGAAATTGCCTGATTGCAAAGTGCGCATGTGCGTCCAGTCTCTCAGACCGAATTTCCACCCCCTGTCAGACGTACAAGCTCCCAATTGACGAGTTCTGAAAAAGAACGTTAGATCGCCTGATCAGCGTGGCCCACCGTTCACTCAACCCAGCGGGAGAGCACCCTTGCAGAAGCGCAACGCGACCGTCGCCGTCATCGGCGCGGGCGATTTCATCGGCAGTGAGATCGCCAAGAAATTCGCCGCCGAAGGGTTCACCGTGTTTGCCGGACGGCGCAACGGCGCCAAGCTCGATCCGCTCGTCGCGGAGATCGGACAGGCCGGCGGCGAAATCCATGCGCGCTCGCTCGACGCGCGCAAGGAAGAGGAGATCGTCTCCTTCCTGGAAGAAGCCGACAAGCACGCGCCGCTCGAGGTCTGCATCTTCAACGTTGGCGCCAACGTCAATTTCCCGATCCTCGACACCACCGAACGGGTGTTCCGCAAGGTCTGGGAGATGGCGTGCTACTCCGGTTTCCTGGCCGGACGCGAAGCGGCCCGCCTGATGCTGCCACGCGGGCAGGGCAACATCTTCTTCACCGGCGCGACCGCGAGCCTGCGCGGCGGCGCCGGCTACGCGGCATTTGCCAGCGCCAAGTTCGGGCTGCGCGCGGTGGCGCAGGCGATGGCGCGCGAGCTCGGCCCGAAGAACATCCACGTCGCACATCTGATCATCGATTCCGGTGTCGACACCGAATGGGTGCGGCAGCGGCGGCTGGAAGCGCTCGGCCCCACCGCGCTCGACAACCCCGATCTGCTGATGCCGCCCTCGTCGGTCGCCGCGTCGTATTGGCAGCTCTATCAGCAGCCGCGCAGCGCCTGGACGTTCGAGCTCGAAATTCGCCCGTTCGGCGAGAAGTGGTGAGCCGCGCGGTGCTGCTTCAGGCGTTGCCGGTGAGCCGCAGGATGGCTTCGACGACGTAGCGGCTGGATTGTGCGATCCACTGCGTCGCGCCGCCGAGGCCGGCGAGCGGCATCAGGAACACCAGGCCGATCAGCACCAGCATGCCGTAGGGTTCGAGCCGCGCCAGCGGCCGGCCGAGCACGCGCGGCAGCAGGCCGATGGCGATGCGGCCGCCGTCCAGCGGCGGGATCGGAATCAGGTTGAAGATCGCCAGCACGACGTTGACCAACAGCGCGTTGGCGAGATTTCGCACCAGCCACTCGCCGGTTGCGCCGGACACGTCACCGAACAACCGCAGCGCCAGAGCGGCGCCGAGCGCGAGCACGATGTTGATCGCAGGGCCAGCGGCCGCCACCAGCACCATGTCGCGCCGCGGATTGCGCAGCCCGCGGAAATTCACCGGCACCGGCTTGGCGTAGCCGAACAGAAACGGCGACTGCATCGCCAGCAGCAGCAACGGCAGCAGCACGGTGCCGAACGGATCGATGTGCTTGAACGGGTTCAGCGTGACGCGGCCGAGCATCCAGGCGGTGTCGTCGCCGCACATCCGCGCCGCATAAGCGTGCGCCGCTTCATGGAACGTGATGGCGATGAGCAGCGGCAGCGCCCATACGGAAATCACCAGCATCATCGTCGAGATCGGGTCTGACATCGTAACCTGCATTGCCGGCGGAGCGCCGGTCTGGTTCCGGATATAGAACCGCCTGGCCGCCTGTACCACTCGGGCGGAGCCGATCCGGCGCTTTATGACTCCGAATTCATCTTCATCACCAGCGCGAAGCCGAGAACGGAACCTGGACCGTTGCGCAGCATTGTGCCGGGAACCGTTGTGGAACCCGATCAGCTGCGCCACTTGTGGTTCGTCCGCTCACGTTGCCAAGGACCGTCCTGCCGATGTCGCCCTCCGTTCCGCCGACCCCATCGCCCGCCGATCCCCAAGCCCGCCGTGCCCGCCGTACCGATCTCTTGCTGCGCATCGGCGTGATCTGGCTGCTGGTGCTCGCGACCGCCTGGGTCGCGCAACCCTATCTGGCGTCGCTGTGGTTCTCGGTGGCCGAGCCGCGAACCGTCACGGCCCGCGGCGAACTGGCGCCGATCGAGACCTCGACGATCGAGCTGTTCAAGCGGGTGTCGCCGTCCGTCGTGCACGTCTATGCCCAGTCGGCGCGCCGGTCGGCGCCGTCGTTTCAGCAGCAGGATCCGCAGCAGGGCGGCGTGCAGTCCGGCTCCGGCGTGATCTGGGATGCGGCCGGCCACGTCATCACCAACAATCATGTCATCCAGGGCGCGAGCGCTCTCGGCGCGCGGCTGTCGTCGGGCGAGTTCGTCACCGCCCGCGTGATCGGCACCGCGCCGAACTACGATCTCGCGGTGCTGCAGCTGGAGCGGCCGCGCACGGCGCTGCGCCCGATCGCGATCGGCAGCTCGTCGGACCTGCAGGTCGGGCAGGCGGCGTTCGCGATCGGCAATCCCTATGGGCTGGAGCAGACGCTGACCACCGGCATCGTCAGCGCCCTGCAGCGCCGGCTGCCGACCGCGGCCGCGCATGAAGTCAGCGGCGTGATCCAGACGGACGCTGCGATCAACCCGGGCAATTCGGGCGGGCCGTTGCTCGATAGCGCCGGCCGTCTGATCGGGCTCAACACCGCGATCATTTCCGGCTCGGGCGCGTCCGCGGGCATCGGCTTTGCGATCCCGGTCGACTCGGTCAACCGCGTTGCGACCGCGCTGATCCGCACCGGCACTGTGCCGGTGCCCGGCATCGGCGTGATCGCGGCCGATGAAAACGAGGCGGCGCGGCTCGGCATCGATGGCGTTGTCGTGGTCCGTACGCTACCGGACTCGCCGGCGGCGCGCGCCGGTCTGGTCGGCGCCAGCGAAACCGGGATGGTCGAGGATGTCATCATCGGGGCCAATGGCCAGGAGGTTCACAGCATGTCCGACCTCGCGGCGACGCTGGAGAACGTCGGCATCGGCAATGAGGTCAAACTCGAGGTGATGCGTAACGGCAGGGCAAGATCGGTGACCGTGCAGGTGACGGACATTTCGCGCCTGCAGCGCAGGTAGTCGGCCAAGGTCGTCGGCGGTCTGATCCGGCCGGGCGAGCCTCCGCCGACGGCTGCAGCGCCACGGCGGGGTTGCGGCGGTCACGTAATTCTACGTAGTCGGGTATTAACCGGGTTTGAGGACCCATGCGGTAAGCACGAGGCAGAACAGGAGTCTGCCCGTGTCTAAACTCAACCGCATCGGAAACAAACTCGGACTCGCCGGTCTGGTCGGCATCTTGCTGGCGGCCGGCATGGTCACCAATCAACTCATGACCGAGACGCGGGTGAACGAAGCCTCGCGCGTGGCCGATCGCGAGGCGGAGGTCTCCGAAAGCGCGCTGATCGCCGAGTCCGAAATGCGCAACATGCAGCTCGCGGTGCGCGGCGTTCGGTTGGCGCGATCGCTGAAGGAATTCGAACAGCGCCGCAGCGAGTTCAACGTCGCCCGGCTGGCGCAGGCCAAGCTGCTCGACGCGGCAATCGCGGCCGCCGCCCCGGCCGAGAAGGACAAGTTCACCGACATCAAGAAGATGACGACCGACTATGCGGCCGGCGCCGAACGGCAGGCCGAGCAGCAGCTCAAGGTGTTGGACCTCAATGCCAAGCGCAGCGCGATTGCGGCCGATTGGGACGCCAGGATCGCGGCGCTGGAGGGCGTGCTCGGTGGTCAGGCGGCGCTGGCGTCGCTTCACGAAGCGGATGGCGATTTCGACGGCGTCCGCGCCATCGGCTGGCAGTATTTCGTCGCGGAGGACAAGGACTACAAGGTCAAGATCGAGCGCAAGTCGTCCGCTGTGGCCGATGGCTTGCGGCGGGCTCTTGAGCAGGCGCCGGACGGCAAGAGCCGAGCCGGCCTTCGTGAGCTCGATGGCGTGCTGAAGAGCTATCTGACCACGACGTCCGATGCGTTCGTCGCCGATGCGCTCAAGAACAGCATCAGCCGCGACCAGACCATCCCGCTCGCCAACAAGGCTGCGGCGCTGTTGCGCGGCGCCGTTGAAACGGCGCAGCAGTCCACCCAGCAGGCTAAGGCCAAGGCCGCCGCGGAGATCACGTGGTCCGGCAGGATGGCGCTGGCATTCGGCGCGACCATCATTCTGGTGTTGATCGGCTCGACGCTGTTCTCGTTCCTCGGCGTCGCGCGTCCGCTCACCCGGCTGAACGGTGCGCTCGGGCAGATCGCGGGCGGCAAGCTCGACGTCGATATCGTCGGCGCCGAGCGCGGCGACGAGGTCGGCGACATCGGCAAGACGGTCGGCATCATCCAGCGCAATGCCGAGCGCAAGGCCCGCGAGGAGACCGAGGCGAGGATCGTGCGCGACCGCGAACTCGCGGCGCAGCGCAAGCAGGACATGCTGCGCATCGCCGACGATTTCGAGGGCGCGATCGGCGAGATCGTGAGCGCCGTGTCGTCGGCTTCGGAAGAACTCGAAGCCTCCGCCACCTCGCTGACCTCCACGGCGGAACGTTCGCAGTCGCTCGCCACTTTGGTGGCATCCGCGTCTGAAGAAGCGTCCACCAACGTTCAGTCGGTGGCGTCGGCGACCGAGGAGATGAGTTCGTCGGTCAACGAGATCAGCCGGCAGGTTCAGGAATCGGCGCGGATTGCTCAGGAAGCCGTGGAGCAGGCGCGCCAGACCAACGATCGCGTCGAAGACCTCGCCCAGGCGGCGGCGCGGATCGGCGACGTCGTGGAACTGATCAACACCATCGCGGGCCAGACCAATCTGCTGGCGCTCAATGCCACGATCGAAGCGGCACGCGCCGGCGAAGCGGGCCGCGGGTTTGCGGTGGTCGCCGCCGAGGTCAAGGCACTGGCCGAGCAGACCGCCAAGGCGACCGGCGAAATCAGCCAGCAGATCGGCGGCATCCAGAGCGCGACCGATCAGTCGGTGACGGCGATCAAGCAGATCGGTGAGACCATCGGGCGGATGTCCGAGATCTCGTCGACGATCGCGGCTGCGGTGGAAGAGCAGGGCGCCGCGACCCAGGAGATCTCGCGCAACGTCCAGCAGGCCGCGCAAGGCACCCAGCAGGTGTCGGCGAACATCACCGACGTGCAGCGCGGCGCCACCGAAACCGGATCGGCGTCGTCGCAAGTGCTGGACGCGGCGAAGTCGCTGTCCGGCGACAGCGGACGCTTGAAGGTGGAGGTCGCGAAATTCCTCGGCACCGTGCGGGCGGCTTAGCGCCCGCCGTCCGGTCATTGCGAGGATGGCCTCAGCCTTCACGTCATTGCGAGGAGCAAAGCGACGAAGCAATCCAGCGCTGTGGGCCGTGGGCTGGATTGCTTCGCTGCGCTCGCAATGACGGATTCAAAAGGCTCTTTCGGATCACGCCACCTGCTGCATCGGCATCTGCTGCATGAGTGCTTGCTGCTGGCCGGCGGCCTCTTCGTTGACTTCGTAGGTCGTGACCTCGAACTTCACCAGCTGTGCGGTGCCGAACGACGTCGAGATCGCCACGTCGGCGGCGTCGCGGCCGCGGGCCATGACGATGCGGCCGATCCGCGGATGATTGTGCCGCGCATCGAACGTGTACCAGCGGCCGTCGAGATAAACCTCGAACCACGCCGAGAAGTCCATCGGCGCCGGGTCGATCGGCACGCCGATGTCACCGAGATAGCCGGTGCAGTAGCGCGCCGGGATGTTCATGCAGCGGCACAGCGTGACGGCGAGGTGCGCGAAGTCGCGGCACACGCCGATCCGCTCGGCATGGCCTTCGGCGGCGGTGCGGTCGTTGCGGGCGTAGTGATAGCCGAATTCGATCTGGTTGTGCGTGTAGTCGACGATCGCCTGCACGCGCTCCCAGCCCGAGGTGATGCCGCCGAACAGCGACCATGCGAGGTTCGACAGCTTGTCGGTGTCGCAATAGCGGCTGCCGAGCAGATAGACCAGAACCTCGTCGGGCAGCTCGGCGACCGTCAGCTGACGGGCACCGGGGGCCGCCTCGTCGGGCAGGCCGGAGTCCGAAATCAGAAAGTCGTTGCTGATTTCGATCTGCCCGGGCGGCACGACGATCCGCGTGCAGATATTGCCGAACATGTCGATGAAGTCGCGTGCGGCAACCTCCGGCGAGAACCTGATGGTGTGCTCGCCGATCACATCCGGCATCCGCTCCGGACGAACGCTCAGCAGCAGGTTCATCGGAGTTTCCTGGAAGCACTGGAAGACGATGTTGTAGCCCGCTCGAATCTTCACCCGCAGTCTCCAATTTCACGGTCATTGAATTTGTCGTGCTTCAATGACCAGACGCTCAGTCGGTTCCGCCGTAACCGACTGAACACCTGCGCAAATTAGCGGCAAACCGCGATCGTCAAGTGATCAGCTTGAACAGCAGGGCCGACCGCGCCGTGACCTGATAGGCCGCCCCGCAGTCGAAAACCTCACTCTCTTCGGCATTCGGAATGTTGGTATCGATCACCAGCGACCATTTCGAGCCGTGCGGAACTTCGGGCAGAGTGAACTCGACCAGCCCGTCGAAACTGTTGGTGATCAACAGCACCGTGTCGTCCTCCGCGGCCCGTCGGATGCCGGTCTTCCTGGCGCGGCCATCGAGCAGCATGCCGAAGCATTTGACGTTGCCGTCCTGCCAGTGCTCGTCCTGCATCGGGCCGCCATTGGCGTTGATCCAGGTGACGTCGCAGATGCCGAGTTCTTCGTCGTACTGCCCTTGCAGAAAGCGGCTGCGCCGCAGCGTCGGGCAGTCGCGCCGGAGCGCGATCAGCCGCTTGGTAAAGTTCAACAGCTCGCGCGCCGCGTCGTCGTGATCCCAATGCACCCAGGAGATCTCGTTGTCCTGGCAGTAGGCGTTGTTGTTGCCTTTCTGCGTGCGGCCGAATTCGTCGCCCGCCAGCATCATCGGGGTTCCTTGCGCCAGCAGCAGCGTCGTCAGCATGTTGCGCTTCTGGCGCTCGCGCAGCGCGATGATGTCGGCATCGTCGGTCGGACCTTCGGCGCCGCAGTTCCACGAGCGGTTGTCCGAGTGGCCGTCCTTGCCGTCCTCGCCGTTTTCGGCGTTGTGCTTCTCGTTGTAGCTGGCCCAGTCGTTCAGCGTGAAGCCGTCATGTGCGGTGACGAAGTTGACGCTCGACCACGCGCGCCGGCCCTGGCGATTGAACATGTCGCCGGAACCGGACAGGCGAGGGGCCAGTGCCGCGGCGCTGGCCTCGCTGCGCCAATAGTCGCGCAGCGTATCGCGGAACTTGTCGTTCCATTCCGCCCAACCCGGCGGAAAGCCGCCGACCTGATAGCCGCCGGGGCCGCAATCCCAGGGCTCGGCGATCAGCTTCACCGAACTCAGCAGCGGGTCCTGATTGACGGCCTTGAGGAAGCCGCTCTGTTCGTCGAAGCCGTGGGTTTCGCGCGCCAGGATGGTGCCGAGGTCGAACCGGAAGCCGTCGATATGCATCTCGCCGGCCCAATAGCGCAGCGAGTCGGTCACCATCTGGATCACGCGCGGGTGCGACAGGTTGACGGTGTTGCCGGTGCCGGTGTCGTTGATGTAGTAGCGCTTCTGGTCGGGCAGCAGCCGGTAGTAGTTGGCGTTGTCGATGCCCTTGAACGACAGCGTCGGGCCGAGTTCGTTGCCCTCGGCGGTGTGGTTGTAGACCACGTCGAGGATCACGGCGAGGCCGGCGTCGTGCAGCTTGGACACCATCTCCTTGAACTCGCGCAGCGAGTTCGGCACGTCGGCGGCGTAGCGCGGGTCGGGCGCGAAGAAGCCGATGGTGTTGTAGCCCCAGTAGTTCACCAGATTCTTTTCGAGCAGATAGCTGTCGTTGACGAAGGTGTGGATAGGCAGCAACTCGACGGCGGTGATGCCGAGCGAGGCGATGTAATCGACCACGGCCTGCGAGCCGAAGCCCGCATAGGTGCCGCGAAGATCCTCGGGGACGCCCGGGTGAAGCTTGGTGAAGCCCTTGACGTGGGTCTCGTACACGATGGTCTGATCCCACGGCACGAATTTGCGCCCGGGCTCGCCGCGCCAGTCGAAGTCCGGATCGACGACGACGCATTTCGGCACGAAGCGGGCGCTGTCGCGTTCGTCGAACGTGGTGTCGTCGCCGCTTTCCATCTGATAGCCGAACACGGCCGGATCCCATTTCAGCTCGCCGGCGTGGGCGCGCGCATAGGGGTCGAGCAGCAGCTTGTTGGGATTGAAGCGGTGGCCGTTCTCGGGCTCGTAGGGACCGTGGACGCGGTAGCCGTAGAAGGTGCCCGGGCCGACATCCGGTATGTAGCCGTGAAAGACTTCGTCGGTGTATTCGGGCAGTTCGATCCGGCGCTCGGTATCGCCGTCGAACAGGCAGACCTCGACCTTGGTGGCGTTGGCGGAGAACAGCGCGAAGTTGGTGCCTTCGCCGTCCCAGCAGGCGCCGAGCGGGAAGGGGAGGCCTTCGCGCACGGTGCTGTTGTCGGTCACCACATGATAGCCCGGCTCCGGCTTCGGCGCAGCTTCAGGCTGTGCGGGCGCTTCGGTGGTCGCGGGCGGCGGGTCGAGCGTATCCGTGTCGGTCATCGCGGGTCCTTCAGCGTTGGCGCGCAGGCGCAATCACGAAGCTCGGCCCTCGGCCCAACCCCGATTGAACTCGATCGGTCTGTTATCATTGAGAAACTTCCCCGCCTGCAGACGCGATAATGCCGTATTTCGATTTCGGTTCCGGAGCTGTCCGGCTCGGCCGCGTCCCGCACAACGAAAAAAGGCCCGGACGCTTGCGCGCCCGGGCCCAGTTTGGCGGGAGGGGATTATTTGCCGGGTTTGGTCGACTGCGAGGTCGTGTTCGACCGCTGCTTGTCGAGGGTCTGTGCCATGTCGAGATGATGCTTGAGCGCCGGCAGCGTCTTGCCGGCCCAGGTCTTCAGCTCGGCGCTCTCGCCGCCGCGGGCGTAGCGATCGAACAGCGACACCGCGTCCTTATGGGCCGAGATCTGCTGCTCCACATAGGTCTCGTTGAAGTCCGCGCCGCTGGCGCTGGTCAGCTTGTCCAGCTTGCTGCGATGCGCATCATCGAGCTGGGTCGGCAATTCCGCCTTCACCTTGCCGGCGGAGATCAGCGACTTCAGTTCGGTGCTGGTCTTGGTGTGGTCGGCGACCATCTCCTTGGCGAACGCCTTGGTGGCAGTGTCGCCCTTCTGCTCGGCCAGCTTGCTCGACTGGATCTCGAACATGTCGCTGATCGCCGCCTGCCTGACGAAGTCGGCGGTGGTCGGCGCGACGCCGAGGACGGAATTCACGCCGGTCTTCTCGCCGACCGATTGCGCCAGCACGGGCGTTGCCATCAGCAGGCAGCAGCCCAGTGCGATCATGGTACGTTTCATGGCGGATATCCTCAGCTTGCGGCCTTGCGATTGACGCCCTTCCGGAGCGCCACGGTGTTGAGCTTGGTGTTGGCCGCTTTTTCTTCGTTCAGATTGGTGGTGAGGAAGCGCACGATGTCGTCGTGCCCCAGTTCCTCGGCCCAGGCGATCAGCGTGCCGTAGCGGGCGATCTCGTAGTGCTCGACCGCCTGCGCATTGGCGATGATCGCGGCGTCGAGCACGGTCTTGTCGGCGATTTCGCTGGCGGTCTCGTTGGCTTCCTTGATCAGCCCGTCGATCGCCGGGCAGTCGATGCCGGAGGGCTTCTCGCCGAGCTTCTTGAACACCTGATCGAGCCGCTCGATCTGCTTCTCGGTCTCTTCCAGATGCGCCTTGAGGCCGGCGGCGAGGTCCCGGTTGGTCGCCTGCTCGATCATCGTCGGCAGCGCCTTGGTGATCTGCTGCTCGGCATAATAGATGTCGCGGAGACCATGCAGCAGCATGTCGTCCATCGTCTGAATGTCCTTGCTGAAAAAGCCCATCGTCGCCTCCGGTGGTAGGGTGTTTGCCCCACAACTGGAACGCGCCCGTTCTGTTCCAATTGCGCGATGGCGGCGGAGGCAGGCACGCGCCGGTGCGACGGGCGGGGTGTCCGACGGGCAGCCGCAGGCCCGGCTGCGGGGACAACCGACGTCGGACGCCGAGCACGGCAGGCTCCCTCTCCCGCTTGCGGGAGAGGGCGGGGGTGAGGGAGCCCCAGGCACTGCGCCTGCGCCGACCACGATCGGAGGGCCCCCGGCCGCACCGTGCACGGGCCGTTGGCCCTTGAAGGACGGCGACAGCTGCTCCAGGAAGGCGCGGCCGGCCTTGCCAAGGCGGCGGCGGGCGCACCCGCTCGCCATCATCCCCGCCTGCGGCCCCACAGGGTGTTGAGGCGAGCCCGCGGGCATGTTAGGCAACGCCCGACGCGGGTGTAGCTCAATGGTAGAGCAGCAGCCTTCCAAGCTGAATACGAGGGTTCGATTCCCTTCACCCGCTCCACCAGGCCATTGCAAAAATTATACGTCACAATTGCTTAACCGACCCGTGAGCCTGCCGTGGGCCGCAGTGGGACCACTGAATTCTTCGCCAACATGGCGCCGTTCCTCGGGATGCCCCGAGATGAGCGAGCCGTGGAAATGCCGGGAAGTGTAGGCGAAGCCGCCCAAACCACGCCCGCGCTCTACGTCCGTTTAGTGCGGGCGTGATTTCGAATAAGCGTGATTCGCCGCATCCTCATAGTCCAACCCGACCTGATTGAAGCTCTCAAGGCTTCCGAGAGCCGCCGGAAAATATGACCATGAGCCTGCAGGATCGGATTGCGACTGCGAAGACCGATCTGAATCGGGAGAATGCAGAGAGGTGGGGGTAAGTGCACAATTCGAAGAGCATACGGCTATCGAGCGAACGGGGTGAAAACGTTCAAAATTAGAATTTCGATGTGGCTCGCGACGGTGTTCGTTGAAATCTTCAAACTATTGGGGTGACCGCAACCATTGCGTAATTTTAGGCACTTTTGCAGTTCGTCTTTGACGTTCTTGCCGATAACGGAAATGGCCGCGATCCGGTCTAGGAATTCCGTTTCTTGCATTCGTCCAAGGTCATCAGTCGTCTTGGCTGGTTTCCACTTCTGGTCAATCCTCGACGCTTCAGTATTGAAGGCAGTCAGATATTGGGCTTGAACGACCGCCTTTAGTACATGTACCGCAGCAAGCCACGACATCACTACTGCCGAGCGATATAGCTCAAATTCATAACACTGCACCGCTTCTTGCACGAAGGCCCGCGTATCACTATCTTTTACGCGTGAGAGGAGATTGCGTAGATCGGTAGCTATCAGCACTGCTGCGGGACTGATGCTTGAAACGCCCAGCGTCCTTAAGTGTTGCTTCCCGGCATCCGTCAACTCCCATCCCTTTGGTGTCGCGATAGCAAGTCCTTTGGTCGTTCCAAGTATCTGGGACACGTTCCAATTAACGATATCCCTCAATCCAGCATCGAGGGCCCGAGCCCTGATCTCCGCGACCTGCCAGTTTGTATCATCTGATGCTAATACGAGAAGCACCTTATCTTTTCTTGTCAGATCACGGTGCAGCCAATTTTTCAGTTCAGGTGCTTTAAGCAAGTTTGGGCTCTATCTCTGCGATGGCTTTAGCTGATAACGAAAACGAGTCATTGCCGACGACGCGCAATACGTCGTCTTTCGTTAGCCGCTTCAGGCTTGAGCTCAAGTTATTGATAAAAGTCTCTTTGAAATACGCTGGTGCGGAGCGCATTGCATCGATAAGTTCTTGTCGGGAGAACGTTTTCCCAGCTTTCGAAAAATGAATATGGGCGGCGGCGGCCTTTACGAGTTCTGGTCCCGAGCTGACAGCTAAGATGGTAGCGATCGTGCTTGTGGAATGATCGTGAACAACCCGCGTCTCGTTGTTTTTCTTGCCCAATTGATCAATGGTTGGATTTGCTGGTGAGGCTGTGGCTTCGACAGCGGGAAACTCTTTCTGAAGTTCTAGTAGCTCTTTCAGTATTCGAATCAGATCAGCCTGCAAGAATTCGGAGGCGCCTTGATATTCGATTTCCACGTTGCCCAGCTTCACCTTAATACTCGCTAGGTTGCCTTCCACTTCCGTGCCCCTCAAATAACATTGAGAATGAATCAGCCTACAATAGAATAATTTGAGCTCGCAACCTTCTTTAAGATAGGGTCTATGGGCGGTATCAACGGCTAAAGATCAAAAATCGCGCCGATTGTGCGCTCGACCCACCCCGCCACCGCCCCACAAATCTTGCTGGTCACATCGCCGTCCCGCCGGCCGGTGCGGGCTGGGACGTGGAAGGCGTGATCGGCGTCGGCGACCGGGTGCAGGGTGGCGGTTTTGCCGAGTTGGTGGATCACGGGGCCGAGCAGATCCGGCTCGGCGAGTTTGTCGCGCGTCCCCTGGACGAACAGCATCGGCACGCGAATGTCGGCGAGGTGCTCGGCACGGGTGATCGCGGGCTTTCCGGCCGGATGCAGCGGGAAGCCGAGGAAGACGAGGCCGCGCACGCCGTCCAGCGGTGCCAGCGCTTGCGCCTGCGAGGTCATCCGGCCGCCGAAGGATTTGCCGCCGGCCAGCAGCGGAAGGTTGCCGCAGCGCCTGCGCGCCTCGGCTACCGCGTCGCGGATCGCCGTGTGTGCGACGGCGGGGGAATCCGGGCGCTTGCTGCCTTTCTCCATGTAGGGAAACTGGAAGCGCAGCGTCGCCACGCCGTGCGCGGCGAGTCCGGTTGCGACGTGCTCCATGAACGCATGCGTCATGCCCGCGCCGGCGCCATGCGCAAGCACCAGGCAGGCCCGTGCGTCGTCAGGCTTCATCCAGATCGCCGATAACGGCAACGCGCTCTCGCCCTCGATCTTGAACAGCTCAGTCGCAGGCGCGCGGGTCATTTGGCTGGCGCGCTCGCAACGCCGACGAGGTCGGCTTCCCAGCCGAACACCGAGCGGCCGCCGAGTGCCGGCGAGGCCTTGCGCTCGCCGCCGACGTAGTCCTCGAATGACGGCCCGCTCGCGGTGCGCTCCAGGCGGCGCGCCTGCTCGTCGAGTCGCCGGATGGTCTGCAGCTCCTCGTCGCGCCCGAGCCTGGCGTTCTGCACCGCGGACTTCAGCACGCGGATCGTCTCGTCGTAGACCTTGATCGGGACCGGATACGGATGGCGGTCCTTGCCGCCATGCGCTAGCGAGAAGCGGGCTGGATCGGCGAACCGATACGGCGCGCCGTGCACGACCTCGGCGACCATCGCCAGCGATTGAACGGTGCGGGCGCCGACGCCGGGCGTGAGCAGCAGGTCTGGAAAGTCGATCGGGCCGCGATCGGCCGCGGCGGCGAGGGTGCCGTGCAGCCGGCGTGTGAAGACGTCTGCCGAGCGGACATCGTGATGTGCCGGCATGATCAGATGCGGCAGCATGGCTTGTGCGGGAGGCTCTGCGGTCGCATCCAGATAGGTCCGGACAACGCCGTCGGGGCCGAGGTCGGCCAGCAATTCGAGCTGAGCCTCGCGCGACGGCGCCGCGCGCCTGTCGGTGAGGTTGACGATCTGGCCCTGCGTCGGTCCGTCGATCGCGGCGTGCGGCGCTTCGACGAAGCTCGCGAGGTTTTCCGAATGCCAGTGGTAGCGGCGCGCCTGCCGCTTGGTCTCGTTCATGCCCTGCTGCACAACGGTCCACTGTCCGTCGTCGGTGACGAAGAAGCCGTGCAGATACAGGTCGAAGCCGTCCTGCACGGCGGCGCTGTCGACCTTGGCGACCAGCCGGCTGGCGCGGGTCAGGGCCGCGCCGTCGAAACCGACGCGCTGTCCCAGCGCCATCAGTTCGTCCGGCGTGCGCCGCGAATGCCGCCCGCGACCGCCGCAGACATGAACGCCGAGCTCGTTGCCGAGCGGCGCAAGCCCGCGCTTCAACGCACCGATCACGCTCGTGGTGATGCCCGACGAGTGCCAGTCCATCCCCATCACGCTGCCGAATGCCTGAAACCAGAACGGGTGGGCGAGGCGGGCGAGCAATTCCTCGCGGCCGTAATGATGCACGATCGCCTGACAGACAATGGCGCCGAGCGCCGACATGCGGTCCGCCAGCCATTGCGGGACGCGGCCGCCATGCAGCGGCAGATCCGCGCTGCCGCTACGCCGGGTCATGCGGGGCAAATGTCATCGAGCTCATGGCCAGAGTCTAGGCAGCGCTCCGAGCATTGGCAACGAGGCTGCTGCCGAAATCCGGACGACGGCTCTCGGACTGGCTGGATCATTCGATCGCGTCCGACGTTACCGGAGGGGCGGCAAACAAGCCGAGGAACATGATGCACGTCCGAAAGCTCGCGACGGGACTGGTGACGGGGATGATGCTGATGACCGGCCACAGCCAGGCGTCGCCGCTCGACGAATTGCGGTGGAAAAACCGCGTCATCGTCGTCGTCGCGCCCGCCGGCAACGCCGCCGTAGAGCAGCAGCGCCAGATTTATCAGGCGGCCGCCGCCGGCATGTCCGAACGCGGGATCGTTCTGCGCGAGGCGGTCGGCGATAGCGACCGCGCGCGTCAGATCCGGTCGCGGCTGTCCGCCGATGGCAAGCGATTTCAGGTGTTCCTGATCGGCAAGGACGGCCACACCGCGCTCTCCTCGGACAAGCCTCTGTCGGCGGAGGTTCTGTTCGCCAAGGTCGATGCGATGCCGATGCGGCGCGACGAGATGCGGCGCACGCGCTGATAGCGTTCGCGATGATCCGCTGGTCTGCTATTACCCTTCACATCCTGACGGGCTGACACTCGCCGGTCTTCCGCGGCGGCGCACCGAAGCGCCTGTGGGACCAGAGTAGATCATTCCTATGCACCGAAAGAATGATGAAGCACCCGCTTAGCACCTCGTTCTCCTGCGTGGCGCGTCGGGAGAATGCGGTGCTGACCGCACGGCTGCGATTAGCATCGAGGAGTTTATTGCTGTTGTTAGTAGAATGCTATTCTCCATCGCGCCGGAATAATCGAACGTCCCCGGCGTGGACTCGGTGCAAATCTTCTCTTATCCCGGTTGTTAGTTCCAGTTGAACGGCGCGCGTCAACGGCGATGCGCGTGCAGGGGAAGAGATCAGATGGCTGATGATACCGAAATCCGCAGGACACTCGCGGAAGGCGCTGCGCGGCAGCTTGCCAACGCTACCAAGACTCGGGCGCAATGGGGCGGTATCTCGCCGCGCTGGCTGGTGCCGCTGCTGCACTGGACACCGGTCGAGGCTGGTATCTTTCGCCTGAACCGCGTCAAGGAGACCCGCGGCGCGACCGCGTCACCCTCGTTCGATGTCGAGTGCAGTCCGCGGCGTGATCGCGATGCGGATCTGCCGGAGACCTTCGTCGATTACGAGGAGCAGCCGCGCGAATACTTCCTCAACGCCGTGACCACCGTGCTCGACGTGCAAACCCGCGTGTCCGACCTCTACAGCCATCCGTTCGATCAGATTCAGGAACAGTTGCGGCTGCTGATCGAGAAGGTCAAGGAGCGGCAGGAGAGCGAGCTGATCAACAATGCCGAATACGGGCTGCTCGCCAACACCGCGCCGTCGCAGCGGATCTCGACCCGCAGGGGGCCGCCGACGCCGGACGATCTCGACGAGCTGATCACCAAGGTGTGGAAGGAGCCGGCATTCTTCTTGGCGCACCCGCGCGCGATCGCCGCGTTCGGCCGCGAATGCACCCGGCGCGGCGTGCCGCCGCCGACGCTCAATCTGTTCGGCTCGCCGTTCCTGACCTGGCGCGGGCTGCCGCTGGTGCCGTCCGACAAGGTGCCGGTCGATGAGCAGGGCCGCACCAAGATCCTGCTGCTGCGCACCGGCGAGAAGAAGCAGGGCGTGGTCGGCCTGTTCCAGCCCGGCGTGCCGGGCGAAGTGGCGCCGAGCCTGTCGGTGCGCTTCATGGGCATCAATCGCAAGGCGATCGCGTCCTATCTGATCTCGCTGTACTGCTCGCTGGCGGTGCTGACCGAGGATGCGCTCGGCGTGCTCGATGACGTCGAGGTCGGGACGTATCATGAGTACGCCTGAGCCTGCGGTGCTGCATCCCGCGTCCGCGCCGCTCGGCGCGCCGGATGTCGACGCTATCGCGCGGCTGGCGAATGCGTTGTTCTCGGCGCTGCCGAACGGCGCCGTGCCAGCGCCGGGCGCAGCGCTCGGCTCGGCGCCGCTGTTCGCCGCCGAACCTCTGCTGAATGCGATCCCCGGCACGCCGCCGCTGACGCCGTCGCTCAAGCCGAACCATAATCCGGGCTCGGCGTCGCCGATCCCGACGATCGGCGCGGCGCGGCCATCGGCGCCCGGGTTCGCGCTCGATCCGAAGCTTGCGCCGGAAGCCGCGAGCCCACGCTCTCCCATCGCGCCGCTCGACCTGACGGTGCCACTGGCGGCGACGCCGGTCGCTCCGCCGCCGGCCTCCGCGCCGGTAATCGAACCTGTGTTCGCGCGCGAGACGGATCTGGCGGCGCTGCCGGGTCGGCTCGGGGATTTGCGCAGCTTCGTGCCGCCCGAGGGGGCCGGCGCAGGTCCGTTCGGCGCGAGCGCGGCCGCGGCCTCGGCGCCGCTGTACTTCCTCGCCGACAATCCTCTGGCGCGGGCGACACCCGCCGCGCCGCCGTCGCCGGCTCCGCGCGCGGAGACGTTCGATCTCGCCGGGCTGGCCTCGCAGCACCGCACCGAGGTGCACGTGCTCGATCTGTCCGGCACGCGGCCGTTCGACGCGAACGTATTCAAACGCGATTTCCCGATCCTGCAGGAGACCGTCAACGGCCGCCCGCTGGTCTGGCTCGACAACGGCGCCACGACGCAGAAGCCGCAATGCGTGATCGACCGGCTGGCGCACTTCTACAAGCACGAGAATTCCAACATCCACCGCGCCGCGCATACGCTGGCGGCGCGCGCGACCGACGTCTACGAGGCGGCGCGCGACAAGGTCCGCGCGTTCATCAATGCGCCGTCGGTGAAGGACGTGGTGTTCGTGCGCGGCGCCACCGAGGCGATCAATCTGGTGGCGCAGGCCTGGGGCCGGCGGAATATCGGCGAGGGCGACGAGATCGTGGTGTCGCATCTCGAGCACCACGCCAACATCGTGCCATGGCAGCAACTCGCGGCCGAGAAAGGCGCGCGGCTGCGCGTCGCGCCGGTCGACGATCATGGTCAGATTTTGCTGGACGAGTACGAGAAGCTGCTCGGGCCGAAGACGAAGATCGTTGCGTTCACGCAGGTGTCGAACGCGCTCGGCACGGTGACGCCGGTTGCCGAGATGACCGCGCTGGCGCATCGCCACGGCGCCAGGGTGCTGGTCGACGGTGCGCAGGGCATCTGCCACCTGCCGGTCGACGTGCAGGCGCTGGACGTCGATTTCTACGCCTTCTCCGGCCACAAGATGTTCGCGCCGACCGGCATCGGCGTGCTGTACGGCAAGGCCGACGTGCTGGAAGCGATGCCGCCCTGGCAGGGCGGCGGCAATATGATCGCCGACGTCACCTTCGAGAAGACCATCTTCCAGGGGCCGCCGGACCGCTTCGAGGCCGGCACCGGCAACATCGCCGACGCCGTCGGGCTCGGCGCCGCGATCGATTATCTGAGCCGCATCGGCATGGCCAACATCGCGGCGCACGAGCACGAACTACTCCTTTATGGCACCGAGCGGCTGCTGACGGTGCCCGGCCTGAAGCTGATCGGCACCGCACGCGAGAAAGCCGGCATCATGTCGTTCGTGCTCGATGGTTGCCGCAGCGAGGACGTCGGCAAGGCGCTCGATCGCGAAGGCATCGCGGTGCGCGCCGGCCATCATTGCGCCCAGCCGATCCTGCGCCGCTTCGGTGTCGAAACCACGGTGCGCCCGTCGCTCGCGCTCTACAACACGCATGACGACATCGACGCATTGGTCGACGCGCTGCGGCGTCTGCAGAGCGGGCGGGGCGTGAAGCGAGGATGAAGGTCAAGTTAGTAACATAACTATCAACGCGTCATTGCGAGGAGCACCCGGATCGGCGCCTTGCGCCGTCCGGGCACAGGCTCCGCGACGAAGCAATCCAGCGCCATGCACGACGCTGGATTGCTTCGCTTCGCTCGCAATGACGGGGAGAGGTTGTCGCTCGACGCTTTGAAGCTAACAAGTCGGAGTCTCCCGCATGCCGCAATCCGCCGAGCCCCGTATCGTCTCAGAACCAGCATCGGATCTCGGCGCGATCGTCGCCGAACTGGCCGGGCTGCGCGCCGTCTCGCAGCGCCGACGTTATCGGGGCCGGCCGCTGCCGGATCTGCCGTCGCGCGAGGCGGTTGCCGGGCTCGTCGACGGCCTGGTGTCGGCGCTGTATCCGCGGCACTTCGGGCCGGCGGGGCTATCGGAGGATGGGCTCGACATCTACGTCGCCGACACCATCGAGCAGGCGCTGACGCGGCTGCAGCGCGAGGTCGGCCGCGAGCTGCACCTTGCCGATCTCGACGGCGCCGCCAAGCCCGGCGAAATCGAGCAGCAGGCGCTGACCATCACGACGGATTTCGCTCACGGTCTGCCGCGCATCCGCGCACTGCTCGACAGCGACATCCGCGCGGCGTTCGATGGTGATCCGGCAGCCAAGAGCCTGGACGAGGTGGTGTTCTGCTATCCCGGCGTCGCCGCCATGATCCGGCATCGCATCGCGCACCAGCTGTATGTGCTCGGGGTGCCGATGCTGGCGCGGATCGTCGCCGAGATCGCGCATGCGCAGACCGGCATCGACATCCATCCCGGCGCCACCATCGGCGAGAGCTTCTTCATCGACCACGGCACCGGCGTGGTGATCGGCGAGACCGCACGGATCGGCAAGCGCGTGCGGCTGTATCAAGCGGTGACGCTCGGCGCCAAGCGGTTCGAGACCAACGAGCACGGCCGGATCGTGAAGGGCGGCGACCGCCATCCGATCATCGAGGACGACGTGGTGATCTATGCCGGCGCGACCGTGCTGGGCCGCGTCACGATCGGGCAGGGCTCCCAGGTCGGCGGCGGCGTCTGGCTGACCCGTAGCGTGCCGCCCGGCACCGTCGTCACTCAGGCCAAGCCGGTCGCGGACTCGTTCGAGAACGGCGGCGGGATCTGAATCGCCGTTCGCTTGTACTGGAAAATTATTCTCCAACCGCAGCGATCGGGGGCGGGAGTGTCCCGCGAGGCGCCGTCGGATCGCTCCAGACGTTGTTTTTATTCTCCGTGCATTGCGGTGCAGCGGCAGGGACGGTACCCGATGGACAGCGCCGTCCCGGTGACGGCATCCTGGATCGATGAGCAAGCCTGTTATGAATGCCCCCTGGCAACCGCCCGCGGAAGACCGTCCGGTCTCCAGTCCGACAGCCGCTACGGGCATCCTGATCGACCGCGTCCGCAAGGTGTATGCGGCCCGCAACAGCAGCGCCGAGGTGGTGGCGCTCGACGACATCAGCCTCAGCGTGCCGAAGGGATCGATCCTCGGCGTGATCGGCCGTAGCGGCGCCGGCAAGTCGACGCTGATCCGGCTGATCAACGGGCTCGACAAACCGTCGAGCGGACGCGTCGTCGTCAACGGCGTCGAGATCACCGCGCTGAGCGAACGCGACCTGCGCGGCGCGCGGCGTTCGATCGGCATGGTGTTTCAGCATTTCAATCTGCTGTCGTCGCGCACGGCGTTCGGCAACGTCGCATTGCCGCTGGAGATCGCCGGCACGCCCAAGGCCGAGATCGAAAAGCGCGTGCTGCCGCTGCTCGATATGGTCGGGCTGGCCGATAAGCGCGACCGCTATCCGGCCGAGCTGTCCGGTGGCCAGAAGCAGCGCGTCGGCATCGCCCGCGCGCTCGCCACCGAGCCCTCGGTGCTGCTGTCGGACGAAGCCACTTCGGCGCTCGATCCGGAAACCACCGATCAGATTCTCGAGCTCTTGAAGCAGATCAACCGCGATCTGCATCTCACCATCCTGTTCATCACCCACGAGATGGCGGTGGTGAAGGCGCTGGCCGATCGCGTCGCGGTGATCGAGGGCGGCCGCATCGTCGAGGACGGCGCGACCTTCGACGTGTTCGCCACGCCGCGCCATGAAGTAACGCGGCGGTTCGTCTCGTCCGTCACCGGCAGCGGCGCGCCGGACTGGCTGCTGGAGAAGCTGCAGCCGACCCAGCCGCCCGGCGGAAGTGCGGTGCTGCGCATCACCTTCAAGGGCAGCGACGCCAACCAGCCGCTGCTGTCGCGGGTGTCGCGCGACTTAGGCGTCGATCTCAACATTCTGTCCGGCCAGGTCGAGATGATCGCCGGCCATCCGTTCGGCACCCTGATCGTGTCGCTCGCCGCCGCGCCAGACGTACTGCGCCAGGTGATCGCGCAATTGTCGGCCGGCAACAATCTGGTGGAGCAACTCGGCTATGTCGCCTGAACTCATTCGCATGATCTGGTCGTCGCTGCTCGACACGCTGGCGATGGTCGGGCTGTCCGGCCTGTTCGGCACGCTGATCGGCCTGCCGCTCGGCGTCTTCCTGGCTACCAGCCGCGCCGGTGAATTGTTCGCCGCGCCGGTCGCCAACCGCATCATCGGCGTCATCGTCAACGCCACCCGCTCGACGCCCTTCATCATCCTCGTGGTCGCGATCGTGCCGTTGACGCGGCTGCTGGTCGGCACTTCGATCGGTACCGCGGCGGCGACCGTGCCGCTGACCATCGCAGCGATTCCGTTCATCGCCCGCGTCATCGAGGCGGCGATCCGCGAAGTCGATCACGGCCTGATCGAAGCCGCGCGTGCGTTCGGCGCCAGCCCGCTGCAGATCGTCCGCAAGGTGCTGCTGCCCGAGGCGATGCCGGCGGTGATCATGGCGCTGACGCTGACGCTGGTCAGCCTGCTCGGCTATTCGGCGATGGTCGGCGCGGTCGGCGGCGGCGGGCTCGGCGACCTTGGCATCCGCTACGGCTATCAGCGCTTCATGCCCGAGGTGATGCTGACGGTGGTGCTGGTGCTGATCGCGCTGGTGCAGGGCGTGCAGACGCTCGGCGACACGCTGGCACGCAAGCTCGATCGCCGCAGTCGCCGGTCCTGATTTCCGTTTCGAAGTAACAAGGAGTTTGTCGATGCGCCGTCTTGCCGTCTCGCTCATCGCGCTGGCTTTCGCCGGCGCCGCCCATGCCGAAACCATCCGGGTCGGCGTCACCGCCGGTCCGCATGCCGAGATCCTCGACGTGGTGAAGAAGGTCGCGGCCGAGCGCGGGCTCGACGTCAAGCCGATCGAGTTCACCGACTACGTGGTGCCGAACCAGGCGCTGGCGCAGAAGGAGCTCGAGGCGAACTCGTTCCAGCACGAGCCTTACCTGAAGAACCAGGTCTCCAAGACCAATTGGAAGATCGTCAAGGTTGCCAATACGATCGCGTCGCCGCAGGGCGTGTACTCAGTCAAATACAAGACGCTCGCCGACCTGCCGCAGGGCGCCACCGTGGCGATCGCCAACGATCCGTCGAACGGCGCGCGCGGCCTGTTGATCCTGGCACTGCACGGCATCATCAAGCTGAAGGACGGCGCGGGCGCCACCGCCAGCGTCGCCGACATCATCGACAATCCGAAGAAGCTGAAATTCGTCGAACTCGACGCCGCGCAATTGCCGCGCTCGCTGCAGGACGTCGATCTGGTCTCGATCAACAACAACTACGCGGTCCAGGCCGGCCTCAACCCGGCCAAGGACGCCATCGGCCGCGAGGAAGTTGAAGGCCCGTGGGTGAACATCATCGCGGTCCGCGAGGAAGACAAGGACAAGCCCTGGGTCAAGCAACTGATCGAGGCCTATCACTCCGACCCGGTGAAGCAGTTCGTCGAGACGCGGTTCAAGGGGACGTATATCCCGGCGTGGTGAGGGGGCGGCGAGGCCGAAGTCGTCGACTGTTGCCAAAAATGGGGCACGACGCCCGCTCCATCACCAACCGTCATCCTCCGCGCATGCGGGGGATCCAGTATTGCAGTGCACCCGCGGCTGGTGTGAAGCGCTTCAACACTGACTCACTGGGATACTGGGTCGCCCGCTTTCGCGAGCGATGACGGCGGAGAGCAAGGCGCGCGCAGCGGCTCTGATTTCTCTTCAGCCGGAGTTGCCACACGCACAACCTCATGGTGAGGAGGCGCGTAGCGCCGTCTCGAACCATGTGCGATGGGCACCGCGTGGCCCCATCCTTCAAGACGCCCGGCTTCGCCGGGCTCCTCAGGATGAGGACGCAGTGCCAGTGGCAGCGCCGTATCGCCCCAATCAAGCGCTCGCGCGTCTGGCGCAGAGTCAATTGGCGTGGCGATCGGACTCCTCCCGCTAACGTCCCCGCCGCGCCGCCTGCTTCTCGTCCACCGCAGCACCCGCCGTCAGCGCCAGCGCCGCGACGCTGACGACGCGGTCGATCACGCCGTCGACGTCGTCGAGGTCGCAGCGGCCCTCCGACAGGCGGAGCAGGCGTTCGCTGTCGCGGACGGTTTGTTGCGCCATCGCCAGCGTGAAATGCAGGCCCCAATAGATATCTTCGTCCGCGCGGCCGGGCAGGGCGCGGCGCAGCGCCGCGGCGAACTTGCGTAAGTGATCGATCTCGCGGTTCTTGATCTTGCGGATCGGCGCGATGGTTTCGATCGAGGCGCGGATCATGAAGCGCGCCGAATCCGAGCGCTCGCTTTCGGGGCCGAGGCAGCCGCGCAGCGACGGGCCGATCAGCGCCCGCAGGATCTCTTCGACAGGTGCGCTGCCGCCGCCCGCGGCTTCGGCGGTCTTCAGCAGCTTGAGGCGCTCGCGATTGGTGACGATCGAGCGCGTCACGAACAGCTCGGCGATCAGTTCGTCCTTCGACCCGAAATGATAGTTCACCGCGGCGAGGTTGACGCCCGCCGCCGCGACGATGTCGCGCAGCGTCACCTCGCCGAAACCACGTTCGGCGTACAGCCTCTCGGCAGCCTGGAGGATCGCGGTGCGTGTGGTGTCGGCGGCCATGCCATCCTGCGGAACATCGTCGAGCTTGCATTTCAAACAGCTGTATGAAACTATCGTTTCATGGCCGGATGTCAATGCGCGAGCGCGTCAGACAGCCGGCGGCCCGCCGAGCCGATCGCGTCGCGCGCCTATGGCGCCGCCGGTGGCAGGGCGAATCGCCTTGCGACGGCTGGGCGGCGGGGAGACAGTGTCGGCAACCTTGTCGGCCAACAGCTTGGAAAAGAGTGAGGATCGCCTGATGGATTTCACGATGTCCGATCGCCAGCGTGAATGGCTGGAACGCGTCACCGCCTTCATGACCACGCATGTGCGGCCCGCGGTGCCGATCTACAACAAGCAGGACGCCGAGGGTGAACGCTGGAAGGTGATCCCGGTCCTCGAAGAGCTGAAGGCGAAGGCCAAGGCCGAAGGGCTGTGGAACCTGTTCATGCCGCCGTCCTCGCACGAGGACGACGAATTCCACGGTGCCGGTCTCACCAATCTCGAATACGCGCTGCTGTCCGAGCAGATGGGCCACATCTCGTGGGCCTCCGAAGTGTTCAACTGCTCGGCGCCGGACACCGGCAACATGGAAGTGCTGATGCGCTACGGCACCAAGGAGCAGAAGAAGCAGTGGCTTCGCCCCTTGATGAATGGCGAAATCCGCTCGGCGTTCCTGATGACCGAGCCGGCCGTGGCGTCGTCGGACGCGACCAATATCGAGACCAGCATCGTCAAGGACGGCGATCACTACGTGATCAACGGCCGTAAGTGGTGGTCGTCGGGCGTCGGCGATCCGCGCTGCAAGATCGCGATCGTGATGGGCAAGACGGATTTCAACGCCGCCAAGCATCAGCAGCAGTCGCAGATCCTGGTGCCGCTCGACACCCCCGGTATCACCATCGAAAAGATGCTGCCGGTGTTCGGCTTCGACGATGCGCCGCACGGCCATGGCGTGGTGCTGATGAAGGACGTGCGCGTTCCGGCGTCGAACCTGTTGCTCGGCGAAGGCCGCGGCTTCGAGATCGCGCAGGGCCGCCTCGGCCCGGGCCGCATCCATCACTGCATGCGCACCATCGGCAAGGCCGAAGAGGCGCTGGAGAAGATGGTCCGCCGGCTGCAGTCGCGCACCGCCTTCGGCAAGAAGATCATCGAATATTCGATCTGGGAGCAGCGCATCGCCGAGGCTCGCACCGACATCGAGATGAATCGCCTGCTGTGCCTCAAGGCCGCCGACATGATGGACAAGGTCGGCAACAAGACCGCGCAGCTCGAGATCGCGATGATCAAGGTCGCGGCGCCCAACATGGCGCTGAAGATCCTCGACAACGCGATCCAGGCCTTTGGCGGCGGCGGCGTCTCCGACGACGCCGGGGTCGCCAAGGATTACGCCCACATCCGCACGCTGCGGCTGGCGGACGGTCCGGACGAGGTGCACAACCGCGCCATCGCCCGGCTCGAGCTCAAGAAGTACGCCAACACGGCGCACTGAGCCCGCAAGGGTGGGGCATCAGGCCCACGCAAAAACGTTATCGCCGGACTTGATCCGGCGATCCATCTCTTGAAAAGATGGATACCCGGGCCTGGCCCGGGTATGACTGTTTTGGATGGTCGGAACGCGCTGCGCAAACGCGCGAACAAGAACAAGGGAGCGGCACTTTGGTCGGGATGCGAAATGACGAGGACTACGTCGGCACCAAGCCGGTCGAGGAGCGGCATCGGGTCGACGAAGCCCGCCTGGCGGAATGGATGCAGGCGAATGTCGAGGGCTATCAGGGCCCGCTCGAGGTTCAGCAGTTCAGGGGCGGCCAGTCGAACCCCACCTATCGGCTCAACACTCCGAACCGCTCCTACGTGATGCGGCGCAAGCCGTTCGGCAAGCTGCTGCCGTCGGCGCACGCGGTCGACCGCGAATTCAAGGTGATCGACGCGCTCGGCAAGCAGGGCTTCCCGGTGGCGAAGGCCTACGCGTTGTGCACCGACGACGCGGTGATCGGCGTGTCGTTCTACATCATGTCGATGGAAGAGGGCCGGGTGTTCTGGGATCCGACCCTGCCGACCCAGACGCCGGAGTCGCGCTGGGCGATCTTCAAATCCAAGATCGAAACCCTCGCGCTGTTGCACAGCTACGATCCGGAGAAAATCGGTCTCGGCGACTTCGGCAAGCCGGGCAATTATTTCGCGCGCCAGATCGACCGCTGGACCAAGCAATACAAGGCGTCGGTGTCCGAGCCGATCCCGGAGATGGACCGGCTGATGGAATGGCTGCCGAGCACGCTGCCGGTGCAGGAGCGGGTCTCGGTGGTGCACGGCGACTACCGGCTCGACAACATGATCTTCCACGCCACCGAGCCGCGGGTGCAGGCGGTGCTCGACTGGGAGCTGTCGACGCTCGGCGATCCGATGGCCGACTTCACCTACCTGCTGATGCAGTGGTCGATGCCGGGCCTGATGGATGCCGACCTGAAGGCGCTCAACCTGCCGACGCTGGAGCAGGCCTCCGACATGTACTGCGAGGCGGCGGGGATCAGCGGCATCTCCAACATGAACTGGTATCTCGCCTACAACACGTTCCGGCTCGCCGGCATTCTGCAGGGCATCGCCGGCCGCGTCCGCGACGGCACCGCCGCCTCCGACAAGGCCAAAGAATCCGCCGCCCGCACCGTCCCGATGGCCAAGCTGTCATGGGAATTCGCCCAGAAGGCCGGCGCGAAGTAAGCACTTCAGGCCTCACCCCGCGCCGCAGCGCACTCCCTCTCCCGCTTGCGGGAGAGGGCGGGGTGAGGGCGACGCGAGCACTGACTCCGTCAGTAGCCCGGATGAAGCGAAGCGAAATCCGGGACGGCATCGACAACGCTCCCCGGATTACGCTTCGCTCCATCCGGGCTACAGACTAGCGACAGCTTCCCTTGACAATATTCCTACAAGGACTATAGTCCCTTCATCCCGTCCCAAGGAGAGGGGCGACACGCGATCGTCACGGTTCGCGGGGCGGGGGGCGATGGACGCG
>NZ_JAJNAL010000020.1 GCF_022271405.1 Rhodopseudomonas infernalis | reverse complement strand
CCCCGCCCGCGGGGGGGGGGGGGGGGGGGGGGGGGGCGGGGGGGGGGGGGGCCCCCAAGCCACGGGAGATGAGTCAGCGGCGTAGCACGTCAGGATCGAGAGGCTGTCACCCCACCCCGGCATGGGCCGCGCTAAGCGCGCCCCATGCCGACCCTCCCCCTCCAGGGGAGGGTGAAAGAGAAGGCGAGGCGATGTCCTTGCCACTAATCGGTTCCGCTCTGCTGCATCGCCGGCTCGCGCGCCAGCAGCGTTCGCGTTGCGGCGGTGACGTCGTCCTGGCGCATCAGGCTTTCGCCGACCAGGAAGGTCGACATGCCGACGCGGGCGAGGCGGGCGAGATCGGCGGGCGTGAAGATGCCGCTCTCGCCGACCATCAGGCGATCCTGCGGGATCCGCGGCGCCAGCGCTTCGCTGGTCGCAAGCGTGACCTCGAAGGTGCGCAGGTTGCGGTTGTTGACGCCGATCATCGGCGAGCGGAGCTTCAGCGCGCGGTCGAGTTCGGTGCCGTCGTGGATCTCGACCAGCACGTCCATGCCGAGATCGAACGCGGCGTCCTCGATGTCCCTGGCTTCGGCATCGTCGAGCGCCGCCATGATGATCAGGATGCAATCGGCGCCGTAAGCGCGGGCTTCGACGACCTGATACGGCTCGTACATGAAATCCTTGCGCAGCGCCGGCAGCGACACGGCGGCGCGCGCCGCGACCAGATAGTCGAGACTGCCCTGGAACGACGGCGTGTCGGTGAGCACGGACAGGCACGCTGCGCCGCCTTGCTCATAGGCCTTGGCGAGGGCCGGCGGATCGAAATCGGCGCGGATCAGGCCCTTGGACGGCGACGCCTTCTTGATCTCGGCGATCAGCGCGTAGTCGCCGGCCGCATGCCTGGCGCGCAGCGCGCGCAGGAAGCCGCGCGGCGGCGCCGCCTCGCGCGCGATCGCCTCGAGCCCCGCAAGCGGCCGCTCGCGCTTCGCCGCCGCGATCTCCTCGCGCTTATAGGCCTCGATCTTGTTCAGGATGTCGGACACGGCGATGCTACCTACGTTGCTATGATCCAGTCGCTTAGTCTTCCGTCATGGCCGGGACAAGCCCGGGCATGACGACCGCTGTGACTTCACGCCGCCGCCGCGGAGACCGCGATCAGCTTCTTCAGCCGCGCTTCCGCCGCGCCGCTGTCGATCGACTGGGTGGCGAGGGCGACGCCCTCTTTCAGATCCTTGGCCTTGCCGGCGACGATCAGGGTCGCGGCGGCGTTGAGGACTGCGACGTCGCGGTAGGGGCCCGGCATGCCTTCCAGCACCGCCCGCAGCGCCACCGCGTTGGCCTCGGCGTCGCCGCCCTTCAGCGCCTCGGCGGGCGCGCGGGGCAGGCCGGCATCCTCGGGGCTGATCTCGAACGTCTTGATATCGCCGTTCTTCAACTCAGCGACGGCGGTCGGGCCTGAGAGGGTGATCTCGTCGAGTCCGTCGGATCCGTGCACGACCCAGATCGCTTCGGAGCCGAGGTTCTTCAGCACTTGCGCGAGCGGCTGCACCCATTGCCGCGAGAACACGCCGATCATCTGGCGCTTGACGCCGGCCGGGTTCGACAGCGGGCCGAGCAGATTGAAGATCGTGCGGGTCGCGAGCTCGACCCGGGTCGGGCCGACATTCTTCATCGCCGGGTGATGCGTCGGCGCAAACATGAAGCCGATGCCGGCTTCGTGGACGCAGCGTCCGACCTGGTCGGGGGTGATGTCGATCTTGACGCCGAGCGCGCCCAGTACGTCGGCGGCGCCGGATTTCGACGACAGCGCGCGGTTGCCGTGCTTGGCGACCGGCACGCCGCAGCCGGCGACGATGAAGGACGCGCAGGTCGAGACGTTGACGGAGCCGGAGCCGTCGCCGCCGGTGCCGACGACGTCGACCGCATCGGCCGGGGCGTCGACGGTGAGCATCTTGGAGCGCATCGTCGTCACCGCGCCGGTGATCTCGTCGACGGTCTCGCCGCGGACCCGCAGGCCCATCAGCAGCGCCCCCATCTGCGACGGCGTCGCGTCGCCCGACATCATGGCGTCGAACGCGCTCGCCGCTTCGTCCCGCGTCAGGGTCGCGCCGGTCGCGACCTTGGCGATTACTGCCTTGAAATCAATCATTGTCCCCACCCGGCGCTTCGCCGCCGCTGTCGCCGCGTCAGTTGGTCGCCGCCCCCGTGGCCTGCGCCACCGCCTGCTGGTTGATCTTGGTGCCGAGGTCCTGCTCGAGCCAAGCGATATATTCGCCGACCTGTTCGTCGGTGAGGCGCTGCAGCAGGGTGTCCTTCAGCTTGGTCACGTCGGCCGACGCAAGATCGGCCGGCGGCACCGTGACGTCGGTGACGCGGAACACGAACCAGTCGGTGCCGGTGTCGCCCTGGCTCTGGCCGGTGCCGTCCTTGGCGGTCCTGAACACCGCCTTGACCACGTCGGCCGGCACTGCCGTGCTGCCCTCGCGCTTGAGGCCAGTGGCCGTCTGCACCGTCACGCCGGCCGGCGCGACGTCGGCCAGCTTGCCATCGGCGCCGAGCTTCTGCACCAGTTCGGTCGCCAGGGTGCGCAGCCGGCTGGTGACCTGATCGGCGCGCCAGCGCGCCTCGACCTTGTCCTTGACCTCGTCGAGGCTGCGCTCGTGCGAGGGCGTCACGCCCAGCACGTCGAACCACAGGTAGCCGTTCTGATAGCTGATCGCCTCGGCGTCGACGCCGACATCGGCGTTGAAGGCCTGCGTGACGAGGTCGGCACCCTGCGGCAGCGTCTTCACCGGCTGGCCGTCGGGGCCGTTGCCGCTGCGGTCGACCGCCTCGATGGTGACGGCGTTGAGGCCGAGCGTCTTGGCGGCGTCGACGATGTTGGCGCCGCCGGCGCGGGCGTCTTCCACCTTGTCGTGCAGCGACTGCACCTCGGCGCGGGCGCGCTCCAGTGCGATCTCGCGCTTGATGGTCTGCGCCACGCTTTCATAGCTCGGCTGAACGCCCGGCTCGATCTTGGCGACCTTGACCAGCGCGGTGCCGAATGCGCCCTTGACCGGCTGGCTGACCTCATTGACCGGCAGCGCGAACGCCGCGCCGGCCACGGCCGGATCCAGCATGTCGGCCTTGCTGATCAGTCCGAGATCGACGTCCGCCGGCTTCAACCCGCGCTCGGTGGCGATATCCTCGAACGACGTGCCCTCGGCGATCTTCTTGCGGGCGGTCTCGGCGTCTTCGGCGTTGGGGAAGACGATCTGCGACACCTGCCGTCGCTCAGGCGTCGACAGCTTGTCCTTGCGCTCGTCATAGACCTTGCGCGCGTCGTCATCCGAGATCTCGGACCATTTGGCGATCGAGTCCGGCGTCACCGCCAGGTAACCGATCTTGCGCGTTTCGGGGGCGCGGAACTGCGCCTTGTGCTGCTCGTAATAAGCGGCGAGCGCTTCGGGCGACGGCGCCTCGATGGTGCCCGCCTGCGCCTCGGTCAGCTTGAGATAGTCGATCGAGCGCTGCTCGTTCTGGAACTGGCTCGCCACCTGCAGCATCGTGGCCGGCACTGCGAGACCGTCCGTGAGGGTGCCGGCGATCTGCCGCCGCAGCGCGACCTTGCGCTGTTCGGTAATGTAGCGCTGCTCGGTGAAGCCGAACTGGCGGATCACCTGCTGGAAGCGGTTCGGATCGAACGCGCCGTTGGTGCCCTTGAAGTTCGGGTCCGCCAGAATGCTCTTCATCGTGTCTTCGTCGGACTGGCCGAGGCCGAGCCGGCGCGCCTGCTCGTCGAGCGCGGCTTCGGCGACCACCTGCTGCAGCACCTGGCGGTCGATGCCGAAGGCGCGCGCCTGATCCGGCGTCAGCGGCCGGCCGAATTGGCGGCCGATCTGCTGCAGCCGATCATTATAGGTCTGGCGGAACTGCTCGATCGAAATTTCGGTGCTGCCGATCGAGGCGAGCGTCGAGCGGCCAAAGCCACGGAAGATGTCGGCAATACCCCAGACACCGAAGCTGATGATCAGCACGCCCATCACGATCATCATGATGGTCTTGCCGACCCAGTTGGAGGAGGCGTTGCGAATTCCGCGAAGCATGGAGCCACTTTTTTTCAGGAGGGAACCGGCCGCGCGATTGCGCGCGGAGGCGCAAATTAGCGTCGCCGGCTTGAAAATCCATCATAAAGTGGCGGCGAAAGCGTCGCAACCAACGACGGCGTCGCAATGCCGGCCGCGGCTACCGCCTGGTACAGCGGCGCACGTGCAGCCCGACGCGGTGCGCGATCACGCGGCCTTGAGCATCGCAAACGGCTCTGCTAGCGACATTGTGCAACCCTAACACGCGAGAGTGTCAATGCCGGTCCACACCGTTCGTCCGCTGATTGCCGGAAACTGGAAGATGAACGGCCTCAAGGCGGCATCATCCGAATTCGAGGCGATGTTGTTCGGCGCGGCGCAGGTCTCGCAGGGAATCGACCTGCTGGTGTGCCCGCCAGCGACTCTGATTTCAGCCTTTGCCGACCAGCTCGCCGCCGCCAACGCGGGCGGCTCGCTCAAGGTCGCGATCGGCGCGCAGGATTGTCACGTCAACGCCTCCGGCGCCCATACCGGCGACCTGTCGGCCGAGATGCTGGCCGATGCCGGCGCCCGTGCCATTATCGTCGGCCATTCCGAGCGCCGCGCCGATCACGCCGAGACCGACGCCATCGTTCGCAGCAAGGCGCAAGCGGTGTGGCGGGCAGGGCTGGTGGCGATCGTCTGCGTCGGCGAAACGCAGGGCGAGCGCAACGCCGGCCATACGCTGGACGTGGTTGCCGGCCAGCTCGCGGGATCGCTGCCGGACGGCGCCACCGCGGCGAATCTGGTGGTCGCCTATGAGCCGGTCTGGGCGATCGGCACCGGGATGACCCCGACCGTCGAAGATGTCGAGGAAGTTCATGGCTTTATCCGCCAGACCTTGACACAGCGCTTCAGCACCGAGGGCGAGCAGATGCGGCTGCTGTATGGCGGTTCGGTGAAGCCGTCGAATGCCCGCGAACTGCTCGGCGTGCCGCACGTCAACGGCGCGCTGGTCGGCGGCGCCAGCCTGAAGGCCGCCGACTTCCTTGCGATCGCCGCCGGCTGCCCCTAACTGAGGGCGGACAAAAGGCTTTATCGGCGCGCGTCTGGATCCGTCCGGGGGTGACAATGCCCCCAACGATCGTGTAGACACCGCGCGACTTCGTTTTATCCCGCAAGCCTGTCGAGCAGCTCGCGCCGGCGCCATGCCGACCTTTCGGCGGTCCAGGCTTGTGATGGAAGGGTACCATGCAGACTGTCATTATCGTCATTCACCTGATGTTGGTCCTCGGCTTGATCGGCACTGTGCTGCTGCAGAAGTCCGAAGGCGGCGGCCTGGGCGTTGGCGGTGGTGGGGGCGGCGGCTTCATGTCGAGCCGCGGCACGGCCAACCTGTTGACCCGCACCACCGCGATCATGGCGGCGGGGTTTTTCGTGACCAGCCTGCTGCTCGGCTGGCTCGCGACCTATAACCGCAAGCCGACCAGCATCCTGCCGACCGCCGTTCCGACGCAGCAAGCGCCCGGCACGCCGGCACCCCCGGTTTCCCAGGGCGGCGGCATCCTGGATTCGCTGCGGCAGTCCGACCAGCAGCAGCAGAACCAGCCGCCGGCTGCTCCGGCGCCCCCGCAGTCGCAATAAGCATTGCCGGCATGCATTGACGGCAGCTGGCGAAGAGTCTGAGCTGCCGTCTGTAATCGTTTGAATACGCTGTTTTTTCGGCGTCACCCACAGGCATATCAACGCTCGCCCGTTGAGAACTAATCGCTTTGGCGAATCGGGCCGAGACGCTTAAAGGTAGGCTCCCATGGCGCGGTACATCTTCATCACCGGCGGCGTGGTCTCCTCGCTCGGCAAGGGTCTGGCATCAGCGGCACTCGGTGCCCTGCTGCAGGCGCGAGGCTACAAAGTCCGTCTTCGCAAGCTCGACCCTTATCTCAACCTCGATCCCGGAACGATGTCGCCGTATCAGCACGGCGAAGTGTTCGTGACCGACGACGGCGCCGAGACCGATCTCGATCTCGGCCACTACGAGCGTTTCACCGGCCGGCCTGCAACCAAGCAGGACAACATCACTACCGGCCGGATCTATCAGGACATCCTGACCAAGGAGCGCCGCGGCGACTATCTCGGCGCCACCATCCAGGTGATTCCGCACGTCACCAACGCGATCAAGGATTTCGTCCTCAGCGACAATGACGGCTACGACTTCGTGCTGGTCGAGATCGGCGGCACGGTCGGCGACATCGAGGGCCTGCCGTTCTTCGAGGCGATCCGCCAGATCAAGAACGATCTGCCGCGCGGCGACGTGATCTACATCCACCTGACGCTGCTGCCCTACATCCCGAGCGCCGGCGAGCTGAAAACCAAGCCGACCCAGCACTCCGTCAAGGAGCTGCGCTCGATCGGCATCCAGCCCGACATCCTGCTGTGCCGCACCGACCGCGAGATCCCCAAGGAGGAGCGGCGCAAGCTCGGACTGTTCTGCAACGTCCGCGAAAGTGCCGTGATCGAGGCCCGCGACGTCGACAACATCTATGCGGTGCCGGAGGCCTATCACGCTGCCGGGCTCGACGACGAAGTGCTGGCGGCGTTCGCGATCGCCGCCCAGGAGCCGCCGCAGCTTGCGCGCTGGCACGAGATCAACGAGCGCGTCCGCAATCCCGAAGGCGCGGTGACGATCGCTATCGTCGGCAAGTACACCGGGATGAAGGACGCCTACAAATCCTTGATCGAGGCGCTCAGCCATGGCGGCATCGCCAACAAGGTGAAGGTCAATCTCGACTGGATCGAGAGCGAGGTGTTCGAGAACGAGGACCCCGCGCCGTTCCTCGAGCACGTCAACGGCATCCTGGTGCCCGGCGGCTTCGGTCAGCGCGGCGCCGAGGGCAAGATCCGGGCGGCGCAGTTCGCGCGCGAGCGTGACGTGCCGTATTTCGGCATCTGCTTCGGCATGCAGATGGCCGTGATCGAAGCGGCGCGGAATCTCGCCGGCATCGAGCAGGCCAACTCCACGGAGTTCGGCCCGACACCGGAGCCGCTGGTCGGCCTGATGACCGAATGGGTGCGCGGCAACGAGCTCGAGAAACGGTCGCAGGCGGGCGATCTCGGCGGCACGATGCGGCTCGGTGCTTATTCGGCGGCGCTGAAGCGCGGCAGCCGGGTGTCGCAGGTCTATGGCGGAGCCACCGAGATCTCCGAGCGGCATCGCCACCGCTACGAGGTCAACACCGCCTACAAGGATCGGCTCGAACAGCACGGCCTGCGGTTCTCCGGCATGTCGCCGGACGGTGTGCTGCCGGAGATCGTCGAATACGAGGATCACCCCTGGTTCATCGGCGTGCAGTTCCACCCCGAACTGAAGTCACGGCCGTTCGACCCGCACCCGCTGTTCTCGTCCTTCGTCGAGGCGGCACTGGTGCAGAGCCGGCTGGTGTAGAATTCTGCCGGGCTTTAATAAGCCCGGTAGCTGCCGCTGAACGGCGGCTTCTCCAGCGCCATCGCCCATCCGTCCGGCCAGATCCGGAGCTGGTGGGCGCCGTCGCGCTGCCATGCCGCGACTTCCGATTTCCAGTCGGCACCCGAGGTATAGGGTGCGCTGCACAGCAGCAGCGTGGCGGTTTGCGCCGCGATGATCCAGCCGAACAATCCCGCCCCGAAATAGCCGCGCAGTCCGGTCTCGCTGGCAGTCCAGCTCAGCAACGCCAGCATCATCAACGCGTGCGGCACCAGCTGATAGCGCCCGCCGCCGACGTATTCCAGCAGCCCCATCTTATCGCCGAGGGCCGCGACGTAGCTGGCGGTCAGAATGCCAGCGCCGAGCAAAAACCACAGCGGCGACGATGCCGGACGGCGCAGCGCTCCCAGCAAGGAAACGCCGTACAGGCTGACGACGATCAGCAGCGGCCATAGCGGCCGCCCGCCGAGCATGTATTGGCTTCTCAACCTGTCGATGACCCAGGTCGCCCGGTCTGCGTCGAGCATCGGAAGCAGGATGTGCTTGACCAGCAGAACAGCACCCAACACCGAAATCGGCATGCCGAAGGTGCGCTCGGCTGGCTCGAAAAAGAACGTCACTTCGACGGCGATGCCGCCCAGAAACAGCAGCGTCTGGATCGCCCGTTGCGGGGAGCGCTCCTGCAGCGCCCGCAGGACCAGGAGCGGCGACAGAAACCAGGCGGCAGGGGCGCTCAGCGCCGCCAGCAGCAGAACGGCATAGTGAAAGAAGCGGACCCGCGTGCGCTCGCTGTCCAGCGCTAGAATAATGCCGACTGCGACGGCGAGATGGTGCTGGCTGTTGATCGAGTTGAGCCAGGTTTCTTCCGCCGCCGGCGGTAGCGCCAGCGCGAGAAGCGCCGCGATCGCGGTCCAGCGACGTTGCGTCCACGGCGTGCGGCTGGTCAGGATGAGGCTGGGCGGAACGAGCTGGATCAGCAGCGCGATGACGCCCGTCACCAGCGGCGCATGGGTGAGGGGGAAGAACGAGGCCAGCAAAGTAGCGGCGTTCGCAGTCAGGTTGAGGTAACCGGTATGGACGGCGAGCAGCGCCTCGCTCCAACTCAGATGCCAGGCATTTGCGAAGAAAATGCTGCCTTCCTCGGCCCAGAATCGTCCGTGGACGATCGCATGCGGAATGCGGACGACAACAAGTCCTGCGAAGACGAGCAGATAGCAGAGTTTCTCCCCCAGTGAGGGACACTTGCTCCACCACGTTCTATCGCAGACGGTCGCCGGAGGCGAGCTCACTTCAAGGTGCTGCAACGATCCCCACTTGTCATCGATTTGCGGTCGCGAACGTAGCCAGGCAGCATGAAAAATGTCAAACCGCAAAATACGACATTGGGTAGCAAGCGCCGCCCGTCGCCGACATCAACTGCTTCTCCCTGAGTATCAGTTCTCGAACAGCACGAATGCCGCCCAGACGGACGGGTCCTCGGCGGCCGTGATCTTGCCGTGGATCGCTTCGATGCGGACTTTGCGCAGCGCCGACGCGTAGTCGAGCTTGTCGTCGGCGAGCACCTGGTACAGCCGCGCCATGAAATTGGCGGTGCCTTCGTCGCTGACTTCCCACAGCGTCAGCAGCGAGCGCCGCGCGCCCGCAATGGCGAGCGCGGTGGGGAGGCCGCGGACGCTGCCGATGCGGCTCGGATCGCCGAGGGCGGTTTCGCAGGCCGACAACACGACGAGGTCGGCGGCCGACAGATTCCAGTCCATCAGTTCGCGGGCATAGATCACGCCGTCCGCACCGTCGCGCCGCGGCGTCCGGCTCAGCAGGGGATGCGCGGCGACGAGACCGCTGCGCCACAGCGCGTCGGTCCGGTCGGTCGCGGCCTTGTAGAAGCCGTGGGTGGCGAGATGCAGCAGCGCGGCGCCTTCGGCCTTGCCGCGGATCGCGGTCTCGTCGCTGTCGCCGGTCAGCTGCACGCTGGAAATATCGCGGCGCTGCAGATCCGGCGCGATGCGGTCGATCTCTGTCCTGGTCGACGGCAGCTGACTGGCCGCGCCGGCGTAGTCGAGGCCGCCGACCAACACCGCCCTGGTACCGGCGATCAGCTTGTCGTCCTGATCGGCAAACACGATCGCATCGGCGCGGGTCAGAATGCGGGTGTCGTAGATCTCATCCAGATAGCGACCGGCGCCGTCCTGAAGCATTGCGAAGGGCAGGCTGTAGAGGTCGGCGTCCGGTACCAGAAACAGCCGCGTCACATTGGCGAGCTGCGGCTTCAACGGCCCGATCAGCGTGTCGTACAGCCGGCGGAACGGCTGCGTGCGATTGGTCTCGGCAACGCTTGGGGCGGTGAAGCTGTCGAGTAACCCGAGATCGATCAGCTGCGGCTGCTTGCCGGCGCGGCGGACCACCGCCTGTAGCCGGGGCGCGGGCTTCGGATCGGCTGGGTTGACGCGGCTGCCGCGGCCGCTGACGAAGAAATCGACCAGCGCGTCGTTTGGCCCAAGCTTGTCCTCGGCCGAGGGCAGGCGCATGTCGGCCGGCGGCTTTGTGCCGGCACGCGTGGCGAGCTGCTGCCGCGCGTCGTCGAGCCGCCGCAGCACGTCGCGGGCATCGTCATCGAGCTTGCCGGAGGACAGCATTTCCTGCCGCTGTCCGGACAGCCGCAGCACGGTGCGAGCAAGGTCGCGCGTCGCCTCGTCTGGCAGGCGGTCGAGCGTCAGCCGCAGCAGCGTCCGCTCGCCGTCTTCCATCGTCTTCCAGCGCGACACCGCGTCCGCATAGGCGACTGACGCTGCCGGATCGATCAGCGCGTAGCGGCCGTATTCGTAGAGAATGTCGTCGGCGAGCTTGCGCATCGTTTCGGCGACGTAGCGGTTGCCGGCGGTGCCGACCTCGCGCAGCATCCACCGGAACGATTGCTGCTCGACATCCTTGAAGGTCGCCAGAGCGTCGGCATCGCCGCGCTTCATCCGCGTCACCGCGACGCCAAGCAGCGCGTCGAATGTGATCGGATGCTGCCGTGCGATCGTCTCCTGCGCGCGCTGGTACGCGTCGATCCGCAGCGCGAGCGCGCGGGCGCTGTCGCCGCGCCGCTCGTAGTGATCGGCGGAAAGCTGCGCGGATTTGATGCGTAGCAGGTCGGGCGCGCCGTTCCAGTCCTTGACCCGCGCCAGGGCGTCCAGTTCGGGTGCGCTCAGGGGACGGTCGGGATGAAAATAGGCCTTGGCGTAAGCGATCCATGTGTCGGCCTGGGCGACGTGCTCGGAGGTCGGGTCGGCGAGCTCGGCGGCGCAATGCTTTTGTTGCGCGAGCGCCTGCATGGTCGCGGCCTCGTTACCCATCGCCAGATGATCGAGCGCGAGGTTGCTGGCGCTGACCAGAGCCTGGATGCTGCCGACGCCATAATGGGCGATCCGCTTCTTGAGGAGCGGCTCGTCGATCTGGGCGGCGAGATCGGGATGTCCGACCATGCGCAGCGCTTCGGCGTAGTTGTTCTCGGTGCGCCACGTCAGCGGCTCCTTGTCGCCGAGCGCCTTGCGGGCGCCGAGATACGTCTCCTCGGACAGATTGAGCCCGGCCGCGACGGCGCCGTTGTTAGTCAGCAGCGTGGCGAGGATGTCGCTGCCGGCGATATCCTCGGCGGTGTTCGGGCCGTAGGTGGCGCGCATCCGCTTGCGGGCTTCGATCGCGACCGGAATGCCGCGCTCGTATTGCACGGTGCGCTCGAGGAAGCGGGCGTATTCGAACCACAGCGTGGTGGCTTCGGGACTGCTGTCGCGCGCGGAGCGGCTGTTCGCGCCTTCGGCGAACAGCTCCGAAGCTGTCGTGGTGTCGCGGCGGCGCTCGAAGAAAGTGACAGCGTTGAGATAAGCCCGGATGGTGAGGGTGTGGTAGTTGCTGTCCCGAACGGCGCGCAGCGCTGCGCTGAGGCGCTGCCGGCCGCCATCGCGGTCGCCGGCCTGCAGCGTTCGAAACGCGTCGTTGATCTTCGCCACCAGCTCGCGTTCGCTCGGCGCCCCGCGCTGCTGCGCGCGTGCGTCGGAGGGGGCTAGTGCGGGCAGCACCGGCGCCGCGATGAGGACGGTGAGCAGCAGTCGGGCGAAGCAGGCGCGCGCGGGGCGTCGCTGAGTTGAACGGATCGACATCAGGGAAAACTGGGCGTGCGGTTATTTGCAGCCGGCGGTCGCGTCGCCCGCGCGTGCGATCGGCTTGTCGTTGATGAAGACGTTGCTGCCGCCGCCGACGACCACGCCCCCGCATGTGGTCTTGCCGCCCATGACTGCAGCCGGCTTGCCATTGATGAAGACGTTGCTGGCCCCTTCGATGATCGAGCCATCGGAGGTCGTATCACCGGCACGCGCTGCGGGCTCGCCGTTGACCGTGACGTTGTCGCTGCCGCCGGTCACCACGCCGGGTGTCTGCGCCGCGGCCGGCGCGGCAACGAGAACGAGCAAGGTGAGGGCAGAAATCAATCGCATTTCGAGTCTCCAGTTGAAGTGCAGCATGAACACATGCGGGTTCAAGGTAACTGCTGACAGCTGTTGTGTCGTGGTACGCGGCGCCGGTTCGATTTTCACGGTGTTCGGACGCTTGTGTGTCACATCCCGGACAGATTTTCGATCGGGGGTGGATGATATTGTTGACGTCAACCAAGACGTACGGCGAGTAACAGGGATCGAGGATCCGAGATGGTACAGCCAGTCACGCTCTTCGCATGGGCAGTTCCAGCCTGGGATTCCGAGTCTCCCGTCGATCACACCTGGGTCACCAGCTACGATAATCGGATCCATGCCTATCCAACGATCACCGAGGTGGTCGGCGCCAATCAGTTCTTTTGGTACTGCTGGGGATCATTTCACGCCGTTGGCGGCACGCCGGTGAATCCGAACGGCTTGCTGGGGCAGCAGCCGGGCGATCTGGCGGTGGCGCAGTGCTTGGTCAGACCCAATCTCGACTCCCGGACCTCATCGCTCGCGCGCGGCACGATCTATCACTACGGCGTCGATGGTGTTTGCCACCAATTGGCCAATCAGGTGTTGTATGCAACCGGGCTCGGCGGCGGGGGGCCGATGACGGTGCACAATGCCCGCGGCTATCTGCTCAGCAGCTATATTTACGGCACCTACGGACTGCAGCAAACCGCATGGTCGTCGAAGGTGGCCTCGTGCACGTCACAGCAGTTGGCGCCGGGACCGGCCCGACCGGAAGGACTGAGGATGGGGCGAGACGAGCCGTCGCCGGAAGCCGATGAATTCGAAAAGCGGGCGATGGTGCTGCTCGCCGGCCAGCCGGCCAAACTCGGCAGGCTGCTGCAATTACGCAGCGAAGTGCAGCAATTCGCGGCGCGCGCATGGCCCGGATCAGGCCAGCCGAACGCACTGGCCCTCAATGCACGCAATCAAGAGCTGATCGACGAAGCCGCCCGGCTGCTCGGGCCGGACGATTTCCGCAAGCTGTTCGGCGCCGATCCAGGCGCCAAGGTCAATCTGGTCGATCCCCACATCGCGAATTCGGCGGGCGAAATCCCGCCGCCGAAGCAGCGTTAGAGCGCCATCACGCCAGGGGACTGCGATCGGCCAGGAGGGGGGGCCATGCGGCGGACGCGATGCTGTCCGCCGCAGCGGCCGCTTTGACGTTCTCCCGGATTGTTGCCACAACACCGGCACGCGCCGGCGCGGCGAGACGCGCGCCCGCCGAGGGAGGCTTCGTCATGATCTACGAGTCCCGGACGTATCGCTGCGTGCCCGGCCGGCTACCGGCGCTGCTGAAGCGATTCGAGACGACCACGTTGAAGCTGTTCGAGAAGCACGGCATTCGTGCGACCGGCTTCTTCACCACGCTGGTCGGCGCCTCCAACCAGGAGCTGACCTATTTCCTCGCCTGGGAAAATCTCGCCGAGCGCGACCAGAAGTGGACCGCCTTTGTGACCGATCCGGCATGGCTGACCGCAAGGGCGAAGAGCGAAGAGGACGGCCAGATCGTCGAGACCATCGCCAATCAGCTACTGACGCCGACGGCGTTCTCGGCGATGAAGTAATCACATCGGCTTCCACGAGGGTTTTAGTCTGATGCCCGGCGGCCTCGACCATATCGTCCACGCGGTCCGCGATCTCGATGCTGCGGCGGATGCGTATCGGCAACTCGGCTTTATCGTCGGTACGCGCAACCGCCATCCCTGGGGTACGCATAATCGCATCATCCAGCTCGACGGTTTCTTCATCGAAATCCTCACCGTCGCTGAACCCGAGAAAATCGAGCCGCACCGCGATGGCGGATACTCGTTCGGCGCGTTTCAGCGCGATTATCTGACGAGGCGCGAAGGCCTGTCGATGCTGCTGCTTGCCAGCGACGATGCGGCGCAAGACGCGCGCGGCTACGCGACGGCCGGAATCGGCGACGAAGGCGTGTTCACCTTCGCGCGGGAGGGGGTGCGGAGCGATGGCAGCGTCGCGCAGCTCGGCTTCGCTTTGGCCTTTGCGCGCGATGCGCTGTCACCGGACGCCGGCTTTGCGGTGTGCCAACATCTGCATCCGGAAAATTTCTGGAGCCCGGCGTTCCAGGCCCATGCCAATACGGCCCAGGCGGCGGCCGGCGTGGTGATGGTGGCGGACAATCCGACGGATCATCATATCTTTCTCGGCGCCTACACCGGCTTGCGCGATCTGCACGCGACGTCGAGCGGCGTCACGGCGCGGACGCCGCGGGGCGATATCACCATCATGGAACCGGTGTCGTTTCGCGACCAATACGGCGTCCACCTGAGTGTGGACGCAGCCGGCGCGCGTTTTGCCGGATTGCGGATTGCGGTGAGGGATGTGACCGTGGTTGAACGCTTGCTGCAGCAGAACGCGGTCGAGGCAACCCGCCACCTCGGCCGGCTGATCGTGCCGGATCTATTCGGCGCGACGCTGATCTTCGAACAAGGAATGGTCCGGTGAACAAGAGCATTGCACCCGCGTCCGTAGTGGCCGCGGGCCACGTCAAATTCGGCAACGCGCTGCCGCTGTCTATCATCGCGGGCCCGTGCCAGCTCGAAAGCCGGGCGCACGCGCTCGAGGTCGCCGCGGCGCTGAAGGAGATCGCCGACCGGCTCGGCATCGGCCTCGTCTACAAGACCTCGTTCGACAAGGCCAACCGCACCAGCGCGGCGAGCGCGCGCGGCATCGGGATCGATGCGGCGCTGCCGATCTTCGCCGAGATCCGCGAGAGCATCGGCCTGCCGGTGTTGACCGACGTGCACGAGAACGAGCAGTGCGCGCGCGCCGCCGAGGCGGTCGACATCCTGCAGATCCCGGCGTTCCTGTGCCGGCAGACCGACCTGCTGCTCGCCGCGGCCGCGACCGGCAAAGTCGTCAACGTCAAGAAGGGCCAGTTCCTGGCGCCGTGGGACATGGGCAACGTGGTCAGCAAGATCACGCATGCGGGCAATCCCAAGGTGCTGGTGACGGAGCGCGGCGTCTCATTCGGCTACAACACGTTGGTGTCGGACATGCGCGCGCTGCCGATCATGGCCAAGACCACCGGCGCGCCGGTGATCTTCGACGCCACGCATTCGGTGCAGCAGCCGGGCGGGAAGGGCACCTCGTCGGGCGGCGAACGTGAGTTCGTGCCGGTGCTGGCGCGTGCGGCGGTTGCGGTCGGCGTCGCCGGCGTGTTCATCGAGACCCATCCGGATCCGGACCACGCGCCATCGGACGGGCCTAACATGGTGCCGCTGCGCGATTTCGAGAGCCTGCTGCGCACCCTGATGGAGTTCGACGCGCTGGCCAAGAAACGGCCCGGCCCCAGGACGATCTGATGGCGCAAGGTGACGGCGCGAGCGCCCCGGCGGGTCTGCCGCCAGCGCTCAACATCATTGCGCTGTCGGGGTTCGCAGCCAGCCTGTCGACCCGAGCCCTCGACCCGGTCCTGCCGCGGATCGCGTCGGAATTTTCCGTGTCGATCACCACGGCCGCCGGCCTCGCGGCGGTGAGCGCCTTCACCTTCGCGGTGGTGCAGCCGGCGATCGGCGCGCTGGCCGACATGTTCGGCAAGGCCCGGCTGATGATCGTCTGCCTGGCGCTACTCGGCTTTTCCAGCCTGCTCGGCGCGCTGACGACCTCGTTCGAATTGCTGTTCCTGTGCCGCATCCTTGCCGGCATCGGCTCGGGCGGGGTGTTTCCGGTGGCGCTCGGGCTGACCGGCGATCTGGTCGGGCCGGAGCGGCGCCAGGTCGCGATCGGCCGCGTGCTTGGTGGCTCGATGACCGGCAATCTGCTCGGCGCCTCAGCCGCCGGGGTGATCGGCGACGTGCTCGGCTGGCGCGGCGTGCTCAGCGTGATCGGGGCGCTGGTGATCATCGCCGCGCTCGCGGTGGCATTCGGGTTTCGCGGCAAGCCGATTGCGGCCCGCGCGCCGATGGATTTTGCCGGGCTGCGCCGCAGCTATCGCACCATCTTCAGCAATCCCAACGCGGCGATCTGCTTTACGGCTGTGCTGATCGAAGGCACCTGCGTGATGGGCACCTTTCCGTACATTGCAGCGTTCCTGCACGAACTCGGCCAGGAGTCGCTGGCGATCGCCGGCCTGGTGATCGCCGGCTTTGCTGTCGGCGGGTTGCTGTACACCCTCACAGTCGCCCGGCTGCTGCCGCGGCTCGGCGTCAACGGCATGATGATCGCCGGCGGCGCGCTGGCCGGCCTGCAACTCGCGATCGTGGCGTTCGGTCCGCCATGGCAGGCGCAGGCGCTGGCCTTCGTCGCGATGGGCATGGGCTTCTACATGCTGCACGGCTGCATCCAGGTGTTCGCCAGCGAACTCACCGAGACCGCACGCGGCACCGCGATGTCGCTGCACTCGTTTTTCTTCTTCATCGGTCAGACCACCGGGCCGATCGCCTATGGCTTCGGGCTCGGCCATCTCGGCAAGGTACCGACGCTGCTGATCGCCGGCGCGACGATGCTCACCCTCGGCCTGATCCTGGCGCGTATTCTGCGCGCCCGCCCGCCGGCGGATGCCGCCGTGCCGAGTTCCGCCAAATAGCCGCAAGATGGCCGCATCGCGCTTGCAGCCGCGCCACGAATTGCGGCTAGTATGCGCGACATTCCGACATCGAATCGCGTCGGTTCGGCGCGATATCAAGCAGAGCAGGGCGTGAATGACGACGTCGACCAAACTTCACACGCCCGCAACGCCGCGCCTGCGGACGGCGGCGCTCTACGCCTTCGCGGCCACGCTGGCGCTCACGCTGCCGATCGGCGGTGCGACGGCCAAGCGCGCGAAGTCGGCGCCGGTCGAGGCCGTGGCGCCGCGCGAGGCCGGCGAGCCGATCATGGCGATCGTTTCGATCAAATCGCAGCAGGTGACGCTGTACGACGCCGAAGGCTGGATCCTGCGCGCGCCGGTGTCGACCGGAACCGGCGGCCGTGAAACGCCGGCCGGCATCTTCGCCGTGGTCGAGAAGGACCGGGACCATCGCTCGACGATGTACGACGATGCCTGGATGCCGCATATGCAACGCATCACCTGGAACGGCATCGCGCTCCACGGCGGGCCGCTGCCGGGCTACGCCGCGTCGCATGGCTGCGTTCGGATGCCGTTCGGCTTTGCCGACAAGCTGTTCGACAAGACCCGGATCGGCATGCGGGTGATCATCTCGCCGGACGACACCGCGCCGGTCGATATCAACCACCCGGCGCTGCTGCAGCCGAAGCCGGACGCGATCGCTGCCGCGCCGGGCCGGGTCACGACAGCCGCCCGCGACGCCGAAGACGCCGCGACCGCTGCCGACGACGCCAAGAAGGTTGCCGCGACCGCTGCGCGCGAGATCGGGCCGCTGAAGGCGACGCTGGCGAAGCTGCAGAAGCAGAAGGCCAAGGCCGAAGCCGAGTTGAAGCGGGCCGACCGTTTGCTCGCCGGTGCCAAGACCGACGAGGCCAAGGCGCGCGCCGAGGAGGCGCAGCAGAAGGCGGCGCAGCAAGTCGGCGAGGCGACGGCCCAGTTCGACACCGCGAAGGCCGACGCCGACTCGAAGCGCGCCGTCGCCGATGCCGCCAAGGACGCGTCCAAGGCGGCGCTTGCCAAGAAGACCGAGGCGGCCCGGATCGCCACTGACGCCAAGCTCGCGCTCGAGCCGGTGTCGATCTACATCAGCCGCGACAACCAGAAGCTCTACGTCCGCCGCAACACCCATAAGCCGGCGCCGGACGGCGGCGGCGAGGTGTTCGACACCAGCATCGAAGTTCCGATCACGATCCGCGATCCCGACCGGCCGATCGGCACACACATCTTCACCGCGATGGCGCGGAGCGGCGATGGCCTGCGCTGGAGCGCGGTGAGCATCGACGGCCCCGGCACGGCGACCGAAGCGCTCGACCGCATCAGCATTCCGCAGGAGGTGCTGGACCGGATCGGACCGACCGCGCTGCCGCGCTCGTCGATCGTGATTTCGGACGAGCCGCTGAGCGCTGAAACCAACTACCGCACCGAATTCGTCGCGGTGCTGAGCCATCAGCCGCAGGGCGGGTTCATCACCCGCAAGCCGACGCCGCCGGTGCTGGTCGCCGACCGCAATGATGGCTGGGACGACAACTTCTTCGGCGGAATGTTCGGCCGCGAGCCGGAGCCGCCGATGGATCCCCGCCAGCGCCGCCGCGGCGGCCGCGCGTACTATCCGCAGCCGCAGCCCCAGCCGCAATGGGGCGGCTGGCAGAGCTGGTAACAGGAGAACGCGGCGCGGGGCGGATTGACCCGATTACTTGCCGGCGGCCGCGGGCATTGCGACCACACGGGTGAGAAGATCCCGGTCGCCCATCAGCGCTCGCTTCTCCGGCTTGCTCAGCCACGCCACCACTTCGTCGAACGCCTCCGCGTCATCGACCTTGGCGCGGGCGAGCGCGAAGTTGGCATCGACCCGGCCCCGGGCGCGCGCGGGATGACGCGACAGCCCGGCGAGGTGCAATTCGAGCAAGCGGGGGTCGTCGCGGAGCTGGATCAGCGCATCCTGATCGCCGGCGGCCGGCAGCGTGGGGGCGATCTCCTGGACCCGTGCGAGGATCGGCGGCGGCGCGAGATCTTCCGGCGTCGCCAGCAGCGCGGGCCGCGCCGAGGTGGCGGAGTTGGTGATCATGGCCACCGGGATCGCCAGCACCAGCCCGAGGATCACCGGTGTCATCCACCAGAACAGCGGCCATGACACCAGCAGCGCGCTGATCGCCATCGCGGCGCCGATGACGGTCGGCAGCGCGTAGCGCCGAACGACGTCGCGAAACGGGATCGAGCCGTCGCCGCGGTGCTGGAGCTGCCAGCCGGAATCCTGACCCATCAGGATCTGCACGACCGCGGTCGACTGGAAGATCATCATCACCGGCGCGGTCAGTCCCGACATCAGGGTTTCGCTCAGCAGACCGATCGTCGCCCGGAAGCCGCCGCCGAAGCCGCGCCGGGTGTCACGGCGGATCACGGCGAGAAACAGCGCCAGCAGCTTCGGCAGGATCAGCAATCCCATCGTCGCGGCGAACACCCAGGCGGCGCGGACGGGGTCCTGCGCGGGCCAGATCGGAAACAGCGAGAAATCCTTCGGGAAGTATTCGGGCCGGACATACTGCGCCTGCAGCGATATCAGGATGCCGGCGACCAGAAAGCTCAGCCACATCGGGGCGGTGATGTAGGCGCCGATCCCGGTCAGGAAATGCAGCCGCGACACCCAGTGCAGGCCGCGGGCCGGCAGGATCTTGGCGTGCTGCAGATTGCCCTGACACCAGCGCCGGTCGCGCGCAGCAAAATCGAGCAGCGTCGGAGGCACTTCCTCGTAGCTGCCGCGCAGCGTCGGCGCCATGTGGATGCGCCAGCCGGCGCGGCGCATCAAGGCGGCTTCGACAAAGTCGTGGCTGAGGATGCTGCCGCCGAACGGCTTGCGTCCCGGCAGGATCGGCAGCCCGGTGCAGGCGGCGAAAGCGGCGACCCGAATGATCGCGTTGTGGCCCCAGTAGTTGCTTTCCGAGCCGTGCCACCAGGCGACGCCGGCCGCAATCATCGGTCCGTACATCCGCCCCGCAAACTGCTGCAGCCGCGCGAACAACGTGCGGGCATGCACCACCACGGGAAGCGTCTGGATCAATGCCACGTCGGGATGCCGCTCCATCGCGGCCGCAAGGCGGACCAGCGCGTCGCCGGTCATCACGCTGTCGGCGTCGAGAATGATCATGAAATCGTAGGCGCCGCCGAACCGCTTGACCCAGTCCTCAATGTTGCCGGACTTGCGGGCGTGATTGTCGGCGCGGTGCCGGTAGTACAGCCGTGCGCCGTCGGTCGCGAGCGCGAGGAAACACTTTTCTTCGTGCGCCCAGACGGCCGGATCGGTTGTGTCGCTGAGGATGTACCAGTCAAATTGCGCGCCGCTGCCGGTCGCCTCGGTGGACTCGCGGGTCGCCTGCAGCCGGGCGAGCACGGTCTGTGGATCTTCGTTGTAGGTCGGCAGCAGCATCGCCACGCGGGCGTGAACCGCCGGCAGCGGGCCCTCTGTGTCGATCGCCAACTCATCGCGCCAGCCGCGGAGCAGCGCGGCGAATCCGGCCAGGCCCGAGACGAACGACAGCGCCACCCAGGCGAACAGCGCGGCGAACAGTACCAGCACGATGCCTTCAAGGATGGTGACGCCGCCGACCTTGAGCACCTCGTACATCTCGTCGACGCCCGCGAAGGTCAGGATCGCCGTCGCGAGCATGATCAGCGCACGGCGCCACGATCCCGTGCGCGCCGCTGGCGGGTCGATCGCCTGCGTGGGAGCCTCGGCGAAGGATTGCTCCGGCATCGCCAAGGGCGATTCGGCGGGCAGGGGATCTGGCAGCGACAGCAGTGCGCGTGCCTCGACGGGCGCCTCCATCGGCTGGGTCACGGGACCCATCGATAGACCCAGACTTCAGTCAGGGCAGTGTCGCCCGCCATCAGGATTGCGCGCAATTCGATCGGCGGCTGATCGGTGGTCAGGTTGAAGCTCAAACGCCAGCCGTCGATCAGCGGGTTGGGCACGCTGACGACGTTGCGAATCTCACCTTTGTTGGACGTGACCTCGGCGCGGACCGAGCCGGGATCGAGACCCTTCAATTTGTCACCGGTGATGTCGAGCACGAACAGCCGGTCGTTATCGCCGCGCGCGCTGACGCCGGTGCGGGTGAAGCGCGCCAGCGACGACGGCTTGGGCGTATCGGGCCCCCAATGCAGTCGATAGGTGTAGGTGTGCTCGCCCTTCGCCCGCAGCGGCCCCTTCGGCTCCCAGAACGCTGCGATGTTGTCGTGGACTTCCTCTCTGGTCGGGATCTCGACCAGCTTGACCACGCCTTCGCCCCAGTCGCCGATCGGTTCGGCCCACAGGCTTGGCCGCAATTCGAAGCGCGACTCCAGGTCCTGATAGGCCTCAAACTTGCGCTCGCGCTGCATCAGGCCGAAGCCGCGCGGGTTCTGGTCGGCGAACGAACTGATCTGCAGGTCGCGCGGATTGCACAGCGGCCGCCACAGCTGCTCGCCGCGGCCGTTGAAGATTCCGAGCCCCTCGGAATCGTGCACGGCCGGGCGGAAGTCCGCGGTGTCGGCAGCATCGTTCGGGCCGAAGAAGAACATGCTGGTCATCGGCGCGAGACCGGCGTGGTGCAGATCGACGCGCGGATAGATCGCGGCTTCGACATCGAACACGGTGGTGTCGCCGGGACGGATGGTGAAACGATAGGCGCCGGCGACGCTCTTGCTGTCGAGTAGCGCGTGGACCACCATCGACGACGCGTCCGGCGACGGCCGCTCAAGCCAGAACGCCTTGAACAGCGGGAATTCTTCGCCGCCGCTCTGTCCGGTATCGACGGTCAGTCCGCGCGCCGACAGGCCGTATTGTTCGCCTTTGGCGACCGCGCGGAAATACGACGCGCCGAGAAACACGCAGAGCTCGTCGTAGTAATCAGGTCTGTTGATCGGAGCGTGGACCCGAAAGCCGCCGAAGCCGAGATCGCTATCGGGCGAGGGCGGCTGCGTATCGCCGAACGAGAAGTCTTCGGCGCGGTACGGCACCGGCTTCGCCTGACCGCCCGTGACTTCGAAGATGTTGACGCGGTTGGCGTACAGAAAGCCGCGGTGAAAGAACTGCACCTGAAACGGCAGGCGATCGCTGCGCCACAGCGCGCGCTCCGGATTGAAGCGGATCGCCCGATAGGCGTCGTAGCTGATGTTGGTCAGCGACCCGGGCAGCTTGCTGTCGGGGGCTTGATAGGGCTTGCCGGCCAGTTCACGCGCCAGTTGGCGCACCACCGACGGATCGAACGGCTGCGGCTTGTCCGTCGCTTGCGCGAAGGACGCGCCGGTCTGCGATTGCAACAGCGGAATCGCTGCAAGACCTGTGAGAACTTGCCGACGATTCAATGTGACGCTCCGGACATGCGTAAAGTTCCAAGCCAACGTTCCCGACCTCGTGAAGTTCCCGCTGCAAGGCGGCCGGCGCGAACGACGGCCGGCGACCTGCCGCCGAAGCCGGGACGGCTCAGGCGCGGGTTTGTGGCGTCGGCCACAGTGTGAAGTTCGCGACGCGATTGATGTCCTCGAGGCGGCGCTCGGGGTCGCCGTCGAGATCCAGCGTGGACAGCAATTGCGTCAGGCGGTGGTGGACATCGTTCGCAAGGTCGACCGGGACCGGCTCCTCGTCGAAGGCCACGATGTAGCTCTCGACCAGATTCGCCAGCACGCTGCAAAGACCTCGCTGCGCCGGTTGGCGTACAGCGAACTGTTCGAGCTCGAGCTGGAAGGATTTGAAGGTGCGCAGGCCGTGGTGCTGCTGCGCCACCCACGCTTGCAATTCGTTCATGTCAGCCTCTCCAAAAAAGGAAGAAGCTGCGAGTTACTAGCGTGAATGCTGTGGCAGCGCAATCCGGGCGACCGGCGGGGACGATCCCTAGCCCCGGCCGCGATACGGCGGCACGCCCTGATCGGGCACCCACAGGCCCTTCGGCAATTTGCCGGTCTGCCAGAACACGTCGATCGGCATGCCGCCGCGCGGATACCAGTAGCCGCCGATGCGCAGCCATTTCGGCTTGATGGCGGCGACGATGCGCTTGCCGACCGAAACCGTGCAGTCCTCGTGAAAGCCGCCATGGTTGCGGAAGCTGGCGAGGTAAAGCTTCAGCGCCTTGGATTCGACCAACCAGGCGCCGGGCGCGTAGTCGATCACCAGATGGGCGAAATCGGGCTGGCCGGTCACCGGGCACAGCGAGGTGAACTCCGGCGCGGTGAAGCGGACCAGATAGTCGGTGTCGGTCTGCGGATTGGGGACGCGGTCGAGCTGGGCCTCGTCGGGGCTGCTGGGCCATGCGACGGCGCGGCCGAGCTGCAGGCCGGCGGCCGGCGCGGACTTGCGAGAGGATTTGGATGCGGTCTTGGCCATGGGGTCTCCGTTGGCCGTTCTCCTAAAGCATTTTCCGGCCCGGGGGAATTCGGTGAGGCGGGCGGCTTCGCCGTTCGTCGGGAGCAGGCCAGCGGCCTTTTCGAGCCCGGTCCCTTGCTGTAGAAGCGGCGCCAAATCCTGTTCCCCCACAATTCAAGAGGCATCCATGACCGCCATCGTCGACATCATCGGCCGCGAAATCCTCGACAGCCGCGGCAATCCGACCGTGGAGGTCGATGTCGTGCTGGAGGACGGGTCGGTCGGCCGCGCCGCGGTGCCGTCGGGCGCGTCCACCGGCGCCCACGAGGCGGTCGAGTTGCGCGACGGCGACAAGAGCCGCTATCTCGGCAAGGGCGTGCTGAAGGCGGTCGAAGCCGTCAACGGCGAGCTGTTCGACGCGCTGGGCGGCATGGATGCCGAGCAGCAGGTCCAGATCGACCAGACCATGATCGAGCTCGACGGCACCCCCAACAAGGGCCGGCTCGGCGCCAACGCCATTCTCGGCGTGTCGCTCGCGGTCGCCAAGGCTGCGGCGTCGTCCTACGACCTGCCGTTGTATCGCTATGTCGGTGGCACCTCGGCGCGGACGCTGCCGGTGCCGATGATGAACATCATCAACGGCGGCATGCATGCCGACAACCCGATCGACTTCCAGGAATTCATGATCATGCCGGTCGGCGCGCCGACCTTCGCCGAAGCGCTCCGCGCCGGTTCGGAAATCTTCCACACGCTGAAGGGCGAACTGAAGAAGGCCGGCCACAACACCAATGTGGGCGACGAGGGCGGCTTCGCCCCGAACCTGCCGTCGGCCGACGCGGCGCTCGATTTCGTGGTCGCGGCGATCGACAAGGCTGGCTACAAGGCCGGCAACGACGTGATGCTGGCGCTCGACTGCGCCGCCACCGAGTTCTTCAAGGACGGCAACTACGTCTACGGCGGCGAGAACAAGACCCGCTCGCGCAGCGAGCAGGCCGAGTATCTCGCCGATCTCGTCGCGCGCTATCCGATCGTCTCGATCGAAGACGGCATGAGTGAAGACGATATGGACGGCTGGAAGGAGCTGACCGACCTGGTCGGAGCCAAGTGCCAGCTGGTCGGCGACGATCTGTTCGTTACCAACGTCACGCGTCTTGCCGACGGCATCAAGAACGGTCGCGCCAATTCGATCCTGATCAAGGTCAACCAGATCGGCACGCTGACCGAGACGCTCGCCTCGGTCGAGATGGCGCACAAGGCCGGCTACACAGCGGTAATGTCGCATCGCTCGGGTGAAACCGAGGACTCGACTATCGCCGACCTCGCGGTCGCGACCAATTGCGGGCAGATCAAGACCGGCTCGCTGGCCCGCGCCGACCGCACCGCGAAGTACAACCAGCTGCTGCGCATCGAGCAGGAGCTGGGCTCGAGCGCGCATTACGCCGGCAAGGCGGCGCTCAAGGCGTTCCGCTAAGATACTCGCCGTCATTGCGAGGAGGCGCAGCCGACGAAGCAATCCAGCTCAGTGCATAAAGCTGGATTGCTTCGTCGCTTCGCTCCTCGCAATGACGCGGGCGTTATCATCGCGGCCTTGAACCCTGCGCCCGGCTGCATCATGGTGCAGCCGCAACAACGCGCAGGGAGAAACACGTGACCGAGGCCATCACCGGACTGCAATTGCGCTCGCTGATCAAGGCGAGCGGCGACCTCGAAGTCTCGCTGCTGCCGGTGAGCATCCCCGAGCCTGGTCCCGATGAGGTCGTGGTCCGGATCGAGGCCACACCGATCAATCCGTCCGATCTCGGCCTTTTGTTTGGCGCCGCCGACATGTCGACCGCCAAGGCCTCGGGCACGCCGGACGCGCCGGTGGTCACCGCCAAGGTGCCGGAAGGCGCCATGAAGGCGATGGCCGGGCGACTCGACGAGTCGATGCCGGTCGGTAATGAGGGCGCCGGTACGGTGATCAAGGCCGGCAACTCGGACGCGGCGCAAGCGCTGCTCGGCAAGACGGTGGCGATGATCGGCGGTGCGATGTACGCGCAGTATCGCCTGATCAAGGCCGCCGACTGCCTGAAGCTGGCAGACGGCACCACGGCGGCCGAAGGCGCGTCGTGCTTCGTCAATCCGCTGACCGCACTCGGCATGACCGAGACGATGAGGCGTGAGGGCCACAAGGCGCTGGTCCACACCGCTGCGGCGTCCAACCTCGGCCAGATGCTCAACCGCATCTGCCTGAAGGACGGCATCGATCTGGTCAACATCGTGCGCAGCGAAGCGCAGGCGAAACTGCTCCGCGACATCGGCGCGAAGTACGTGGTCGACTCGACCTCGCCGAATTTCATGGCCGAACTCACCGACGCATTGGCGACGACCGGTGCGACGATCGCGTTCGATGCGATCGGCGGTGGCAAGCTCGCCGGCCAGATCCTGAGCTGCATGGAAGCGGCCATCGCCAAGACGTCGAAGGGGCCGTACAGCCGCTACGGCTCCAACGTGATGAAGCAGGTGTACATCTATGGCGGCCTTGATACGCGGCCGACCGAGATCGTGCGCAACTTCGGCATGATCTGGGCAGTCGGCGGCTGGCTGCTGTTTCCGTTCCTGCAGAAGATCGGCGCGGCCGATGCTGCCAAGCTGCGGGCGCGGGTGGCGGCCGAGATCAAGACCACCTTTGCCAGCCACTACACCCGCATTGTGTCGCTCAAGGAAGCGCTGACGCTCGACGCCATCGCGACCTACAACGAGCGCGCCACCGGCGAGAAATTTCTGATCGATCCGACCAAATAATCGCCGTGATCATCTGCAAAACATGCTGTCCTGGGTTGAGAATGCGAATTATTCTCAACCGGTGCGGCAAAGCAGGACATGATCATGGACCAGATGGCTGAACGGCGTCCGTCGGAGTTGGCGGAGGCGACCTCGGCGTTGATCAAGCACATCGTTGGCGCGATCGAGCAGGCCGCCGTTGTGATGGAGCCGTTCTACCATCTCGAATTCGTCGGGATCTTCCCGGTGCTGGTCTACGCGGCGATGCTTGCAGGCTTGCCGCGGAACAATGACTACCGGCCGATGCACGGCCGCAGCAAGGGCAACGACCTCGCCGACGGCACGCATACCCGCGTGAAGATCGACCTGTTTCCGGAGTACATCCGGCATCTGCCGGCGGAGCAGCGCTCGGTCTGGCGCATGGTGGGCGATGCGCTGTGCTCCGAGCCGGTGAAGAATGCGTTCCGGCGCAAGTTGGCGCCGGCGCTGGGCCGGCGCTTCGGCGCGGGCGCGCAGGACGTCGGGATGTTTCCGATTCCGATCCTGACGCGCGACGTCCCTGGCTACAAGATCACACCCCATACCGATACGCATTGGAAGGGCATCACCGTGCAGCTCTATCTGCCGCAGGATGAGTCGCACACCGACATCGGGACGATATTCCACGACGTGCTGCCGGACGGTTCGATGCCGAAGGCGCGGCAGATGAAGTTCGCGCCGAATTCGGGCTACGCGTTTGCGGTCGACAAGCACACCTGGCACTCGGCCGACACCGTGCCCGCCGGCGTCGACACGCGCGACAGCATCCTGCTGACGTATTTCGTCGATCAGGGCGTGCTCAAAGTCCTGCGCAACCGCGGCAAGCGCGTCGGCAATTTCCTGCTGAACGAAGTCCGCGCGCGGACGTGACCTCACAGCTTCATTGCGAGCGAAGCGAAGCAATCCAGCTCAGTGCACGGCGCTGGATTACTTCGCGGAGCCTGTCATCGGGCGGCGCTTCGCGCCGACCCGTTGGCTCGCAATGACGGCTGTGTTTATCTAGCGTTCCGCCGTCGCCAGCTTCGCACCTAACGCGACGAACGCTGCCGCGAAACTTCGGCGCATCCAGGTCAGGACGCGCGGGCGGGTGATGACGTGGTCGCGTAGCCAGGCTGCGAACAGGCCGTAGATCGCGAACACCACGAACGTCATCAACATGAAGGCGCCGCTCAGTTCGACCATCCGTGCCAGCGGATGCACCTCGTCGACCGCCACGAATTGCGGCAGGAAGGCGAGGAAGAAGATCGACAGCTTTGGATTGAGGATGTTGATCAGAACGCCGGTGACGATCATCTGCAGATCCGAACGTGCGCCGACTTCCTTCTCGACGCTGAGCGGACCGCGCTCGCCGAGCGTCTTCCAGGCCATGTACAGCAAGTACGCCACGCCCAGATACTTGAAGGTCTGGAACGCCAACGCGCTGGTGTGGAGCAGGGCGGCGAGGCCGAGGATCGCGGCTGCGATATGCGGCACGATGCCGATCGTCGAGCCGAACGCGGCGACAAGGCTGGCGCGCGGGCCGCGCGACAGGCCCGAGGCTACCGTGTAGAGCGCGCCGGTTCCGGGCGAGGCCACGACGATCAACGAGGTGAGGAGGAATTCCGCACTGAAAGTCATAGCTGCGTCCCGCAGTTGAGATGGACTTGCAATTTTCATCCCAGCGCGGAAACAGTCTGGCGCTGAATAGCGAGACATCAACGGAGACAGAGATGGCAGGGCCGCTCGCCGGAATCAAGGTGATCGAGATTGCACAGGCGATCGCGGGGCCGATGGCCGGAATGATCCTCGGCGACATGGGCGCCGACGTCGTCAAGGTCGAGAAGCATGACGGCGGCGACGACGCCCGGCACTGGGGGCCCCCCTTCGTCGACGGGGATTCGCTGCTGTTCCACACCTACAACCGCAACAAGCGCTCGGTGACGCTCGACATCAAGGACCCGGCCGATGTTGCCCGGCTCGAGGACCTGGTGAAGGACGCCGACATCCTGATCCAGAACCTGCGTTCCGGGGTTGTGGCGAGCTGCGGCATCGGTCCGGACGTGATGTGCGCGATCAATCCGCGGCTGATCTATTGCTCGGTGTGGGCGTTCGGCAAGACCGGCCCGCTGAGCAAGGAGCCGGGGTTCGATCCGTTGCTTCAGGCCTACGGCGGGGTGATGTCGCTGACCGGCCAGGTCGACCATCCCCCGACCTTCTGCGCCCCGCCGATCAACGACCGCGCCACGGCCCAATGGTGCGTGATCGGCGCGCTGGCGGCGCTGCAGCAGCGCCATGTCACCGGCAAGGGCTGCGTGATCGACACCTCGCTGTTCGACACCGCGGTCGGCTGGGTCGACATGTCGCTCAGCGGCTATCTGCTCGACGGCGCCGCGCCGGTCCGCCATGGCACCGCGAGCGGCACGCTGGCGCCGTACCAGGTGTTCGAGACCGCCGATCGGCCGATCGTGATCGCCGCCGGCAACGACCGCTTGTTCGCGCGCTGCGCCGGCGTGCTCGGTCATCCTGAATGGAGCACCGACGAGCGGTTCGCGCGGGTGCGCGATCGGCAGGCGCATCGCCCGGCGTTGATCGCGCTGATGCAGCCGGTCCTGAAGACCCGGACCGCCGAGGCATGGCTGGCGGCGTTGAAAAGTGCCGGCGTGCCGGTCAGCCCGGTCAACGACATTCCCGAGCTGGCCGCAACCGAGCAGCTCGCTGCCGCCGACCTGATGCGCACCATGCCGGAAAGCGGCCTCAAGGTCGCCGGCCTGCCGATCCTGTTCGACGGCGAGCGACCATATCCGGAGCTGAATACGCCGAAACTCGGCGCGCATAACACCGAGGTGCTGACCCAGCGGGTCGACGCGGCGGAGTAGATCACAACTTCGTCAGCCAAGTTGGGCGGCCGTAGGATGTCGTGCGCGCGCTGCCCACGTCACGGTAGGGTCCGTGACCCGTCCGCATTTTCCAATCAGGATAGACCTTATGCCGAACCCGTACCGCGTCGCTGTCGTCATCGGCAGTCTGCGCAAACAGGCCTTCTCGCTCCGCCTCGGCCAGGCGCTGGCCAAGCTCGCGCCCGACACGCTGAAGCTCGAGATCGTCACGCTGCACGATCTGTCGTTCTACAACCAGGATCTCGAAGCCACCCCGCCGGCGGACTGGATCGCGTTCCGTGACAAGATCAAGAGCGCCGACGCAGTGCTGTTCGTCACGCCGGAATACAACCGTTCGATCCCGGGCGTGCTGAAGAACGCCATCGACGTCGGCTCGCGCCCGTACGGGCAGAGCGCGTTCGACAAGAAGCCGGCAGGCGTGGTGTCGAACTCGCCGGGCGCGATCGGCGCATTCGGCGCCAATCACCATTTGCGGCAGTGCCTGACCTTCCTCAACATGCCGGTGTTGCAGCAGCCCGAGGCCTATGTCGGCGGCATCGGCGACGCCTTCAACGAGCAGGGCGATCTGGTGAAGGAGTCGACGCGGGAATTCCTGCAGAAGTACATCGACGCCTTCGCGGCCTGGGTGGCGCAGCAGAACAAGTAAGACAGCCGGGCGTGCAGGCTGAGCCGAGCGCTGCGCGCCCGTCGATCTGCGGCATATCGGATATGCCGGGTGGCGCGTCGTTAGCGCAGCATTAACCGCGTCGGGGCATGGTCATGCCATGGTCAGCCGCAGCCGTCTCAAGTCCGTTCTCGTCGGAATCACGCTCTACGCGATCGCCTCGGCTGCGATCGCGTATTTCGGGATCAATGCCTATACGGGCCGCTACGGGCTGACGGCGCAACAAGAGCTTGATCAGGAAATTATAGCGCTGACCTCCGAACTGATGCGGCTGAAAGCCGAGCGCGCCGAGGGCGAAAAACGCGTCGCGCTGCTGCGTTCGGACCGACTCGATCCCGACATGCTCGACGAGCGGGTGCGCTATCAACTGGATTTCGCGCATCCTGCGGATCTGGTGCGGATGAACCCGACGCGCTGAGTTTCATATTCCAAAAAACAAGATAAACGATCGCGAAAATTTCGCTTCGTTGCACTGCGGCACAACGTTTTGCGTGCTGCGGCACGCGGCTCCTTTCACAGCAGAATAAGTTACGGTAGAGAGGCTCATCTACTCTCTCATCGGAAACGCCATGGCCGCACCAAAGAAGAGCGCCGCGAAAGAGACGGGGCAGGACACGTCGTCCGCGCCGAGCAAACCGCGGATCCCGGACTTCTCCAAGGAACAGGAGCTGCACGCCTTCCGCGACATGCTGCTGATCCGCCGCTTCGAAGAGAAAGCCGGCCAGCTCTATGGCATGGGTGCGATCGGCGGGTTCTGCCATCTCTACATCGGCCAGGAGGCCGTCGTCGTCGGCATGCAGATGGCGCTGCGCGAAGGTGATCAGGTGATCACCGGCTATCGCGACCACGGCCATATGCTCGCCTGCGAGATGGACCCCAAGGGCGTGATGGCGGAGCTGACCGGACGTCGCGGCGGCTACTCCAAGGGCAAGGGCGGCTCCATGCACATGTTCAGCATGGAGAAGCATTTCTACGGCGGCCACGGCATCGTCGGCGCGCAGGTTTCCCTCGGCACCGGCATCGCCTTCGCTAACCGCTACCGCGACAATGGCAATGTCTGCCTCGCGTATTTCGGCGACGGCGCCTCCAATCAGGGCCAGGTCTACGAGAGCTTCAACATGGCGGAGCTGTGGAAGCTCCCCGTGGTCTACGTCATCGAAAACAACCGCTACGCGATGGGCACGTCGGTGACGCGCTCCTCGGCGCAGACCGACTTCTCCAAGCGCGGCGTGTCGTTCAACATCCCGGGCGAGCAGGTGGACGGCATGGACGTCCGCGCCGTCAAGGCCGCGGGCGACAAGGCGGTCGAGCATTGCCGCGCCGGCAATGGTCCTTACATCCTCGAGATGCAGACCTATCGGTATCGCGGCCACTCGATGTCCGATCCGGCGAAGTACCGGACCCGCGAAGAGGTCGACAAGATCCGTAACGATCAGGACCCGATCGAGCAGGTGCGTCAACGCTTGCTGACGCTCGATATGACCGAGGACGATCTCAAGAAGATCGACGCCGAAGTCCGCAAGATCGTCAACGAGTCGGCCGACTTCGCGCAGAACGATCCGGAACCCGATCCGTCGGAACTGTACACCGATGTGTATCGCTGACCTTCGCGCCGGCGCTCGCGCGCCGGCCACGCCCTCCTGCCGCTATGCGGCGATCCCGCGCTTGATCTGACTGCGGAGCCCCGATGCCTACTCAAATTCTGATGCCCGCGCTGTCGCCGACCATGGAGAAGGGCAACCTTTCGAAATGGCTCAAAAAGGAAGGCGACAAGGTCAAGAGCGGCGATGTGATCGCGGAGATCGAGACCGACAAGGCGACGATGGAAGTCGAAGCCGCCGATGAAGGCACGCTCGGGAAGATCCTGATCCCCGAAGGCACCAACGACGTCGCCGTGAATACGCCGATCGCCACCATTCTGGCCGACGGCGAAAGCGCCGCCGATGCCGACAAGGCTGCCGATCCGGCCGCACAGAACAAATCCGCGCAATCGGCGCCGCCGGCGGAAGAGCCGGAAGCCGCCCAGGCGAAGACCGCCGCAGCGCCGGCGCAGCATGCGCCGGAGGCGCCGACCGTGTCGGCCGCGGCCGATCCCGACATTCCGGCGGGTACCGAGATGGTGACGCAGACCATCCGAGAAGCGCTGCGCGACGCGATGGCCGAAGAGATGCGCCGCGACGGCGACGTGTTCGTGATGGGCGAAGAGGTCGCCGAGTATCAGGGCGCCTACAAGGTGACGCAGGGGCTGTTGCAGGAATTCGGCGCCCGCCGGGTGATCGATACGCCGATTACCGAGCACGGCTTTGCCGGCGTCGGCGTCGGCGCGGCGTTGACCGGGCTGAAGCCGATCGTCGAATTCATGACCTTCAACTTCGCCATGCAGGCGATCGATCAGATCATCAACTCCGCGGCCAAGACGCTGTACATGTCCGGCGGCCAGCTCGGCTGTTCGATCGTGTTCCGTGGCCCGAATGGCGCGGCCTCGCGCGTCGCCGCGCAGCACAGCCAGGACTACTCGGCCTGGTACGCGCAGATCCCGGGCCTCAAGGTGGTCGCGCCGTCGACCGCAGCCGACTACAAGGGACTGCTCAAGGCCGCGATCCGCGATCCCAATCCGGTGATCTTCCTCGAACACGAGATGATGTACGGGCAGTCCGGCGAAGTGCCGAAGCTCGACGATTTCGTCATCCCGATAGGCAAGGCGCGCGTCGCCCGCGAGGGCAAGGACGTCACGCTGATCTCGTGGTCGCACGGCATGAGCTACGCGCTGAAGGCGGCCGAAGAACTGGCGAAGGACGGCATCGAGGCCGAAGTGATCGACCTGCGCACGCTGCGCCCGCTCGATACCGACACCATCATCGCCTCGGTCAAGAAGACCGGCCGGGCGGTGGCGGTCGAGGAGGGCTGGCAGCAGAACGGCGTCGGCGCCGAACTGTCCGCCCGAATCATGGAGCATGCGTTCGATTATCTGGACGCGCCGGTCAAGCGCGTGTCCGGCAAGGACGTGCCGATGCCGTATGCCGCCAATCTGGAGAAGCTGGCGCTGCCGAGCGTTGCCGAAGTCGTCGAGGCGGCGAAGGCCGTCTGTTATCGGTAAGCCCCGATGGTTGGCCCCAAGCAACAGCCGCTGCCGCCCGACGTCGAGGGCCGCGAGGACGCCACCGAGGTGCTGCGCGCCTTCGTGCTCGACGGCGGCCTGTCGATCGCTTTCATGCGTGCGTTCGAAGAGCCCGAGATGTGGGGGCTGCTGCTGGTCGACATCGCCCGTCACGCCGCGCGCGCTTATTCGCGCGAGAGCAACTACACCGAGGACGAAGCGCTCGAGCGCATCGTCGAGATGTTCGAGTCCGAGATCGCGCGCCCGTCCGACTTGGGCAGCACGACCGAACGGCCGCAATAAGGTTTCGCCATGCCGATCAACATTCTGATGCCCGCTTTGTCGCCGACCATGGAGAAGGGCAACCTTGCGAAGTGGCTGAAGAAGGAGGGCGACAAGGTCAAGAGCGGCGATGTCATCGCCGAGATCGAGACCGACAAGGCGACGATGGAAGTCGAAGCCTCCGACGAAGGCACGCTGGCCAAGATCCTGGTGCCTGAGGGCACCCAGGACGTGGCGGTGAACGAGGTCATCGCGGTGCTCGCCGGCGACGGCGAGGACGTCAAGGCGGCCGGGGAAGGGGCCGGCAAGGCTGCGCCCAAGCCTGACGCTGCCAAGGCCGAAGCCAAGCCCGAGTCCGGTTCAGCCGCCAAGCAAGGCGCGAAAGCCGAGGACGCCGACAAGCCGGCGGCATCTGGCAAGGGTGACGCGAACGCCGCCGCGCGTCCGGCGGAAGGCGCGAAGGGCGATGCGCCGCAGGCCAAGTCTGCGGCATCGACCAGTGCATCACCAAGCGGGGACAGGGTCTTCTCGTCGCCGCTTGCGAGGCGGCTGGCCAAGGACGCCGGCATCGATCTGGCGCGCGTCAACGGCACCGGCCCGCACGGCCGTGTCATCGCCCGCGATATTGAAAAGGCACAAGCCGGCGGCGGCCTGAAGGCGCCTGCGGCTGCGGCTGCATCCGGCGGGGCGCCGGCGATGGCGCCGTCGATGTCGGATCAGCAGATCCGGTCGTTCTTCAAGGACGGCAGCTACGAGGAAGTGCCGCACGACAGCATGCGCAAGATTATCGCGCAGCGTCTGGTGCAGGCGAAGCAAACCATCCCGCATTTCTACCTGACGATGGACTGCAACCTCGACGCCCTGATGGTCGCGCGTGAGCAGATCAACGCGCAGGCGCCCAAGGACAAGGACGGCAAGCCGGCCTACAAGCTGTCGGTCAACGACTTCGTCATCAAGGCGCTGGCGGTGGCACTGCAGCGCGTGCCGGATGCCAACGTGACCTGGACCGAGGGCGCGATGCTCAAGCACCAGGGCTCCGACGTCGGCGTCGCGGTGTCGATCCCCGGTGGCCTGATCACCCCGGTGGTGCGCGACGCGCATCTGAAATCGGTGTCGACGATCTCGCGCGAGATGAAGGACTTCGCCGCGCGGGCCCGCAACCGCAGGCTCAAGCCCGAAGAGTATCAAGGCGGATCGACCGCGGTGTCCAATCTCGGCATGTACGGCATCAAGGACTTTGCCGCCGTGATCAACCCGCCGCACGCCACGATCCTGGCGGTCGGCGCCGGTGAACAGCGCCCGATCGTCAAGAACGGCAAGATCGAGATCGCCACGATGATGAGCGTGACGCTGTCGACCGATCACCGTGCCGTCGACGGCGCGCTCGGCTCCGAACTGCTCGGCGCCTTCAAGGCGCTGATCGAAAATCCGGTGATGATGGTGGTGTGATTCTCACTATGAGTATTCCCTACTCTTGTCGGCGAGACTTAGAGCGTTTCGAGAAGAAAATGCTCGTGATTTCGAAAATGGCAAGGGACACAACGGATGCACAGTACGATTTCCAAGTCGATCTTCATGAACTAATCCAAGCGATGTCCCATTTCTTAGACCGGTTGATGGACTCGGTTTGGACACGTTACGGGAAGACCGCTGCTGGGAAGAAAAAGCCTAATATTTATTTTCCCGATTGTGATAGTGAAGCCGCCTTCATGGAAAGGCTTGCGAGTTTGCAACTAAGCGGAATCGATCGAGATTCTCCTCGGATTTTCCGCGCTCTTCGAGATGTTCAGCCTGGATTGGGTTCGAAGGGCAATTGGCTTAGGACTCTAAAGAAGTTGGCCAATTTGAAGCACGAACGCCCGCTCGATGTGAAGAAACTACACAGCGATGGCATAGCTTTAGGCGTTAATCAAAGCCTTTATATCCATAGACTTTCCATTCTAGATGGAAGGATGGACTTCCAGGGACAAGCGTTTAATTCCCGCACGGGGGCACCCGAACCTGTGAAAGTTCAATTTGTGAAAAGCTTCCATGATATCTTAGAAATCGCGGAGAAAGATCCCATCGATTTTGTTCGGGAATCCATCGGGCATCTCAAAGAACTGGCCTTGGTCGTTCATGCGGATGAGCACAACTCATAGGATTTAACGGTTCCAATGTCCGACACCTCCTTCGACGTCATCATCATCGGCTCTGGTCCCGGCGGCTATGTCGCGGCGATCCGGGCGGCGCAGCTCGGGTTCAAGACGGCGATCGTCGAGAAGTCCCATCTCGGCGGCATCTGCCTGAACTGGGGCTGCATCCCGACCAAGGCGCTGCTGCGCTCGGCCGAGATCTATCACTACATGCAGCACGCCAAGGATTACGGACTGTCGGCCGACAACGTCTCGTACGATCCGAAGGCGTTCGTGGCGCGCTCGCGCGGGGTGTCGAAGCGGCTGAACGACGGCGTCGGCTTCCTGATGAAGAAGAACAAGGTCTCGGTGATCTGGGGCCAGGCGACGATCGATGCGCCCGGCAAGGTCACCGTCGCCGCCTCCAAGACCGAGGCGCCGAAGGGCACGCTGGGGCCGGGCAGCTACCAGGCCAAGCACATCATCATCGCCACCGGCGCGCGGCCGAGGGCGCTGCCGGGGCTCGAGCCGGACAAGAAGCTGATCTGGACCTATTTCGAGGCGATGGTCCCCGAGACCATGCCGAAGTCGCTGCTGGTGGTCGGCTCGGGCGCGATCGGCATCGAGTTCGCGTCGTTCTTCCACACCATGGGCACCAAGGTGACGGTGGTCGAGGTGCTGCCGCAGATCCTGCCGGTCGAGGATGCCGAGATCGCCGCGCTGGCCCGCAAGCGGTTCGAGAAGCAGGGCATCAAGATCCTGACCGGAGCCAAGGTCACCAAGCTCGACAAGAAAGCCGACAGCGTCGTCGCCACCATCGATCCCGGCACCGGGAAGACCGAAATCCAGGAATTCGACCGGGTGATTTCGGCGGTCGGCGTGGTCGGCAATGTCGAGAACCTCGGGCTGGAGAAGCTCGGGGTGAAGATCGAGCGCGGCACCATCGTCACGGACGGGCTCGGCAAGACCAGCGTGCCCGGCATCTACGCCATCGGCGACATCGCCGGCCCGCCGATGCTGGCCCACAAGGCCGAGCATGAGGGCGTGATCTGCGTCGAGGCGATCAAGGGCCTGCATCCGCATCCGCTCGACAAGAGCCTGATCCCCGGCTGCACCTACTGCAACCCGCAGATCGCCTCGGTGGGCCTCACAGAGGCCAAGGCGAAGGAGCAGGGCCGTGAGATCCGGGTCGGTCGCTTCCCGTTCACCGCCAACGGCAAGGCGATCGCGCTCGGCGAGGATCAGGGCCTGGTCAAGGTGATCTTCGACAAGAAGACCGGCCAGCTGATCGGCGCCCATATGATCGGCGCCGAAGTCACCGAGCTGATCCAGGGCTACGTCGTGGCGATGAACCTCGAGACCACCGAGGAAGAGCTGATGCACACTGTCTTCCCGCATCCGACCCTGTCGGAGATGATGAAGGAAGCCGTGCTCGACGCCTACGGCAAGGTGCTCAACGCCTAATCTCGCCGCTTTAGATCGTGCCCGCCACGGTTAGTCGACCGATTAGTGGTGGCTGTAGGGCAACGTTTGTTGCGATAGCGCAACAGTTCCGGATCATTTAACCGTCTTTGACGGTGCCTCTTGCGCGCGCCGCTTTTTAGCCACACCGGTCAATGAGACCATCGTCCCAAGGCAGGTTCATCTCAGGATGGGCCGGGTCGATGGAATTCTCCCCGGTTGGGGCTCTGGCCAGAACGGCCGGGATGCGGGTTAGTGATGCACGCGAACACGGACAGCAAGTCGCTACGATCCAGCCGGTCAAGGGCCGTGCTGCCGCCGTGCGTGCCGGTTCGCGCCGCAGTGCCGACCACGCCTTATGGTCTCGCGCAGGATGCTGCGCCGCAGCATGCTACTAACAGCCTCCGCACTACCAAGTCCGCCCCATTTGATTGCTTCGCGGTCTTCAAAAAGACACCATATATCGCGGATTTGCAGCCGACCGGCCGTGATGTCGCCAAAGACATTGACGATGTTGGCAGCATACCGCTCCTGATGACGATCCAGCTCGACCATGACTTCCTGTTCGGCGACCGCATGACGTCTTCTGGCCGGGCGATCGTCGAAGGTCTGAAGTCTGAGACATGGCTTCCGCATCAAGACGTGGTGCGGCAGACGCGGCGGTCCCTCGGGATTTTCGGTGTCGGCCTGAAGGGAAATCTCGCACCAGAAGGTGCGGTTTCGAAGGTCGCGGGAATGTCCTGCCTGAAGTTCTCTGAGCCCGCTCCTCGCCGTCTATGCATCTCCGCGACCGGAACGGTTCCCGCGATTTCCGCCGATGTGCTGCATCGCAGCCACAGTCCGGCAGGCCGGGCCGCCGCAGCGACCTTTGACGTTAATGTGACCGATCACGATGGTATGGCGCACACGTCCGAGCGGACGGTTGGCGCGACAGATCATCTGTCGGACGCGCTTTGTAATGATGCCCAGCAGGTCCGGTCCGCAGTCCGCGGCGCCGCGGTCGGGCCGGGCGGGGCGGCCGAGAAGCATTGCTATGCGAATGTTTGAGCGTACAGTCGTTGTTGCGTGGGTGTTGGGCGTTACGGCCATCGCGCCGGCGTTCGCCTTCGAGGGCACCCCGGTCAGCCCCGAGAATACGACGATCCCAGTGGCGTCGTCACAGCCTGGCACTGCGCCGGCGCTGAAGAAGGCCATTCCCACTGAGACCGCCACGACTTCGCTGACCGCCCTGCAGTATGCCGCCGAGGGTGGCCATCCGATCGCCCAGTGGCGGCTCGGCCGGATGTATGCCGACGGCAATGGCGTCGTGCAGGATGATCTGCGTGCCTTCGATTATTTCAGCAAGATCGCCAACGCCCATGCCGAAGACAGCCCGTCCGCGCCGCAGGCGGCTGTCGTCGCCAACGCCTTCGTGGCGCTCGGCCGCTATTATCTCGACGGCATCCCGAACTCCAAGATCAAGCGCGATCCGGAGCGGGCGCGGGAGATGTTCTCCTACGCCGCCTCGTATTTCGGCAACGCCGACGCGCAGTACGACTTGGCCCGGCTGTACATCGAGGGCATCGGCATGCCGCGCGACTTCCGCTACGGCGCGCGCTGGCTCGGCCTCGCGGCCCAGAAGGGCCAGCACCAGGCCCAGGCGATGCTTGGGCAGCTGCTGTTCAACGGCGAGAAGCTGCCGCGCCAGGCCGCCCGCGGCCTGATGTGGCTGACGCTGGCCCGCGACAGTGCCGCGCCGGAAGAAGCCTGGATCAAGGACAGCTACAACCGCGCCTTCGCCAAGGCATCGGACGACGACCGCGCCATGGCCCTGCAGATGCTCGAGCACTGGGTGCAGGGCCGGCGGGACTGAGACAGCGTCGCTCCCGTCCCCGATCGAAAATCCGATATTGCCATGGTGGAGCGGGACGGCCCGCGGCCGTGCGCCTGGTTTGCGGTCGATCTTGACCTCGGATCTTGAGTGCACCAATCCACAGCGCGGCGCGTGACATCCCGCACACTAGCAAGTAGCTCGAATATTCCCTTGACTGCGAGTTGGTTTCAGGAGCGTACTACACGGATTGCAAATAACTAATTCTTCATCTTTGAATTTGGAGGGTCGGACGATGCCGCGTCTGCTTGATATTACATTCAAAGCCTGGATTGATCGCATGCCAGGGGCTCCCCACAAGCTGATCGTCGTCGGAAAGGCAGAGGTGCCGACTGGCGGCTGGACGGGCGAGCTCGTGTATCGCAATCCCCAAGGGATCAATCCGGACATTCTGTTGCTCGATGTCCTGCTCACCGCACCGACCGAGGGAGCCTCCGACGCGATTTCGGAAGTGCCCCTTCGATAAGAAGAATCTCCTCCGAAGCAGGAATACAAGCAAGTCGACGTCACGCTGGACAAGCAGACGGTGAGCGTCAAGGTCGGCTCGACGTCCTGAGCCGACGCGGGCAGTTTTGAGAACTGCCCGATCGACGGCTATCCGATTTGAGCACTTTCTGTTTTTGAGGACACATTATGCCCAAGAAGAATTTCGGCCGCGCTCAATACAGGGCGTATCGTCTGCTGGGACTGGTTCATCTCACGGCCACGGGTGAGACGCCGAATCTCAATGACGTACCATCGCTGGAACAGTTGCCGTTCCGGATTCATCCCCCGATCTACGGCTTCTTCGTTACCACGCCTGACATCGCGCTGCCGGCTATCAAGCCGTTCTCGGTGCAACTGAATACTGTCTATCCCGCGGACAGCGCCTGTATCCGGATTCAGGACGCCGACGGGGACCATTCCGTGGCGATCGCAGAGGTGGTTCCGCCGATCGATATCCAGACGGCTGCTCTGACCGGGTCGGCCGACGACGCCAACTTCTGCGTGTTCCAGTGGATCGGCATCCAGCCCTATCTGATCGCGAGCTGCGACGATGTCGTGCCGACGGTCTACACAAGGGTGTTCGGCCCCGGGACGCTTGCGCAATGCGAACAGTACATCTCTGATCACCGATGAGGTGATGCATCGTTTTGATGGAGAGTTGACGTCCCGAAGTCTGGTTACGTTCCGCTCTCCGAAGCTGCGTAAGCAATCGCCGCGTTCAGATCGCAAGATATCTCAGCCGCAGATCCTCACTATCGAGCACGTCCTTGGCTGAGCCGTCGAACACGACCTCGCCCGTATCCAGGATGACCGCGCGATCGGACAACTCGAGCGCAGCCACGGCGTTTTGTTCGACGATGATCGTGGTGATGCCGGCGGCGCGGACTTCCCGTAGCGCCTTGGCAATATCGTGGCGCACGACAGGGGCGAGGCCCTCATAGGGCTCGTCCAGCAGCAGCAGCTTGAGGTCGCGGGCGAGGGCGCGGGCGATGGCCAGCATCTGCTGCTCGCCGCCAGACATCGTCACGCCTTCCTGCTTGCGCCGCTCGGCGAGACGCGGGAACAGCTCGTAGATTCGCTCGAATGGCCATCCGGCGCTGCCGGAGATCACCGCGAGCTGCAGATTTTGCTCGACGGTCATGCCTGGAATGATCCGGCGATCTTCCTGCACCAGCTGGATTCCGGCCTGAGCGGCCACGTAGTTCGGCTTGCGGTGAAGCTTGACGCCGTCGAGGATCACTTCGCCCGACACCAGTTCCGGCGTCGAAGCTCGCGCGATCGCGCGCAACGTCGAGGTCTTGCCGGCGCCGTTGCGGCCGAGCAGAGCCAGGATTTCGCCCCTGTTCAGCTTGAACGAGACGTTCTGCACGATGTAGCTGTCGCCGTAGTAGGCGTTGAGGTTGCGGCAGCAGAAATACGGCATCTCACCCGGCTGGGCGGCGTCTGGCCGTTCGGCGGTCATCGTCGTCATACCTGCTCCTCGCCGAGATAGGCTTCGATTACTTTCGGATTGCCCTTGATCTCGTCGGGCACGCCTTGCGCGATGACACGGCCGCCGGCCAGCACCGTGATGCGGTCGGCAAGTGAAAACACCACGTGCATGTCGTGTTCGATGATCACGATCGTCATACCGGATTGCTTGATCTGGCGCAGGATTTCGATGGTGGCGTTGGTGTCGGCACGGGCCATGCCGGCGGTCGGTTCGTCCAGCAGAAGCAGCTTCGGCTTCTGCACCAGGCCCATGACCAGCTCGAGTCGGCGCTTATCGCCGCGGGAGAGGGCGCCGGCCAGATGATAGAGATGCCCGCCGAGGCCGCGCTCACGCAGCGCCTGCACGGCTCGCTGGCCAATCTCGCCCTGTTCGTCGAACCGCGACACCAGCTTCAGTCGGAATGCGCCGTCCTGATGCGACAGCATCGCCATCATGACGTTCTCGAGCACGGTCAGGTCGCTGAATATCTCCGGCGTCTGAAACACCCGCGCGACCCCGAGCTGGTTGATCTCATAGGGCTTCAGCCCGGTGAGCTCGGTGCCGTGGAACATCACCTTGCCCTGGGTCGGCGGCAGCACGCCGACGCAGACATTGAGCAGCGTCGACTTGCCGGCGCCGTTCGGGCCGATGATGGCGTGAGTCTCGCCCTCGCGGATGTCGAGATGCACGTCGGCGAGCGCATGCAGACCGGCGAACGTCTTGTGGACGTGGTCGATGTGCAGGACGATGTCATTGGTCGCGATCATGACGCGGCTCTCGCTTTCTCGGTGGCTTTCTTCTCGATTTCGGCGGCACGGTCGCGCGCGGGCATCTCCTCGATCACGGTCTCGCCGAGACCGTCGCGCTGCGGCGAGTCGCCGAGCGATTTCACCTTCGGGGTGTGTTTGAGGCCGATCAGCCGGTTGACGCCTTCCATCACGCCGCCGGGCAGGAAGATCACCACCGCCATGAACAGCAGGCCGAGGGTGAGCTGCCAGCCTTCGCCGACGAACAGGCTGGCGATATTGACCACGCTTTCGCGCAGGCCGTCCGGCAGGAATGCGAAGACCTTGCCAAGCTGCTGGCTGTTGTAGGCGGAGAAAATGTTCTCGAAGTACTTGATGATGCCGGTGCCGACCACCGGGCCGAGCAGCGTGCCGGCACCACCGAGGATCGTCATCAGCACCACTTCGCCGGACGCCGTCCACTGCATCCGCTCCGCGCCTGCCAGCGGATCGGTGGCGGCGAGAAGCGAACCGGCGAGGCCAGCGAACATGCCGGAGATCACGAAGGCGGAGAGCAGATAGGGCCGGCTCGAATAGCCGGTGTAGCCCATCCGGTTCTGGTTCGACTTGATCGCGCGAAGCGTCATGCCGAACGGCGACCGGAAGATTGCGATCGACAAGCCGAACGCCGCGACCAAGACTGCGCCGCAGATGTAGAAGCCGGTCCAGCCGGTGATCGGTAGCCCGAACAGCGAGGGCATCGGCACCACATAGCCGAGCGCCGCATCGAGATAGCGGGGATCCTGGCGCAGCACGCGCAGGCCGGTCTCGCCGTTGGTAATCGGCGTGAACACCGAATAGGCCATATTGTAGCACATTTGGGCGAACGCCAGCGTCAAGATCGAGAAGTAGATGCCGGACCGGCGCAGAGACACGAAGCCGATCGCCAGTGCCAGTAGCCCGGCGAGGACGACCGAGAACACGATCGCCGGCAGCAGCTCCATCGAAACCAGCTTGAACGACCACACTGCAGCGTATGAGCCGACGCCGAGAAACGCGGCGTGGCCGAACGATAGATAGCCGGTGAGCCCGAACAGGATGTTGAAGCCGATCGCGAAGATGCCGTAGATCGCGAATTTCTGCAGCAGATCGGGATAGCCGGCGCCGATCGGAGTGAAGATGATCGGCCCGAGCGCAACCATCACGGCGAAACCGATCAGCAGGGCGATATCGGCGAATTTGGAGGTGTGCTTCATCGGATCAGCTCTCCATTACGCCCTTGCGGCCGAACAATCCGCGCGGCCGGACCAACAGAACCACGACCGCGATCAGATAGATGATGATCTGATCGATGCCTGGCAGCAGTGCCTTGATCTCGTTCATCGAGGCGAAAGATTGCAGAATCCCGAGAAGAAATCCCGCCAGCACTGCGCCCGGCAGAGATCCCATGCCTCCGACGACGACGACGACGAACGACAGCACGAGGAAGTCCATACCCATGTGGTAGTCCGGCGGGACGATCGGCGTGTACATCACACCGGCCAGACCGGCGACGACCGCGGCGAGGCCGAACACGATGGTGAAGCGGCGTTCGATATTGATGCCGAGCAAGCCGACGGTTTCTCGGTCCTGCATGCCGGCGCGGACCACCATGCCGAAGGTGGTGAGTTGCAGAAAAGCAAAGACCAGCGCGATCGTCGTCAGTGAGAAGCCGAGATACACGATCCGCCAATACGGATACACGATGGTCTCGGTGATTTGCAGCGAACCGGAGAACACTGACGGCGCCGACTGTGCGATCGGATTGGCGCCGAAGAAGTGCTTGATGATCTCCTGCAGCACGATGGCGAGGCCGAAGGTGACCAGGATCTGGTCGGCGTGCGGGCGCTTGTAGAAGAAACGGATCAGGCCGCGTTCGATCAGGATGCCGATCAGCAGCATCACGGGAATTGCGACCAGGATCGATACCGGCACCGAATAGTCGATCAGCACCTTGCCCCAGTCGCCCAGCATGTCCTGGACGTAGGGAGTCTTGATCTCGAGCGGGCTGCCCCACGGGGTGGTGCGCGTCGGATCGATTTTAACGATCTCGAAGGTCAGCAGCTTATTGAAGATCACGGCGCAGAACGCGCCGAGCATAAACAACGCTCCGTGGGCGAAGTTTACGACGCCGAGCGTGCCGAAGGCGAGTGTGAGCCCGAGCGCAATCAGCGCGTAGGCGCCGCCTTTGTCGAGGCCGTTCATGATCTGCAGAAGGATGGCGTCCATGCCTCGTCAATCTCCCCGTGTCCGTCGCCTCGATCGGCGCACGTCCATCTCAAGCCCTGGCGGTCGGGTTCGGCCGCCGTCGATCCGCGATTTCGTCGATGAGTACGTCCGTCTCGTCACCTTGATGTCACGCGGGCGTGACGGAAGAGATCGCCAGACACGACGCGGTCGGCTGCACCGGAGCGCAACCGACCGGTCGCTATCTGCCGCCGCGACGTGGCGAGCGCCGCGGTGAAATCGGATCAGCCGCAGGCCTTGGCGTTCTTGGAGCCGAGTTCGCCGCCGAAGATGCTCGGGTCGTAGGTGACTTGCGACGCCGGCACGATCTTTTTGACCTCGAGCAGGTCGTACTTGTCCTTGGGCTTTTCCTTGCCCTGCACCACCAGCACGTCCTTGAAGCATTGGTGATCGGCTGCGCGGTACAGCGTCTTGCCATTGCCCATGCCGTCGAACTCGAAGCCTTCAAGTGCCGCGATAACCTTGGACGGATTGAAGGTGCCGGCGCGCTCGACGGCGTCGGCGTAGAGGATCGCCTGGACGTAGCAGGTCTGCGCGGCTTGCGACGGCGGTGCACCATAGGCGGCCCCGAACGACTTTGTGAAGGCACTAGTCGCCGCGTCTTCCAGCTTCCAGTCCCAGTTGGCGGTGCCGTAGATGCCCTTGATTGCATCGCCAGCGCCCTGCGCCATCAGCTCGGAGAACAGCGGCACCACGATCTCGAGCTTCTTGCCGTTCGCCATCTTGTCGCGCAGACCAAACTGGACCGCCTGGGTCAACGAGTTGATCATGTCCTTGCCATAGTGGTTCAGCACCAGCACGTCGGCGCCGGAGTTCAGCACCGGGGTGATGTACTGTGAGAAGTCTGCGGCGCCGAGCGGGGTGCGGACGGCCTTCACCGTCTTCCACCCCTGCTTCTCGGTGGCTTCCTTCATCGACTCTTCCTGGGTCCAACCCCAGGTGTAGTCCGCTGTCAGATGGTATGCCGCGCGATCCTTGCCATAGGCCTCTGCCAGCACCGGACCGAGCGCGACGCCCGACATGTAGGCGTTGAAGAAGTGGCGGAAGCCATAGGCGCGCTTGTCCTTGCCGGTGGTGTCGTTGGAGTGGGTGAGGCCTGCCATGAAAATCACACCCACGTCCTGGCACAGCGACTGCACCGCGACCGCGACGCCCGACGACGAACCGCCGGTAATCATGATCGCGCCGTCCTTCTCGATCATGCGCTTTGCGGAGGCGCGCGCCGCGTCGGACTTGGTCTGCGTGTCGCCGGAAACGTAGGCCACCTTCTTGCCGAGCACGCCGTTGCCCTTGAGCGCCAGCGGCTTCATCGTCTTCAGCATGCCGCCGTCGCCTTCACCATTGAGGTGCTTGACGGCGAGCTGATAGGCGCGAAGTTCGTCCATACCTTCGTCGGCATAGGGGCCGGACTGCGGCACGTTGAAGCCGAATACAACGTCTTTGCCTTTGGGCATGTTGCAGAAATCGTCCGCCCAAGCATCACGAATGAAGAAGGTCGGCGTCGCCAGCGCGGCAGCGCCGGCAAGGCCAGTCTTGAGAATGCGTCGTCGGTTGATGATCAGCTTGTCGTTGGCCATGTTTCCTCCAGGGAGATCGACTAATGAACGCTTCTTGTTACCGATGATCACGCGCATGCGTGATCGTACGGCCAGAGCCTTGGTCGCCTTGTTGTCGTATGGTCGTGGGCCGAGGCTGAATCCGTCAACCACTACGTTTGGTGTAGATCGCTGGTAACTGCGCTCGGTGATAAATCGATGGTGCGGTGCAATCAGCCTGCGGCGAAATGCGCAACGGCACTTGAGGTCAGGTGTTTTTTGGAAGGAGGCGACTGAGGGGCTGCTTTGCGCGGTCGGCACGCGCGCCGCGCAGAAAATTGCAGGATGCAGCTTGTTCGCGTCAAATAGCCGCGGTCGCCGATCTGCCGAGACGGTCGCTCGACGGCCCTATGGTAATTACCGATCAGCTGGTTCAGCTCAGATCTAAGCGGCCCGGCCGGAACGGGTCTTTGAAATCACCTGGTATCGCCCAACCCTGGGTGTGATCCGGACAGGACGGTCGAGAAGGCGCGCGGAGGTCGGTGATACCTGCGGCGGTGTGGATGACTCAGTCGTCTTGCCGGGCGGCTCGGTGCGATAGTAGGCGTTCGCGACAATGATAGCATCGGTGATGCGGAGTATTGGTGTTCCGCCATGCCTCTATAGCCAGCAGCCTTAGTCATCAGCGGCCTTGGTTATCAGCGGCGTTGGTCAAGCCGTCTCGAGATCGAAGTCCGCCCACACCGGGACATGGTCGGACGGCTTTTCCCAATTCCGAACATAGCTATCGATACCGACGCCGCGGAGCCTGTCGGCGGCCTGCGGCGATAGCAGCAGGTGGTCGATGCGGATGCCCCAGTTCTTCTGCCAGGCGCCGGCCTGGTAGTCCCAGAACGTGTACTGGCCCGGCGCGTCGGTGGTGGCGCGCAGGGCGTCGGTCAGGCCGAGACCGAGGAGGGCCTGGAAGCTCTCGCGGGTCTCCGGTCGAAACAGCGCGTCGTCGACCCAGGCCGCCGGATTGTGCACGTCCTCGGGCTGCGGGATGACGTTGAAGTCGCCGGCCAGGATGAGCGGCTCCTCGGTCTTCATCCGCTCCTTCGAATACTGAAGAAGTCGCGACATCCAGCTCAGCTTGTAGGGATATTTCTCGGTGCCGACCGGATTGCCGTTGGGCAGGTAGAGGCAGGCCACGCGGACAACGCCGCGCTTCAGTGACACCACGCCCTCGAGGAAGCGGGCATGGACGTCGCTGTCGTCGCCGGCGAGACGCGGAGTGGCTTCCTCGAGCGGATACTTGGACAGCAGGGCGACGCCGTTGAAGGTCTTCTGGCCGTGAGTGACGACGTTGTAGCCGAGCGCCTCGATCGCCTCGCGCGGAAACGCCTCATCGACGCATTTGATCTCCTGCAGGCATACCACGTCCGGCTGGCACTCTTGGAGCCAGGTCAGCAGATGGTCCAGCCGCTGCCGGACCGAGTTCACGTTCCAGGTGGCGATCCGCATGTCGTTATCCGTCCATTCTAAATTTGAGCCGCTGGCATACCATGCCCGTCGGTGCTGTGATAAGTCTTTGTAAAATCGAGCCCTGACATTGCAGGAGCGGGGAAGGGCGTTGCGTGGCCCCGCGACAGGCTGACACGAAGCGTCATGACAAAGCGTCGTTGGATCGTCATCGCCATTGTCCTCGCCGTAGGCGGAGCCGCCGCGTACGGGTTGCGACCGTACCTCGCCGACAAGCAAGTCGGTGCCAAAGCTCCGCCACGAGCTCGCGTCGTGGCGATCGATGCCGTCAAGGCGGTGCGCAAGCCGGTTCCGATCGATGTTGACGCCATCGGCATGGTGACGCCGATCTCCAGCGTCGCGTTGAAGTCGCGGCTCGAGACCACGATCACCGAGGTTCATTTCGAAGACGGCGCGCGGGTCAAGGAAGGCGACCTTCTGTTCACGCTCGACGCGCGGCAGATCGACGCCCAGATCGAGCAGGCCGAAGGCAACCTCGCACGGGACCGCGCGCAGCTCGCCGGCGCCGAGCGCGACTTGCGCCGCTATGGCGACCTGATCGGGAAGGGCGCCACCACCCAGGTCAATCTCGACAATGCCAAGACCCAGGCGGATATCCTTGCCGGCACCATCAAGGGCGCGCAGTCGGCGCTCGACAATCTCAAGGTGCAGAAAAGCTTCACCCTGATCCGCGCCCCGTTCGCCGGACGGATCAGTGCCGCCAACGTCAAGATCGGCAACTTCGTTCGCCCGGCCGACACCGCTCCGCTCGCCACCATCAACCAGATGGCGCCGGTCTATGTCAGCTTCGCAGTTCCGCAGCGCGTGCTGGCCGATCTGCGCGACGCCATGGTGGCCGGCACCACAAAGGTCATGGCGACCATTCCGGGCAGCGGCCGGTCTGAGGAGGGCAAGGTGGCGATGGTGGAGAACACCGTCGACGCCGCCACCGGCATGGTGATGGTTCGCGGCATTATGGACAATGGCAACGAAACGCTGTGGCCGGGTACGCTGGTCAACACCAAGCTGACGATCCGCACCGAGGACGCTGTCACGGTTCCCACGGTCGCGGTGCAGCGGAGCCAGAACGGCAACTTTGTCTTCGTCGTCAAAGACGGCGCAGCGCATGTGCAGCCTGTCAAAGTCAGTCGCACCCATCAGGGCGAGACCGTGATCGCCGAAGGCCTCGCCGGCGGCGAGGAGGTGGTGACAGACGGCCAGTTGCTGTTGTCCGAAGGCACCAAGGTCGAGCCGCGCAGCCGCAAGGCCGGAGCCTGAACACATGACCCTGTCCGAGCTGTGCATCCGCCGTCCGGTGATGACGACGCTGATCACGGCGTCGATCATCGTGTTCGGCCTGTTCGGCTATCGGCTGCTGCCGGTGTCGGCGCTGCCCAAGGTCGACTTCCCGACCATCGCGGTGACGGCGACGCTGCCGGGCGCCAGTGCCGACACCATGGCGGCGTCGGTCGCGGGCATCATCGAGCGCCAGCTCTCGACCATCGCGGGCGTCTCGTCGATGTCGTCGAACTCGTCGCAAGGCACGTCGGTGATCACGATCCAGTTCGACCTCGGCCGCAATATCGACGCGGCTGCGCTCGACGTGCAGACCGCGCTGACCATCGCGCAGCGGCGCTTGCCGATCGAGATGACGACGCCGCCAAGCTTCCGCAAGGTGAACCCCGCAGAGTTTCCGGTGCTTTTCGTGGCGCTGAGCTCGGCGACGCTGCCGCTGTCGGCCGTCAACGAATACGGCGACATCACCATCGGCCAGGCGTTGTCGCAAATTCCCGGCGTCGCCCAGGTGGTGATCTACGGACCGCAGAAATTCGCCGTGCGAGTGCAGGCCGATCCCGAGGCGGCGGCCGCGCGGGGCCTGTCGCTCGAGGATATTCGCGCCGCCGTCGCGCGCGCCAATTCGTCGACGCCGGTCGGCACCATGAGCGGCCCGAAGCAGGATTTCGTGCTGCAGGCCTCCGGCCAGATGGACAAGGCTGCCGATTATCGTCAGATCGTGGTGGCGTGGCGCAACGGTTCTCCGGTCAAGCTCGACGAGGTTGCGCGGATCTACGACAGCGTCGAGAACGAGCGGCTCGCCACTTGGCTCAACGACGACCGGGCCATCGTGCTGGCGGTCCAGAAGCAGCCCGACGCCAACACGGTCGCGGTGGTCGATCTGGTGCGCGAGCGGCTGCCGTCGCTGCGCGCACAGATCCCGCCGTCGGTCGAGATGACGGTGACGATGGACCGATCGATCTCGGTGCGGCAGGCGGTGTTCGACGTCCAGGAGACGCTGGCGATCGCCGTGGTGCTGGTCGTGCTGGTGATCTTCCTGTTCCTGCGCAAGGCGTCGGCGACCTTCATTCCGGCGCTGGCGGTGCCGATCTCGCTGCTCGGCACCTTCGCCGTGATGTACATGCTGGACTTCTCGATCAACAACATGACGCTGCTGGCGCTGACGCTGTCGGTCGGCTTCGTGGTCGACGACGCCATCGTCATGCTCGAGAATATCATGCGGCATATCGAGCACGGCATGCGGCCGTTCGATGCGGCGCTGAAGGGCGCTCGCGAGATCGGCTTCACCATCATCTCGATCACGCTGTCGCTGATCGCGGTGTTCATTCCGGTGCTGCTGATGGGCGGCATCGTCGGCCGGGTATTCCGCGAGTTCGCCGTCACCATCTCGATCGCCATTCTGGTGTCCGGCTTCGTCTCGCTGACCCTGACGCCGATGCTGTGCGCACGGATGCTCAAGGCGCACGATCCGAATAAGCGCGAGAACGTCGTGCTTCGCGTGTTCGAGGCGATGTTCGCCGCGTGGCTACGAGGTTACAAATGGGCGCTCGACCGCGTACTCGCCCACAAATTCGTGATGCTGCTTGTGACCTTCGCGACCCTCGGCGGCACGATCTATCTGTACATGGTGGTACCGAAGGGCTTCTTTCCGCAGGAGGACACCGGCTTCCTGATTGGCGTCACTGAGGCCGCGACCGACACATCGTTCGAGGCGATGAAGGAGCGCCAGCTCGCGCTGGTGCAGATCCTGCGTGAAGATCCAGCGGTCGACTACATCAACAGCACGGTCGGCGCCGGCGGCCCGAATCCGACGGCGAATTACGGGCGGCTGTTCGTCGGCCTGAAGCCCATCAAGGAGCGCGATCCCGCACCGAAGGTGATCACACGGCTGCGCCAGCAGGCATCTCAGGTGCCCGGCATCCAGGCGTTCTTCCAGAGCATTCAGAATCTCAACGTCGGCGGCCGCATCTCCAAGAGCCAGTATCAGTACGTCATGCAGGGCAGCGACACCGAGGCGCTGTATCGCCTCGCGCCCGAGATGCGCGACAAGATCTCCAAGCTGCCGGGCCTGCTCGATGTCACGACCGACCTGTACATCCGTAATCCTCAGATGACGGTCGAGATCGACCGCGAGAAAGCCGCGGTCTATGGCATCACCGTCGATCAGGTCCGCAATCAGCTCTACAACGCCTACGGCTCGCGGCAGATCGGCACGATCTACACGCCGACCAACGACTACCAGATCATCCTCGAGGTGCAGCCGCAGTTCCGCGTCGATCCGAACGACCTGTCGAAACTCTATCTGAAGACGGCCAACAACCAGACCATCCCGATCGAGGCCGTGGCGCGCATGGTGCCGAGCATCGGCGCGTTGCAGATCAATCATCAGGGCCAGCAGCCGGCGGTGACGATCTCGTTCAATCTCGCCGAAGGCCGCTCGCTCGGCGAGGCGGTCGATCGTATCACCCAGATCGAGCGGGACTCCAACCTGCCGGCCACGATCTTCACCGGCTTCTCCGGCACCGCGCAGGTGTTCCAGGAGAGTCTGCGCGGGCAGGGCGTGCTGATCCTCGCCGCGGTGTTCGCCGCCTTCGTCATCCTCGGCATTCTCTACGAGAGCTTCATCCACCCGATCACGATCATTTCCGGCCTGCCGTCGGCCGGCATCGGCGCGATCCTGACGCTGATGCTGTTCAACATGGAGCTGTCGGTGATCGCGATGATCGGCATCGTCATGCTGGTCGGCATCGTCAAGAAGAACGCCATCATGATGGTCGACTTCGCGTTGGAGCGGCGCCGCGTCGGGCTGTCTGCCGAACACGCGATCCGCGAAGCGGCGCTGCTGCGTTTCCGCCCGATCATGATGACGACGCTGTCGGCGATCTTCGGCACGCTGCCGATCGCGCTCGGTGCCGGCGCCGGCGCCGAACTGCGCCAGCCGCTCGGCGTCGCCGTGGTCGGCGGCCTTCTGCTGTCGCAGCTGTTGACGCTGTTCATCACCCCGGTGATCTACATCTATCTCGACAAGATCGACCGCAAGCTCAAGCGCAGGCTCGAGCCGCAGATCGAGGAGCTGCCCGACGGCGAACGGCCCCGCGCAGTGGCGGCGGAGTGATGGTGCCGGGGGCTCGCACGCTGATCGCAGCCCTCGTCGCGCTCGGCCTGTCCGGCGCGTCGTTCGATCGCGCGCGTGCGGACGAGCCCATCGAAATATTCGATGCGCATCTACACTACAATTGGGAGCCGACGCCTTACTATCAGCCCGACGAAGTGCTGGCGCTGCTCAAGCGTCACCGTGTCACCGGAATCCTTGCGACCAGCCGTCCCAACAAAGGCACTCACCTGCTGGTGGATGCGAAGCCGGACGGGCTGCAGATCGTCCCGTTCATTCGGCCCTACCGCGTTCGCCCGGACATCCAGACCTGGTTCAAGGACCCGGTGATCTTCGAACTGGTGCAGGAGGAGTATAAGCGCGGCTACTATCGCGGCGTCGGCGAATTCCATCTGAGCGGGCAGGCCGCCGACACGGAAGTCGTCAAGAAGACCGTCGACTTTGCCGTCGCGCACGATCTTTATCTGCACGCGCATGCCGACGACGAAGCCGTCGAGATCTTGATGCGGCACAATCCCAGCGCCAGGATCATCTGGGCGCACACCGGCTTCGGACTGAAGACCGATCGCGTCGCGGAGATGCTCGCCAAATACCCGAAGCTATGGGGCGAGCTGTCCTATCGCAGCGGCATCGTCGGCAGCGGCGGAGCGCTGACGCCGGAATGGCGGGCGCTGTTCGAGCGCTTCCCTGATCGCTTCCTGCTCGGCTCCGATACCTGGGTCAACGAGCGCTGGGCCGCCTATGGGGAGATCATTGCGGGTTACCGCGCCTGGCTGGCGCAATTGCCGCCGGCGACCGCGGCCAAGATCGCGCACCGCAACGCGCGGGCGCTGTTCGCCGACGCCCGCTGATGCGCGTGTGCTTCGTCAGATCGAAAAACTCGTCCCGCAGCCGCAGGACGCCGTGGCGTTCGGATTGTTGACGCGGAACGAGGCGCCGATCAGGTCGTCGACGAAATCGACTTCGGAGCCGGCCAGGAACGGGACGGAGGCGGAATCGACCAGCACCACTGCGCCGTCGCGGGCAATCACCAGATCGTCCTCTGTCTTGGCGCGGTCGACGTCGAACTTGTACTGGAAGCCGGAGCAGCCGCCGCCCTCGACGCTGATCCGCAGCATCGCCCCGTCGCCTTCGCCTTTCAGGATCTCGCCGATCCGGCGCGCGGCCCGTTCGCTGATGCTGACGTTTGAGTCGGTCATATTCTCGCTCCATATCCCCGCAGGGATTGTGCCGTCATTGGATTTCCATGCAAGCCATAGTTAAGTGCACCCTGCGGCAGAATCAAACAGCTCGGGGATAGGTTCGCAGTGTCGGTCGGAATGGCAGCTCCTCGCGCAGCCTACAGCTGCGACCCGGACCGCAGCCGCGGCCGGCAATTCGCCGAGCCGCCCAGCAGCAATCGCAGCGCTTTCAGACGCGACTGTGACAGGGTGATCCACTCCAACGCGTTTCGCCGGCTCAAGCACAAGACCCAGGTCTTCGTGTTTCACGAAGGCGATCATTACCGCACCCGGCTGACGCACAGTCTTGAAGTGGCCCAGATCGCTCGTGCGATCGCTCGGCAACTCGGCCTCGACGAGGATCTCACCGAAACCCTGGCGCTGGCGCACGACCTCGGCCATCCGCCGTTCGGGCATGCCGGCGAACGGGCTCTGGATGCTTGCCTGCGCCAACACGGCGGCTTCGATCACAACGCTCAGACGTTGCGGGTGCTGACGGCGCTGGAGCATCGTTATCCCGAGTTCGACGGCCTCAATTTGACCTGGGAGACGCTGGAGGGCGTGGTCAAGCACAACGGTCCACTGACCGATCAAGCCGGCAATCCGCTGCCGCGCTATGCCGAGCACGGCGTTCCGCTGGGGATCGCAGAATTCGATAAGCGGTTCGACCTCGAGCTATGGAGCTTCGCCTCGCTCGAGGCTCAGGTCGCGGCCATTGCCGACGATATCGCCTATGATGGCCACGACATCGACGACGGCCTGCGGGCAGGATTGTTCCGGGTTGAAGACCTGCGCACGGTTCCGCTGGCCGCAGAGATCATCGACGAGATCGGTCGGCGGTATCCTAATCTGGCCGAGGGCCGGCGGGGCGCCGAGCTCGTGCGCGAGTTGATTTCGCGTCTCATCCGGGCTGTCACGGAAGAGACAGTCCGGCGACTGGCCGAAGCCGCGCCGCGATCGGCCGAGGAGGTTCGCCATTCGGCGGCCGCGATGGTCGCGTTTCCGGCCGGCATCGCGGCCGCAGAGGCCGAGATCAAGACCTTCCTGTGGGCCCGCATGTATCGCGCCGAACGGGTGATGGCGGTGATGCGCGATGCTGAGGCGATCGTCGTGGATCTGTTCCAGCGCTATTGCGACCATCCCGCCGACCTGCCGCCGGACTGGCTGCCGGCCGACGGACCTGTGGCCGAGTGCGAGGCGGATCGCTTCCGCCGCATCCGCAACTTCATCGCCGGCATGACCGACTTCTACGCGCTCAACGAGCACCAGAGGCTCTTTGACTCGACCCCCGAATTGCGTTAGGCGGCGCCGGACCGGCCGAATGGCCGCCTTTCCAATTCCATTGCAGCCATGCCCGATCAAACCACGTCCACGCATCTCTTTGCTCATGTTCTGTCGCGCGTGCACGCGGCCTGCGCCGCGCTGATCGGCGAGGGCGCGCTGCCCGCCGGTATCGATCTGGCGCGGATCGTGGTCGAGCCACCGAAGGACGCCTCGCATGGCGACATGGCGACCAATGCAGCGATGGTGTTGGCCAAGGAGGCCAAGGCGAAGCCCCGTGATCTCGCCGACAAGATCGCCGAGAAACTGCGGGCCGAGGACGAGATTTCCGAGGTGACGATCGCCGGTCCGGGCTTCATCAACCTGACCCTGAAGCCGGCGGTCTGGGCGCAGGCGCTGCGCGCCGTGCTCGCCGCGGGCGCCGACTACGGCCGCAGCACCATCGGCGGTGCCGAGAAGGTCAACATCGAATATGTCTCGGCTAACCCGACCGGCCCGATGCATGTCGGCCACTGCCGCGGCGCCGTGTTCGGCGACGCGCTGGCTAACCTGCTGGTGGCTGCCGGGTACCAGGTGACGCGCGAGTACTACATCAACGACGCCGGCGCGCAGGTCGACGTGCTGGCGCGCTCCGCGTTCCTGCGTTACCGCGAGGCGCTCGGCGAAGCCGTCGGCGACATTCCGGAAGGGCTTTATCCGGGTGACTACCTTGTGCCGGTCGGCCAGGCGCTGAAGGCCGAGCACGGCTCTGCCTTGAAAGAAATGCCTGAGTCTCAGTGGCTTCCGATCGTTCGCGACAGGGCGATCGCGATGATGATGGCGATGATCAAGGGCGACCTCGCGGCGCTCGCCATCACCCACGAGGTGTTCTTTTCCGAACGGTCGCTGATCGAAGGCGAGCGCAATCGCGTCGCCGACACCATCGACTTCCTGCGGGCGAAGGGCGACGTTTACCAGGGCCGGCTGCCGCCGCCGAAGGGGGCGCCAGTCGAGGACTACGAGGACCGCGAGCAGACCCTGTTTCGCGCCACGGCCTATGGCGACGATGTCGATCGGCCGCTGCTGAAGTCGGACGGCTCCTACACGTACTTCGCCTCGGACATCGCTTATCACAAGGTGAAGTTCGACGCCGGCTGCCCGACCTTGGTCGACGTGCTCGGTGCCGACCACGGCGGCTACATCAAGCGGATGCAGGCGGCCGTTCAGGCGGTGACCGCTGGGCAGGGCGCGCTCGACGTCAAGATCGTCCAGCTCGTCCGCCTGCTGCGGAACGGCGAGCCGGTGAAAATGTCCAAGCGTTCCGGGGACTTCGTCACGCTACGTGAAGTCGTGGATGAAGTCGGCTCGGACGCCGTCCGCTTCATGATGCTGTTCCGCAAGAACGACGCGGTGCTGGATTTCGACCTCGCCAAGGTGATCGAGCAGTCGAAAGACAACCCGGTGTTCTACGTCCAGTACGGCCACGCCCGGGGGCACTCGATCTTCCGCAACGCCCGTGAGCTGTTTCCGGATCTGCCGGAGGCGACCGACGCCCGCATCGCGTTCCTGCAGGATGCCCGGGTCGAACTGCTGACCGATCCGACCGAGCTCGACCTGCTTCGCCGGCTGGCGTTATTTCCGCGGACGGTGGAAGCGGCGGCGCTGGCACACGAGCCGCACCGCATCGCGTTCTATCTCTACGAGCTCGCCAGTGAATTCCATGCGCACTGGACGCACGGGCGCGATGCGCCTCATTTACGCTTCATTATCAATAATGATGCAGAGATCAGCAGGGCGCGACTGGCGATGGTTCAGGGCGTCGTCTCGGTACTGGCCTCGGGGCTTGCCATTCTCGGCGTCACAGCGCCGGACGAGATGCGATAGGGACGGCCGGTCAGATTGGGGATCTGTCCCGGCTTTTGAGAGCGGCTTATCGTCTGCGTGAGCGGGTTTTTGGCGGCTTTCCCGAATGGGACGCGACATCATATGACCGATCGATACAACGACCGACCCTTCCCGGCGGATGACGACGAGACCCGCGCAGCCTACGCCCAGCATAAGACTGACAGCGACCCGCTCGCCGAACTTGCCCGGTTGATCGGTCAGAACGATCCGTTTGCCAGCCAGGCGCCGGCACAAGGCCGGCCGACGTCGCGTGCGACCGACTTCCGTCCCAGCGCGGCTCTGCCGCCGCTCGACGAGGAGGCGCCGCCGATGCCGGCGTGGCTGCAGCATCGCCGTGCGGTCGAGGCGGAAACGCCCGTGCCGCCGCGCCCGGACTTCAGCAAGCCTCCGTCCTTCGTCAAGGCCGTGGCCCCGCGTCGGGTCGAGCCGCGCGGCTACGATCAGTCCGCGTACAACGAGCCGCAATACGTGCAGCCGCAGTTCGACGATCCCCGGCTGCAGCCGTCGCAACTCGATCAGCAGCGCTACGATCAATCTCAGTTCGACGCCCGGGCGGGTGCAGACCCTTACGCGGCGGCGCAGCCGTCGCTGCCGCTGGAGCAGCCGCAATTCGTGCCGGCCCGATACGACGACGCGCTGTACGGTCAGCTAGATCCGTCTCAGGTGAGGCCAGACGCTAACTACCCAGAAGCCCCTTATGGCTACGACGACGGCTACGCCGAGGAGCAGGAGACCCGCGCAGTCAGGCCGCGCCGCAACAACATGGTGACGGTGGCGGCGGTGCTTGCGCTGGCTATCGTCGGCACCGGCGGCGCGTTTGCGTATCGCACCTTCTCCGGTGGCACCCGAAGCGGTGAGCCGCCGGTGATCAAGGCCGATCCGACCCCGACCAAGGTGATGGCGGCCCCGGCGGCTTCCGGTGATGCCGGCGCCAAGTCGATCCAGGATCGTCTCGCGGCGGGCAACGGCGTCGAAGCGCTGGTGTCGCGCGAGGAGAAGCCGGCCGATCCGTCGCGCGCCGGGCAGGGCGCGCGCGTCGTGCTGCCACAGCTCAACCAAAACCCCAATCCGCCGGCCGTTGGCTCGGTGTCGCCGAATGCGCGGCCAAATCTGCAGCCGCCGACCAACGCCGCCAGCGAGGAGCCGCGGCGGATCAAGACCTTCAGCATTCGGCCCGATCAGGCCGACCAGGCGGCGGCGCCGGCCGCCACCGGCTCGGCCAAGCAGGCTGCGCGGACGCCGCCGGCCGCGACGCCGCAGCGGGCCGCGACCCGCTCGGCGGAGGATGCCAACGCGTCCGCGGGCAACGCGCCCCTGTCGTTGAACCCGACTGCGGCGCCGGCTCAGAACCAGCGCGTGGCCGCGCTGCCGTCGGCGGAAGCCCCGGTGAGCAGCGGCGGCTACGTCGTGCAGATCTCCTCGCAGCGGAGCGAAGCCGATGCCAAGGCATCGTATCGGGCGCTGCAAGGCAAGTTCCCCTCCGTGCTCGGATCGCGTCCGCCGTTGATCAAGCGGGCCGATCTCGGCAGCAAGGGCGTCTACTATCGGGCCATGGTCGGGCCGTTCGGAACCCCCGACGAGGCCCAGCAGGTCTGCGGAAACCTAAAATCTGCCGGCGGACAGTGCGTCGTCCAGAGGAATTAACGGTCGTTTCCTTGACCCTGGAGGCGCGCGCGGGCTAAGCGGCCCCTATGGCTTCGCGCGCTTTCATCACCGGTATTTCCGGCCTTGGCATAACCGACGAGGAGCGCGAGTTTCTGCGCGAAACCCGTCCGTGGGGATTCATCCTGTTCAAGCGTAACGTCGACAACCCGGCCCAAGTGGCTGGAGTCGTGAGCGAGTTGCGCCGGATCATCGATGCGCCCGACGCGCCTGTCCTGATTGATCAGGAAGGCGGGCGGGTGCAGCGACTGGGACCGCCGCATTGGCCGGTTTACCCGCGCGGCGCAGTGTTTTCCGCGCTCTACGACATCGATTCGCAGCTCGGGCTGACGGCGGCGCGGCTCAGCGCCCGGCTGATCGCTGCCGATCTTGCCGATCTCGGCATCACCGTCGACTGCCTGCCGCTCGCCGATGTGCCGGTCGCGGGCGCCGACGCGGTGATCGGTGATCGTGCTTACGGCAACGAGCCAGCAAAGGTCGCGGCGATCGCCCGGGCGGTCACCGAGGGGCTGCAGCAAGGTTCGGTGCTGCCGGTGTTGAAACACATCCCCGGCCATGGACGGGCGAATGCGGACAGCCATTTCCGCCTGCCGACCGTCGACGCGTCCCGCGAGGAACTCGAACGCAGCGATTTCGCCGCGTTCCAGCCGCTCGCCGACCTGCCGATGGCGATGACTGCACATGTTGTGTTTAGCGCTCTCGATCCCGCCAAACCCGCGACCACTTCTGCGACAATCATCGATCAGGTGATTCGCGGACAGATCGGGTTCCAGGGACTGCTGATGAGCGATGACGTGTCGATGAATGCGCTGGACGGCACGATCGCGGACCGCACGCGCGCGAGTATCGCGGCCGGCTGTGACGTGGTCCTGCATTGCAACGGTAAGCTCGAGGAGATGCGGCAGGTCTCCGCCGAAGTGCCGGAATTGTCAGGTCAGGCGCTGGAGCGCGCCGAGGCGGCGCTGGCGTCGCGCAAGCCAGCGCAGCCGTTCGACCGTACTGCCGCGCGGGCCGAACTTGAAGGCTTGATCAGCCGCGCAGGGATGAGCGCATGACCGCTGAAATTCTGCAATTCGAGACTGGACGCCCGGCGGAGACGGTCGACCAGGACGAGGCGCTCGTCATCGACGTCGAGGGCTACGAAGGCCCGCTCGACCTTCTGCTGACGCTGGCGCGGCAGCAGAAGGTCGACCTGCACAAGATTTCGATTTTGGCGCTCGCCGATCAGTATCTGCTGTTCATCGAGGAAGCGCGGAAGGTCCGCCTCGAACTCGCCGCCGATTACCTGGTAATGGCCGCGTGGCTCGCCTTCCTGAAATCGCGGCTGCTGCTGCCGGAGCCGCCGGCGCAGGAAGGCCCGAGCGCCGAGGAGATGGCGACCGCCCTCGCCAACCGGCTGCGCCGGCTCGAGGCGATCCGCGAGGCTGCGAATGCGCTGATGACCCGGCCGCAGCTGCAGCGCGACGTGTTTCCGCGTGGTCTGGCCGAATCGATCGACGAGATCCGCCATCCGAAATTCACCGCGACGCTGTACGATCTGCTCAGCGCCTACGCCACGCAGCGGCAGTCGCGCGTGCTCACCACCGTGCATCTGGCGCGCCGGACGGTGTGGTCGCTGAGCGAAGCGCGCGCGTCGCTGGAGCGACTGGTCGGGCTTGCGGAGGACTGGAGCCGGCTCGACGAGTATCTGCTCCGCTACTTGCCCGACCCGACGCAGAGGGCAACCGTGCTGGCGTCCAGCTTCGCAGCGGCGCTCGAGCTGGTGCGCGAAGGTGAGGTCGAATTGCACCAGGCCTCGCCTCTGGCGCCTTTGTATTTTCGTAAGCGTCCGCCGTCTCCAGCAATGGAAGCGGCAACCATGCCGGAAGCTCCGGCAGGGTAGTGGAAGAAGGAGAGCGAGCCATGGCAAGTCTGGCGGAGAAGCGCATCGTGGAGTTCGAACCCAAGCTCGAACGCGACGAAGTCGTGACCGAACAGCAGCCGCAGAGCCGGCCCGAGGAGCTGCGTCTTCTCGAAGCCCTGCTGTTCGCTTCACCCGAACCGCTCGAGCAGGCGGCGCTAGCCAAGCGGATGCCCGAGGGCGTCGATATCAAGGCGGCGCTGGCGCAGCTGCAGGCGGACTATGCGCATCGCGGCGTCAATCTGGTCCGCATCGCCAGCAAATGGACGTTCCGCACCGCCGGCGATCTCGCCTGGCTGATGACGCGTGAGACCACCGAGACCCGCAAGCTGTCGCGCGCCGCGATCGAGATGCTGGCGATCATCGCCTATCACCAGCCGATCACCCGCGCCGAGATCGAAGAGATCCGCGGCGTGGTAACGTCGAAGGGCACGCTCGACGTGCTGCTGGAAACCGGCTGGATTCGCCCGCGCGGCCGCCGCAAGACGCCGGGCCGTCCACTGACGTTCGGCACGACGGATGCCTTCCTGGCGCAGTTCAGCCTCGAAGCGCTGAGCGATCTGCCCGGCCTCGAAGAGCTCAAGGGCTCGGGTCTGCTCGACACGCGTTTGCCCACCGGCTTCAGCGTGCCGACGCCATCGGACGATCCGACCCTGCGCGAAGACGAAGATCCGCTCGAGGGGGGCGAGCTCGATCTGGCGCTGGCGCCGCTCGCCGATCCGGAAACCGACGAGGCTCCGCCGGCCGAGGCGTCTGCCGACCACGAACAACCGGAAGGCGAAACCGCTGTCGGCGTTGCCGAGGCGGCTGCCGAGGACAGCGCCGAGCTAGAGACCGGCTTCGCCGAGACGTCTGAGGACGAGGGGCTCGACACCGAGGTTGGCTTCGTCGAAGCCGGAGACGTGGTCGTTGACGACGACGCTGCGACCGGGGAAGAGGCCGCCTCGGAGGACATCGTGCTGGCCGATGCTGACGACAGCGCGTCTGACGACGCTCAAGCTGCAGCCTTTCTTGGCGAGGATGAGACGACCGAGTCTGCCCTCGAAGAAGCAGGTCTCGAATCGTTCGAGGACGAGCAGGGCGAGGTTGAAGCCGACGAGGCTGGCGAGCCGGCGGCGGATGTACCGGATCACGACACCTCTGATCCCGATGCAGTCGGTGAAGAGGCCGACGAGTCGAACGCCGATGAGGCGGAGGATGAGGACGACGATCAGGGCCGCGAGCCGACCTGACGGTAGCGGAGCGGGGCGACGGGAACATCAAGGCCGCGTCAATCACGTCGGCGTTGGCGCGGCTTAAATCCTTGTTTTTGATCGCTCTTGCCCCTAGTTTCCAAGGCAGGGCACAGGCTGGCGCGCCGGTCGAGTTTCGGGAGATTGCAGGATGGGTTCACTCAGTATCTGGCACTGGATCGTCGTCATCGCGGTCGTCCTGCTGCTGTTCGGTCGTGGTAAGATTTCCGACCTCATGGGCGACGTCGCGCAGGGCATTAAGTCCTTCAAGAAGGGCCTGCAGGATGATGAAAAGACTGCCGAAAAGCCCGAGCCCGTGAAGTCGCTCGACCACACCGCGGCGCCCGGCACAGCGCCGAACCGCACCGACGTAGGCAGCAAGGCGGTCTGACCCGGTCGCGCACCGGAGCTGCCGTCGCGCCGCCGCTCGATGAGGCAAACCTGCGGCAGCGCCTATGCGTGCAGCAAACCTCTTGTGGTGATACGTCGCGTCGGGCAGGAGTGTCGCAGGGGCGAGTGATCGCCGGGGCGGATGCCGATCTCGGCCCGCCGGCGCAGTTTGGCATGTTCGGCACATTTCATGTTCGACATCGGGTGGAGTGAACTGGTGGTGATCGGGGTGGTCGCGCTGATCGCGATCGGTCCGAAGGAATTGCCCGGTGTGCTCCGCATGGTCGGGCAGTGGATGGGCAAGGCACGCAAGCTCGCCACCGAATTCCAAGGGCAGTTCCAGGAAGCGATGCGCGAGGCCGAAATGGCCGACCTCAAAAAATCGTTCGACGAGGTCCGCGAGGCGACCAGCGGTCTGGCCACCAACAACATGCTGACCAAGCTCGGCAGCGAGATTTCCGAAGCTGCGGCGATCGACAAGAAGGACACCATCGACACCCCGCCGGTCGAGCCGACTACTCCGGTCCCGCCGACTCCCGAGACCTTCATCGAAGCCACCACGCATCAGGCCGTGACCAGCGAGCCGCTGGCGATCGTCAGCGAAGCGCATACGAGCGGCGCAGAGCATCTTCCGGTGCCGGCCGAGACTCACGCGCTGGCGACCCAGGATATGGCGCCGCCCGATCTATCCCATCCCGCGCCGCCGACTCCGGCGGAGCCCGTCAAGGACGCCAAAGCCTCATGAGCGCCGAGGACATCGAAGCCTCCAAGGCGCCGTTGATGGATCACCTGATCGAGCTGCGCTCGCGGCTGATCAAGGCCCTGCTGGGATTCGGCATCGCCTTTATCTTCTGCTTCTTCTTCGCCAAGCAGATCTACAACGTGCTGGTGTGGCCGTTCGTCTGGGTCGCAGGGGCGGAGAATTCGAAGTTCATCTACACCGCGCTGCTGGAATACTTCCTCACCCAGCTCAAACTGGCGATGTTCGGCGCCGGCTTCATCTCGTTCCCGATCGTGGCCACGCAGATCTACAAGTTCGTCGCGCCCGGTCTCTACAAGCACGAGAAGAACGCGTTCCTGCCGTATCTCGTCGCGACGCCGGTGTTCTTCGCGCTCGGCTCGCTGCTGGTGTATTTCGTCGTGCTGCCGATGCTGGTGCGGTTCTCGCTCGGCATGCAGCAGATCGGTGGCGACGAAACCGCGCAAATCCAGCTGCTGCCCAAGGTCGGCGAATATCTGTCGCTGATGATGTCGCTGATCTTCGCGTTCGGCCTGGCGTTCCAGCTTCCGGTGATCCTGACGCTGCTCGGCCGGATCGGCGTGCTGACCTCCAAGCAGCTCCGCGAGAAGCGCCGCTACTTCATCGTCGGCGCCTTCGTCATCGCCGCGGTGCTGACCCCGCCCGACGTCATCAGCCAGGCCTCGCTGGCGATCCCGCTGATGATCCTTTACGAAGGCTCGATCTTCGCTGTCCGCATCGTCGAAAAGAAACAGGCCGCGGCAGCGGCTGGGGCGGCTGACGCCGAGTCGTCGAAGCCGGCGGAGTAGGGCGGATCGCCCGCGGTTGCGCCGCTCGGGAAGGCTCCTATCCTCTTCCACGAGGGGCGGCAGATGGCTTTCGCATTCGATACCTTGGGTTATGCTAAGCGTTTGAGAAGCGCGGGTGTTCCGAACGAGCAAGCGGAGGCGAATGCCGAGGCGGCACGCGAGTTTGTCATGGCCGAACTGGTGACGAAGACGGATTTGAACGCGGCTATGGAGACGCTGACCTGGCGGCTGACCGTTCGGCTGGGGGGGATCGTGGCGGCCGGTTTTGGCGTGCTGGCTGCGGTCGTGGGCATCGCGGCTGCGATGCTGCACGCGCACTGAGCCCGCCATTCGAGGCGCGAAACCTTCCACGCCCATGCCGGCCTTGTGCCAGGCACCCGCGTCTTCTACAGACCCACTACCGCAAAGACGTGAATGGCCGGGACGAGCCCGGCCATGACGGGGCAATTCCATGCACGACATCAAAGCGATCCGCGACAATCCGCAGGCGTTCGACGCTGCGTTCACGAGGCGGGGGCTGGCGCCGATCGCCGACAGCCTGCTGGCGCTCGACGAGGCGCGGCGCAAGGCGGTGCTGGCGGCCGAGCAGGCGCAGGCGCGGCGCAATGCGGCGTCAAAGGAAATCGGCGACGCCAAGAAGGCCAAGGACAACGCGCGGGCCGATGCGCTGATGGCCGAGGTCGCCGAGCTGAAGACGACGATGGCGGCGCTGGACGCCGCGGTGAAGGAGGCCGACGAGGCGCTGAAAAAGGCGCTGTCGGAAATCCCGAACCTGCCGCTCGCCGAGGTGCCGGAAGGCGCCGACGAGCACGGCAATGTCGAGCATCACCGCTTCGGCGAAAAGCCGAGCTACGCGTTCACGCCGAAGGCTCACTACGACCTCGGCGAAGCGCTCGGCATGATGGACTTCGAAGCCGCCGCGAAGATCAGCGGCGCGCGCTTCGTTGTGCTGAAGAAGGGCCTGGCGCGGCTTGAACGCGCGATCGGCCAGTTCTTCCTCGACGTCCACACCGGCGAGCATGGCTACACGGAGGTGAACCCGCCGCTCCTGGTCAAGGACGATGCGATGTTCGGCACAGCGCAGTTGCCTAAGTTTGAAGATGATCAGTTTCCGACTTGGAAGCAGAGTCCGCTTACTACTCTAGCTGGCGTTCTGGAAGAGACCAGGGTGAGGTTGGAGCGAGAGAGGCGCGATTTACGTACGTTAGAGCCCGAAGAACAAAATCGGGAAATTCAGAAAACGATGGGTTCCGCTCGAGGCCCAGATCGCTATTGGCTTATCCCCACCGCCGAAGTCTCGCTGACCAATCTCGTCCGTGAATCCATCCTCGACGAAAAAGAGCTGCCGATGCGGCTGACGGCGTTGACGCCGTGCTTCCGCGCCGAGGCCGGTGCGGCCGGCCGCGATACGCGTGGGATGATCCGGCAGCATCAGTTCACCAAGGTGGAACTGGTGTCGATCACCACGCCGGAGCAGTCCAAGGACGAGCACGAGCGGATGCTGTCTTGCGCCGAGGAAGTGCTGCGGCGGCTCGGGCTGCATTATCGCGTCATGACCTTGTGCGCCGGGGACATGGGCTTCGCGTCGCAGAAGACCTACGACATCGAGGTCTGGATGCCTGGGCAGGGCGAGGGAGGCGCTTATCGGGAGATCTCGTCATGCTCGGTGTGCGGCGACTTCCAGGCCCGCCGGATGGATGCGCGATATCGCCCTCGTTCAACCAGTTTAGCGGGACATGCTAAAGCGGGGGCCGCCCGTGCGGGTTCAGGGGGGGCCCGCTTCGTCCACACCCTGAACGGCTCCGGCACCGCCGTCGGCCGCGCACTGATCGCGGTGATCGAGAACTATCAGCAGGAAGACGGCTCGATCGCCGTGCCCGAGGCGCTGCAGCTGTATATGGGCGGGTTGAAAGTGATCGCGAAGGCGTGAGGCTGATGACTCTCCCCGTCATTGCGAGGAGCACTCGGATCGGCGCTTCGCGCCGTCCGAGCACAGGCTCCGCGACGAAGCAATCCAGCCCCGTGCTCGGCGCTCTGGATTGCTTCGCTGCGCTCGCAATGACGCTGATACTCGGGGTGACTTTCTTCGCTTCAGTCGTTGCTACGCCCGCTTTCGCCGCCGGCCCGGCCGATCTCATCTCCGAATTCCGCGCCAAGAACGGCGAGGGCAAGGTGGTGATGGATGCGACGCTGAATGCGATTGCGCAGCAGCAGGCGGCCGGGATGGCGGCCAAGGACGTGCTCGATCACGACGTGGTCGGCAACTTCAACAACCGGGTCGCGCCGTCGAAGGCTGGCAGTGCGGCCGAGAACATCGCCTACGGCTACGACAGCTTTCCGAAGACGCTCGGCCAATGGATCAACTCGCCCGGCCATCGCCGCAACCTGCTGCTGAAGGGTGCCTCGAAGGTCGGCGTCGCCAACGCCAAGAGCGCCAGCGGCCGGACCTATTGGGCGATGGTGATCGCCGGCGGTTACGACAAGCCGAAGCCAAAGCCGCCGGTGAAGCCGACCAAGTCAGTCAAAACGGACGCGGTCGCCGCGAAGGGCGCAGCCAAGGACAAGCCGGCGAAGCCCAAGCCGCCTTCACGCGACTGCACGATCAAGATGCTGGGGCTGTGCTTCTGATTGAGCTGCGGTTCGTGCCATCCGCCACTTTTTCGTGTCGATATCGCGTGACCCGCGCAGTATCGACTGGAATCATTCCAGACTTATGCCGCCGTCGCATGAGCCCGATGCTTGCAAGGCCCATTTGGTGCGCAGTTTTCGCCGTAATGCGGACGAATGTCCGCAGCTTGTTTCTAGACCCATTCAAATTGTTTCCGACCCACCACCCACGCATAAGCCCACTCAATTGTTGGTGCTGGGGTACTGGGAATGCCGGTATGGAAAGTCTCGCGACGCGTTGCGCTCGCGAGTTGCAGCTTGTTGATCGGGGATGCCTGCTGGAGCCTTGAGGCCCATGCCCAGACAGCGCTGCCTTCGGTTACGGTCGATGCGCCGAAGCCGGCGCTGGCGCGGCCGGCGCGCGCCGATCGCCGCTCGACTGCAACACAGCAGCGCAGAACGGCGCAGCGAGCCACACCGGCCCAGCCTCCGGCTGCGGTCGCGCCGGCATCCGCGACGACGCTGTCGAGCGCGACCGGGCCGGTCAGCGGCTTCGTCGCATCAGCCAGTGCGACCGGCACCAAGAGCAACACGCCGCTGATCGAAAGTTCGCAGTCGGTCTCGGTCGTGACCCAGGATCAGATCCGCGACACCGGCGCCCGCACGGTCGGCGAGGCGCTGGCCTATACGGCCGGCGTGCAGACGCAACCGTTCGGCTACGACGCGCGCTACGATCAGTTCATGATCCGCGGCTTCTCGAGCACGCAATTCGGCAATTATCGCGACGGTCTGCGGCAGGGTAACGGCCTCTACGTCTATTTCCGCAACGAGCCCTATGGGGCGGAACGCATTGAAGTGCTGCGCGGACCGTCCTCGGTGCTGTACGGCGCCAACGATGCCGGCGGGCTGGTGAACTACGTCAGCAAGATGCCGTTGCCGTATCGGCTCAACGAGGCCGGCTTCGACGTGGGCAATTTCAACCGCTACCAGGGACGGTTCGATTTCAGCGGACCGGTGCCCGGCCACGACGATCTACTTTATCGCTTCACCGGCCTGGTGCGCGACAGCGGCACGCAGATTCCCGGCACCTGGGACGACCGCGTCTTCCTCGCGCCGAGCGTCACGGCGAAGCTCGGCGAGGATACGACCCTCACCATTCTGTCGGAGTACACGCGCAGCAAGGCCTCGATGTGGCCGTACTACATGCAGAACCCGGTCACCGGGCTGGCCACCAATATCCGGCTCGGCGATCCCGCGTTCGACACGCTGAAGATATCGCAGGCCTCGATCGGCTACCGGCTGGAGCACCGCTTCAATCCGGCGCTGACGTTTAGGCAGAACTTGCGCATCGGCCATGCGCGGCTCGACGGCGACATGATCGACGGGCTCGGTCTGTCGGCCGATGGGCGCACGCTCAACCGCTATGCGTCCAACTTCAAGGAAACGCTGAACACCTTCGCCATCGACAGCCAGATCGAGGCGAAGCTCGCCACCGGGCCGATCCGGCACACCGTGCTGGCCGGCATCGATTACTTCAGGCAGGCGACGAATTTCGGCTACTCCGTCGGGTCGGCGCCGCCGCTCGATTTGACCAATCCGGTGATCGGCGTCGCGTTTCCGACCTCCGAGCTGTCGTTGCTCGCCGCCAATCGGCAGACGCTCGGGCAACTCGGCCTGTACGTGCAGGATCAGTTGGCGCTCGGCGGCTGGCGCCTGACGCTCGGCGGCCGGCAGGACTTCTCCGAGCTGTCGCATCACGACGAACTGTCGAACACCAACACCACCAGCACGCCGAACCGCTTCACCGGGCGCGCCGGGCTGCTGTATCTGTTCGACAGCGGCGTCGCGCCTTACGTCAACTACGCGACGTCGTTCCTGCCGCAGGCCGGCACCACGGCGCCGGGGCGGGGCGCATCGCCGTTCGCACCGACCACCGGCGAGTCGATCGAAGCCGGCATCAAGTATCAGCCGCGCGGCTGGAACAGCTATTTCACCGCGACCTGGTTCAACCTGACCAAGGACAACGTGCTGACGGTCGATCCGGTGTTCGGCGCGATGTATTCGGTGCAGACCGGGCAGGTCCGGACACGCGGGACGGAACTGGAGGCCGTACTGTCGCTCGCGGAAGGCCTGAAAGGCATCGCCTCGTACAGCTACACCGAGGCCGAAGTGACGCGCAGCAACGATGCCGATCTCGGCAAGGTGCCGATCGGTGTGCCGACCCAGCAGGCGGCTGTGTTCATGGATTACACCTGGCAGACCGGCGCGCTCGCCGGGTTTGGTCTCGGCGCGGGCGTGCGCTGGATCGATTGGACCTGGGCGGACTCGGCCAATACCGTGCGCAATCCGGCGAGCACGGCGTTCGACGCCGGCGTGCATTACGATTTCCGCGGCATGCGGTTCGCCGTCAACGCGCGCAATCTCGGCGATCAGCGCATCGGCATCTGCAACGGCGGCAACTGCACCTTCACGCAGGGCCGCACCGTGCTCGGCAGCGTCACCGCGCGCTGGTGACCGCCTGACGCCGGGCGCGGAGGCGGCTCGCCTCTGGCCGGCGTTCCCCCGGACGCGCTGCGGTACGCAGCGCCGCTGCGCAGATCCGGGACACGGGCTTGCTTGCAGCAGCGGTCGCATACTCTGAATTTGCCTCGCGCGGCCGGGCCGGATATGACCACGGCCATCAACAACGACCTTCAGAGAGGCGCCCGAGCGACATGCGGATTCTGTGCACCAATGACGATGGCATCCATGCGCCCGGGCTCAAAGTGGTCGAGGAGATCGCGCGGGCGCTGTCCGACGACGTCTGGGTGGTGGCGCCGGAGCTCGACCAGTCGGGCGTGTCGCATTCGCTGTCGCTGAACGATCCGCTGCGGCTGCGCGAAGTCGGCCCGCGCCACTTCGCGGTGCGCGGCACGCCGACCGACTGCGTGATCATGGGCGCGCGGCACATCCTCGCCGACAAGGCGCCGGATCTGGTGCTGTCCGGCGTCAACCGCGGCCGCAACGTCGCCGAGGACGTGGTCTATTCGGGCACCATCGCGGGCGCGCTGGAGGGCACCATTTTGGGCTTCCCGTCGTTCGCGCTGTCGCAGGAATTCACGCTGGAAACCCGCAACGCGCCGCTGTGGGACACCGCGAAGGCGCACGGCCCCGACATCCTTCGCAAGGCAATCAAGGCCGGCGTGCCGAAGAACACCGTCATCAACATCAACTTCCCGGCGTGCCTCGCGAACGAAGTGCAGGGCGTGCAGGTGACGCGGCAGGGCAAGCGCAACCAGGGCTTCCTCAAGATCGACGAGCGCCATGACGGCCGCGGCAATCCGTATTTCTGGATCGGCTTCGAGCGCATCGCCGTGGTCGACATGCCGGCCGAAGGCACCGATCTGGCCGCGCTGGCGGCGCGCTACGTCTCGGTGACGCCGCTGCGTCTCGACCGCACCGACGAGGCATTCTCGGCGACGCTGGCGAAGACGCTGGGGTGAGGCGCGGGGCCGCGTAGGGTGGGCAAAGCGAAGCGTGCCCACGCTCTACGACGCTTCTGAGGGACGAGAGAATCACGCGTGGGCACGGCGCTTGCGCGCCTTTGCCCACCCTACGGGTGATTAGGCCGCGCCGCGAAGGGTGCTGTCGAGGGCCTGCTTCAGCGACTCGATCTGGAACGGCTTCTGCAGGGCCGGGCGGTCTCGGTAATCCTCGGGGACGCCTTGGGTGCCGTAGCCGGTGGCGAAGATGAACGGCCGGTTGCGCGCCTTGAGCACGTCGGCGACCGGTGAAATCACCTTGCCGTTGACGTTGACGTCGAGAATCGCGACGTCGAAATCGGTGGTGCCGGCAAGCTTGACGGCCTCGTTGATCTCGCCGGTTTCGGCCACGACGTTGAAGCCGAGCTCTTCCAGCATGTCGACGACCATCATCCTGATCATGGCCTCGTCCTCCACCAGAAAGACGGAGCCGGCCGGCTTGTTGATCGTCATCGGATTATTCCTTTGGGGCCGCCCCGAAATCCGGCCGGCCATTCGCCTTAAAATCGCAAATATAGCCTTGCGACGCAATCTCAACCTTCTTGGGCCGAGACCCAGTGCAACACAGGCTTGCCAGAATTCCGGCGGCAATCCAACAATTTGATGGAATCATGAAGTCGGCGCCGCGACGCGCGTCGATTCGCGCAGGCGGGCGATAGGGTGATGATCAGTTCCGGGATTGCGGCTCCGCCCGAAAAGATGATGTTTCAGCTGAGCTTGCGTCGCCGCGGGGTCAGCGATCGGGGCGTGCTGCAGGCGATGGAAGCGGTACCCCGAGACCGCTTCGTTGATCCGATCCACCGGCCCAATGCATGGCGCGATACCGCGCTGCCGATCCCGTGCGGCCAGACGCTGAGCCAGCCGTTCGTCATCGCCTACATGACCGAGCAACTGCAGATCCAGCCGAAGCACCGTGTGCTCGAAATCGGCACCGGCTCCGGCTATCACGCTGCGGTGCTGTCGCGCCTCGCAAGCAGTGTCGTCAGCGTCGAGCGATTCCGGACGCTTGCCAACGCCGCGCGGACTCGGCTGCGCGAGCTGAATTACGCCAATGTCGAGGTGCTGCTTGCGGACGGTCTCGCGCTGCCGGACGGGCAGGGTACGTTCGACCGCATCCTGGTGACCGTCGCCGCGCCCGAGTTGCCGCAATCGTTGCTCGATCTGCTCGATCCAGATGGCCTCCTGATCGCACCGATCGGACCTGCGAACGGACGGCAGACGCTGATCCGCGTCCATCGCAAGGGCGATGATTTCGTTCGCAAGCCGCTGGTCGATGTCCGGTTCGTCGCCGCGCTGCCGGGCGTCGCGCGCGAGCTGTGACGCAACTGCATCAAAGCACCGCGTCAAGGCCCGTCTCGGCTCAGGCTTAAAGCGTTGTTTACTCCGTACGTGTTTACTCAATTTACCTTGAGTTGCGTATGAGTGAGTAACCATGTCCCGCGTAGTCGAGTTGCTTTGCTCGCGTCGGGCTCCGCAGGTGGCGGTGCTGGCGTTTGTGTCGGTCGGATTCAGCGCCTGTAGCGCGGACATGCAGACCCGGTTTCAGCAGGCTCCGTTCGGGCCTGTCGAATCCACCGGGTCGGTGCAGCAGCGGCCGCAGCCGCAGCGTTACGCAGAGCCGCGTGAGCTGCCGCAATATTCACGCCCGCAGTATCAGCAGGCGCAGCCGCAGTATCAGTCCCAGGCCTTGCCGCCGATCTCGGCCCCGCCGTCCTATCCGGTGGCGGGTGGGGGTAACGGCATGTCGGGTGGTGGACGCGGCGTCGCGTCTTACGAGCCGCCGCCGCGCTACGAGCCGCCGGCGCGTGCCCCGATGGAAGCGACCGGCGCCACAGCGCCGCGCTCCGTGGCGGCTGCCCGACCTGCTCCGGCACCCGCGCTGGCTCCTGCGCCTGCCGCCGGCACCACCATCATCGTCGGGACCAGCGACACGCTGGAAGGGCTGTCGCGCCGCTACAACGTCTCGACCGCCGATATCCTGCACGCCAATGGCTACAAGGGACCGCGCCGGCTTCAGCCGGGCCAATCGCTGGTCATCCCGCAGCGGACTGCCGCGCTGCAGGCGCCCGCCGCTGCGCCGCCCGCTGCCCGCCCGGTCGCGGCGGCACCGGCTCCGGCCGCCTCGCGCGTGCACTACGTCAATGCCGGCGACACACTGATGAACATCTCGCGTCGCAACAACGTTTCGCTGTCCGAACTGGCCCGGGCCAACAACCTGTCGACCACCGCGCATCTCAAGCCGGGCATGCGAATCAACGTGCCGGGCGGGCAGGCGACCGCAATGGCTGCGCCCGCCGCAGCCCCGGCAGCCGCGCCGGCTCCTGTCGCACAGGCTGCGGCGCCCGCCGCCGCGCCGCCGGTCCGGATGGCGACTGCGGCACCGGTCGAGCCCGTGCAGAAGGCCAGGATGGTTGCGCCGACCGAAACTCCGGCGGCGGCCGAGCCCGCCGAAGCGTCGCCCGTCAAGGCGGCCGAGGCCACCGGCGCGCTGCCGAGCTTCCGCTGGCCGGTGCGTGGCCGCGTCATCACCGCCTATGGCGCTAAGACCAACGGCAAATCCAACGACGGCATCAACCTCGCGGTGCCGGAAGGCACCCCGGTGAAAGCAGCCGAAGACGGCGTGGTCGCCTATGCGGGCAGCGAGCTGAAGGGCTACGGCAACCTGGTTCTGGTGCGCCACTCCAACGGCTACGTCACCGCCTACGCCCATGCCAGCGAACTGATGGTCAAGCGTGGCGAGACCATCAAGCGCGGCCAGACCATCGCGAAGTCCGGTCAGTCCGGCGAAGTCGGCTCCCCGCAGTTGCACTTCGAGATCCGCAAGGGATCGTCCCCGGTCGATCCGCTCAAGTTCCTCAACGGCGCCTGAGCAACGCCGTCGAGGGAAAATGCCTGACAAGCTGATGCCCGGCGCAAATGCCGGGCATTTTTTGATCTTCCGTGTCCCGGACACGCCGCAAGCGGCGCGTTGCGCCTTGTCCGGGGCACGGGGGAGTGGCTGAGCTTCGGCGGTCCGACGAGGTCATGCGGGGGCAGACGACTCGGCGGAGCGCTCGTCGCCGGGTGCCGCTATTTCATTGGACGTCCAATTTGTAGGACGCCTGCACGAAGGTGCCGTAGCGCTCGACGCGGATCGGCAGCAGTTGCGTCGCGACGGGACTGCCGAACCCGGCGGTCTCCACGTCGGTCGCCCACATCGCCCAATAGCGGCCGCCGACACCGACATTGAAGGTCGGTGTCACATCGTAGGTGAGGATCGCTTCCAGCTGAACGCCTTGCCCGACGCCCCAGGCGGGGGAGTCCTTGGATCCGACATCCGTCCTGTTGTGGTGGATGTCGAGCGCCGAAATGTGCGTGTAGGGAAGGTAGGCGGCGTCGACCGTGAGCTTGGCGCCGGGCGCGACGGTCAAGCTGCCGTTCGCGCCGATCCGCAGCGAGTGCCAGTCTTCATACTGGCTGATCGACAGACGGTTCGGCGGTCCGCAGAACGCCTCGGGATTTGGGTGCGCGATCTGGGTGCAATTGAATGCATCCTTGCGGTCGCGATAGAAATTGTAGCCGGCGAACACGCCGAGCTTGGCGGAGGCATCGCCGATCAGATCGATGCCGGCGTCCAGCGTTGCGTAGGCGATCGTGCCGGTGACCTTGTTGTGATACGTGTTCGAATAGGCCGTCGCGGAGTTGGGGTCGGTCGGGAACCAGTCCTCGTCGGTCATCTTCCCCGCGACCAGCCCGCCGCCACCAGCGAAGCCTTTCACGAACAGCTTGTGTGGGCCGTCGACCCGCCAGAACGCTTCGCCCGAATGCCCCTCGCTTTCATAGGTGAGGCGCGAGAGGAGATGGTTCTGCTGCGAAGTGATCGTGCTCAGCGTGAGGTCGTTCTGATAGCGGCCGTGGCTGTACCAATAGCGCGCGCCGACATCGATCTTCCACGCCGACCAGGAATTCACCGCCGGCGTCTTGAACGGGAGAAAACTGCCGGATTCGATGGCGTCGTCGGCGCGGCCGAAATAGTAGTTCACGCCGAGCTTGACCAGATGCGCATCCTGCCGGGCTCGTGTCGGCAAGCCGACGGTGTCGACGAGGCTGTTGATGTCGTCCGGGATTCGCTGAAATCCGCCGCCAGGACTGTTGATCCCGCGCGTGCCGAAATTGGCGTAGTCGTATTCGGCGCGGACGGCCCAGCGCGAGGACAGCGCGTGCTCGATGCCCGCGCCGACGGTCCAGCCCCAGCGCGTGGCGCTGAGGTCCGTCGCCGGCTGGTTCAGGTAGTCGGACGCGTTGGTCGTTATCGTCAGGTCGCCGACCAAAAACGCGGCGCCGCCTTTGACGTAGACCAGGGAATGTCCCTGCGGTCCGAACGCCTGACCGAACCGGCCGGTCAGGGTGCCGATCGCGTGTTCGCGCACCCTGCAGTTCGCGGACACGAACTGGCCAGCATAAGCCAGACAGGTGTCGGTGCCGTCGGCGTCGAGTGCGGAGGCATCGACCTCCACGCCGAGCAGCCATGGCGATCCCGGGAGCTGCCAATTATAGCCGGCCTGCAGGCCTCCGAGCGCTTTCGGCACGCGCACGGTATCGCCGTAGATCGATGCTCCGTAAGGATTTTCGACCTTCGCGGTTCCGAAGCCTCCGCCCAGATGTGCGCCCAGATAGAGCCCGGTCCAGCTCCACGCGTTGATGTACGCGGCCGAAGGGCGCGCGACATCCGATGCCTGGGCCGCACCGCAGGATGCGGCCAGAGCCGTGGAAAGACAGATCATCGATTTGCGCACGCCCGTTGCTCCCCATATTGCCCCGATCGACGGCATCGCCGTCCCAGCGACGGCGGTGCCACGAATCATCAGTGCAGTTTGGGATGACTGGCGTCGTTTTCGAAGCGGCACGTACCCGAGGAGATTACCTGGCTTGGATTACTAGGTCTCGAGCCGCACCTTCAGCCGGCCGGCGAGGTCCTGCACGAACTGCCAGGCGACGCGACCGGAGCGGGAGCCTCGGGTTGTCGACCATTCCAGCGCTTCGTGTTCGAGCTGGTCGTCGTCGATCGCGATGCCGAAATGGCCGCAATAGCCGCGGACCATGGCGAGAAATTCGTCCTGGCTGCATTTGTGGAAGCCGAGCCACAATCCGAAGCGATCCGACAGCGACACCTTTTCCTCGACCGCTTCGCCCGGATTGATCGCGGTCGAGCGCTCGTTCTCCATCATGTCGCGCGGCAGCAGATGCCGCCTGTTCGACGTCGCGTAGAGAATCACATTGTCGGGCCGGCCTTCGATGCCGCCCTCGAGCACCGCCTTCAGCGATTTGTACGAAGCGTCGTTGCCGTCGAACGACAGGTCGTCGCAGAATACGATGAAGCGATCGTCTGACGCACGCAGCAGCGTCATCAGCGCCGGCAGGCTCTCGATGTCTTCGCGGTGAATCTCGATCAGCTTCAATCGGCCGGCGACATCCGGCTGCGCGTTGACATGCGCGTGAGCGGCTTTGACCAGCGACGATTTGCCCATGCCGCGCGCGCCCCACAACAAAGCGTTGTTGGCGGGCAGGCCGGTCGCGAACCGCTCGGTATTTTCGATCAGCGTGTCGCGCATCCGGTCGACGCCCTGCAGCAGCGACAGGTCGACCCGGCTGACCTTTGGAACCGGCGCGAGCCGCCCCTCGGGATGCCAGATGAACGCTTCCGCAGACGCCAGGACGGCCGCGTCTGTATGTGCGGAAGTGCCTGCCATTTGCGTGGAAATGCCTTCCAGCGCGCGCGCGATCCGCTCCAAAAGCGCGCCGTCGAGCGCCGTTGCGGTGGGCTTCGCGGCCGGGCTGCGGCGCTTTGCAGCGGCCGCCTTGGCAGGCTTACGGGTAGCGGATTTCGCCGCGGGGCGGGCGGAGCGGGATTTTGTTGTTTTTGCCATTCTTGCACTTCCTGATGGCGCAGCCATATCGGGCTGCGGCACCCCCCGCAAGCCGCCCGCACGGGACGTCATAACAGGGGTGCCAGCGTTGCAATTGGGACCGCGGCCGCTATAGTCCGCGCGAATTTGCGCCCCCCGGACGTCGCCCCTGCGCCGCGCCGGCTCGCTTGCTTTCACGGGGAATCCGGATGTTTGTTACTCCTGCGTATGCTCAGGCCGCCGCCGCCGGCGGCGACGCCAACAGCATGCTGATGTCGCTGCTGCCGTTCGCGCTGATCTTCGTCATCATGTATTTCCTGATCCTGCGCCCACAGCAGCGCAAGGTGAAGGAGCACGCCGAGCTGGTGAAGAACGTCCGCCGCGGCGACACCATCATCACCTCGGGCGGGCTGGTCGGCAAGGTGACCAAGGTGGTCGACGACGACCAGATCGAATTCGAAGTCGCCGACGGTGTCCGCGTGCGCCAGATGCGCCAAATGATCACCGGCGTCCGCACCAAGGGCGAACCGGTGAAGGATGTGCCCGAGAAGGGCAAAGGCAAGAAGGACGCCGCCAAGGAGAGCGAGGCCAAGGCCGAGCCTGCCAAGGACGACACCGCATCGAGCTGATGCGGACACTGCGCCTTCTCGGTTTCTGACGGGACATCTCGATGCTATATTTTACACGGTGGAAGGCGCTGGCGGTCATTGTGACGGCGCTGGCGGTCTGCCTTTGCGCCGTTCCGAATTTCTTCCCCGAACACACCGTCAAGACATGGCCGAAATGGGCGCAGCGCCATCTGGTGCTGGGCCTCGACTTGCAGGGCGGCTCGCACATCCTGCTCGAAGTCGACGCCAACTCGGTCAAGAAGGACAAGCTCGATTCGGTGCGCGATGACGCCCGCCGTGTGCTGCGCGAGGCGCGGATCGCCTATACCGGTCTGGCCATCAAGGGCGACGTCGTCGAGGTCAAAATCAGCAAGGACTCCGACGTCCCGCAGGCCCTCACCAAGCTACGCGAGTTGTCGCAGCCGCTGGGTGGCTTGCTCGGCTCCAATGGCCAGCGCAGCCTCGAAGTCGCCGACGCCGGTAGCGGTTTGATCCGGCTGGCGGTGCCGTCTGCTGCGATCGCCGATCGCGTGCGCCAGTCGGTCGAGCAGTCGATCCAGATCGTCGAGCGCCGCGTCAACGAACTCGGCACTGTCGAGCCGCTGATCCAGCGCCAGGGCGCGGACCGTATCCTGGTCCAGGTGCCGGGCCTGCAGGATCCCACCCGACTGAAGGAATTGCTCGGCAAGACCGCCAAGCTGGATTTCCGCATGGTGGATTCGTCGGTGTCGCCGGACCAGGCGCAGGCCGGCCGGGCGCCGCCGGATTCCGACGTGCTGCTGAGCGCGCAGGCGCCGAAACAGCCCTACGTCATCAAGAAGCAGGTGCTGGTCTCCGGCGCCGACCTGACCGATGCGCAGCCGGGCTTTGATCAGCGCACCAGCGAGCCGATCGTCAGCTTCCGCTTCAACACCAACGGCGCCCGTAAATTCGCCCGCGCCACCACCGAGAATGTCGGCCAGCCGTTCGCCATCGTGCTCGACAACGAGGTGATCTCGGCCCCGGTGATCCGCGAGCCGATCACCGGCGGTTCGGGTCAGATCTCCGGCAGCTTCACGGTGCAGCAGGCCAACGATCTGGCGATCCTGCTGCGCGCCGGCGCACTGCCGGCGCCGCTGACCATCATCGAGGAGCGCACCGTCGGTCCCGGTCTCGGCGCGGACTCGATCGCCAAGGGCGAGCTTGCCGCCTATGTGGGCTCGATCCTCGTCATCATCTTCATGCTGCTGACCTACCGGCTGTTCGGCGTGTTCGCCAACATCGCGGTCGCAATCAACGTGGCGATGATCTTCGGCGTGCTGTCGCTGCTCAATGCGACGCTGACGCTGCCCGGCATCGCCGGCATCGTGCTGACCGTGGGCATCGCGGTCGACAGCAACGTGCTGATCTACGAGCGCATCCGCGAAGAATTGCGGGCAGGGCGCAACGCGATTTCGGCGATCGACGCCGGTTTCAAGCGGGCGCTGGCGACAATTCTCGACTCCAACATCACCACCTTCATCGCCGCCGCGGTGCTGTTCTACATCGGCACCGGCCCGGTGCGCGGCTTCGCCGTGACCTTCGGCATCGGCATCATCACCACTGTGTTCACCGCCTTCACCGTGACCCGGCTGATCGTCGCCGCCTGGGTCCGCTGGAAGCGGCCGCAGACCGTGCCGATCTGACGCCCCCCATCCGAGAGAGCTGCAAGTGACATCGACACAGTGGATTTTGATCGGGCTGGGCGTGCTGGTCACGGTGCTGACGTTCGTCAGCATCATGAACTGGCTGCCGTCGCTGCGGATCGTTCCCGACAATACCCATTTCGACTTCACCCAATTCCGCCGCATCAGCTTCCCGATTTCGGCGGTGCTGTCGATCGCCGCGATCACGCTGTTCTTCACCCACGGGCTGAATTTCGGCATCGACTTCAAAGGCGGTACGCTGCTCGAAGTCAGGGCTCATTCGGGCGCGGCCGATGTCCCGGGGATGCGCGAAACCCTCGGCAAGCTCGGACTCGGCGAAGTGCAGTTGCAGCAGTTCGGCGGACCATCCGAAGTGCTGATCCGCGTCGCAGAACAGCCGGGCGGTGATGCCGCGCAGCAAGAGGCGGTGCAGAAGGTGCGCGCTGCGCTCGGCAATTCGGTAGACTATCGCCGCGTCGAAGTGGTTGGCCCTCGCGTTTCCAGCGAACTGCTCGCCTATGGCATGCTCGGCCTGATCCTCGCGATCCTGGGCATTCTGATCTACCTCTGGTTCCGCTTCGAATGGCAGTTCGCGCTCGGCGCGATGATCGCCAACGTCCACGACATCGTGCTGACGATCGGCTTCATGTCGATCAGTCAGGTCGACTTCGACCTGACCTCGATCGCGGCGCTGTTGACCATTCTCGGCTACTCGCTGAACGACACCGTCGTGATCTACGACCGTATTCGCGAAATGCTGCGGCGCTACAAGAAGATGCCGATGCCGCAGCTGCTCAACGAGTCGATCAACTCGACGCTGTCGCGCTCGATCATCACCCACGTCACCGTGACGCTGGCGCTGCTCGCGCTGTTCCTGTTCGGCGGCCAGGCGATCCATTCGTTCACCGCCGTGATGATCTTCGGCGTGGTGCTGGTCGGCACCTACACGTCGATCTTCATCGCTGCCCCGATCCTGATCTATCTCGGCGTCGGCACGCATCGACTCGAAGCGCCAGACGATCAGCCCGAGCTGCCTGAGCCGGCCGCAACTGTGGTCGCTGAGACGTCGGCCTCGACACCGGCGGCGAAGAAGCCGGCCAAGGCCGGCAAGTCAGGGAAGCGCTGAGTTTTGGCGGAGCGCTCGGAGATCCCGCATTTTCCTCGGACGGCTTCGGTCGACGCTTACGGCAAGGGCGGGTTCTACTTCGGCGACATGTCGCATGTCGGCTCGCTGCTGTTCCTGCCGGATGCGGTGTGGGGCTGGGACGTGACTCGTCCCGAGCAGATCGACCGCTACGCTTTGCGACGCGTGTTCGACAACGCCAACGCAATCGAGACGCTGATCATCGGCACCGGCACCGATGTCTGGATCGCGCCGCGTCAGCTCCGTGAGCAACTACGCGCCGTCGGCATCGTTCTGGATACGATGCAGACCGGCCCCGCCGTGCGCACCTACAACATCATGATCGGCGAACGCCGCCGTGTCGCGGCCGCGCTGATCGCGGTGCCATGAGCGAGCCCGGCAGCGACGCCGATGCGGCGTTCTGCGCCGCCTTGGTGCGCGGCGCAGATTTCGACCGCTACGCTGCGACGCTGTTCGTCGACCCGCCGAGCCGTCGTTCGCTGCTGGCGCTGTACGCCTTCAACACTGAAATCGTCCGGATCCGCGAGCAGGTCAGCCAGCCGCTGCCTGGCGAAATCCGGCTGCAGTGGTGGACCGACACGCTGGCCGGCAGCGGCCACGGCGGTGTCGAAGGCAACCCGGTCGCTGCCGAACTCCTGCGCGCCGTCCGGGAGCATGCGCTGCCAATCGCGGCACTGTCGCAGCTGATCGAGGCGCATTTCTTCGATCTCTACAACGATCCGATGCCGAATGTGACGGCGCTCGAGGCCTATGCGGCCGACACCGATGGCACGCTGCTGGCGCTGGCAGCCCGCATCGTCGACCAGGGCTCGGAGGCGATCGATCATCTCGCCCGCCACGCCGGCATGGCGCTGGGCATCACTCGCGCCATCGCGCGGCTGCCGTTCGATGTGTCGCGGCGGCAGCTATTTCTGCCGCTCGAATTGCTGGAGCGGCACGGCAGCAACGAGGCCGATGCCTATGCGGGCCGCGAGACGCCAGAGCTGCGCCAGGCGCTCAACGATCTGATCGCCATCGCGCTGCGCCATCTCGACGCCGCCCAGCAGTTGCTGGCCGAAGCGCCCAAGCCGGCGCGCCGTGCTTTCCTGCCGCTGGCGCTGGCCCGCCGCGACCTCGACGTGATGGCCCAGTCCGACACTGACTTGTTCGCCCCGTTCGACCGCTCACGCCTCGTGACGCTGTGGACGCTGTGGAAAGCGGTGCGGACGAAGGCGTTTCGCTGAGGCGCTTTGGAATAAGCCGTGCCCGGACAAGGCGCAGCCGCCGCTTGCGGCGGTGCGCCGCCGATCCGGGGGCCCGGTTCTTTCTGCGATGGCCGCCAATCGCTGCGCGTGCGGTCTTGGTCGCGTTGAACCGGGGTCCCGGATCTGCGGCGACGCGCTACGCGCGGCGCCTTGTCCGGGACACGGGAAGAGCGAAACTATGCTGCCGCCGGCAGCTTCACGCTTTCCGCAATCCAGCCGTCCATGTCGGCGAGCGCGCGGGCGCTCAGCGCCTGCTTCTTGGCGACGGACTTGTCCGGGCCGCGCAGCTTCTTGCCGTCGGGGCCGTGAGTCGGCGCTTGCGCGAGCGGCGGGAACAGGCCGAAATTGATGTTCATCGGCTGGAACGAGCGCGGTCCGGCGTCGATGGTTTCGATGTGGCCGCCGGTGATGTGGCCGAGCAGGGCGCCGAGCGCGGTGGTCGGCGGCGGCGAAGTCAGCGATGTGCCGAGCGCATCGGCCGCCGCTGCGAGTCCCGCGAACAGACCCACGGCGGCGGATTCGACGTAGCCCTCGCAGCCGGTCATCTGCCCGGCGAAGCGCAGCCGCGGCGCGGCGTGCAGGCGCAGGCCGCTATCCAGCAGCTTCGGCGAGTTCAGAAACGTGTTGCGATGTAGCCCGCCAAGCCTTGCGAATTCAGCACTTTCCAGCCCGGGGATGGTGCGGAAGACGCGCTGCTGGGCGCCATAGTTCAGCTTGGTCTGGAAGCCGACCATGTTGAACAGCGTGCCGAGCTTGTTGTCCTGGCGGAGCTGGACGATAGCGTAGGGCTTCACCGTGGGATTATGCGGGTTGGTGAGTCCGACCGGTTTCATCGGCCCATGGCGCAGCGTCTCGCGGCCGCGCTCGGCCATCACCTCGATCGGCAGGCAGCCGTCGAAATACGGCGTGTCCTTCTCCCAATCCTTGAAGTCGACCTTCTCGCCGGCGATCAGCGCATCGACGAAGGTGTCGTACTGTTCGCGGGTCATCGGACAGTTGAGATAGTCGGCGCCGGTACCGCCGGGGCCGGCCTTGTCGTAGCGCGACTGAAACCAGGCGACCGACATGTCGATCGAGTCGCGATGCACGATCGGCGCGATCGCGTCGAAGAAGGCCAGCGCGGACTCGTCTGTCAGCGACCGGATCGCCTCGGCGAGCGGCGCCGAGGTCAGCGGGCCGGTGGCGACAATGACGTTGCCCCAGTCCTCGGGCGGTAGGCCGGCGATCTCCTCACGGCGGATCTCGATCAGCGGATGTTCGGCCAGGGCCTTGGTCACCGCGGCGGAGAAGCCGTCGCGATCGACCGCCAGCGCGCCGCCGGCCGGGACCTGGTTGGCGTCGGCTGCGCGCATCACCAGCGAGCCGAGCTTCCGCATTTCGGCATGCAGCAGGCCGACCGCGTTGTTGGCGGCGTCGTCGGAGCGGAAGGAATTGGAGCAGACCAGCTCGGCGAGGCCATCGGTCTTGTGTGCCTCGGTCGAGCGATGCGGCCGCATCTCGTGCAGCACGACACGCACGCCGGCGCGAGCTAGCTGCCAAGCAGCTTCGGTGCCGGCGAGGCCGGCGCCGATAATATGGACAGGCTGGTGCGAAGAGGGAATTGGTGTGCTGATCATGCGCTACAGCTAGCGCGTTTCAGCACCGGGTCAATTCCGTTTCCAACTTGCGGGCGATGTTCCCATCGCTCAGCAACGCCCGGATGCGACAACGCCCGCAATGCTGCGGGCGCTGGCCGTGAACAGGTCGGTCGGACGGTCAACCGTTAAAGTGACCGGACGCCACGCGCGGGATATCCGAGCGGTCGAGTCCGATGTCGGCCAGTTCGCGATCGCTGAGCTGCGAGAGTTCAGCGAGGTTGCGCTGATAGTCGCGGAACGCGCGAAGGGCGCGAATAAGCGAAAGCAACATGACGAAGTCTCCTTGTGTCGCCGTTCAGTCCTTCGGAGGGGCCGAACCGGTTGACTGCAATATAGGAGACACCCGTCGATTCCAGCAGCGTAAATGCTGCACCGCAGCTAGGCGATACACACATACCTCCGACAAGGAATGATTAACCCTTCTGGCGCAGCTCGGCGTCCGCTCTCGCATGGGTCGACGAGCCGCGATCGGCGGGAAAATTCGACTGCCAAGACCTGTATTCACACTATAGTGCATTCCGGCCGCAACTTCCGTCATTTGGCGCCGGATTTGTCGACCCGTTTCGGCACAAAGCTTCTAGGACTCAGTCCAAGGGCGGTTAAGCCGGTGGAACAATGTGGCGCCGTCGCATGCGTTAAACGCATGATGAACACACATTCAATCGGCCGATCAAATTGATCCATCGCAATGCACCATTCGGGTTCCCCGCCGGCCGAAATCGGCCGGCGGCTTGTCGAGAATGAGTCGTAATTCAGTTTTCGTTCCGCGTCGGCCATTGCAGCAGGGTGGCTGGGAAGTCGGCCGCCGAGCGCTTGATGCGACGTGAGGGTCGGATCTGCGGCGGGAAGGGGTTCGGCTCGACCGCCTTGCGGTAGAGATGCCAAGTCGCGTGTCCGAGCAGCGGAATCACCACCGCGAGGCCGAGGAAGGCCGGCAGAGAGCCCACCACCAGCAGGGCCGCGACGATCAGGCCCCAGACGGCGATCTGCAGCGGATTGCGGGCGGCCACGCGCAGCGAGGTGGTCACCGCATCGCCGATCCCGGCGTGGCGGTCGAGCATCATCGGAAAGGACACCACGCTGACGCACAGCGCCACGGCCGCAAACAGAAAGCCGACGCCGCAGCCCACCACGATTAGCATCCAGCCTTGGGGCGTGGTCAGCACGCGGCTGAAGAAATCCGGGATCGCGGCAGCCGGTGCATAGCCGAACGCCGAGACGTAGATCGCTTGCGCGGCCGCGATCCACACCACGAATACGGCGAGCAGGATGGCACCGAGCCCGAGCATCGCACCGAACGACGGCGAGCGCAGCACGTCGAAGGCGTGCCAGGCGGACGCGTCGGCCCCGATCTCGCGGCGTCGGCTCAGCTCGTACAGGCCGAGCGCTGCGAACGGGCCGATCAGCGCGAAGCCGGCGGCGAGCGGAAACAGCAGCGGCAGCACCGAGTAGCCGAGCACGAGCCGCGCCAGCGCCAGGCCGAGGATCGGATAGATCACGCACAGCACGACGGCGTGGCTGGGCACGGCCTTGAAGTCGTCCCAGCCGCGACGCAGCGCGTCGTGCAGATCGGCGAGGGTGAGCCGATGGACAATCGGCGCGGTCGCCGGGACCACGCCGATCTCGGGGGCATTTGCAGGGTAGATCGTCGCCATGTTCGTTTCTCCCATGCTGTTGCACGTTGCGAACCGGCTCTGCTGCCGTGACCGGCTGGCCGGCTTGGTTCGCGGAAAACGATCAGGATCGGTGGACCAGACGCGAGAGCAATTTTGAACTGGTCTTGAGACCGAGCGTGCCGCGAACTGTGCCGCAAGCTTAGCGCGGTTTGCCGGGCGCGCTCGTCACGCTTCGGTGAGAGAGCGTCAACGTGCAACCTCGTAGTTAGTTGCTGCGCTGCGGCCTGAAGGCGGTGCAGCATCGGCGGCCCTCGCAACCATCGCGTCTCGAGTTACTTGTAGCAGGGGCGAAGCTTCATCGCGCTGCCATATTTGGCAAGCTCACCGCAACGCGGTAGCTTCGCCGGCCGGACGCGGTGCCATCGTCACTGTCCGGTCGTCACCATCCACCTGGAGGAAACATGAGCATTTTCGGCAAGATCATGAGCGCAATCTTCGGCAGCAGCGCGGATGCTGCGCCGCAGGCCGCGCCCGGTGCAAACTCGACCACCACCGCGGGCGCCGGCAGCGCGCCGGCACAGACGGCTCCGGGCCAGACCGTCGATGTCGCCCCGATCCTCGACAAGGCCGTGGCCGGCAAGGGCGAGAAGCTCGAGTGGCGCACCTCGATCGTCGATCTGATGAAGGCACTCGACATCGACTCCAGCCTGTCGGCGCGCAAGGAACTCGCCAAGGAGCTCGGCTTCACCGGCGACATGAACGACAGCGCCAGCATGAACATCTGGCTGCACAAGCAGGTGATGACCAAGCTGGCCGCCAATGGCGGCAAGCTGCCGGACGATATCAAGCACTGATCGCGCACAGCCGCACTTCACCCGGGAAGGCCCGCTTCGGCGGGCCTTCTTGCGTTCGGCGCTGCGTTCGGCGGTTCGGCGACGCAGGCTCACAGGCGGGCTCCCGCTCAGGCCTTGAGGTCGGAATATTCCGGATGGGCGTCGAGATAGTCTGCGACGAAGCCGCAGCCGGCAGTAACCTTGAGGCCGTCGGCCCGGATGTGGTCGAGTGCGCCGCGTACCAGCGACGAGGCGATGCCGCGGCCGCGCAGCGGCGGCGGAGTCTCGGTGTGGGTGATGATGACGCGACCATTGACGCGGCGATAATTCGCGAACGCGATCTCGCCATGGGCATCGAGCTCGAAGCGGCTTTGCGCCTTGTTGTCGCGCACGTCGGCCGCGGTTGTGGTCCCGCTCATGGCGTCTCCCTTTTCGTGTTGGTGTCGCATGGACTGTGATGCTGCCGGCCGGGCGGCACGCCGTGGCCAACAGGTGTTGTCGCGTCTGCTCATGTCAAGAGTGGTGCGGCAATGCAAGCTTGCACGGCTGCGATGCGCACCGCTGTCGATGAAGCTCGGCGCTTCAAGCCACAGGACAACGCCGGACGCAATCCGGGATATTCCCAAGGTTGATCGCGTCGATGCTGTCCTGATGTGTTCGGCGTCGCTAGGTCAACCCGTCGTCCGGAATGTTGAGGATGGTACCGCACGCTTTGCAATGCACCGCGTCGGCGTCGTGGCGCTGCAGCGCGCAGGTCGGGCAGGGGAAGCGCACCTTGTTGGGACTGAGCAGCGCGCGCGCCAGATTGAAGAACAGCGTGACGCCGAAGATCATGATCACCACGCTGATCATCCGGCCGGTGGTGCCGGAGAGCGTGATGTCGCCGAACCCTGTCGTCGTCAGCGCCGTGACGGTGAAGTACAGCGCGTCCGCGTAGTTGGCGATCTGCGGGTTGCGGAAGTGCTGGGTCTCGTACACCAGCGCCGTCATCACGAAGATGAACACGGCCAGATTGGTGATAGCGATCACCACTTCCTCGTTGCGGCGGAAGAAATGACTGTCGCTGCGCAGCCGCGCCAGCATCTGATAGTCGCGCAGCAGCCGCAGCGTGCGCAGGATACGCAGGAAGCCGCCGGCTTCGCCGGTCAGCGGCGCCAGGAACGAGACGATCGCGACGACGTCGGTCCAGGTCGCGAGCCGGCCGAATTCGCGTAGCGGACGGCGGCTGGCGTACAGCCGCGCGGCGAAGTCGATCAGGATCAGCGCGCCGAACACGCCGTCCAGTATCTCGATGAGGTCGTTCGGCGGCAGGAACGAGGTGCCGATGATGAACGCGATGGTGACGATATCGAACGCCAGCAGGGCGTAGCGAAACGCCACGCCGCGCGGCGTCGTGCCCTCGTAGAGCCGGCGGATGGCGACGCGGAGATCATGCAGGGTCATGGCGAAGTTCTGGCCGGGACGGGCGGGTGAAGCAAGGGGAGCGGGCCGCGCGCCGGAGTGCCGGTCGGCCGCTGCGGGTCGCTGATCGGTTGGTGGTCGTCATCGCCTCGAACGAACGTCACGCACACCCCTCCGTTCCCGCGGCGCCAAACGCCCGGGGTTTGCGGTGAACGTCCCGCCCTCGATCAGACGAGGGCGCGCGGAACGCCGGGTGCCCGATGCACCCGCGGCCTCGTGTGCAACAAACAAAAGCACACGAGTTCGACACCACGGTCACACCGGAGACGCCCGGCGTTCCGCACGCAATGGTTTTAACGGCCTGGTTCGACGAAGACCCCTGGTGGGCGAGCCTGAGTAATCCACCATTGTGGGAGGCTGACGCACCGTCCGCGTTCGCCCGGGGAGGTGAGACCGCCGCCTTTCGGGTCGGCTGTCGGCACCTCGGGGCGGGCGCGGCTTGGCGCTGCTCCCTGCGCAAGGCGATGCGCCGGGATATCGCGACTTTGGCCGTCCGGGAGCCGCGCGGGTCGTCGACCCCTGCTCACCCGCCACGGTTACCCGTGACGCGATCGAGGGCCAGAACGCCGCTCCCGTCCACCGCATCCCACCCCGCGTTCGTGACGATCGCGAACGCCCCTCGCAGCGAGGTGGGATGAACGGACTATAGTCACAGGTTTAAAGTCCTGTCAAGCGGTGGCCGACCCTTTTGTCTTGAACTGGGACGCGACATCCTTTCCGCGAGTCATTCCGGGGCGGCCGCCGCACAGCGGCGGACGAACCCGGAATCTCTGCGCCGCTGGGTCGGCCAACATCTCGGGATTCCGGATCGGCGCGCTGCGCGCACCGTCCGGAATGATGTGTGCGGCGAGCGGGCTGTGGCGCCGGCCGCCAACCATGCTAGTCTACCCGATCGGATATCCATGTTGGTCCAACAATGCGCCACGAACGTATCCAGATCGATCCCAACGTGATGGCCGGAAAACCGGTGGTACGCGGCACGCGCATCCCGGTGGAGCTGATTCTGCGCAAGCTCGGCGCCGGATTGTCGCCCGCGGAGATTGTCGCCGAGCATCCACGCCTGACAGCCGACGATATCCGGGCGGCCCAGGCCTTCGCGGCGGACTATCTGGCAGATCAAGACGTCATCTTCGGTTGACCCATGCGCTGGCTCGCCGACGAGTGCGTGTCCGCCTCGTTAGTCAGGTCGCTGCGCGCTGACGGTCATGATGTGCTGTATATCGCCGAGATGGCACCGGGACTCAGCGATGCCGACGTAATTGATTTCGCAGTCACCGACGAACGATTGCTGCTGACAGAGGACAAAGATTTCGGCGAGCTCACCGTTCGATTTGGACACTCCGTTCCGGGCTTGGTGTTGCTCCGGATTGATCCGGCCGACTCGGCAATGCAGGCCGCGCGGCTGAAAGATGTCATCGCGCGGTATGGGGCCGATCTGTTCGGCCGCTATGTCGTGATCGAGCAGGCGCGCATGAGAGCACGTAAATTGCGGGCGGACGGCAAAGCCTGACCTATCGCCCGCAATTCCACACCGGCCCGATCGGCGTCTGCGTCCAGCACGGCCCGATGCTCCCGCCATTATAGCGGCCGCGGTAGAAGCCCGGCCGGCCGAGATAGCGCCAGTCGCCGTTCCAGCGCGGATAGTCCGGCGTCGGGTCGATGTACCACGGACGCGGCTTGTGCATCAGCGCGAGCTGCGCGCGCGACAGCTTCTGCATGAACAGCGGCACCGAATTGCTCGGCGGCTGCACATAACCGGGCAGGCCGCTGCTCTGCGCCCGCTTGGCCTTCTTGGACGAAGCCGCCGAGGCGGTGAGGGGAACAAGCGCGAGCGCGACGGCGAGCGTGAGAGAGGTGAGGCGGTTCATGGGGGGGAGTGTAGACGGGCTGGGGCGGGAGGGCGAGACACATTCGGGTGCGACGGGCGGGCGCGGCGCGCCGTAGCCCGCATGGAGCGAAGCGGAATGCGGGGACCGCCTAAGCCCCGGATATCGCTCCGCTCACCCGGGCTACAACCTGTCGCCACGCTGACAAGAAGCGAAATGCGGGTTTCTGATCAGTCCCGGATTGCGCTGCGCTTCATCCGGGCTACGGCTTGCTGCCGCGACGTTGAAGGAAGCCATTGCAAAGAGAGAAGACAAGAGGAAGAAGAGAGAGGCGAAGCATGGCGGAATGTATGGGCTTCAGCGAAGTCACAGCTATTGAAATAAGGTGCATCGGCAGTTGGGCCAGCGCGACGATGTGCATGTCGCAATATCCTTTCACGACACTCATTCGAGCTTAGTGTGCTACGTCTCGGAAATTGGAGCGACGTAGCCTTTGTTCGTCTGAGTGTCGTGAATAAAACTAAAGTTTAACTACTCCAAATCACATATATACGATTACGATTACTAATGCTTATGGCCTGAGTATTACTACATTTGGCACGGAGTTTGAATGTTTGGGGCCGTCGATCGATTGTTGAAGAGTGGTACTACTCGCTTACATGGCATGGTGTTGGCTAGCTTGTATCTATATTTTCTGCTCTTAATTGCAAGCTTTACCGCCGGAGCCATTACAATTGCGGTGAGCGCAGTCGGCGAGTTGGCGGAGGCGAAATCGACGTCCTTAGCCGCGATACTCTCGTCTCCGGAACTGCGGAGTTCCGCAGCCAAATTAGGTGTCGGAGCTACAGCTGCGCTATTCATAGTAGCAGCATTTCGTAATATCGCTCATCGTGTTGAAGCTGCATTAGGGCGTGTCTTCAGCAAGCGGATCACCAGTGAATCGTCGACAAGCGAATCCGTATCGGCAGCCGAACGTTTGGTGGCAGCAACGGGCGACGTTATGGTTCGAGAGTTTCAATCTCGAATTCAGAAAGAGATCGATGCTGCGGTCGAGCGTCTTTCGGCTACTTCAGAAAAACTAATCAAAACACAGCTGGCTGATCGTATCGATGCCGTTGTGGGAGATGATCTAATTTCAGTACTCGGTGAGAAGATCGCAAAGCAGACAGATGAGGTTGCGCAGCTAAATTCATTTAAGCAGGACGCCTTTGATCGATTCGTGCAAATGCGTAATAGAGCATTGCAGTATGCGGAAGCCGCTCGTATCCAGGCGAGCTACTTTCGATGGATAGGAATCGCCTTATCTCTCGTTGGGCTCACCGTTCTGGGAATGATGCTATATCTAAATCTCCGTCAATTCTTGAGCGACCCGGCGTTGATGGAACGTCACGTCGACTGGTCGATGTCGTTGCTTCGACATGGTCCAAGTTATACATTTGTTGTCTTGTGCGAATTCTTGGCTCTAATAATGTTCAGATATCAATCAAAAGGCCTTGAATATATGAGATACTTCTCCAACGAGGGGACCAATATTGATGCGCGGCAAATAGCATTCATGTCAGCGCTGCGATATATGGATAAGGCCAAACTTGCCAGAATAATAGAGCGGCTGGAGGCTACCGAGAGGAATTTTCTGATCGGAAAGGATCAGCGAACCTTAGAGCTCGCAAACAATGAAAATGAAGATAGGCTCTTTGAAAGGGTCAAGAAGTTGATGTCTGTGACGCAGCCCATGTCGTCACCAATGGAAGAAAGCGCAAGCGCTAAAGGCCCTAGGAGAAGATCGAGGTCCGCCTAGATCGATTCAGCCGCCTCGTCCGTCTTCCACTTCGCCGCACCCTCGGCCGAGGTCGATGACCCTGTCGCCCGTCTTGATGATTGCCATTTGGACTGAATCTGGGCACGATTCGGACTTCACTCCGCAGCGACGGGCCTCAGTTCGAACACTCGGCCGTATTTTGCGGCTTCGGCCAGGTCGCGGCGACGGAGCGCTTCGCGAGCGGCATCGAGTTTTCGGACTTCCGCCGGCGACCGATAGGGCGACCACGCGGTGTCGTCCTCGATCAACTCGACTTGGATTTCGGCGCAGTAACGGCCTTCGTGGATGAATTCTCTCGACACACGAGTCATCATGGCCTCCGTTGCATGAAGTCCGCGGACGATCGTCGCGCGGAACGGGGCGATACTCCATCTTTAGAAGTACCGGACCGCCGAGTAGCCCCTCAATCGTAATGCATTTCATCGTGGCCCGCATGAGCGAAGCGATATGCGGGAGCGTTCAAGACCCGGTCGTCGCTTCGCTCACCCGGGCTGCGCTCGCAGAGTTACTGAAGGAGAGTCCCGCCTCCGTCAATAATTTCTCGTTTAGGGCTTGTATCGAAAACACTGCCTCCTCCATCGCGGCCAAGAGTCGACAAGTTAGTGATGCCCACGTCTCACGCATTTCGTCGAATTCATTGTTGTAGTCGAACCACAAATCATTGTGCAAAAGGAAGCCGCTTATCTCCCAGGTTCGCAGGTCTGCAAATTCGTCTATTCGTCCTCGGGGGCCATGAATCACATAGTTGCGATATCTGATTATTCTGCCGTTCTCCTTCTCGTATTTTCGAATGATCGAGCCAACTCTAGCTGAAATTTCTTTTCTTTCGCTCTTAGCGCAGAGGATGTCCGACAAACTGTCGCCGAAGAGTTTCAAGCGCTCTTTGAAATTGTATGCTTCGAGAGAAATTCGTTGGCAGGTGTCTTCAAGTCGTGAAGATGCGTTGATTGTACCGGTGCGGCGTGACAAGCGAGAAAGTCGAATTCTAGCGCGATACGCCGAAAGTATCGGCGATACAAGTCCCCCTAAATCGTGCAGATAACGCTGATCAGGTGTTAGGTCCGCATAATTGGCCCGGTCTGTAATCAACTCTTTCAAGTAATCTCTATGCAGATCTGCGCTAAACCTATCGCGATGCTCCGAAGGTTCGAAAAACGGAGCGCGAAACTCGAAATACTTTCGAGTTATCTCCCCGACATGATTGTGAAGGCGCAGAGTATATCTCAGAGTTCTCTTCATGACGATCGCGTATCGCTAATTGTAATCTCACTCCGCCGCCTCGTCCGCCTTCCGCTTCCGCACCGCCGTCGGCGGTTTCTTCTCCAGCACCGGCTTCAAAAACTTCCCCGTGTAGCTCCTTGGTGCCTTGACGATGTCCTCCGGCGGGCCCCAGGCGACGATTTCGCCGCCGCCGTCACCGCCTTCGGGGCCGAGATCGATGACCCAGTCGGCGGTCTTGATGACTTCGAGATTGTGCTCGATCACCACCACGGTGTTGCCCTGCGCGACCAGCTCGTGCAGCACTTCGAGCAGTTTGGCGACGTCGTGGAAATGCAGGCCCGTCGTGGGCTCGTCCAAAATATACAGCGTGCGGCCGGTGGCGCGCTTGCTCAGTTCCTTGGCGAGCTTGACGCGCTGGGCTTCGCCGCCGGACAGCGTGGTGGCCTGCTGGCCGACATGGATGTAGTCGAGGCCGACGCGGTGCAGGGTCTTGAAGGTCTCGCGGACGCGCGGCACCGCCTTGAAGAAGTCGGCGGCTTCCTCGACCGTCATGTCGAGCACGTCGGCGATCGACTTGCCCTTGAACAGCACTTCGAGCGTTTCGCGGTTGTAGCGCTTGCCCTTGCAGACGTCGCAGGTGACGTAGACGTCGGGCAGGAAGTGCATCTCGATCTTGATGACGCCGTCGCCCTGGCACGCCTCGCAGCGACCGCCCTTGACGTTGAAGCTGAAGCGGCCCGGCTCGTAGCCGCGCGCCTTGGATTCGGGCAGGCCGGCGAACCACTCGCGGATCGGCGTGAACGCGCCGGTGTAGGTGGCGGGGTTGGAGCGCGGGGTGCGGCCGATCGGCGACTGGTCGATGTCGATGATCTTGTCGATGTGCTCGAGGCCTTCGATACGGTCGTGCGGCGCCGGCGGCTCGCTGGCATTGTTGAGCTTGCGGGCGATCGCCTTGTAGAGCGTATCGATCAAGAGCGTCGACTTGCCGCCGCCGGACACGCCGGTGACGCAGGTGAACAGGCCGAGCGGAATCTCGGCCGAGACGTTCTTGAGATTGTTGCCGCGGGCGTTGATCACCTTCAGCGTGCGGCGATGGTTCGGCGGCCGGCGCTCAGGCACCGGCACGAACATCTCGCCGGTGAGATACTTGCCCGTTAGTGAGTTCGGATTGGCCATCACCTCGGCGGGGGTGCCCTGGGCGATGATGTTGCCGCCATGGACGCCGGCGCCGGGGCCGATGTCGAGCACGAAATCGGCCAGCCGAATGGCGTCCTCGTCGTGCTCGACGACGATCACGGTGTTGCCTAGGTCGCGCAGCCGCTTGAGGGTGTCGAGCAGCCGGGCATTGTCGCGCTGGTGCAGGCCGATCGACGGCTCATCGAGCACGTAGAGCACGCCGGTGAGGCCTGAGCCGATCTGCGAGGCGAGGCGGATGCGCTGGCTCTCGCCGCCCGACAGCGTGCCGGCGGCGCGCGCCAGCGTCAGATAGTTGAGGCCAACGTCGAGCAGGAAGCTCAGCCGGTCGCGGATCTCTTTCAATATGCGGACGGCGATTTCGTTTTGCTGGGTGTTGAGCGACGCGGGGACGGCGGCGAACCAGTCGCCGGCGGCCTTCACCGACAGTTCCGAGACGTCGCCGATGTGCTTGCCGCCGATCTTGACGCACAGCGCCTCTGGCTTCAGCCGGTGGCCGTGGCAGGCCTCGCACGGCACGTCGGAGAAGTACTTGCCGAGCTCCTCGCGGGCCCACTCGCTCTCGGTCTCGCGGAAGCGGCGCTCGATATTGGTGACGACGCCCTCGAACGGCTTCTTGGTGTCGTAGGAGCGCACCCCGTCCTCATAGGAGAACTTGATCTCGTCGTCGCCGGAGCCGTAGAGCAGGGCGTTCTGCGTCTTCTTCGGCAGGTCCTTCCACTTGGTGTCGAGCGTGAACTTGTAGAACTTAGCCAACGCGGTCAGCGTCTGCACGTAGTAGGGCGATGACGACTTGGCCCACGGCGCGATCGCGCCCTTGCGCAGCGTCAGCTCCTTGTCGGGCACCACCAGATCGGCGTCGATGTGCTGCTCGATGCCGAGACCGCCACATTCCGGGCAGGCGCCATAGGGGTTGTTGAACGAGAACAGCCGCGGCTCGATCTCCGGGATGGTGAAGCCGGACACCGGGCAGGCGAACTTCTCCGAGAACAGGATGCGCTCGGCGCCGCTCTTGTCGTGGATCTTGGCCACTTTCTTGTCGGCCTTTTTCTTCTTGCCCTCGGGCTCTTCGGCGGCCGGAGCGGGCGCAGCCGCCGCAGCGGGGGCGTCGGCGAATTCGATCACCGCCAGGCCTTCGGCCAGCTTCAGCGCGGTTTCAAAACTCTCGGCGAGGCGCTGGCCGATGTCGGGGCGCACGACGATGCGGTCGACCACGACGTCGATGTCGTGCGGGAATTTCTTGTCGAGCGTCGGCGCTTCGGCGAGCTCATGGAAGGTGCCGTCGATCTTGACGCGCTGAAAGCCCTTCTTGAGCCACTCGGCGAGCTCCTTGCGGTACTCGCCCTTGCGGCCGCGCACCACCGGCGCCAGCAGATACAGCCGCGTGCCTTCCGGCAGCGCCAGCACTCGGTCGACCATCTGCGACACGGTCTGGCTCTCGATCGGCAGGCCGGTGGCCGGCGAGTAGGGCACGCCGACGCGCGCCCACAGCAGGCGCATGTAGTCGTAGATTTCGGTGACGGTGCCGACCGTCGAGCGCGGGTTCTTCGACGTGGTCTTCTGCTCGATCGAGATCGCCGGCGACAGGCCGTCGATCTGGTCGACGTCCGGCTTCTGCATCATCTCGAGGAATTGCCGCGCATAGGCCGACAGCGACTCGACGTAGCGGCGCTGGCCCTCGGCGTAGATGGTGTCGAACGCCAGCGAGGATTTGCCGGAGCCGGACAGGCCGGTGAACACCGCCAGCTTGTCGCGCGGGATGACGACGTCGACGTTCTTGAGATTGTGCTCGCGGGCGCCGCGAATGGTGATGGAGGTCCGGCTCGAGGCCAAAGCCGTCTGATGGGTTGGCTGTTGGGCCGGCTGGCGCTTCGCCTTGATCACTTCGTCCATGCAGGGTGTCCAGGCGCGGCGGGCGCGCAAGTTGGGCACGACCGGATCGACCAGGCCACGCCGGGGAAGAGCTGAGCCTGGAACATAGGAAGAACGATCAGCAATTTCCAGAGCCGAGGCGTGACCATCAACCGGATTGTTCGCCGACAGCGAGGCAGACCGGGCGGTTCCTCACCCGTGGGCGTAGACCCCCCGCAAAAACAAAAAGGCCGGCGCGAGGCCGGCCTTTCGTGTCTCAGATCTTCGCCTCGGATGTTCGCGTCTCGGACGCGAGCGCGAAGCTCAGTACTTCGCGACCACCGGGCCACCCCAGCGATAGTTGATGCGGGCGGTGACGATGTCGGCGTCCTGCTTGATGCGGTCTGCGGAGCCGTTCGAGAACGTCACGTCCTTCTTGTCCAGGAAGAGATGATCGTATTCGACCGCGAACGACCAGTTCGGGGTGAAGCCGTATTCGAAGCCGGCACCAACCGCCGCGCCCCAGCGAGTCTCGGAGGCGTCAGCGAACGTCGCGCCGATGCCGGTCGGATAGAAGCTGTACTTGTCGCTGACCACCGCGGCGCCGCCCTTGGCGTAGAGCAGGGCGTTGTCCCAGGCGTAGCCGATACGGGCGGTGAACAGGCCGAAGGCTTCGATCTTCGACTGGTTGGTGAAAGCCGGAGCGGCCAGGCTGACGTTCGAGCCCTTGAAATCGGCCCAGTTGCCCTGCGCCTCGACGCCGAACACCCAGGAGGCGACCTGCCAGTTGTAGCCGATCTGACCGCCGGCGGTGGCGCCGGAGGCGTCATGCGAGCCTTCGCTCACCAGCCCGCCCGGAACGTACAGATCCCAGCTCTTGCGGCTGGTCCCCCAACCGGCGTTGGCGCCGACGTAGAAACCGGACCAGTTGTAAACCGCCACAATGATCGGCGGAGCCTTGGTGTAGGGACGCGCCGCGAGATCGGCAGCCATTGCCGGCGCCGCACCCAGAGCGATCAAAGCCACAGTACCCAGGAAAAGCTTTTTCATCGTAATACCCCATCCGCTGAAGAGCCTGATGCGTTGTCCCCCGCACAGGCTGGCGCGAGCGCCTTCTCAATTCGTGATGGAACCATACGCTGTTCCCGCGACAGATGCCGTCTCCGAAAAGTCACACTGCGGGATAAGTTGGAACCCGGAAGGCCCTGATATCTCATCAGCAATTGGAGAATTTCGGCATCGGTTTACCGCTTGCCGAACGTGGATGCGAGACGGCTCCCGGCTGTTCGAATGGATAACCTTGACTGATCCGCGACTTAGGTGTTGCGCAGAACAAAACTGGAACATAGTTTGGGCTGTAATGCCGGTGGATAACGGGGGCGGCGCGGCCATTTCCCGGCCGCGGAGGATGGGCGGCGAGCGGCGGACAGCGTAAGCGCTAGGACAGCAACACTTGCGCGCGTGGCAGGGCCGGCGCGTGACGATCGATTCGAAGGAGACGGCGATGGCGGGAAGCGTGAACAAGGTGATCCTGATCGGGAATCTCGGTGCGGATCCGGAGATCAAGCGGACCCAGGACGGCCGGCCGATCGCCAATCTCCGCATCGCCACGTCGGAGAGCTGGCGCGACCGCGCCACCGGCGAGCGCAAAGAGAAGACCGAATGGCACCGCGTCGTGATCTTCAGCGAAGGGTTGTGCAAGGTCGTTGAACAATACCTCAAGAAGGGCGCGAAGGTTTACATCGAAGGCCAGCTGCAGACACGCAAATGGACCGATCAGAGCGGCGCCGAGCGCTACAGCACCGAGGTTGTGCTGCAGAACTTCAATTCGGTGCTGACGATGCTGGACGGCCGCGCCGGCGGCGGCAGTGGCGGTGGCTACGGCGGGGACGACCAGTCCGGCGGCGATTTCGGCTCGGGTGGTCCGTCGGGCGGCGGCTACAGCTCGGGCGGCCAATCGCGCCGGCCGGTCGCGGCGAGCGGCGGCGGTGGCGGTGGCCACGCCAACGACATGGACGACGATATCCCGTTCTAAAGGTTGTCGGCGGGTGGGGAAGGCGCGGCCGCTCGGGCAACGGGGCGGCCGCTGCCGTTTGGGTTCGTCACGGCCGGCCCCATTCTCCCTGGCTCGTCATTCCGGGCCGCGAGCGCAGCGAGCGAACCCGGAATCTGCGGCGGGCACGGCTTGGCGAACGCCGCACAAACCAACCAACTTCGAGATTCCGGGTTCGCGCGCCAGGGCGCGCGCCCCGGAATGACTGCCACTTGGTACTTCGCGCAGCCTCA
>NZ_JAJNAL010000002.1 GCF_022271405.1 Rhodopseudomonas infernalis | reverse complement strand
TAGTCGGTGCCGTAGCCGTAGCCGTAGCCGTCGCCGGAGCCGGAGCCGGAGCCGTAGCCGGAGCCGTCGCCGTAGCCGTAGCCGTAGCCGGAGCCGTAGCCGTAGCCGTAGCCGGAGCCGGAGCCGTCGCCGTAGCCGGAGCCGTAGCCGTAGCCGTCGCCGTAGCCGGAGCTACTCAAAACGGTGTCCGGGGCTGCGCCCCGGACGAGTCTGAGTTCGGTTACTTCCACGGCGCCGCCTCCCAGGCCAAAACGGCGGCATCGGTCACCAGCGCGACGCTGGTGATGTCGCGCAGCTGCAGATCGACCGCCGGCCCGACACGGCAGGTCTTGCTCGGACCGGTCGCAGCAAGGCCAGCAAAGCCCTTCACGTCGGCGGACCAATACAGGCAGTTGCGCGCGGCCCGCAGGTTGATGATGTTGCCCTGCACGTCGGTCGCGTAACCAAAGAATACGCCGCGATGCTGCGTAGTAACCAGCACAGCCCGCTCTTTGTCGGGCGCCGAGCTTTCGGTTGACTTCCCTTCGGCCTTCTTGCGGTTCGGATGGTTGATCATCGGTCTTCTCTCCTGCCCCTGGACATCGCCGAGGCGCGCGATCCGGTGATTAGTTGCGATACATCCCCCGCCCGCCGCCCGCCTCGACGAGATCGCCGATCGCCGCCCCGATCAGCTCGCACGCGGTCGACAGGGCCGAAGCCACGAACACGATCACGCCGAACGCAAAGGCCGGGTGCAGGACGGACAGCATGTCAAAGGCGGCGTCGGCGGCGCTCATCGGCCGGCGCCCCGCTCTGCCCGGCGGAGCCGCGCCACATCAAATTGCTCGAGCGTCTCGCGCGGAAAGCCGGGGCACTCGCCGTAAGGCTCGGCGCGCGGATCGGCGGCGGGATCATCGGCGCGGCGCGTCGGAGGCTTGACGCGCAGCAGCGTGGCGACGCCGAGGGCCAGCGCCACAACGATCAGCGCGCCTGCGGCGATAGCCTGCAGAGCCGCAATCATCGGGCACCGCCTTCCGAGCCGGGAGCGGCGGGCAACTCGCCACCCCCGACTCGGCTATCGTCGGCAGTTGCAACACCAACCGACGAAAGGAATTGAAGATGACCTCCCAGCCCATCCGAGCCATGGGAATCCCCTGGTACGAACGCGACAGCTATGACCGCATCCTTCAGGTGATGCAGGATGCGCATGTGCTGCCCGCCACTTTCGAAGACTGGCAGCAGCTCGCCCGCAAAGTGGAGCGCACCGGCCAAAGCAGCGGAACGATCGTGGTCCGCGCCGTAATCAATCCGGATGAGTTCGTGGCCTGGTGCCGCGGCCGCCGCCTGAATGTCGACGCCGAGGCACGCATGACTTTCGCCAACGAGGCCGCCTACAAGGCCGCCATCAAGACGAAGTGAGCCGACGACGACCGTTGCGCTGGGGAGAGGAAGGCTGCGCATCACAGCACCTCGTCTTGTTGCTGTTCTGCGAGCCGCAGCAACTCCTTGGCGCGACGGCGGGTATCATTGAGGTCGAGCTGCTTGGCGTATTTGGAGAACCACTCGGGCCGAGCATCGCCCATCGCGGCGAACAGCACCTCGCGGCCGATCTCGCTCCGCAGCAGATCGACCAGCGCGCTCGCGCTCGGCTCGCTCTCCCCGCTCAGCCAGCGCTCCGCGGTGCGGTCGGAAACCTTGGTAAACCGACGAATGTTCAGGCCGGTTTTGCTCGGGAAAATCTTCCGCAATTCCCGCATGATGGCGGAAATCGACCGACAATGTTGACGGCTTTTACCGTCAGATGTGCGGAGCGCTGATTTGACGGAACTGTGCGATTTTGCTCGTTTCGTGCTCATGAAGCGGCCTGTTCCGATTGAGATACGTCAGACGTGGCGTCCGCCTTAGCGGCCACGATTTCAGCAAGCTCGCGCTCCAGCGCCTTCCGCGCCGGCCCACGGTTAGGAGGCCCTTGGGTCTCCCAGCGGTGAACAGTGCTTTGATCCACGCCGAACCGCTCTCCGAAAGCCGCTTGGCTTTCGCCGACCTTCTGCCTGGCATCGCGAATCATATGAGCGTCCATGACGTCACTATGCGTTTCGCATATTAAGGGTCAATGCCTAACGCATATTTTTCCTATGCATATTGCATTGATGAAAGAGCCCTTTGAACGCTTGCAGCAGGCCAGAAAAGAGGCCGGCTTCGCCGACGCGGCTGACGCCGCCGAGGCGCTTGGCATCCCGCTGCCGACCTATTTCGCCCACGAGAACGGAAGCCGCGGCCTATCGAGGTCCGGCAAGCGATACGCAGACTTCTTCAAAGTTTCGCTGGATTGGCTGGTCGGCGGAAAAGGCCCTGCCCGGCCAAAACAGGCCCGCGCCGAGCCAGCCAACGTCGTGCCGCTGGTCGGCTATGTCGGGGCCGGCGCCGAGACGCACTTCTTTGGCGAGGATGGACAGCTTGACGAGGTCAATGCGCCGGACGGGTCATCGGATTCGACTGTCGCAGTCGAGATCCGGGGGGACAGCCTGGGCACCTTCTTCGATCGCTGGCTGGTCTTTTATGACGACGTCCGGCGCCCCGTGACGACGGACCTCATCAATAAACTCTGCGTGGTCGGCCTGGATGACGGCCGCATCCTTATCAAGAAACTACAGAAGAGCCGGACGAAGGGCCACTTCCATCTACTCTCCCAAACAGAGCCGCCGATCTTCGATGCCAGGATTGAATGGGCAGCGAAGGTCAAGCACCTCGTGCCCCGATGATCGCTGCCCCTGGCAAGCCCGAAGATGAACTCCTACACCGCTTCCGCGCGGCGATCGACACTGGCGAGATACTTCGCGTGACCTACTTCGGCGGAAGCGCACCCGGATCGACGAGAGACATCCTCCCTCTCCAAGTTCTGCCGAACGGAATGCTTCGCGCAAAGTGCCTCACGGCCGGCCAAGCGAAAGTTTTCACCGCCTCGAAAATGCAATTAAATGAAGCCGGCACCGAGACTTACATCCTGCCAGCACTTCGCCATCCGACCTACACGTCGCTCGAGCAAGTTCGCGGAAAGGTCATCGAGACCGTCACCCTAACAGGGATGGTCCTCAAACTCGGCCCAGACGAACTCGGCTGCCTGCGCTTGTCCGTGCACAGGGTTGTCAAATCAACCGGCCGTCCATTGAAGGGGGCAGATGCATCCCTGACCTATAGTCCGACACAATGGGACATAGTCGCATCGGCAGACGGGAGCTTCGCGCGGTCAAACGAGCGGCAAAGCGCACGTCCCTATTGTCTGAGAGCGAAATGGATCAAGCAAAGCCTGACCTTCAAGGAGCTCGACACCGCCGCGCCTCGCTTCATCGACGCCCTTAAAAACAGACCAACGAAAACCTGAACGAGAATTATGCGTTTCGCATTGACGCGCCTATGCGAAACGCATAGTATTGTTTCACGTGAAATTCACGTGGGACGCTCCGATGGCGAGACAACTCCTCTTTCGAAACTCACTCCAGTGGGCATTCATTACTGAGGTCGGCGAAGGCTTTCCGCGCACCGCGGATCGGAAAGATCTTGGTGGTGACCACACCACGGTTACTTTCGATACGCAGCCCAAGCTCCTTCCCGTCTCGCATCGCGCTCACCATTGCAGATGTGGTCTTGAGCTGGATGGCGCGACCGCTCATCGCAGTGCCGAGGGTTTCGACGACCGGCTGCTTATCCACCCGCAGCTTGAATTTGAAGACGCCGCCGGGCGACGCTTCGTTCGGGTTGTCACCGAGATAGATCACAGCGATCGACAGCTGTTTCTGCAGGCACCGAACCGCCAGTGCCATCGTGTCTTCGGCGGTGACAGCGACGTAAGTGCCGCCATCGCCGAAACGATCCTCCTTGGCAGAGGCAGCCCAATCGCCAATGACCCGTTCATCGTAATCAGCACGCGCCGAGCCGGTCGCAAGCGAAGCTGCCACGACTCCCAACACAATCACCCTCCTCATCTGACCTCCCCATCCTTCAATCGGGGCGAGCATGCCATGCGGCATGCCCGCTCGCCAGTCCCAGCAACATGAGCAAGGAAATCACCATGCGTCGCTTCCCTCGCCCTGGCGTCCGCCGCCCGGCCCCGCCCTATGCGGCCGTGTCCAAACTGATCGACAGCGCCCTGACCCCGGCGCGGGCCAGCCTCGCCAGCAGCGCAGCTGTCAAGCGCATGGCCGAGGATATGCGCCAGGCCAGCCAGCGCGAAGGCGGCATCACCCGCGACGACCTCGCGCTGCTCGGCTGGACGTCCACGCAGATCGACGCGCACGCCGCTGCCGCCCGCGAGCTGGCGCAGTCGCTTGCCGGCCTGACGGCCTAGGGGGGTGGCAATGTCGAACCTTTTGCTTCCGGCCGCCGACCAGCCCTCCAGCAGGTCCCCAGGCGATATCGATCGTCAGATCGGCCGTCTCCTCAGGGCACGGCGCCATGCCGCCGGCCTAAGCTTGTGCGACCTCGCCGCCGCGATCGGCGTCAGCTATCAGCAGATGCAGAAATACGAGGCCGGAGCCAATCGCATCGCCGCCTCGCGGCTGGTGAGCATCGCCAGCCATCTCCGCACCGCCCCCGCCGACCTGCTGCCGGCCAGCGTGTAGGGGGCGGCGATGAGCACCAGCAAATCCTATCAGCACATCGACATCGATCAGGTCATCGCTTCCTGTAAGGAAGCGGCAGCTTCTGTTGCTCCGATGGCCAACGAAGACACCGCACGCGGCGTTCAAATCCGCCTGTTCCTCGCAATCAACGAGCAGCTAAGCATCGCGACCGCACGCGAGATCAATCGTCGGACCGACGTCGATCTGCAGTCCGCAGGTCTCTGCATGCTGCTGTCCGACATCATCTGCGATTTTGCCGAAGGGAGAGCCGGCGACACCGAGAGCGGAAGACCGGGTGGCAAGGTGACCCGCGCAATCACGCTCATGATGGTCCGAAACCTGGTCGAATTTATCAATCAGCGCATATCGAACAGCGCCAATGAGATCGCGAGGCACACCGTCACGATCGACCGTGGCAGCTGTCAGTAAGGGGACGAAGATGAACACCAACACACCCCACCAGCATAGTCCGATCGGATGGCTGATCACCTACGCAAGCGGTGCGGAACAATTCGTATTGCAGAAACCGACCGTCTGGCCGACACCGGACTGCAAAATCACCGAGCTCTACGATCATCCGCCCCAGGCGGCCGGCCGTCCGGCAAGCCAGCCCGATGATTTCGAAGCGATCGAAGCAGGCGGCGGCGCGCCGCCGATCCTCGCGTCGGCCCGCGTCATCCAGGCCAGGCGCATCGCTACGGTCATGAGCAGCATGGACTCTCATTCCCCTGACGAGACGTCGGCGATTAGTGAGCAAGCCGAGCGGGCATCCATCACCGGTAGTGAGCGCGCACGTCTTCTTGGGGAACTCCTGAAGGACGAAGCGGAGCGCCTGCGGAAGCTCGCTGACGAGATGGACCCGCCGGCTACGCCCGCTCCCGCCCAAGGTGAGAGCCTGATACTCCCTCGCAGACTGACCGCCGAGAATGGGGCAAAAGCCGCGCTTATTGCACTATCGCCGACTTCGCACGAGACCGACACCCGCACAGCAGCAAGCACGACGAATTGCGACGACATCCGCGCCACGCTCAAGGTGCAGGCCGCAACCCTGGCGAAGCTCCGCGAGTGGCACGACGAGTGGCGCGACCGCATGCGCTGTGCCGGCATCGCGCCCGATGTTTCCGAGGCGCACGGAAGCGCTCCCACTCCGCAAGCCACACCATCACCCGCGCCGCCGGCGCCGCGCGACGACGCGTAGCAACGGAGGTCGCGATGTTCTCTCAGGAAACACTCTTCAACCTCGCCACGATCCAGCTGGCTGCAATGGCGCTCGCTGCGCTGGTGCTGGCCGCGCCGTTCGACTTCAAACGCGGGAGGAAGCGGTGATCGCCAGAACGCCCCCGGACCAACAATTTGCTGCCGCCATGATCAAGCTCGGCAGCAATCTCGCACGCGTCGACGATGCCTTCACGGCGATGCGCACCGATGGTCTCGCGCTGATCGACGCATCGGACGCGCCTATCACGCTCGACGACATCGCCGCCGAAGACGCGATCCGTCGCTACACCTGGCTTGGCGGGCACGGCTGCAGTCAGGCAGTGCAGTCGCTCAAGGCCAACGGCGTCATCCTCGCCAAGGTGAAATCATGACCCCGGCCGATCACCGCGCATTGCACGCTTGGCAGATCAGCCGCGGCCTGCCGCTCACCGAACGCTACGAACTGATCGACAGGCTGCAGCCGGCGACGCCCCCGGCGCACACCATCACCCGCACCAACGCCGAAGCGCCGCCATGCCGCCCGTCCATCGACGCAGCCAGAACGACGGAGCAACGCTGATGCGCCCGACGAAGTGGACCCCGGACGAATTGAAGCTGTTGCCGGATCTGGCAAAGCGGGACGCCAGCAACGCCGAGCTGATCGCCGCGCTACCGCGCCATCGCCTCAGCACCATCAAGGCGCGCATCTATGCCGCAGGCCTGCGTCGCCCATCCGCCGTGCGCAAGTCCGTCCGCGAACGCCAGCGCGCACGCATGGAGCTCGCGAACGGCTACGTCATGCGCCGGCGCGCCGAGCTGAACGGCGCCGACCTCTCCAGCACCGTCAACCGCCTCGCCGCAGCTGCGGCGATCGAATGCATCGCTTACGCCGCCACCAACCTGGCGCCCGCTCCGCACCGGTCGCGAGAAGACGATCGGACCGCGCCGCCCGCCGGCAACATCCAGGCGATGGAGAGCTGACGACTCACACTCGCACTCACTCAGCGTGAGCACGAACGATGAGAGCCACGAAGATTGCTGACGCCATGAAGAACCGGCCGGCTGGCGCGAGGCGTTGCCGGCACAAGTGGCAACAAACGTCCGCCACCAGACGCGGTCGGAACACCACAGCAATGTGGCGGTGCGAGAAGTGCGGCGCGCACCGCTACACGTCGTCAACGTTCGTTAGCCAGGAGTGAACATGGACCGGATCATCAGTGAAATCATCGAGGAAGTGTCTGAACTCCCGGACCGGACTAGCCCGGCAGATCAACCAGATATGATGCTGGTAACGGCTGACGAACTTGAGGCTATTTTGCGAGATCGCCTCTCATTCGTGTTCAACGAGACCGCTCAAGCGGCATATCGAGTTTGCGCCGAAACTCGGCATGTCACGCTTGGTAGAAGCGCCGCGAATGCAATCAGAGCGATTGGCGGACTACCTCAAGAGCCTGATACGTGCCGGGTGTGGGACGATACTGCCAAGATGTACTTGTACCCGGGGACCTAAGCCAACCTCAATCATTTCGCAGGGGTGAACACGACGAGCCAGTCTAATCTCGCAGTTGCCGCAGCTGAGCTGGATCAGTTGCCGCCTGACGTTTTCTGGGTTCTCGCAAAAGGACGACTGCGGCCAGAGGAGCCACTGTGGGCGGTTAGGATAACTGACTTTGCGGGAGAGTCGATCCTGGACGTGGAAGGCGATGATCCAGCCGCGACCGTAAAGACTGCGAAGGAGAAGTTATTAGCGATCACTCGGAAGGATGCCGAACGGTGATGTACGAGCCCGGCGAAGGTCTCGGATCGCTGACGCCGCACTGCATAGTCTGCGGGTGCCGCGTACCGCAGATTGAATGCGCTCGGCACGGGCGAACCAGCGACGCCTGGGCAGTTCTTTACGAGAAATTTGCCGGCCTTCGGTTTTGGAGGTCGCTAGCACTCACCCCGAAGGACAGTCAGCCGTGAACCGCGACCACATCATCCGCAACATTGTGAACGCGTCACATGACATTGCGCGGTCGAAGTTTTTTAAAGACCGATACGCCGCGGCAGACGCGCTGCTGACCGAGATACAGAAGGCGCTTGCTCCTCCAAATAATGGGGAAGAGCGCTGCCGGACATGCGGACGCACCGACGCGGAATATCAGCAAACCGACTGGAGGTGCGCAGATCCCTGGCACGCCGATGCGCACCTGCGCGCGAAGTCGATCACTTACACTCAACGCGAGCACCAGCCATGATCCGCACGCACGAAGGCATCGCCAACGAGAGCAGCACGGCTTCGGGCGCCCGCCTTTGCATGAACTGCAACCTGGAGCCCTTGCACCGACCGCGGGCGAGGATCTGTCCAGCCTGTCACGCCGAAGCGGCCAACCGCAAGGCTGTGCGCGACAATGCCGCCGGGATCCGGCGGAGGGAGCTGCGCCAATTGGCGCAGCCGATCCGGCCGGAGACAACTCGGTGAGCCGCCCGGTACGCCCTGCCGTGATTCCACCCGGCACCTGGCCGGCCCGGATGCCGCCGGAGCTGGCGGCCGGCTATTGCGGAGAGCCGTCGGTTGAGGCTTTCTTGCGGCGGGTCGGGAGCGATTATCCGCAGCCCGACGTCAAGAAGGGCCGCCGCCGGCTATGGCTGAGGGAAACGCTCGACCGGGCCATCCGCCCGTCATCGCCTTTCGGTCCCGTGGCGGACGCCGCGCGGGATCTGTGACCGTGGAGCGCCCGCTCCCCCGCTTCGTCACCGCCAAGCCGCTGAAATCCGGCGCCACGGCCTACTACTGGACGCTTCCGAGCTACTACCGCAAGCAGGGCTGCACCCTTCACAAGGACCACGACACGGCCCTCGGCAGCGATTATGGGCACGCCTGCGGCGAAGACGGCCGCGGCGGCAAGGCCGCGGTGCTCAACGCCCTGTTCGACGAATGGGATCTGGCACGACTCGGCAGCGCCGAGGCGAAGACGGCAACGGACCTCGCGCCGTTCGGCACCGTCGACTGGCTGTTCCGCGCCTACATGGCCAGCACCGACTGGCGCGAGCGTGTTTCGCCGCGCACCCGGCCGGACCACGAGCGCACGATGCGAATGATCGGCGACCTGCGCGACAAGAAGGGCGGCCGCATCGGCGATCGCTTCGTCAGGGCGATTACGCCGGCGGCGGCCGACAAGCTCTACGAGCTGATCCGGGACACGCCGGTGCGCGCCGGCAAGGCGAAGCGACCGCGGACCGCCCTCAAGGCCGTCGTCACCTGCCGCCACGCCTGGCGCGTGGTGCGGCGGCTGTATCCGGACGTGTTCGATCGCGACACGCCGAACCCGTGGGAAGGCGTCGCGACGTCGTCCTACGTCCGCGAGGTGAAGCCGGCAGCGACCCGCGACGAGGTCTACACCTTCGCCTGGACGGCCGTGGCGGCCGGACATCCGGAGGCGGGCGCCGCGGCCGTCATCTGCTTCGAATGGCTGCAGCGGCCGGAGAACGTGCTGGCGGGATTCGTCCAGTGGGGCGGCTATCGCTCGCCGGCGGCGCCGACGCAGATCCGGATCGAGCACCACAAGACCGGCCGGATGGTGCTGCACCCGCTCGAGGAGGCAATCGGCGGCGAACGGGTTTTGTTCTACGCGGAAGCCGAGGAGATCCTCGCCAAGGTGCCGAAGCTGGGTTTCGGCATCGTCATGCGCCGGCTCAAAGGCAGCGGCGGCAAGCTGGGAGCGGTAGACAAGCACGATCCCTTCACGATGGGCCGCATTGTGCGCCGCATCCGAAAGGCCGCTGGCCTGCCCGACACCTTCACTCTCGACGCATGCCGGCACGGCGGCATGACCGAACTCGAGGAAGCCGAGCTCACCGACGGCCAGGGCCGCGCGCTGTCGGCGCACAGCTCAAAGGCTTACGAGGGATATGCCAAGCGTACCGCAAAGCGCGCCCTTGCGGCCACCCGAAAGCGGCACGCATATCGGGTCGCGGCAGGCGCCGGCGCCGCGCCGGAAGAACAAAACCAGGAGCCCATTTCAGAATGGGCAGCGGTTTCCATTTCAGAATGAGCCTTCGAACCGCCGGAACGCTGTTGCCTAACCGATTGATCCCATGTAGAAGTCCGGCCCGTTGGGGCCACGTGGCGGAGTGGTTACGCAACGGTCTGCAAAACCGTGTACACCAGTTCAATTCTGGTCGTGGCCTCCAACCAGCTCCGTGCGGCCGCCGCGCACCCCCTCTCCTCGTTCGCCAGCCATAGCCGAGCCGCCGCCGCTTTCCGGTGACCGGGCGTTTGGCCACGCTCATCCCTTCCCTCTCCATGATCCAGCTCGCCGCGGTTGCCCCTGTGGGAACAGCACGCCTTGCTTCGGGTTGAAGCCTGCCGCCACTTCGGCGCGGAGGCTTGGTTCGCATGACATTCAATCTCGGATTGCGCATTGGCGTGATCCTGCTCTCGACCTGCCTCGCAAGTGCGGCATGGGCCGCCGAGCTCACTCCCGACGCCATCAACGCGGCCGAACCGGCCAGCGCGCAGATCGAAGGCGACGAGCCCAGCCCGCTCGTCGTTCGCCTGCAGGTGCTGCTCGACCGCGCGCATTTCTCGCCGGGCGAGATCGATGGCCGGCTCGGCGAAAATGCCAAGAAGGCGCTGCGCGCCTATTCCGAGGCGCAGCAACTGCCGAGCAGCGACGTGGTCACCGACGAGCTGTGGCGGAAACTGGCGGCCGATGGCCGGCCCGTGCTGACGCGCTATACGCTGACCAAGAAGGATGTCGACGGGCCCTTCCTGAAAAAGCTGCCGGCCAAGCTGGAGGCGATGAAGTCGCTGCCGCGGCTGGCCTACACCAGCGCGCAGGAAGCGCTCGCCGAGAAATTCCACATGAGCCAGGGGCTGCTCGCGACGCTCAATCCGGGCCAACGCTTCAAGCGTGCCGGCGAGACCATCACGGTGATCGACATCGCCCCGGCGGTGCCGGAGACCGTCAAGGCGCAGCGGATCGAGGTCGACAAGACGCGGCAGACCGTCAAGGCGTTCGACGACACAAATCGGCTGATCGCATTCTATCCGGCGACGGTGGGAAGCGAAGACAAGCCGTCGCCCAGCGGCACGCTGAAGGTCACCGAAGTCAGCCCCAACCCGACCTACGGGTACAATCCGGACTACAAATTCAAAGGCGTGAAGACGACAAAACCGTTCGAGATCAAGCCGGGACCGAACAACCCGGTGGGCACGATGTGGATCGGCCTTTCCGAACAGGGTTACGGCATCCACGGCACGCCCGAGCCGAGCCACGTGTCGAAGGCCGAGTCCCACGGCTGCGTCCGGCTGACCAACTGGGACGCGCAACGGATTGCCGCCCTGGTGGGCAAAGGCACGCCGGTCGAGTTCACCGACGCGCGCTGATGCGCAAGCCGGCGCGCACCTACCCGGTCACGCCCGACGGCCGTTACTTCGTGGTGAAGGGCCGGCTGTGGCGATGCGCCGACCCGTCGCTGTCCGAGGCCAATAAGGCGGCTCTGGTCTCCTCGCTGATGCGCGCGCGCCGCGCTGTAAAGACCGCAAAGGATTCTGGCGATCAGATTGCCGAAGCAACCGCGCATCGCGCCGTCGACGCCGCCAAGCGCGACCTCGGCGAACGCGGTCCTGTGTGGTGGACCGACGGCGCGCCTGACTACAATCGGCACTTGGCGAAGAATACGCCCTACGCGAAGTGGTACGCGGCCTTAGCCACGACCGGCGGACAATGAGCCATAATATCTCTTCGCCTATTCCGGCCGGCCGGCATGCGGACCGTCATCGCGAGGAGCGAACCGACGAGGCAATCCAGAGCCGTGGACTGCGCCTCTGGATTGCTTCGCTTCGCTCGCAATGACGGAAAGGACTTGAAGCGCGGCGCGCGACTAAAGCTTCTTCCGCCGCCAGTCCTTCTTCTTCGGCTTCGGGGCCAATTCCGGCATCTCGGACTGGACCTCGCGGAAGCGGGCCAGCATGCGGTCGAAGGCGGCGAGCAGCGTGGTTTCGATGTCGGGGCGCTTCTGCAGCCGGCTGAGCAGCAGCGCGGCGGCCTCCAGCGTCGACAGGCCGTCGCGGCGGGGCTCCTTGCGCAGCTTGCCGTAGCGCGACGGCGCCGCCGGATCGAGAATGACGCGCTGGCATTTCAGCATCCAGGCGTTGCGCCACCACAGCGCCTTGGCTTGGCTCCAGGTGCCGTCGAGCAGGATCACGCCCTCAATGTCGCGCAGAATGCCATCCTGATGCGGCTCGGCCTCGCCCTTGCGATCGATCGCGACGATCTCGCGGTCCTGCGTCAGGTCGGCGGCACGCGCCGAGCCGAGATACAGCACCGCCCAACGCGACGGATCGTGCACCGTCCGCCCCAGCGCTTTCGACAAGCTCGGCCACGACAGCCCGACCTTGACGACGGCGTCCTTGAAATGTTGCGCGGTGAGCCGCGCGGTGCCGAGGGCGCGGTCCTGCTCCTGCGGATGTTGCAGGATCAGCAGCTGGACGCGGCTCTTGAGCGGCTCCACGCTGTCGCAGATGCACAGCGGCAGCGGCTTTCCGCAGCGATCGCACTCGGGAATCACCTCGCCGAGCGGCGCCTCGTTGGATACGTGATCGGTCGCCATTGTGTTACTCCGCCGGTACGGCGACCGGCGCGGGCCCGCGCCGCCGTCGCATCCGGTCGATCAGTAGATAGATCACCGGCGTCGTGTACAGCGTCAGAATCTGCGACACGAACAATCCGCCGATGATGGTGATGCCGAGCGGCCGCCGCAGCTCGGTGCCCGGCCCGACCGCCACGACCAGCGGAATCGCGGCGAACAGCGCCGCCAGCGTCGTCATCAGAATCGGACGGAAGCGGACGATGCAGGCCTCGTAGATCGCGTCAGCGGACGACATGCCGCGCTCGCGTTCGGCCTCGAGGGCGAAGTCGACCATCATGATTCCGTTCTTCTTGACGATGCCGATCAGCATGATGATGCCAACGAACGCGATCACCGTCAGCTGCGTGCCGGTCACTTGCAGCGCCAGCAGCGCGCCGAGCCCCGCCGACGGCAACGTCGAAATGATAGTCAGCGGGTGCGCCAGGCTCTCGTAGAGCACGCCGAGCACGATGTACATCGCAATCAAGGAGAACAGGATCAGCAGCGGCTGCTTGCTAGAGGTCTGCCCGAGCGCGCCGGCATTGCCCTCGAAACCGCCGCGGATCCCCTCCGGCATGTGCAGTTCGTCGACCGCGCGCTGGATGTTCTCGGTCGCTGTTGCCAGCGGCACGTCGGGCAGCAGGTTGAACGACACCGTGGTCGACGGAATCGATTGCGAGTGAAACACCGCCAGCGGCGACAGCCCGCGTTTGGCGTGCACCACCGCCGACAGCGGGACCTGCGCGCCATTGTCGCCGGCAACGAAGATATGATCCAGATCGGTCGGGTCGTTCTGGAATTTCGGATCGATCTCGAGCACGACCTTGTATTGATTGCGCTGGGTATACAGCGTCACGATCTGCCGCTGCGAGAATGCGTTGTTGAGCGCGTTGTCGATATCCTGCACCGCGACGCCGAGCCGCGACGCCATGTTGCGGTCGATCGACAGCGTCAGTTCGAGCCCGCCGTCGTCGCGGTCGCTGGAAACGTCGGTGATGCCCTCGACCGTCTGCAATCGTTTGGAGACGATCGGCGCCCATTTCTGCAGCAAATCGAGATCGGGGCTGGAGATGGTGTACTGAAAATCGGAATCGCTCTGCCGCCCGCCGGCACGCAGATCCTGGGCCGCGAACATGAACAGCCGGATGCCGGCGACGTTGCCGAGCTGGCGCCGCAGCCGGTCGATCACCTGCTGCGTATCGACACCCGGGCGTTCCGCGGTCGGCTTGAGGTTGATGAACATCGTGCCGCGATTGCTGCCTCCGCCGCCGGGTCCGCCGCCCCCGCCCAGCACCGAGCCGACGCCGGCGACTGCCGGGTCCGCCATCACGATGTCGGCGATCTCCTCCTGCAGCTTGCGCATCGACTGAAACGAGGTGTCGGCCGAGGCCCGGGTCGCGCCGATCACGAAACCGGAATCGTCGATCGGAAACAGCCCCTTCGGCACCTTGACGTAGAGCGTCACGGTCAGCGCGATGGTGGCGAAGAAAACCAGCATCGTCAGGCCCGGGAAGCCCAGCACCGCGCGCAGCGTCCAGGCGTAGAAGCCGACGATCCGGTTCAGCGTGCCCTCGACGACGCGATCGATCCAGCGCGGCTTCCGATGCAACGTCTCGGCTTTGATGAAATGTGCGCAGATCATCGGCGTCACGGTCAGCGACACCACGGTCGAGACGGCGATCGCATAAACCAGCGTCAGCGAGAATTCGCGCAGCAGCCGGCCGACGATGCCGTCCATGAAAATTAGCGGCGCGAACGCCGCGACCAGCGACAGGCTGATCGACAGCACGGTGAACCCGATCTGCCGGGCGCCGAGCCGCGCCGCCTGCATCGGCTCGATGCCTTGTTCGAGATTGCGGTACATGTTCTCGATCATCACGATCGCATCGTCGACGACGAAGCCGACCGCGATCGCCAGCGCCATCAGCGACAGATTGTTGATCGAGAATCCGGTCAGCCACATCCCGGCGCAGGTGCCGGCCAGCGCCAGCGGCACCGACACGCCGGCCGCGATCGTCGGGGTCAGCCGGCGCAGGAACGTCAGCACCACCACCATCACCAGCACGGCGGTCGCCAGCAGCGTCCACAGCATGTCGTCGACGCTGGCGCGGATCGTGCCGGTGCGGTCGGTCACCACCGAAATCTCGACCGCCGCCGGAATCCACTGCTTCAGCTCCGGCACCAGCGCCTTCACCCGGTCGACCGTTTCGATGACGTTGGCGTCACCCTGCTTGGTGATCTGGATCAGCACCGCCGGCTGCTTGTTGTACCAGGCGATCTGCCGGCTGTTGCGGGTGGCGTCGGACACGGTGGCAACGTCCGACAGCCGCAGCGTGTTGCCGCCCGTGCTCTTGATGACGATGTCGCGGAATTCAGAGGCGGTCCGCATCTGCCGGTTGGTGGAGATCGTCTCGCTCTGCCGGCCGCCGTCGAAGATGCCGACCGGGCCGACCGGATTGGCGTTGACGATCGCGTTGCGCACGTCATCAGTCGCGACGCCCGCATTCGACAGCGCCACCGGGTTGAGCGCGATCCGCACCGCGGGCTGATCGGCGCCCGACACGGTGACGTCGCCGACGCCCGGCACCTGGGAAATCCGCTGCAGCAGCACGGTGTCGGCGACGTCGTAAATCGCGCTCGCCGACATCGTCTTCGAGGTCAGCGCCAGGATGAACACCGGCGCCGCCGCGGAGTTGAACTTGCGGAAGTTCGGCAGTGCCGGCAGATCGGTCGGCAGGTCGCTGACCGAAGCGTTGATCGCGGCCTGAACATCGCGCGCGGCCTTGTCGATGCTGCGGCCGAGCGAGAACTGCAGCTGGATCCGCGTCGTCCCGAGCGAACTGGTCGAGGTGATCTGCTCCAGCCCGGCGATTTCGCCGAGCCGCCGCTCCAGCGGAGCCGCCACCGTCGCGGCCATCACCGAGGGCGCCGCGCCCGGCCGCGACGCCGACACCATCACCATCGGAAAATCGACGTTGGGGATCGACGCCACAGGCAGGAACGCATAGGCGACGATGCCGAGCAGGAACAGCCCGATCGCCAGCAGCGTGGTGCCGACCGGTCGCGCGATGAACGGGTCGGACATCGAGGCCATTACGGCGTCTCCCGCGCCGGCCCCGCCAGCGGCGGCGACGGCGTCGCCGGCGGCACCGCGCGCTCGAAGCGCCGGTTGATGCGGTCGAGCGCGAGATAGATCACCGGCGTGGTGTACAGCGTCAGCAACTGGCTAAGCAGCAGGCCGCCGATGATCGAGATGCCGAGCGGAAACCGCAGTTCGGAGCCTGTGCCGCTTTCGACCGCGAGCGGCAGCGCGCCGAACAGCGCCGCCAGCGTGGTCATCATGATCGGACGGAAACGCAGCAGGCAGGCCTGCACGATCGCGTCGTAAGACGACATCCCCTTGTGCCGCTCCGCCTCGAGGGCGAAGTCGATCATCATGATGGCGTTCTTCTTGACGATGCCCATCAACAGGATGATGCCGATCAGCCCGATCACCGACAGATCCTGCCCGAACAGCATGAGCGCCAGGATCGCGCCGACGCCGGCCGACGGCAGCGTCGACAGAATGGTGATCGGGTGGATGAAGCTCTCATACAGCACGCCGAGCACGATATAGATCGTCACCAGCGCGGCGAGGATCAGCCACGGCTGGCCGGACAATGACTTCGCGAATTCGGCGGCATCGCCGTAGAACACGCCGACGATGCTGCTCGGCATTCCGATCCGCGTCTCGATCACCTTGATCTCGTTCACCGCGTCGCCGAGCGAGGCGTCGGGCGCGAGGTTGAAGCTGAGCGCGACCGATGGGAACTGTGCCTGATGCGAGATCGACAGCGGCGCGGTAGTTCGCTTCAGCTCGGCGACCGCCGAGATCGGCACCTGCCCGCCGCTGCCCGGCACGTAAAGCTTCGACAGGATCGACGGATCCTTCTGGTAGATCGGCATCGCCTCGAGCACGACGCGATACTGATTGGCCTGACCGTAGATCGTCGAGATCTGGCGCTGCGCGAAGGCGTCGTTGAGAGTGTCGTTGACCGCCTGGATGCTGACGCCAAGCTGCCCGGCGCGCTGCCGGTTGATGTCGAGTTGGGCCCGCAGGCCGCCCTCCTGCGCCTCCGACGAGACGTCGCGGAACAAAGGATCGTCACGTAGCTCGCTGACCAGCTTCTTGGCCCATTCCGACAACTGCGCCGCGTCGGTCGCAGTCAGCGTGTACTGATATTGCGAGCGGCTCGCCTGGGTCGAGATCTGGACGTCCTGCACGGCCTGGAAGTACACGGTCATGCCCGGGATCGGCGCCACGCGCTGCTTCAGCCGCTCGATCACCTGGGAGACGTCGGCCTTGCGTTCGCCGCGCGGTTTCAGCGTCATCACCAGCCGCCCGACATTTGGGGTGGCGTTGACCGAGCCTGCGCCGACCACCGACACCACGCCGACCACGTCGGGATCGGCCTTGATCGCGTCGGCGGCCTGGCTCTGCCGCGCCTGCATCTCGGTGAACGACACGTCCTGGCCGGCTTCCGTCACCGCGGTGATCGAGGCGGTGTCCTGCAGCGGCAGGAAGCCCTTCGGCGCCACCACGTAGAGGATCAGCGTGGCCGCGATCGTCAGGAACGTCACCACCAGCGTCGCCGGCTGATGCTTCAGCACCCACAGCAGGCTGCGGTGATAAGCCTCGGCGCCGCGGTCGATCCAGCCGCTGATGGTGGCGAGGCCGGGGATCTGCCGCTCTTCGTGAGCGTGCTTGAGCAGCCGCGAGCACATCATCGGGGTCAGCGTCAGCGACACGATCGCGGACGTCACCACCGCGATGGTCAGCGTCAGCGCGAATTCGCGGAACATCCGGCCGACCAGCCCGGACATGAACAGCAGCGGGATGAACACCGCGATCAGCGACATCGTCAGCGAGATCACGGTGAAGCCGATTTCCGAGGCGCCTGACAGCGCCGCCTGCATCGGGTTCTCACCGTCCTCCATGTGGCGGACGATGTTCTCGATCATCACGATGGCGTCGTCGACGACGAAGCCGGTGCCGATCGTCAGCGCCATCAGCGACAGATTGTCGAGGCTGAAGCCGGCGAAATACATCACGCCGAACGAGGTGATCAGCGACAGCGGCAGCGCCACCCCCGCAATGATCGTCGCCCGCATCGAGCGCAGGAACAACAGCACCACCAGCGTCACCAGCCCGACGCTGAGCAGCAGCGTGAACTGCACGTCGTTGACCGACGCGCGGATCGTCTCGGTGCGGTCGCTGACCACGGTGAGCTTGACGCCGGCCGGCACGATCTTCTGGAGCTTCGGGATCTCGGCGCGGATGCCGCGGACCACCTCGATGACGTTGGCGCCCGGCTGGCGCTGAATGTCGAGAACGACCGCCGGCGTGCCTTGGTACCAGGCGCCGGTGCGGTTGTTTTCAAGTCCGTCGAGAATCTGCGCGACGTCGCCGATCGTCACCGGCGAGCCGTTGCGATACGCCACGATGATCGGCTTGTAGGCGTCGGCCGCGTTGATCTGGTCGTTGGCCGCGATGGTGTAGGACTGCTGCGCGCCGTCGAGCGAACCCTTCGGGCCCGACACGTTGGCGCTGGCGATCGCCGTACGCAGATCCTCCATCGAGATCCCGTAGGCGGCCAGCCGGGCGAGATCCGCCTGCACCCGCACGGCCGGCTTCAACCCGCCGAGCACCGAGACCCGGCCGACGCCGCTGATCTGGGCGAGCCGCTGCGACAGGATGGTGTCGGCGATGTCGCTCATCGCCCGCAGCGACATCGTGGTCGAGGTCAGCGCCACCGTCAGCACCGCGGCATCGGCCGGGTTCACCTTGGCGTAGGTCGGCGGGTACGGCAGGTTCTTCGGCAGGATGCCGGCGGCGGCGTTGATCGCCGCCTGGACGTCCTGCGTCGCGCCGTCGATGTCGCGGTTGAGGTCGAACTGCAGCGACACCTGGCTGACGCCGAACGACGACGTCGACGTCATCGCCGTCAGCGACGGAATTTGGCCGAGCTGCCGCTCCAGCGGCGCGGTGATCAGCGCCGCCACCACGTCCGGGCTTGCGCCCGGCAGTTGGGTCGACACCTGCACGGTCGGGAAGTCGACCTGCGGCAGCGCCGACACCGGCAGCGACAAATAGCCGAGCACGCCGCCGATCAGCAGCGCCACGCCGAGCAGCGAGGTCGCGATCGGGCGCCGGATGAACGGCTCGGACACGCTCATGAAAGCAACCTCATGACTGCGGGTTCAGCTTCGGTCGGGACAAGGCGGGCGCTCACGGCGCCTTCGCCGCACCCGACGATTCGTTAGCGGCCGGCGCAGCGCCTTGGCTGCCGCCCTCGCCGCGGCGACGCTTGCCTTGCTCGCCAGCGTTGTCGCCCTGCCCCTTCTGGCCCTCGGCGCCCGGCGGGCCGCGCCGCCGCTTCTGCGGCGCGAGGTCGGCGGTCGGGGTTTGGCTGCTGTCGCCGATCCGGACCTTGGCGCCCTCCGCAAGATTGGCGAAGCCGGTGGTGACCACCCGGTCGGCCGCCGTCACGCCGCTGGCGATCACCGCCTCGGTCTCGTTCTGCTGCGTCACCTTGACGGGCTGCGCATGCACAACGTCGTCCTGATCGATGATGTAGGCGAACGTCCCGGCCGGCCCGCGCTGCACCGCCGAGGTCGGCACCACCACGACCTGGTTCAGCGTCTCGACCTTGAGCCGGACGTTGACGAACTGGCCGGGCCAAAGCTGATATTTGGCATTGGGGAATTCCGCCTTCAGCTTCACCGTGCCGGTGGTCTGGTCGACCTGGTTGTCGATGCCTTTCAGCGTGCCGGTGTCGACCACGGTGACACCGTCATTGCCGAACACGTCGACCGCCAGCGCGCCTTTCGCCGACGCCGCGTTGACGCGGACGATCTGCTGCTGCGGCAGGCTGAACTGCACCGAGATCGGCTGCAACTGAGTCAGCACGACGATGCCGGTGGTGTCGGCGGACTTGATGATGTTGCCCTTGTCGACCTGGCGCAGGCCGGCGCGGCCGGAGATCGGCGCCACCACCTTGGTGTAGCTGAGCGTCGCCGCGGCATTGTCGATCGCCGCCTGATCAGAGCGTACCTGCGCCTCGAGCTGCGCCACGGTCGCCTTCTGGGTGTCGGCCTGCTGCTTGGAGCCGGCGTTCGACGCCGCGAGCTGCTGATAGCGCGTCAGATCGATCTTGGCGTTGGCGAGCTGCGCTTCGTCTTGCGCCTTCTTCGCCACCGCCTGATCGTACTGCGCCCGATAGATCGCCGGGTCGATTTCGGCGACGACGTCGCCAGCCTTGACGTCCTGGCCTTCGGTGAAGTTCACCGCGACCAGCTTGCCGTCGACCTGGGCGCGCACCGTGACGGTTGCGAGCGCCTTCACCGAGCCGACGCCGTCGAGATACACCGGCACGTCCTGGACCTTCGGCGTCGCCGCCAGCACCGGCACCGCCATGTCGGTGCGCGGGCCGCCGCGACCGGGCGCGGCCGGCTGTTTGGTCTGAAACGCGGTCCAGGCGATGTAGCCGAGGCCGCCCAGAATGATCGCCGTCACCAACAGCGACACCAGTCGCCGCCGTGCCCGCGACGCAATTGGCGGCTTGGCGCCGGTAATCGTACCGGACGCGTCGTTCGAGTCCGGCTTAAAGAGCATTGACCGGTCTTTCCATCCTAGGCTCCCAGCCGCCCCCGAGTGCCTGAAACAGGCTGACGATCGCCAGATAGCGCGCAAGCTGCGTCTGGATCAGCGTATCTTCAGCTGTAAATAGTGTCAGTTGAGTGTTGAGAACAGTGACGATGTCGGCGGTGCCGGCGCGTAGTTGCTGCTCGGCGAGATTGAAGGCACGACGCGACGACGCCACCGCGGCGCGCTGCAGCCTCAGCCGCTCGGTGTTCTGCTTGATCGACTCCAGCGCGTTGTCGACGTCCGCGAACGCCGCCACCACGGTCTTGCGATAGCTCTGCAGCAACTCCTCCTGCTGCGCCTTGGTCAGATCGAAATTGCCCTGGATGCGGCCGCCGTCGAAGATCGGCTGGGTCAGGCCCGCCGCCAGACTGGAGAACGTCGCCTGCGGCGTGAACAGCGACGCCAGCACCGCGCTCTGATAGCCGCCCTGACCGGTGAGCTGGATGGTCGGAAAGAACTGCGCCCGCGCGCTGCCGACATTGGCGGTGGCGGACGCCAGCTGCGCCTCCTGGCGGCGGATGTCCGGCCGCTGGGTCAGCAGATCCGACGGCAGCCCAGGCGTCACCCGCGGCGAGCCGAGCCTGTTCAGCGAACCACCGACGATCTTGGCGCTTTCCGGCGGCCGCGCCACCAGCGTGGCCAACGTGTTCATGTTCTGCGCCAGCGTCACTCGCAGCGGCGGCACCGCGGCGCGCTGATTGGCCAGCACGCTCTCCTGCTGAGCGACATCGAGGTCGCTGCCGGTGCCGGCAGCCAGCCGCTGCCGAATCGCCCCCAGAATGCGCTCGGCGCTGGCGATGTTCTCCTGCGCGGTGCGGATGCGGTCCTGCGACGCCAGCACCTGGAAATACGCGTTGGCGACGCTCGCCATCGTGGTCAGCGCGACGGTGTCGCGGTCGAATCGATTCGCGGTCGCGGTCTCCTCCGCCGCCAGCGCGGCGTCGTGATTCTTGCCCCAGAAGTCGATCTCATAGCTGGCGCTCAGCGACGCCGAATAGGTCGCATAGCGCCGGCCGGCGATCGTGGTGTTGGTGATGTTGCTGCCCGAGGTCTTGTTCTGCGAGCCGCTGCCGCTGCCGCTGATCGAGGGGAGCAGCGCCGCGCCGGTGATCCGCGCCTGGGCGTCGGCCTGCAGGATGCGCGCGGTGGCGGCGGCGATGTCGAGATTGACGGTCTGCGCCTCTTCCATCAGCTGCGTCAGCTCGGACGAGCGGAAGCCGCGCCACCAGTCGAGCGCCGGCGGCCGGTCGATCGCGGTGGTGGCGGCCGCCTTGTAGCGGTTGGGCACGTCGAGTGCCGGATCAGGCAGATCCTTGGTCAGGATGCAGCCGCCCGCCGACACGACGAGCGCCGACGCCGCCATCATCCGTAAGGATCGGCCGAAAATGCGCGAGGCTGGAGTCATGCCGGCCGCGATCCTTCGCCGGGCGCGGCGTATCGCCACGCACCCCGCGCCGTGCAGTACGGCCGACGATGCTTTCTGCCAATCACTCGCAACCCAATCACGGAAAACGCTTTCTGAAGCCCCTAGTCTATTCTAGCTGCGCATTTGCACCGCGCACAGGGCTGTCGGTCGCAATCCGGCTGACAGAATGCGGCAGCCGCAGGCCGCCATTTCGCGCTGGGAGTAACCGGATCGCCTTATTCCATCGGGTTTTTCCCAACTTGACGCGCTCGCGAGTTATAGCAAAGCTTACGAAGATTTCATCCGATCGTTGCCGCTGTGAATCGACCCTGCCCGCAAGCGTTGCTCATTACCGAGCGTGCTGAAACTCCAACGCAGGCCCGTCGTAGCTCGGGAACCAGTGGTGGGCTGAGGGGGCCTTGGAATGCGCGTTGCAGTTGTGGGAACGGGAATCGCAGGCAATGCCGCCGCATGGGCATTGTCGTCGCGATACCCGGTGACGGTCTATGAGCGCGAGCTGCGTCCCGGGGGTCACAGCCACACCGTCGATGTCGATTATGATGGCACCACGATCCCGGTGGACATCGGCTTCATCGTCTATAATCAGCTCAACTATCCCGAGCTCACCGCCCTGTTCGCTTATCTGGGCGTCGAGACCGTCGAAAGCTGCATGAGCTTCGCGATGTCGGCCGATGGCGGCCGATTCGAATGGAAGGGTGGCGGCTCCAACTGGCTGGAGACCGCGCGCGGTCTGTTCGCCCAGCCCCGCAATCTGCTGTCGCCGTCCTATCTGAAGATGCTGCGGCACATCCTGGTCTTCAACGAGCAGAGCGTCGCCGACTTCAAGTCGGGTGCCCTCGCCGGCCTGTCGCTTGGCGATTATTTCCGCAGCCGCAAATATGCGCCGCGGCTGCTGACCGACTATCTGGCGCCGATGGGCGCCGCGATCTGGTCGGCGCCGGCGCACGAGATCCTCGATTTCCCGGCCGAGAACTTCGTCGCCTTCTTCAACAATCACCGCCTGCTGCACTATGAACGTCCGGTCTGGCGCACGGTGAAAGGCGGCAGCGCCCGCTATGTCGAGAAGCTGACGGAAACGTTCGGCGACCGTCTGCGGCTCGGCGCTGCCGTCACCGGCATCGAGCGCACGCCGAAGGGCGTGATCGTCCGCGACAGCCTCGGTCACACCGACGTCTATGATCACGTCGTGATCGGCGCGCACAGCAATCAGGCGCTGGCGATGCTGAGCGATCCGAGCGAGGACGAGCGCGAGATCCTCGGCGACATCGGCTATGCGCCTAATCTCGTCTTTCTGCACCGCGACCCGCGGCTGATGCCGAAGCGCAAGCACGCCTGGGCGTCGTGGAATTTCCTGCGCTGGCAGCGCGCGCATTCGCCGGTCAACGACGTCGCCGTGACCTACTGGATGAACCGGCTGCAGGGAATCGACGAAGACAAGCCGCTGTTCGTCAGCCTGAACCCGCCGTTCGCGCCCGATCCAGCCCTGACCTTCGGTCGTTACGATTGCGACCATCCGCAATACACCGCCAAGGCGTTCGCCGCGCAGCGCCGGCTCAGCGAGATCCAGGGTCAGCGCAACACCTGGTTCTGCGGCGCCTGGACGGGCTATGGCTTTCACGAGGACGGTCTGCGCTCGGGCCTCACCGTGGCGGAAAACCTCGGCGCGCCGGTTCCGTGGCGCGGACCGCCGACCGAATTCAGCCAGGCGGCGGAATAAGCATGATGCAACTTCGAGCCGACACCGCAGCAGCGACGGCCGGCGATGCGCCGGCCGCGCTCTATGTCGGCGAGGTGATGCATGCGCGACTGAAGCCGATGGGCCATCGCTTCAATTACCGGGTGATGTCGCTGCTGGTCGACCTCGACCGGCTCGACGAAGCCGACAAGATGACGCCGCTGTTCGGCGTCAACCGACGGGCGCTGTACAGCTTCTACGAGAAGGACCACGGCGAGCGCGACGGCGCGTCGCTGCGGGGCTATATCGATCGCTGCGCCAACGCCGAGGGCGTCGACCTCACCGGTGGACGCGTGCTGCTGCTGACATATCCGCGGCTGCTCGGCTACACCTTCAATCCGTTGTCGGTGTATTTCTGCTACGCGGCAAATGGGGCGCTGGCGCTGGTGGTCTACGAGGTGCGCAACACCTTCGGGGATATCCACTCCTATGTGCTGCCCGTGCGCCCCGGTGAACTCTCCCCCGCCGGGCTGCGGCAGGCTCAGGACAAACTGTTTTACGTCTCGCCCTTCATCGAGATGGCGATGCGCTATCACTTCCGCATCACCCCGCCAGGCGATGCGGTGAAGCTACGTATCCTCGAGACCGACGCCTCCGGCCCGCTGCTCTCCGCCACCTTCAGCGGCCGCCGCCAGACGCTGTCGACGGCGTCGCTGCTGAGGTCCTTCCTGGCGCTGCCGCTGATGACCATGAAGGTGATGGCGGCGATCCATTGGCAAGCCTTGCGGCTGTGGATCAAAGGCGCGCGGCTGGTGCCGCGGCCGCCGGCGCCGCCATCGAGCGGCTTTGCAGCGCGCCCGCGCGATGCTTATACTCCCTAAAGTGTGAGCCCGGCGCGTCCATCGGTGCGCCTTGGGCGCCTGCGATGGGAATGAAATGCCTGAGTTCGTGACGCTAACTCCCGAAAATGCCGACGCCAAACTTGTGGGGCTTCCCCGCGTGGTGCGGATGGCGCTGGCCTTCGGGGCGCGGCTGCGGCGCGGCACGCTGGATGTCACACTGCCCGATGGCCGCCGCTTCCGGATGGGCGGCGCCGAACCTGGCCCTGTCGCCGAGATGCGGCTGCATAATTACGCGTTCGCGGCCCGGCTGATCAACGGCGGCGACATCGGCATCGCCGAAGCCTATCTCGCCGGCGACTGGGATACGCCGGATCTGACCCAGTTCCTTTATCTGTTCTGCGTCAATCACGAGCTGATCCAGGCGATGCTCGGTGACAACCCGTTGATGCGGTTCGTCCAGATGATGCGGCACTGGTTCAACCGCAACACCAAGCGGCAGGCCCGCAAGAACATCTACGCCCACTACGACATCGGCAACGCCTTCTACTCGGCCTGGCTCGATCCGAGCATGACCTATTCGTCGGCGCTGTTCGAGGACCACACCCACGACCTCACCGCCGCGCAGATCAACAAATATCAGCGACTCGCCGAGGCGATCGATCTGCGGCCCGGACAGAAGGTTCTGGAAATCGGCTGCGGCTGGGGCGGCTTCGCCGAATACGCCGCCAAAAATTTCGATGCGCACGTCGTCGGGCTGACGATCAGCAGGGAGCAGCGCGATTTCGCCCAGGAGCGGATGCAGCGCGCCGGTCTCGCCGACAAGGTCGAGATCAAACTGCAGGACTATCGCGACGAGCGCGGCCGCTACGACCGGATCGCCTCGATCGAGATGATCGAGGCGGTCGGCGAGCAGTTCTGGCCGCGATATTTCTCACAACTGCGCGACCGGCTGCTGCCCGGCGGGCTGGTCGGCATCCAGGCGATCACCATCCAGGATCGTTTCTTCGAAGCCTACCGCCGCGAGGTCGATTTCATTCAGCGCTATGTGTTTCCGGGCGGCATGCTGCCGTCACCCGAGATCCTGAAATCCCTCGGCGAGAAATTCGGCGTGCCTGTCATCCGCGAGCGCATTTTCGGGGAAGATTATGCCAAGACACTGGCGACCTGGAGAGACAATTTTCGTGCGGCGTGGCCGACGCTGACGCCGCTCGGTTTCGATGATCGCTTCCGCCGGCTGTGGGAGTACTATCTGGCGTATTGCGAGGCCGGCTTCCTCTCCGGGAACATCGACGTCCGACAGGTGGTGTTCGCAAAAACGAACTGATCGCAGCGTTCACCACGCACGGCGCGGCTGCACGACAATGCGGCAGCGTGCCTTGTCTCGCGCCTTCCCCTCTCCTAGGTTGAGGGCCCGCAACCGACCTGCATGCTTTCGGACATCATGATCATCAAGAACGACGTCGTCGACGCCATCGGCAACACGCCCCTCATCAAGCTGAAGCGCGCGTCGGAAGCGACCGGCTGCACCATCCTCGGCAAGGCCGAATTCATGAACCCCGGCCAATCGGTGAAGGACCGCGCGGCGCTGTTCATCATCAAGGACGCTGTCGCGCGCGGCGCGCTGCGCCCGGGCGGCGTGGTGGTCGAAGGTACCGCCGGCAACACCGGCATCGGTCTCGCGCTGGTCGCCAACGCGCTCGGATTCCGCACCGTGATCGTGATCCCGAACACGCAGAGCCAGGAAAAGAAGGACATGCTGCGGCTGTGCGGCGCCGAGCTGATCGAAGTGCCGGCGGTCGCCTACGCCAATCCGAACAACTACGTGAAGCTGTCCGGCCGCCTCGCCGAGCAACTCGCCAAGGCAGAGCCGAACGGCGCGATCTGGGCCAATCAGTTCGACAACGTCGCCAACCGACAGGCGCATATTGCCACCACGGCGCCGGAGATCTGGCAGCAGACCGGCGGCAAGATCGACGGCTTCGTCGCCGCGGTCGGGTCCGGCGGCACGCTCGCTGGCGTCTCGATCGGATTGAAGCAGTTCGACCCGCGGATCCGCGCCGTGCTGGCCGACCCGATGGGCTCGGCGCTGTACAACTACTACAAGCACGGCGCGCTGAAGTCGGAAGGCTCATCGATCACCGAGGGAATCGGCCAGGGCCGCGTCACCGCCAATCTCGACGGCGCGATCGTCGACGACGCCTACCAGATCCCGGACAACGAGGCCGTCGCCATCGTCTACGACCTGCTCGAACACGAAGGCCTCTGCCTCGGCGGCTCGAGCGGCATCAACATCGCCGGCGCCATCCGCCTCGCCAAAGACCTCGGCCCCGGCCATACCATCGTGACCATCCTGTGCGACTACGGCAGCCGCTATCAGTCCAAGCTGTTCAACCCGGACTTCATGCGCAGCAAAAACCTGCCGGTGCCGGAATGGATGGAAACGAAGAGCAAGATCGACGTGCCGTTCGAAACGGTGTGAGCGGGAAAGCCCGTCCCGTAGCCTCGATGAAGCGAAGCGCAATCGAGGGCGGGCGGAGTAAACGGGTCGCTAGCGTGTGCAAGACCGCGCGCATCGTCCCGGATTTCGCTCCGCTCCATCCGGGCTACAACGCACCAGCCGAACGGCAGTGCGGCGAGTTTGACGTCGATGCACGATTATTGCCGGCAAGCGATGCATTCTCGAAATCAGGTTAACTGAACGCGAACCGCGTTCGAAACACCAGCCGCGCCATCAACCCAGCCTTCATCGCTGCCGACGTTTCCTTGTCCCAACAAGGAGCGCGTGATGCCCGTCTTCAGATACTTCGTCTCGGTCGGACCGGCCTTGCTGGCGCTGCTGGTGATCGTCGATGCGGTGTTCGGCGAAGGCCCGCCGCGGTTCAACGACGCCATCTACAACAGCGCCCTGTACGCGCCTCGCACGGCATTGAATGGCGCCCGGCAGCCGATCGACTTCGCCGATGTCACGCCAGCCGATCGCGTGAGAAAAGTGTTCGGGCAGTTCTCGGCGATCGATAGCAAACGTTTGAAGCGCTACTCGTCGGCCTCCACCGCGATCTGACGGGCCGGCGGCTCGGGCCGCTCGCAACTGTTCGGCGTCACCGCAAAATCTGACTCAGGAACAACTTCGTCCGCGCATGCTGCGGATGGGCGAAAAATTCTTCCGGCTCGTTGGCCTCGATGATCTGCCCGGCGTCCATGAACACGACGCGGTTGGCGACCTCGCGGGCAAAACCCATTTCGTGGGTGACGACCAGCATGGTCATGCCCTCTTCGGCGAGGTCGACCATGGTGTCGAGCACTTCCTTCACCATCTCCGGATCGAGCGCCGAGGTCGGTTCGTCGAACAGCATCACCTTCGGATTCATCGACAGCGCGCGGGCGATCGCGACGCGCTGCTGCTGGCCGCCGGAGATCTGACCCGGATACTTGTCCGCCTTGTCGGGAATCCGCACCCGCTCCAGGAACTTCATCGCGGTGGCTTCGGCGTCCTTCTTGGGGATGTTGCGCACCCAGATCGGCGCAAGCGTGCAGTTCTCCAGCACGGTGAGATGCGGAAACAGATTGAAGCTCTGGAACACCATGCCGACTTCGCGGCGGATGTCGTCGACGTGCTTCAGGCTCGGGCCGAGGTCGATGCCATCGACCACGATCTCGCCTTCCTGAAATTCCTCGAGCGCGTTGATGCAGCGGATCAGCGTCGACTTGCCCGAGCCCGACGGACCGCAGATCACGATGCGTTCGCCGCGGCCGACGTCGAGGCTGATGTCGCGCAGTACGTGGAAATCCCCGTACCACTTGTTCAGACCCGCGATCGAGACGATCGGTTTCTCGGCCATTGAAGTTCCTCTGTCAGGTGCGCCGGTGCGCATTGAGCCGATGCTCGACGAACAGCGAGTAGCGCGACATGCCGAAGCAGAACACGAAGTACACCAGCCCGGTGAAGGCGAAGCCGGTGAACAGCGTGGTCGGCGTCGACCAGTTCGGATCGGCGAAAGCGGCGCGGAGCTGGCCGAGCAAGTCGAACAGCGCGACGATCGACACCAGCGAGGTGTCCTTGAACAACGCGATGAAGCTGTTGACGAGGCCGGGGATGACGTGGCGCAGCGCCTGCGGCAATACGATCAACCCCGTCGTCTTCCAATACGACAGCCCAAGCGCGTTGGCGGCCTCCGCCTGCCCGCGCGGAATCGCGTTAAGACCGCCGCGAATGACTTCGGCATTGTAGGCGCCGGCGAACAGCGCGATGCCGATCAGCACGCGCACCAGCCCGTCGACGGTGAAATTGCCGGGCAGGAACAGCGGCAGCATGTAGGTGGCGAAGAACAGCACGGTGATCAGCGGCACGCCGCGCCAGAACTCGATGAAAGCGACCGAGAACACGCGGATCAGCGGGATCGACGAACGCCGCCCGAGCGCCAGCGCGATGCCGATCGGCATCGACCCGACGATGCCGGTGACGGAAACGACCAACGTAATCAGCAGGCCGCCCCATTGCCGCGTGCCGACGATCGGCAGCCCGCCGCGATCGAGCCGGAACAATGCGATCACCAACGCGATGCCGACGAACAGCCCCGCCACGACGACCAGCGGCCGCACGCCGTTGCGTAGGCCGCCGCTGAGCAAGAACACCAACACCAGCGTAACCACCGCCGTGAGGCCGAGATCGATCCACACCGGTTGGCCGGTCGCGGCGATCCAGTCGCGCAGCCAGATCAGCGGCGCGATCAGCCAGGACAATGCGGTCGCCAGCCACAACACCGGCTTGCCGATCGTCACCGCGACTGCGCCGCCGCGCGCGAGCTTGTCGCCGGCCTCAGTGAGGTTGCCGATCAGGCCCGACAGCAGATCGGCGGTCCAGGTGACGGCGAAGCCGTTCACCCCGCCGCCGTGCAGCAGGAAGAACGCGACGACCGGGAATGCGACAAAGAACAGCCCGGCGTTCAGCGTCTTCGCCGGCGCGCGCGGGATCAGCAGCGGCAGAAGCAACAGCGCGGCGATTGCGAAGGTCAGATCGACGCGCCAACGCTCCGGTTGCGGATAGAAGCCGTAGACGAATTGCGAGAATTTCGCCTGCACGAACGGCCAGCAGGCGCCGACGTCGCGCTGCAGCGTCTCGGCGAGGCACGCGGTGCGATTGCTGCCGGTCCACACCGCATCGACCAGCATGAATTTCAGCAGCGGCACGACGATGAAATACAGCAGCAGCACGCCGATCAGCGTCAGGACGATGTTGGTCGGCGAACTGAACAGCCGCGCTCGCACCAGCGCGACGAAGCCGGTGGTGCGCACCGGCGCGGGACGCGCCTGCACTTCCTGATCGCGCACGAACGCAGGCGTCATCGAACCGAGCTCGCTCATGCGCCCATGCTCCGGTTGATCCGCCAACTGTACAGGCTCATCAGTCCGCTGGTGATCAGCGAGATCACCAGATAGACGCTCATGGTGATGGCGATCACCTCGATCGCCTGCCCGGTCTGGCTCAGCGTGGTGCCGGCGAACACCGAGAACAGATCCGGATAGCCGATCGCCACGGCGAGCGACGAGTTCTTGGTCAGGTTGAGATACTGATTGGTCAGCGGCGGCAGGATCACGCGCATCGCCTGTGGGATCACGATCAGCCGCAGCGTCGCGCCGCGCGTAAGGCCGAGTGAGGCCCCCGCTTCCATCTGGCCCTTGTGCACCGACAGGATGCCGGCGCGCACGATTTCAGCGATGAAGGCCGCCGTGTAGGTCGCCAGCGCCAGCGTCAGTGCGACGAATTCCGGCGCCAGCCGCGAGCCGCCGGCAAAATTGAAGCCCTTCAGCACCGGGATCTCAAAGCCGAAAGGCCTGCCGAAGATCAGCATTGAGACCAATGGCAGGCCGACCAGCGCACCCACGATCCACGGCCACACCGTCATCGGCTTGCCGGTCGAAAATAGCCGCCGCCGCGCATAAATCGGCAGGACGATTGCGACCACGATGCCGATCAGCAGCGCGATCAGAAAGCCGTCGAGCCCGGCTTCGCCGACCGGGCGCGGCACGACAATGCCGCGATTGGACAGGAACACGCTGTCCAGCACCGACACGCTCTGGCGTGGACCGGGCAGCGCGCCGAGCACGGCGAGATACCAGAACAGGATCTGGAACAGCAGCGGCAGGTTGCGGATCAGCTCGACATAGCCGCCGGCGATCCGCGAGATCAGCCAGTTCGGCGACAGCCGGCCGAGCGCCACCATAAACCCCAGCACGGTGGCGAAGAAAATGCCGACCACCGACACCAGCAGCGTATTCGCCAGGCCGACCAGAAACACCCGCGTGTAGCTGTCGGATTCCGAATACGGGATCAGCGTCTGGCTGACACCGAAGCCGGCGGTCTGCGACATGAAGCCGAAGCCCGAGGCGATGCGCTGGTTGGCGAGGTTGTCGCGCGCATTGTCGACGATCGCATAGCCGATCCAGCACAGCGCCGCGACGAACAGCAGCTGGGCGATCAGCCCTTTCCACCCGGATCGTCCGCCGAGCGCGTGTCGCAGTTTGGCGGCGAGCTGCGCCGGCGGTCGTCGAGGCTCGATCGCCACGGCTGCGATCCGCGCGTCAGCGGATCGGCGGCGCGTACATGATGCCGCCCTTGTTCCAAGGCTTGTTCAGGCCGCGGGCGATCTCCAGCTTCGAGCCCGCGCCGACATTACGCTCGAAGGATTCGCCGTAATTGCCGGTCGCCTTGATGATGCGGGCGACCCAGTCCTTGGTGAGGCCGAGCTGTTCGCCGAGGTTCCCGTCAGTGCCGAACACCCGCTTCAGCTCCGGCTTGTCGGATTTGGCCTGCTCGGTGACGTTGGACTGGGTGATGCCGAGCTCCTCGGCATTGATCATCGCGAACAGCGTCCATTTGACGATATCGAACCACTGATCGTCACCGTGGCGAACCAGCGGGCCGAGCGGCTCCTTGGAGATGACTTCCGGCAGCACGACGTGGTCGGGCGGTGTCGTGAGCTTCAGCCGCATCGCATAGAGCTGGGAGACATCGGAGGTGAACACGTCGCAGCGGCCGGATTCGTAGGCCTTGATGGCCTCGTCCGCATTGGCGAACGCGATCACCTCGTACTTCATGTTGTTGCCCTTAAAGTAATCGGCAACGTTCTGTTCGTTGGTGGTGCCGGTCTGCACGCAGATCGAGGCGCTGTTGAGTTCCAGCGCGGAGTTGACCTTGAGGGCCTTCTTCACCAGGAAGCCCTGGCCGTCGTAATAGCTCACCCCGACGAAGTTGACGCCGAGCGAGGTGTCTCGCGACAGCGTCCAGGTGGTGTTGCGCGACAGCACGTCGATCTCGCCGGACTGCAGGGCGGTGAAACGATCCTTGGCCGACAGCGGCACGAACTTCACTTTGGTCGGATCGTCGAACACCGCCGCCGCGACGGCGCGGCACAGGTCGACGTCGAGACCGGTCCAGTTGCCTTTGTCGTCGGGCGACGAGAATCCCGGCAGCCCCTGACTGACGCCGCAGGACAGCAAACCACGGTCCTTGACGGTCTTGAGGGTCTGCGCATCCGCGCTCTGGGCCGCGAAGCAGGCGGCGAAAGCGAGGGCGACAAGGGATACGCGTTTCATGAAAGAACCTTTCAAGGGATGACCTGCCGCGTCAGTCGGCACTGATGGGATGTTGGCTTGTTGCGTCCTGCGGCGGAGCTGCCGTTGGATCGGCGCTTCACGTCCACTGGACCATCGCTGCGGCTCCGTCCGGGATGAACCCGAGGTCGACATCGGCGCGAGTCCCTCCGCACGGCGTCCAGATCAGCGTTGTTTGCATCACAGAACGAGTTGCGCGCCGGGTCAAGGGGTTGACGGCCATGTTCCCAAGGCTGCTATTAGACATATCGTCCCGCCGCCGCGGCGCCGATCCCGCGCAGATTCGGCGGCGGCCCCTCATCAGCGAGCCTGTTATGGATTCTTCGGATCACGGCGAGACCACGTCGCCCCTCAGCACACAGACCCTGCTGGTCACCTCGGGGCGCGATACCAGGGCACAGAAGGGCTTCGTCAATCCGCCGGTGGTACGCGGCTCTACGGTGCTGTACCCGACTGCGGACGATCTGCACGCCCATCGGGGCGAATTCTCGTATGGCCGTCACGGCACGCCGACCACCCAGGCGCTGCAGCAGGCGCTGATGACGCTGGAGGGCCCGCAATGCGCCGGCGTCGGGCTGACGCCATCGGGCGTATCGGCGATTTCGACCGCCCTGCTCGCGGTGTTGAAAGCCGGCGATCATCTTCTTGTGTGCGACAACTCGTATCGGCCGACCCGGCTATTCTGCGAGCAGACGCTGAAGCGTTTCGGCATCGAGACGACCTATTTCGATCCGCTGCTCGGCGCCGGCGTCGACGGCTTGTTCCGGCCAAACACCGCCGCCGTGATGGTCGAGGCTCCGGGGTCGCAGTCATTCGAGATGACCGATATTCCGGCGATCGCCGCAGTGGCGCATGCGCGCGGCGCGCTGGTGATCGACGACAACACCTGGGCGACGCCGCTGTATCATCGCTCGCTGGAGCAAGGCGTCGACATTTCGATACAGGCCGGCACCAAATATATCGGCGGCCATTCCGACATCATGTTCGGCACCATCGCGGCCAACAAGGCGGCGTGGCCGATGATCGCCGAAGGCATTCGCCAGCTCGGCGTCTGCGCGGGCCCGGACGATGTATTCCTGGCACTGCGCGGCCTGCGCACGCTCGCGGTCCGGCTGGCACAGCATCAGCAGTCCGGGCTGGAGATGGCGCGCTGGCTGGATCAGCGGCCGGAAGTTCAACGCGTGCTGCATCCCGCGCTGGAAAGCGATCCGGGCCACGCGATCTGGAAGCGCGACTTCACCGGCGCCTCCAGCCTGTTCTCGATCGTGCTGCAACCCGCGCCGCAGAAAGCCGTCGACGCCCTACTCGACACAGTCCGGCTGTTCGGCATGGGCTATTCGTGGGGTGGCTTCGAGAGCCTGGTGATCCCGTTCGATTGCGCCACCTATCGCAGCGCGACCAAATGGAATCCCGGCGGCCCGACGCTGCGGCTGCATATCGGGCTGGAAAGCACCGACGATCTCAAGGCCGATCTGGAGCGCGGCTTCGCGGCGTTCAACGCGGCGCGGTGACCTGACGAGCCACTTCGTATCCGCTCCGCCATTGCGAGCGAAGCGAAGCAATCCAGCGCAGTGCACGCCGCTCTGGATTGCTTCGCTCCGCTCGCAATGGCGTTGAGAGTTTGTGCTTGATCCGGGAGGTGAGCCGCGTCGAGAGAGCCTGCGCCCCAAGCGCTCAGTTCGGCAGACTCTCCGAGCCACGCGAGTGGTTCTTGATGATCAGCATGATGTTGCGGATGTAGATCACCGTGGCCATCGCCTGGCCGAGGATGATCACCGGCTCGCGCTTGGCGATGCCGTAGACCAGCGTCATCAGCCCGCCGCCCATCGAGAAGAACCAGAACGCCATCGGCACCACGCTCTTTCCGGCACGCTCGCTGGAGATCCACTGCACCAGGAAGCGCGCGGTGAACAGCAGCTGCGCCACCAGGCCGAAAGCGAGCCAGAAATCGAACTTGGCGACGAACACGTCGTACATGTAGTCGCCGAGCGCCTGGCCGTAAGAAATCAGCATCAAATCACCTCGGTCGCGGCCGATACGGCCTTCTTGCGGCGGATCAGCCACCAAACGCCGGCGAGATCCAGCAGCCCGACCCACAGCCGATCGAAGAAGCCGTAGTTCGAAACGCCCGACAGCCGCGGCCGGTCGGCGACGTCGACATAGGCGACGTCGTAGCCCTCGCGGCGGACGAGCGCCGGCAGGAAACGATGCAAGCCATCGAAATACGGCAGCGCCAAGAACACGTCGCGGCGGAACGCCTTCAATCCGCAGCCGGAGTCGCGGGTTCCATCCTTCAGGATGGCGCCGCGCACCTTGTTGGCGACCTTCGATTGCAGCTTCTTGAAGCCGGTGTCCTTGCGGCCGACGCGCTGACCGGCGGCCAGCCCGACGCGTTCGCCGCCCTGCTCGATCGCCCGGATCAGATCCGGAATGAAGGCCGGATTGTTCTGTCCGTCGCCGTCCAGCGTCGCGACGATCACGCCGCGCGCGGCGCGGACGCCGGTACGAACCGCGGCGGACTGGCCGCAGGATTTGGCGTGCCGTATCTGGCGCAGATTGGGGCACTGGCTGCGCAGGTCCGTCAGCCGTTGCGGCGTCGCGTCGGTCGAGCCATCGTCGACGTAGACGATTTCATAGTCCCAGCGGCCGTCGAGCGCGGCGGCGATCTCGGTAATCAGCGGCGCGACATTGTCGGCCTCGTTGCGCACCGGCACCACGATCGACACCGCCGGCGCCGCGCCGGATTTGGGCAGGATTTCAGGCATGGTTCGGAACAATCCGGGGGCCGACGGGAACTCGCGGCCGGCGCTAGGCGCGACCGCTTCTTATGGGGCCCGGTGACGCTGGGCAACCCCTTTGAGGCGGTCCCAGGACGGTCCGGGCAGCGGTTCGATGGTGCCGTCACGGCGGATCGTGAAACCCAGCCGGCGGGCGGCGAACCAATAGCGCACCGTCATGGCGCCGATCGTTCCGACCATGGCGCCGGCGACGACGTCGCTGGCGTGATGGGCGAGCAGCACCAGCCGGGTCAGCGCGATGATGACCGCATAGGCCAGCATCAGCACCCGCAACCGGGGAAACAGCGCGCCGATCGCGAATGCCAGCGCAAACGCAGTGATGGCGTGCCCCGACGGCAGGCTGGCATAGGCTTCGCTCCAGGCGAAGGTCGAGAAGTTGAACGGGTTGGCGTCGCCGCCCACGAACGGCCGGCCGCGTCCGATAACGCCCTTCAGCACCTCACCGGCGCAGACCGGCACCAGGACAGCCAGAAACACGAACTGGATCCGCGTGCCGACGCCGATCAACACCACCCGCGATACGCCCTTCACCAACGGCAGCAGCAGCGCGACGATCACCAGCAGCGCGATCAGCGTCCACAGCACATAGGACGACTTGCCTAAATCGGTCAGAATTCGAAGTGGCCACAGGCTGGCGGTGCCGCGCGCCGGCATCAGGTTGATCTCATAGGCGTCGATCAAGACCATCAGGATCACGACCGCGACGGCCAGCACGGCCGAGATCAGCAACGTCGCCCGCGCCCAGCGTCGCCCCGCTTCGGCCCGCAGCGAATGGCTCGGCTCGCGCACCAGCCGTGCCAGCGACTGGCCGATCAACGTCGCGAGTTCGGCGGGATAGCTGCGCGTCCCGGCGCGATCATCTGGCTTCATCTTACTGCGTGCCTTCCGACCGGAAGATCGCGATCGAAACCGGCTTGCCCTGCGAGAAGTTGTAGCCGTCGATGCGCAGCGCCACGTTGTAGCGCAGCCCGATCGCCTCGGCGCGGGCCGCGAAGGCGCGTTCGCTACGCGCCTCGATCAGCGCGAACCGGCAGCTGCCGCCGAGCAGGAAGTCGGCGGCGCCCGATCCGTCGGTCAGCAGCGTATCGGTGCCGACCATGAACACCAGGCTGGGCTCGTGATAGCCGACCGCGGCCGCCTTCGGACCGACGCACACCACCTTGCGCAGCGCCCCGGCGATCTCGACGCTGGGAAACACTGGTCGCAGCTTCGGCACCACGACGCCGAGCGTCGCCGTCATCAGAAACAGCGAGGCCAGCACCGCATTCAGCAGCGACGCCTCGGCGCGGTTCTCGTCGAACAGCCGCCAGGCGAACAGCCCGAAGATCAGCGAGGCCGCGATGAAAGGCCACGCCAGGAACACCGGCTGCCGCGTCAGAATGATCGCGCCGACGATCGCCAGCGACAGCAGCAGGACCGGGATCGCGAACCACCACGCCGCGCCCTTGGCGAGCCAGGACCGCGACAGCACGCTGCGCTCGATGGCACCGGCGGTCATGATGGCGATCGCCGGATACAGCGGCAGCACGTAGTGCGGCAGCTTGGTGATGACGATCTCGAACACAATCCAGGACGGGATCAGCCAGGCCAGCAGGAACTGCGCGCCCGGCTCGCGCCGCGCCCGCCACACCGCCGGCGCCGCCATCGCAGCAAGCGGCGCGCCGGGCCAGAACGTCACCCAGAACAGCAGGAAGTACATGCCGGGCGGCGCGCCGTGCGACTCTTTCGGGCTGGCAATCTTGCTCAGCATGTCGCCGCCGACGGAGTCGGCGAAGAAAGTGTCGCCGGCGCGCAGGAAGATGGCGATGAACCACGGCAGCACCAGCAGCAGCAGCCACGGAACGCCGATCAACGGCTTCAGCCGCCACAGCCATGCCGCCGAGCGATCGATAATCGCCAGCGGGATCACCGTCAGGGCGATGAACATCAAGATCAGCGGGCCCTTCAACAGGATGCCCGCCGCGAGCGCGGTCCAGAAGATCGCGGGTGTGAACCAGGATGTGGAACGATCGTCGCCGCGCTGCCAGGCGAGATAGACATGCGCCATCGCGCCCATCGCGGCGGTGACGGTGAACAGAAGGAACGCGTCGGTCTTGGCCAGCCGCGCTTCGACCCCGAGTAGAATGCAACTACACAGCAACAGGCCGGCGACCACGGCTCCTCGCCTGCCGACAAAAGCAAGCGCGGCCCAATAGGTCATCAGCACGGCGCCGATCGCGCCCAGCATCGACGGCACGCGGTACAGCCAGATCCGGACTTCGGCGCGCGGCAGGCCGAGCTTCGATGCGCCGTCGACGACTGCCGCCTGCAGCCAATAGATGCCGACCGGTTTCTTGTAGCGAACCTCGTCCTGGAACCGGATATCGATGAAGTCGCCGCTCTCGACCATCTGCTTGGTCGCCTGCGCGAAACGAGCTTCGTCGCGGTCGATCGGCGGGATGTTGAAGAAGCCCGGCAGGAAGAATACCAACCCGACCAGCGCCAGAAACGCCACCGCACGCAGATGGCTGACCGAGACGAAATCCAGCACGGCCACGAGCCCGCGACCGGGGTCCATGGTTGCTTTAGGCTCGCGCGGGGCGCCGAAGCGGGGTGATGCGGAGGACTGAATCATCGGCTTCGCATACGCTGAAACCGACACCCGGACAACCACTTGGCCGGGCTGCTACTGGATTCTCACAACGACTGTGTCTGCAGCGCCGACCGCGTCCATCACGGTGACGCGGACGAAGCCCGGGCCCGGCGGCGCGACCAGCCGCTGGCGTCGGCCATCGATCTCGCCGGCCGCGATGCCGTTGACCATTACGGTCATCGGCAGCACACCGCCCGCGACCTTGACGGGCAGCGCCCCGGTCGAAGCCTGGCTGATCGCATCGATCCGCGAGCCGTTCAGCGGAAACTGGATCCGCAGCGCCTGCTCGCTGCCGGTGCGGACGAGATCTCCCGCAGCGCGGAAGCGGCGCAGCGGCAGAGGCAGCTGGGCATTGCTGGCCATCAGCGCGCCGCGCGGCGGCTTCGCTAGCGGCGCTCGCAACTGCCCGGTGCGGGCGAAGGCGTCGAACAGCACCGGCGCGGCGGCGACACGGCCAATCAGGCCCGGCACCGGTGCCCCATCGGGCCGGCCCACCCAGACGCCGATCGTGATCTTGCCGTCGAACCCGACCGACCAGGCGTCGCGGTAGCCGTAAGAGGTTCCGGTCTTGAACGCGATCTGGTTGCGCGCGGCGTTCTCGGGCGGCGGCGTGCCGAGCAGAACGTTGCCGACCTGCCAGGCCGCGACTTTATCCATCAGACGCAGAGTCTCGCGTTCCGCTTTGGAATAGCTGGCGATTTCCCGGAGCGGCACGACCTCGCCGAGGCGCGCGACGCCGCTGTAGAGCTGCACCAGGTCGGCCAGCCGGATGCCGACGCCGCCGAGGCCCATGGCCAGGCCGGGCGCTTCGTCCTTCGGCAACACCAGCCCGGCACCGGCCTGTTTCAGCCGCGACGCCAGCCGGCTCGAGCCGACACGGTCGAGCAGTTCGATCGCCGGCACGTTCAGGGACAATTGCAACGCCTTGCGCACTGTGACGGTGCCCTGGAACGTCATGTCGAAATTCTCAGGCGCGTAGGCGCCGAACCTCACCGGCCGGTCGTCGATCAGGCTTTCCGGATGAACGAAGCCGTCCTCGAAGGCGAGCCCGTAGATGAACGGCTTCAGCGTCGAGCCGGGTGAGCGCACCGCGCGGGTCATGTCGACCTGCCCGGCGCGGCGGTCGTCGAAATAGTCCGCCGAGCCGACATGGGCGAGCACATCGCCGGTCTCGTTGTCCACAGCCAGGATGCCGATCGAGATGTCCGGGCCGAGCGCGAGCGCCCGGTCGCGCGCCAGCGACTCCAGCGCGCGCTGGATGCCGGAGTCGAGCGTCAGCCGGATCAGCGGCGTGTCCTTCACCGCTGAGGTCGCCTGATCGGCGGAATGCGGCGCCAGGATCGGCATCGGCTTGCGCTGGCGATGCACCGGCACCGCCCTCGCCTGCGCGGCATCCTCGGCGCTGACCACGCCGTCCTCGACCATCCGGGCCAGCACGCGGTTGCGCGCCGCCTGCGCGGCTTCGGGATGACGATCGAGCCGACGCGTCTCCGGCGATTGCGGCAGCGCCACCAGCAGCGCGGATTCGGACAGCGACAGCCGCTTCGGCTCCTTGCCGAAATACGCAATCGAGGCCGCGCGAATGCCTTCGAGATTGCCGCCATAGGGCGCGAGCGCCAGATACAGGTCGAGGATCTGCTGCTTGCTGAGCCGGCGTTCCAGTTCGACCGCGCGCACCATCTGGTGCAGCTTCGCGGTCAGCGAGCGCTCGCGCCGCGGCTCCATCAGCCGCGCCAGCTGCATGGTGATGGTCGAGCCGCCCGACACAATGTGCCCGCGGGTGACGAGCTGCAGCGCGGCGCGCCCGACCGCGAGCGGATCGACGCCGTGATGCGACCAGAACCGCTTGTCCTCATAGGCGAGCAGTTGCTGCAGGTAGCGCGGATCGACGCCGGTGGTCGCATCGACCGGCAGCCGCCACCGCCCATCCGCCATCGCATAGGCGCGCAGCAGCTTGCCGTGGCGATCGACCACCGTGACCGACGTCTTCCGCGCCTCGTCGAGCGGCAGCGGCCCGAGCGAAGCGACATAGGCCGCGAGGCCGCCGATCGCAGCAATGATCAGGACGGCCGAAACGATTGCGGTCGTCTTGATCCACCACCACCCTTTCCACCCGTCATTGCGAGGAGCGAAGCGACGAAGCAATCCACGCCGCGCGCGCGGCGCTGGATTGCTTCGCTGCGCTCGCAATGACGGAGGCGGTGTGGTGCCTTCTTGGCTCATTTCGCCGCCCGCACCTCGACGGTTCCGGTGTTGGTGCGGCCGTAGCGGGACGGGTTGTACATGTCCTCGACGACCGCTTGCGGCAGCACATATTTGCCGGGCGAGACCGCGCGGACCACATAGGCGACGGTGAACACCGCCTTGTCTTCGGCCTTGCGGTCGAGCGCGGCGGTGAAGCGGTCATCCCGGAATTCGGTGTTGACCGGCTCTTGGCCGTTCTGGATCCAGTCCAGCGTGCCGGCGTCCCCGGACGACACCAGATGCGGATTGTCGATCTCGAGGCCGGCGGGCAGATAGTCCGCCACCATCACATGCGCGAACTCCGGCTTGGCTTCGGTGATCGTCAGCACCACCGCGAAGCGATCGTTCTGCTTCGCCTTGGTGATGTCGGCCGGCTCGCCGGCGAGCGTGAAGTAAGCACGCTCGATCTTGAAGCCGTTGCTGGCAGCCGGCTCCGGCGTCACCGGCGAACCACTGACCGTCACCACCGCCTGCACCGGCGCATCGCCGGCATTGGCGATCCTGACCGGCTCGGCCCGAACCTCGTCGGCCTTGTAGCTACGATACAGCGCGGTCTTGATCGCACTGCCGTTGAGATCAAGGCTGATCGGCTCCTTGGCGAGCGCCCGTGCCGCCAGCACCAGCCACGCATTCTCTTGCGTCGAGGTGTAGGGCGTCAGGCCGCGCGCAGCTTCGACGCGCTGCACGGCGGTCGTCAGTGTCGCCTTCGGGGCGTTGCCTTCGCTGGCGAGCGACACCAGCGCGGCGGCGTCGCGCAGCGCCGAGCCGTAGTCGACGCGGCCGAACTGGATCACCGGCTTCGGCGCGAGGTCGCCAGCCGCTGCCGCATAGACCCGCTCGGCGCGGGTACGGTCGCCGACCAGCGCCAGCGCCGCCGCGAGCTGCGACTTGGCGATCGGCGTCGCCAGCTTGTCGAGCTTGGTGTCGGCGAGATAGCGCAGGTCGCCGATCGGAGCCGCGCCGTTGCGGGCCAGCACATACAGCCCGTAGGCGAGGTTGCGGCCGCCGTCCTTTTCCGGCTCCTCGGCGTTGACCACCGCGTTGCGGATGCGGTCGAGCGCGCTGCGGAAGGCTACGTCGGGCACGACGAAGTTCTTCTCGCGCGCCCGGGTCAGGAAGTCGGTGACATAGGCGTCGAGCCAGGCGTCGTCGCCGCCGGTCGACCACAGCCCGAAGGAGCCGTTCGAACCCTGACGGGCCAGCAGTCGGTCGATCGACGTCCTGATCCGCTCGTCCGCCGCCGTGTCCATCGCCAGATGCGCGCCGGCGGCGAGATCGTTGACGTAAAGCAGCGGCAGCGCGCGGCTGGCGATCTGCTCGGAGCAGCCGAACGGATAGCGATCGAGCGCCTTGAGGATCGTCGCAGCGTCGAGCGCGGTCGACTGGCTGACCGACAGCGACACGCCACCCGTGCCCGGCACCAGGTCGGAGAACATGTCCGCCGTCAGCGTCAGGCTCTCCTGCTTAGCGAGGGTCCGGATCGAACGCCGCGCCAGCGTCTGGTTGGCCGGCCGGACGTCGAGCGCGTAGTGCCGCGCCAGCGCCAGACCATTCGGACCGCTGATCGCCACGTCGAGCGCCGCGGTGCCGGCGCCTCCGGCATCGATCGCCAGCTGCGCCGAGCCGCGCTGCTTGGCGGCAAGCTTCATCGTGGTCGAAGCCGGCCCCGACAGCTTCACTGGACCGGTCGCGGTCACCTTGATGGTGAAGTCGCCCGGCGCGCCTTCGACATTGTCGAGGTCGAACGCCATGGTGCCGCGATCGCCGTTGCGCAGGAAACGCGGCAGCGTCGTGGTCAGCACCACCGGGTCGCGGACCGTGACGTCGACATTCGCGCGGCCGACCTTGGTGGCGGTCCACGCCACCGCCATCACCCGCGCGGTGCCGGCGAAGTCCGGAATGTCGAAGCTGATCTCGGCACTGCCGTCCGCACCGACGGTGACGATGCCGGAGTACAGCGCCAGAGGCTTCTGCGTGGGCGGGCTGCCCTGCAGCTCGGCGCCGGCGGAGTCGCCGCCCGACCGGATCTGGCCGCGGGTGCCCTGCATGCCGTCGATCAATTGGCCGTAGAGGTCGCGAAGCTCGGAGGTCATGCGGCGCTGGCCGAGATAGTAGTCGTCCGGCGCCGGCGGCTTGTAGCCGGTGAGGTTCAGGATGCCGACGTCGACCGCGGCGACCACGATCTTGGCGTCCTCGCCGGGCGCGAGCCCGCCGAGCTTGACCGGGAGCTTCATCGTGGTCGACGGCCGTACCAGCGCCGGCGGCGACAGCGTCACCGCGAGCGTGCGAGCCTTCTTGTCGATCGACACCCACTGCACGCCGATGGCGCGGCCGGGCATGCGTTGCGCCGCCGTGTCGAGCGGCCGGCGCAGCGTCGTCACCACATAGGCGCCGGTGCCCCAGTCCTTGCCGACCGGCAGCTTGACCTGCGACGAGCCCTGCTTCACCGCCACCGACTGCGTGGTCAGCAGACGATCACCGAGCACGTTGACGGTCAAGAGCCCCGCGGTCCGCGCGTTGACGGTCACCGTCATGGTGTCGCCGGAGGCGTATTCGGGCTTGTCGACCGAGGTCTCCAGCAGGTCCGGCGTGTCGGCCGAACCGTCCGAATACCAGCCGACATCGAACTGCACCGAGGTGATCGGGCCGTCGGCATCAGCGGTCTTGACGTCGAGACGATAGCGGCCGCTCTCGGTCTGGAACGACAGTTGGCCGGGCTTGCCGGGCGCCACCGCCACGTCACCGTCGGCGACGCGCTTGGTCGACTTCACCGGCTCGTAGTCCCAGGACGAGTTCTGCCGGTACCACTGATAATGCGACTCGATCTTGAGCAGTTCGTAGCGCAGGCCGGAGCGCGCCAGCGCGGTGCCGTCCGGGGCCACGAAGGCGACTTCGAACTTGGCGTTGTCGCCCTCGGCGACGTTCTTCTCGGTGAACAGCGGCTTGACGCCGATCATCGGGGAGGACGGCGCGATTGGCAGCACCAGCTTGCGCTCGACCGCACGGCCGCCGGCCTCGCGCATCCGGATGAAGATCTGCGCCTCCTGCGGCCGCGTCGAGGACGGCGGCTTCGGCAGGATCAACGGGAAGGTCGCACTGCCGTTGTCGTCGGCTTCCGGCAGGTTCTCGAGCGGCGTGCGCTCGTTGCTGGTGGTCTCCTCGTCGGCGACGCCGAACTGATAGCCGGCATAGCCCGGGCGGCCATCGGCCGGCGCGACCAGCAGGTCGCCTTCCAGCGCGAGGCCGGAGGCCGGCGCGCCGTACAGGAAGCGGCCGTCGACCTTAAGTTCCACAGGAGCATCAGCTTTGATCTGCTTGTCCTTGGTGGAGATATCGAATTCGATCCGGTCGGGGACGTAGTCCTCGACCATGAAGGTGGTGTCGCCGATGCTGGCGCCCTTCGGATCGGTGAAGGCGCGGACCCGCCAGGTGCCGGTCGGCACCGCCGAGTTCAGCGCCACGTCGAGGCTGCGGCCGCCGCTGCCCTGGTCGGACAGCACGGCGCGGCGGTATTCGACACCGTCCGGCCGCTCGACCACCAGCGTCATCGGTCCGCCGACCAGTGCATTGCCCTGGCCATCGCGCAGCAGCGCGGTGAGATGCACGGTCTCGCCGGAGCGATAGACGCCGCGCTCGGCATAAACGAAGGCGTCGGCCCCGGCCGGCACCGCGCGGCCGGAGACGCCGCGGTCGGACAGATCGAACGCGCTCGTTTTCAGGCTGAGGAAGGCGTAGTCGGCCTTCTCGCCGGTCACCGTCAGCAGCGCCGGCGACATGCCGCCCTCGCCGCGCGCCAGCCCGGCCTCGAACAGCACATGGCCGCTGTCGTCGGTTTTGCGGGTGGCGAGGATTTCGTTGTTGCGGGCGATCAGCCGGACCTCGGCCTTGCCGACCGGATCGGTCGAGGCCAGCGAATTGACGAAGACGTGGATGCCGTCATTGCCGGAGAACGCGGTGACGCCGAGATCGGAGACGATAAACCACTGCGTTGCGAGCTGGCCGTCGTCGTCCGAATTGGCGACCGGCCCCTTCGGCGCCGCCGTCATCACATAGACGCCGGGCTGCAGATCGCCGAGCACCTGGTCGACCGCGAAGGCCGTCGTCACGTCGGCATTGAGCGCCGCCGGCGCGGTGTCGAGCTCGCCCGACCACACCTTGGCGCCGCGCTGGCTGCCGAGATCGTCGAGCTGGTAGCGGCTCAGCGTACGCTGGAAGTCGCTGTCGACCACGGTGTTGATCAGGTTGCGGTCGCCGATCCGGAACACCTGCACGGCGACCGTCGGGGTGTTGACGCTGACCAGCGGGATGCCGCGCTGGCCGGTGCGCGGCAGCACATAGGCGCGGCCGGTGAAGCGCACTAGCGGCTTGCGGTCGCGGACGTAGATGTTGAACTCGGCCGATTTCGGCAGCGTCTCCTTGACGGTCGACGGCAGGCCGGCGCGCAGATTGATGTTGTAGCGCTCGCCGTGCTTGAGCCCCTCGACGCAGAGCTGCTTGTCTTCCGAGGTCAGCGCCGGCTTGTCGGTGCCGGCCAGCGCCAGATACGGCGCGAAGTCGGTGCGCTTGGCGAGGTCTTCGGAAAACTGGAAGCAGGCCCGCGGCGACGCCGAGTCAGAATCCACGGTGTAGTCGAGCAGACGGAAGCCGTGATCATCGCGCAGCTTCTCGTAGCGGCCGCGGACGTCCGCGACCTCGCGCAGGTCGAGCGACAGCCGCAGCGTATCGAGCGCCGGACGCCACAGCCGGCGGTCCGCCAGCGAACGGCCGAGCACCGCGAGCGCGTCGGCCTCCTCGCCGGCATTGCCGGCGCGCTGATAGGCGATGTAGGCGGCGGTCGAGGCCCGCTCGAGCAGGAACGTCTGTTCGGAACTGGTTGGTGCCTTGATCTGGAACACGGCCTTGGCGAGCCGCAGCCAGTTGCTGCCGTCGGCCGGATCGACCGCCGCGATCTGGCCCATGATCTGCAGCCCGCTGCGGTAATCCCCGCGCCGCAACGCGGCATCGGCATCGGCCCTCAGGCTCGCCGCCGGCCTGGCGACCGCCCCCGCCTCGCTCTTGATCTGGGCTTCCAGCTTGATCGCCGAATCCGCCAGGTCGTCCCGCTTGAAAGCCTTGTCGGCGGCGAAGGCGGAGGCGCTGCCGAGCGCCAGCGCCGTGCACAGCGCAATGGTGCGAACCCAACCGATCATGTCGAACTCCCCTGCCGCGGACGTGCGCCGCGTTCCGAGACGAAAGCAAATGCCTGTAAAATGACGCCCTGATGGCGCGGCCCACGGCGCGCCCGGCGTGCCGGTCTGCGCGCGCGGCCGTGACACTCAGACGTCGGTCGCCAATCCATCAGATTCGCATCTTCGCGTGCCGCGGCGCCGAACACAACGCACCGCCCCGGTTGGACGCGGCAGCGCGGCAAATGGTTCGGGGATGGGTCCGGGATTTCGGAGACGGCGATGGAAACGGCAATGGGAGATGTTGTCTCAGGGGCGGATTTTTTGTATCCGCGGTGCTAGAAAGCCCCCAACGGTCCCATAGCTCAACTGGATAGAGTAGCGGATTTCTACTCCGCGGGTTGCAGGTTCGAATCCTGCTGGGATCGCCAGTATCCGTGCTCATGCTCCTGTTGCACGAATTCATAATTACCATTTTTTCTCAAGTTCAGTCCTCCTCGGTTGATCAGGCTCGATCGATGCCGAAGATAATCCTCCGCTGCTTGCTGAATCATTTTAAACGAGAAGCCGCCCGAGTTGCCGGATAGGCGCTTTGCGAACGCGATGGCGAGCAGACCGCGATGGCCCCTCTCCTAACACGGCCATTCTCCTGACAAGTCACGCAGGCGCCTGGCCCAATTGATCACGGGGGCGCCCACCGAGATACCGCTGAATCCGCAGCAAAATACGCCATACCAACTGAACCGCCGATCGCAGTACTTTCACCGCACTTCACAAATCTAAGAGTATAAGCATAATCACAACTTAAAGTTCAAGGACACGCAGCTGAGTCTTGCGCTGCTTAGTCCCTTCGTAGATTGATTTCCACTCACACGAAGGAAAACACATTTGCTACACTCTACTACTAATTGGAAAGGTGCAGATAAAAGATGAGCAAGAACAAATTCCCGCAGCAGCGCGGTGCTATTTTTGTATCGCCTGGCAGTATTATGCACGACTTCACCATCATAAATAGCACATCGATCGGCGGACCAATGTTAGTCGCCGAGGGCGCCACGATTACCGGCTTAACGATGTCGTTCAATAAGGTCTATGGTGCGGAAAATGCCATTCGCCTAGGAGACGTATTTGGCGCAAAGATCGAGGGCCTTTTTCATGACACCCGACTACCGACGGGGCTAGTCAAAGAAATCGTCGAAGCGGGCTCCGCTGATGACACGAAAGCCGGCTTTCGCGCACGCCTAAAATCGATGATTGCAGAACCGGCGCAATTGGCGGCGTCGTACGAACTGGCGGAGAAGATTTGGCAAGCAGGTAAGCCTCTGATCGGACTTTGATTGCGGTAATGACATGCGACCCCAGCCCAACATTATCAACGAACCTTAGAATAGCTTTAGAAGTTGACGTGCCTTCGCTTTATCGAAGCCACAACTGACGCACTCGTACAGTTTCTTGATGACCGTGGCGCAGCGATCTATTCTCAGCTGATCAATTTTCACCGTCTGGTTCGGACGTGCCAGACTGATGTCCAAGTGCTTCCACTTGCCCTAATGATGTCGTCTTGGACCCATAGTCGCCATATCTAATACTGCACCGGGCTAGGGGTACGCGACCTGTTGCCGGTTAGGTGGAATGCCCTAGGGCAGGACCTCGTATCGATCCAGTTGAGGCACTCCTCTCCGCGTGTCGCTGACTCACTGCCTGGGGAGCCCTCACCCCAGCCCTCTCCCGCAAGCGGGAGAGGGAGCGCGCTGCGATCCGGTGTTGGCTTCTCGCTAGTCGCATCTATTTTTGTCTTCGTGCTTTCGGGACGGTTTCACACCGCGGCTAAACTCGGAGTTCCGCCCCCCCGCAACAACCGTCCGGTGCTAGACGCCTGTGCGGAAGAGACGCATAAGGATACCTTTCCGCGTCACGGAAGCTGCCAGTGAGCCGATCGCCACACGCGTGAGATGGTCGGCGCCGACGCTCCGCAAGCTCAGGGCCTCCTCATGTCGCAAAGCGAAACGCCGTCTCACCCGCACCCGATCGAGCTCGCGGATGCAAAGCGGCGCATCAAGGCTATCTTTATTGGATCCGTCGGCAATCTGGTCGAATGGTACGACTTCTACGCCTACACGGCCTTCGCGCTGTACTTTGCGCCGCAATTCTTCCCTTCGGCTGACCCGGTTGTGCAGCAGCTCAACGCGGCGACGCTGTTCGCCGCCGGGTTCATCGTGCGGCCGATCGGCGGCTGGCTGTTCGGGCATCTGGCCGATCGCTACGGGCGGCGGCTGTCGCTGACGCTGTCCGTGCTGATGATGTGCTTCGGCTCGCTGATCATCGCCTTTACGCCGACCTACGCCTCGATCGGTTTCGCCGCGCCCGCGCTGCTGGCGCTGGCCCGCATCATCGAGGGCCTGAGCCTCGGCGGCGAGTACGGCGCCAGCGCGACCTATCTCACCGAGATCGCCCACCCGGAGCATCGCGGCTTCTATTCGAGCTTTCAATACGTCACGCTGATCGGCGGGCAGCTCACGGCCATCCTCGTGCTCCTGCTGCTGCAAAACGTCTTCCTGACGCACGAGCAGTTGCTCGACTGGGGCTGGCGCATTCCGTTCGTGATCGGCGCCCTGCTGGCGGTGATCGCGCTGTTCATGCGCCGCCACATGGAGGAAACCGAGTCGTTCCAGCAGGCGAAGGGCGCCGGCAAGATCAAGCGCGAAAGCTCGCTGCGCGGGCTGGTGCGCTATCCGCGCGAGGTCGCGATCGTGGTCGGCCTGACGGCCGGCGGCACCGCGGCGTTCTACACCTTCACGACCTATATGCAGACCTTTGTCCGGCAGACCGTCGGCCTGTCCGACATCACTACGACCTACGTGATCGCCGGCTCGCTGATCTTCGCCTCGATCCTGCAGCCGATCTACGGGGCGATTTCGGACCGGATCGGTCGCAAGCCGGTGCTGATGTTCTTCGGCATCGCGGGCGCGCTGCTGACGGTGCCGATCCTGACGCTGCTGGCCGGCACCAAATCGCCCTGGATCGCCTTCCTGCTGATCTGCGGCGCATGGCTGTTCACCGCCGGCTACACCTCGATCAACGCGGTGGTGAAGGCCGAACTGTTCCCGACCGCGATCCGGGCGACCGGCGTTGCCGTCCCCTACGCGCTCACGGTGTCGATCTTCGGCGGGACAGCGCCGGCGATCGCGCTGTATTTCAAGCAGCAGGGCCACGAACAGTGGTTCTACTACTACCTTGCGGGCATGATCTTCATCTCGCTGCTGGTCTACACCACAATGCGCGACACCAAGCACCGCTCGGCGATCGACCGGCACGAGTGAGAAAACCGCGCGTCAGGGCGTCAGTCGAGCAACCATCGCAGCGAGCGCCGCAATCGTTCGGTGCCGCCCGAGTCGTACCAGCGGCCGTGGGCGAAGATGACGCGTTCGGGGGACCATGCCAGCATGTGCTGCGCGGCGGCTTTGACGGCGGCGCGACGGCGGTTCATGGCGAAGCGGTAGTGCGCCGGGGCCATACCGTCGGGTGCCGTGGCGCCGGCTAGCCTGGCGAGCGGGCGTGCCACCGGGCCGAGCTTGTCCGGCTCGAGGTTCTCGACGAAATCGGTCAGGATCAGCGTCCTGCTGGCGCGGTAAAAGAACGCGACCTCGGTGACGCCGAAGCCGCCGGCGATCAGCAGCTGGTCGAGCTGATCGGCCCATGCGGCGGGCGGCGATGCGCCGAGGTCGTGATCCAGCACCACGCCGGACTTGATGACCGGGGCGCGGCTGCGCAGGCCCGGAGCGGCCCATGTGGTGGCTTGCGGATAGTGGTCTTTCCAGTCCTTGACGAACTGCCAATGCGCGATGTTCGGCGCGACCAGATGCGCGATCGGGCCGAGACGTTCGAGCTCGATCCGCAGCCGATCGGAATAGCCTGTCGGCGAGTGCAGCCAGATCTCACCCGACCGCAGCCGGACCACGGTCATCCGCACCGGCACACTCAGACCCATGGCGCTGAGCGGCCCGCTGTCCACGATCCACACCCCGTCCGCCACGGATTTAAGGGTGTCGGTCGGAACGTAAGCGACATTGTCAGTCGAGGTCATCGCAAACTCATCCTGAAAGATCGTGATCAGCGTCGATCACCGCTGCATGGCGGCAAAGGGTCAAAGCCGACAAACTCTCGATCGTTCCTAATAGGGCAGACGCCACTCAGCGTGATCATGGTTTCTGGATTAGCCGGCGAGCAGCACGACGATCGACGTCGTCCGAAACACGTCGCTCGGAACGGGCTGGCGGAGTTGCTCTGCCTCAAAGACAGACTCCAGATTCATAAGGAACACTGCCGCCGCGCTGTGCTGATGGTCCAGCAGTCTGCTCCACTGTCAATCGCGTAGCTGATCAAGACACTGATCGCAGGTCTGGAGCGGAGTCCATCGGCGAACACTGCGAATGCAAATCGTCTGGCGCTTTGCCTGTGTGACCAGACTCAGACCGATGGACAGACATGTGAGCGACGCCGAAGACAACGCCCAGTTTCGCACCGCATTCTACTGGCTCGGTCTCGCTGCGATGGTGGTTGCGATCGTGATGCAGTTCGGATGGCTCGGCGTTCTGTTCTGCGTCGGCCTCATCCTGTTTGCCGCGGGCGCCAGCTGAGATAGCTGCATGGCCTTTCTCAGTGAAACAATGATGCACGTATTGTATTGCGATCGCACCGCGTCCGTTGTCGCTGGACGAGGTCAAATGCGTTCGCCGCTGATCAGAGCGACTCAGCAAGCGGTAATGACCTCGGCTCGCGACGCATATCGCGTGTCTTGCTGACCGTCCGGCCAACGACGGCGGCGTTTGGCCGCATGTTAGGATTGCGCCAGCGTGCCGGCCAATGGGCGACCAGTCCCGCGAAATACGCAGTCACGATCCCGGCGGTGATCGTCGCCGCACTCGCGTTGCTCGCAGTCCGAACGCCCGACGCTTTTCTCAACCCTCAATTCTGGGCAGAAGACGGCGTGATCTTCTGGCAGCAGATGGCGGATCACGGCGGCTGGGCCGCTGTCCAGATGCCATATGCGGGATACCTTCACGCCGCCCCGCGGCTGACCGCGCTTGTGGCGTCGTTGTTCGACCCTGCCTACGCGCCAAGGCTATACGCTTCCGCGGCGATCCTGCTCACGCTGTGGTCAGCCGCCACCGCTGCGACATGCGTTGAAGATCAGAGGCTCGGCTTCCTTCTCGGCGTCGGGCTGTTGCTGCCTCCCATGGCGGACGGTGAGATCTTCGGCAACATCACCAACATTCAGTGGCTGCTCGCACCAACCCTGGCGCTCTTGCTGGCGGCGCCGCCGTCGATAAACCGTGCTGCGTTCGCCGTTGTCGCCGGGCTCTCCGGACCGTTCAGCATCTTGATCGCACCGATCGCCGCCGTTCGCGCTGTCATCAAGCGCGACGTCGTCGCGGCGCTGATCGTCGTTACGGCATGCGTTCAGACATACATCCTGCTCACCTCGACGGCCGCGCCGATCATCGACGGACAACCCGATCTGCCGCACCTGCTGAACGTGGCTGTCTCCAGATCGTTCTCATCGCGGAAGTTGAGCATTCTGCTCGGAGTCGTCGTCATCGCCTATGCGCTGTGCTGGTCGAACTACCGCTGGCTACGCATATGCGTGCTGTTCCTTGCAGCGGGTGTGCTCGCGGGCATGATCCAGCGGTACTACCACGTACCGCACGGCCTCGACCTTGAAAGCAACGGGCCGCGCTACTTTTACGTCCCGCGCGTCGCCTTGCTCTGGTGCGCTGCGACGCTATTCTTCAAGGGCGACACCAAGGCGGCGGTCGTAGCGGCAGCTTTTCTCGCAGCACCATCCTACGAGACCGCGGGAGAGTTCATCAAGCCGATACAGCCCGAGATGAATTGGGCCGCCAAGATTCGATCTGGTGAAGAACGGATCACGGTTCTGCCCGATGGCGGATGGGTCGTGATCGTCCCGCCGCGTTTCAGACCCTGAAGAAGTTGCGTGCTGCTGCAGTTAGCCGCGCCGCCCCCTGACGCGCGATCGTCCCCGGCCAGGAACCACGCTGCTTCATCCGGGTTCCTGCTGAGGAACAGGAGAGCCCAGCATGTCGATCGATGACTTCCAGAACACATCCCCGGAGTTTTTGCCGGAGGAGTTTTTCAACGGCCGTTTGGAAGGCTGGGGCGTGGTCGAAAGCCTGATCGGCGGCTTGCAGAAGCGCAGCACGATCCAGGCCGAAGGCAAATGGGACGCGCAGACGCAAACGGTGCACTTCACGGAGACCTATCGGTTCGACGACGGACACGTCGACACGTTGCAGTGGACCATCCGCAAGCTCGGGCCGGGAAAATACAGCGGCGCCGAGCCAGGGCTCGACGGCGAAGCCGCCGGCGAACAGGCCGGCTGCGCCTTCCATTGGCAGTACACGCGCGAAACGCCACAGCCCGATGGCTCCACCACCAAGCTGAATTTCGACGACTGGTTCTACCGGATCGACGCGACAGGCTGCATGGTCCGCGGCAGCGCCGGCCGCGCCGGCCTGCCGTTCGCCACCGCCCACGTCACCTATCGCAAGCTGACCTGAGCGGACATGCGTTGCTAAGCGCTATGGCGCACCGAAGGCGCCCGCCCCCTGCCCGTCACCGCTCGCCGCCTGCAGATGCGGCGCCAGGATTTCTTTCACCACACGTCGCTTATCGCGCATGATCTCGGGCTCACCCATCTGGCCGACTTCGTGCAGCCAGCTGCCGCACCATTGCAGTGGGCCGTCATAGGTGGCGAGACCGTCGCGGTACGGCACGAAGCGAGACGGCGGCTTCTCAAGGAGATCGAGCGCGTAGTTGCTGTACACCGGCCCCCAATTGGCGCCGCCGGTGTCGAGTCCGATGAACCAGTCCTGACCGAAATCGAGATCGAGCTCGCAGACCGCGGCGAACCGCATCATCGTGTAGCCGGCCCATAAAAACCATCGGCCGTTGTCCGGTTCGGCATAGCGGACGTAGCCATAGATCTCCTGGCGCTGCAGCGGCGCGAAGGGATCTTCTGGCGCGGTTGGAAACAGGTCGTGATCGAGCAGCCCGAACGCCAGCGGCGCGCCGGGCCGGATGATGCTGGCCCAGATCCAGTTGAGCGCGATGCCGTGCGACCGGCTGCTCTTCTGCCACGGGTTCGGGGGCGCCCGCAGATACGGCACGCCGTGCGAGGCGGCGACGCGCGCGATCGCCTGCGCCGCCTCGTCCTCCGGCGAATTGTCGACGACGATGTAGGGATAGTCCGGAAAGAAATGCCGCAGCAGCGTCGCCTGCAGGTCGATCGCCTCCGGGTCCATGTAGGCGACGGTGATCAGCACGTTCTTGCCGCGGATCGCCCGTGCCGCCGCGGCCGGATCACCGACCTGCGCCGGCACGCTGCGATAGCGGCGGTCGATCCGCCGATAGCGCGCCGTCTTCAGCGCATGCGACAGCGGACGCAGTCGGCGCCAATCCGCCCAGGTGTATTCGCTCAGCGGTTTCGGCATGTCCGTCTGCTGTTCTTGTGATGGTTAGTTCGCCGCGCCGCGCCGCGGACGCTCGATCAGTTCGGCGGCGCGGTCGAGCCCGTCATACAGGCGCTCGGCGGCGCCGTAGGCGATGCCGTTGCGGCTCCAGCGGTTGCGCTTGCCTGCAGAGGTCGCGGCGCCGAGCGCGGCAGTCAGCGCCTCCTGCTCGAACGGGCTCGCGATCACGACGCCGGCGTCGGCCTTCACCACATGCGGCGCGTAACCGCATTCGGCCGTGGTGATCACCGGCAGGCCGTTGACCAGGCTTTCAACGATCACAGTGCCGGTGGTGTCGTAGCGCGCCGGATGCACCAGCAGGTCCGCCGCCGCCATCAGCTCGGGAATGTCAGCGCGGAAGCCGAGCATCTCCACGCGGTCGGCAACGCCGATGCCGCGCGCCCAGCCGCGCACCTGTCCGGCCTGCTTGCTGTTGGGCGGGATGCCGGCGATCGCCAGCCGCGCCTGCGGGATGCCCTTCATCGCCACCAGCGCACGGTCGATCCCCTTGACGCTGGGCTGGTTGGCGATCGCCAGCCACAGCAGATCCTGTTCGGCCATCCCGAGACTTTCGCGCAGCCGCTCGCGGGTGCCGTCAGTGCGAAACTCCGGATGCCGCCGCGCCTTGTCGATGGTCGGCGGCAGCACCTCGATTCGCTTCGGCTCGGTCGACCACGCGGTGCGGAAGTCGCGAGCCTGATTGGCGCTGAGCAACACGCAGGTCGTCTTCTGCCCCGGCTTGAAGCTTGCCGCCTCGAGCTGCATCTTCGTGCGCCGGCGCGATCCCCATTTCGCCAGCAAGCCGACACGGCGCGCCGCGAGGCACGGATCGGCGCAATAGATCACGTCGAGGTCGAGTAACTTGCCGAAGCCGACCAGGCGGTTGAACTCGCCGGCACAGCGCTTGGCGACCGCCTCGGCAAATTTCAGGTCGCGCTTGTGATTGCTGACCGCCCAATTCGGCAGCAGTTCGACCTTGAGGTCGGACGGGAGTTCGCCCTTCCGTCGTTCGGCAAAGATCGTCACGTCGTGGCCGCGCGCCGTCAGTCTGGCCGCCAGGGCCATGCAGTCGCGCTGCAGCCCTCCGGCCGAGAACAACGTCACGATGGCGAAGGCGATCTTCATGAATTCACTCTCGGAACCGCCGCGGCGGCAACGCCGCCACCCTTGCTCAGAACTGCCGGCTCCGCAACAAATAGGCCGGGATCGCCAGCCCTGCGCCGATCGCGCCGACGATCGACACCACGCGGATGAAGGCCTGCGCCGACGCGACCAGTTGGCCCATCGATTGGCCCGACGTATCGGCCGCGACCGACATATAGCCGAGCATCGCCTGGCCGAAGAACGCGCCCGGCACCATCGGGATGCAACCGGCCAGGGCGATCGCGTTGCAGGCCGGACCGAGCCAGCGCCGCGACAGGATCGCCACGCAGGAGGTGCCGGTCGCGGCGAGAAACGTCGCGGCCTCGAGGCTGACGCCGGATTTCTGGGAGACGGTGCGGATGCCGAGCGCGAGCGCGCCCGCGACCGTGCACCAAATCAGCGCCCGGCCGCCGAAGTTGAACAGCACGCCGAAGCCGGCGGCCGCGACTGCGCCGAACAGCGCCTGATGCGCGAGATAAGGCAGCGCGGCGAGAAGATCCTGCGTCACATTCTGATCCTCAGCACGAACTCGGCGAGCCACAGCCCGGTCACCGCGAACACCATGATCATGATCACCCACACCGCGCGCGCGCTGCCCATCGTCGGATAGCCGTCCAGCACGTCGGTCTGCGCGTTGGTCGAGGGCACGCCCGGTACCAGCAGCAGGATCGAGGCCATCATCGCCAGCTGCACCGTGCCGCTTCCCGCCAGCCGCGCGCCGAGGCCGCCGAGCGTCGCGGCGACGCAGCCGATGATCGCCGCGATCACGAATACATTGATGCGGCGGCCGAGCAGCCAGTGCCGCAGCGCCTGGCCGAGGCTCGCCGCCGCCAGCATCGGCCCGAACGACAGCCAATCGGCGCCGAGCAGCCGGCCGAACGCCGCACAGGCCGCACCGGTCGCGACCGCCACCAGCCACCACGGATGCTTCGGCGTATCGCGCAGCAAGCGGTCGAGATCGGCTTCGATCTCGTCCGGTGTCATCCCGCCGGTGGCGGCGCGCACCGCCAGATCGCGCACCGCGAAATCGAGCCGATGGTTCACGCCGTGGGGGCCGATCTGCATCATGCGGGTAATGGTGGCGCGGCCACGCTCCAGCGTGATCTCGAACGAGGCGTAGCCCGAACGCATCCCCATCACCTCGACGCCGAGGCCGTTGGCGATCATCCGCGCGCCCTCATGCGCCACGCGCACTGACGCCCCGCTCTGGGCCAAAATCGCACCGATGCGCAAAGTCACATGTGCGATGCGATCGAGTGCGAGATGCGGGTGGATCGGATCGATCGCAGAGGTATCAGGCTGACTATTCATGATGCGACGTCTGACTCATCCGCATTCAACACGAACTGATCGCACAGCGCCATGACGCCAGCTGGCCCAGCGCTGATGCTAACCACACGCAAACTGGATGATGTTACCACTTGGTAGTTCATTCATTGTGCCGAGACGGGTTTGATAGCAATCACTTCCAATTCATCCGCGCGGGACTATGCTGATTTCGTTCCGGGCGTAACGCCATTTCGAGGAATGAGGTTGACCATGAAAATTTCGGCCTTGGCTGTGGCGCTGGTCGCTGCCGCCGTGATCATTTTCGCCGCCAAAAGTTCGAAGCACGAAGGGTCCGTCACCGCACTGCCCGACAACATCGTGGCTCAGATCGCCGTCAGTCCGGTCAAGACTCTCACCTCCACGACCTGCGCCAAGGACGGTTGCCCGGTTGCGTGCGAAGCCGGCGACACGCTGCTGTCGGCGGTCTGCGTCAGCGGCACCAAGGGTCGTTTCGCCGACACGCTGCGCGTCGAGAAGGGTGCTCTTACCGCGACCTGCGCGACGACCGCCAGCAACATCCTGGTGTATTGCGGGCGTCCGTAACATCGCCGCCCCCGCCTTGCCGCCTCCGCGCAGCCGCCCGCCAGGGACGAGCGGCTGCCGAAGCAGACTGCGAACTCAGCCCTTCACGCCGAGCAGTTCGACCTCGAAGATCAGCGTTGCATTCGGCGGGATCACGCCGCCGGCTCCGCGCGCGCCGTAGCCGAGCTCCGGCGGAATGATCAGCGTGCGCTTGCCGCCGACCTTCATGCTGGCGACACCCTCGTCCCAGCCCTTGATGACGCGGCCCATGCCGATCGGGAATTCGAACGGCTCGTTGCGGTCGACCGACGAGTCGAACTTCGCGCCCTTGGCGCCGTTCTGATACAGCCAGCCGGTGTAGTGCATCACGCAGATCTGGCCGCGCGTCGGCGACGCGCCGGTGCCGACCTTGGCGTCTTCGATCTTCAGGCCCGACGGCGTGGTGACGGTGTTGGCAGGTTCGGACATGGCGCGGGTACTCGTTGTCAGGGTCGCGGCGCTGGACAGCATGGCGACAAGGGCGAAAGCCAGCGCAGCGCCGGCACGGGGAGCGAAAGGCATCGGGATATCCTCGGAAAGGTCGACGTCGGTCGCGAGCGAGGTCCCGTTCTAGACAGAACGGCCGGGCATCACAACCGCGGCGGCCGGCCCCGGAACCCGCCTGCCCCATTGCTGCTGTCCTCCTCGGATTGCGCGAGCCGATCGCATCTGTAAGCTGCGACCGGGACACTGGGCGCGCGCATGCGGAACGGGCTGTATTCCATTCACATTCGAATGTTGGACGGCGTGCGTGGCCGGGCCAACGGCATCATCCTGCTGCGCGATGGCCGGCTGCTGGGCGGCGACCCGTATTTCTGGAGCGAGGGCGCATACAGGGTAGGCGACGGCACCTGGAAAGGCGAATTGCTGACGCGGCAGCACACGCCTTATGCCGAGACCTCGACCCGCCCGGTGTTCGCCGGCCGTGAAGTCTCCACCGGCTTCAGCGGCACCTTCGCCAATGATCGTTCCGAAGTGTTCGCTACCTCGCTGGTCGGCAGCCGCAGCATCAGTTTTCGCGCGACGCTGCAATGGCTCGCCGACTAGCGCCGAATGTCGTTCTAAGTAACCGTCGGGAGCCAGCGAGGTCGGAGTAAATCCGCACGTGCGGCGCAACATCCGGGTCGCCCTCTGCTGCACCGCAACTAACAATTACTGCGTGAATCCCGGATGCGCGCGCTGCGGCGGCTTGACCGCGCCACGAAGTAAGCGGTAGCGATCACAATCAACGAACAAAATTCCGGGAGAGACAAAATGATCTCACGTCGCCATGTTCTGGCTTCCGCGCTCGCCGCCCCCGCGATCCTGCGACTGGGCACAGGCACCGCGCACGCCGCCACGACGCTGAAGATCTCGCATCAGTTCCCCGGCGGCACCATCGACAAAGGCGACTTCCGCGACCGGCTGTGCCGGATGTTCGCGGCCGAGATCAGCAAGCGCTCGGGCGGTGAGCTGGTCGGCGAGGTTTATCCCGGCTCGTCGCTGATCAAAACCAACGCGCAGTTCTCGGCGATGCGCAAGGGCGCGCTCGATTTGTCGCTGTATCCGATGCCGTATGCGGGCGGCGAAGTGCCGGAGACCAATATCGGCCTGATGCCGGGCCTGGTCGAGACCTATGATCAGGGCCTCGCCTGGAAGACCAAGCCGATCGGCAAGGCGCTGACCGACTTTCTTGCCGACAAGGGCATCATGCTGATCACCTGGGTCTGGCAGGCCGGCGGCGTCGCCAGCCGCACCAAGCCGCTGCTGGCGCCCGAAGACGCCAAGGGCCTCAAGGTGCGCGGCGGCTCGCGCGAGATGGACATGGTGCTGCAACAGGCCGGCGCCGCGGTGCTGTCGGTGCCGTCGAACGAAATCTACGCGGCGATGCAGACGGGGGCCTGCGACGCCGGCATCACCTCCTCCACCAGCCTGATCTCGTTCCGGCTCGAAGAAGTATCCAAGCATCTCACCTCCGGCGCCGATGCGTCCTACTGGTTCATGCTGGAGCCGCTGATGATGTCGAAGGCGATCTTCGACAAGCTGCCGAAGAACCACCAGGACATCATCCTCAGCGTCGGCGCAGAGCTTGAAGCGTTCGGCCGCAAGGGCGCGCAGGACGACGACATCGAGGTCGGCAAGGTCTATGAGAAGGCCGGTGCCAAGGTGCAGAAGCTCGACATCGCCACCGTCGAGAAATGGCGCGCGATCGCCCGCGAGACCGCGTGGCCGGACTACGCCAAGAAGAGCGCCAACTGCGCCAACCTGCTCAAGCTCGCCAACGACGCCGCATGATGCATGGTCCTGCCGCGGGTCAGGCCGACCCGACCAGCGCCGCCCATCGCGAGAGCGGCGGCGTGCTCGGCCATGCGCTGGCGCTGGTCAACCGCGCGATCCTGCTCGCGGCCGCGCTGGCGCTGATCGCCGCTTGCGGGATCCTCAGCTACAGCGTCGCGGTGCGCAGCCTGTTCCAAAGCGCCACTTACTGGCAGGACGAAGCCGCGGTGTTCCTGCTGGTCGGCGCCACCTTCCTCACCGCCGCCTTCGTGCAGAGCCAGCGCGGCCATATCGGCATCGAGGCCTTCACCGGACTGCTGCCGCCGTTGGTCAATCGCATCCGGCTGCTGCTGGTCGACGTCGCCAGCCTCGCCTTCTGCACGTTCTTCGCGTGGAAATCCTGGACGCTGACCCACGAAGCTTGGGTAGACGGTCAGGTCTCGAATTCGATCTGGTCGCCGCCGCTCGCCATCCCTTACGGTTTGATGGCCGCCGGCATGACGCTGCTGTGTGTGCAGATTGCGTTGCAGATCGCCCAAGCGCTCCAACGTTGGAATCGCCCGTGACAGTTCTCGGCATTGGTATCAGCTACGGCATCGCGACGCTGGTGGCGATGTTCTCCGGCATGCCGATCGCATTCGCGCTCGGCGCCGTGGCGCTCGTTTTCATGGCGATCTACATGCCGTCGGCGTCACTCGATACGGTGACGCAGAACGTCTATGAGGAGATGGCGTCGATCACGCTGTTGTCGATCCCGCTGTTCATCCTCAAGGGTGCGGCGATCGGCAAGTCCCGCGCCGGACAGGATCTGTACTCCGCGTTGCACGCCTGGCTGCATCGCGTGCCCGGCGGGCTCGGCGTCGCCAACGTGTTCGCCTGCGCGCTGTTCGCCGCGATGGCCGGCTCCTCGCCCGCCACGTGTTCGGCGATCGGTTCGGCCGGCATCCCGGAGATGCGCAAGCGCGGCTATTCCGGCGGCTTCGCGGCCGGCATCATCGCCGCCGGCGGCACGCTCGGCATCCTGCTGCCGCCCTCGATCACCATGATCCTGTTCGCGGTCGCGGCCGAGAAGTCGCTCGGCCGGCTGTTCCTGGCCGGCATCGGCCCCGGCCTGCTGCTGGTGACGCTGTTCGGCATCTACGCGGTGTTCCGCTTCCGCAAGGAATACGCCACCGCAAAGGCGGCATATGAAGCAACCGGCCAGACGTCCGCGATCCTGACCGACGAGAAGTTCACCATGGCGCAGCGCTTCGGCGCGCTGCCACGGGTGTTGCCGTTCATCATCCTGCTCACCGGCGTGATGATCGCGCTGTATGGCGGCTACGCCACTCCATCCGAAACCGCCGGGCTCGGCGGCCTGCTGGCGCTGCTGCTGATCGCGATGATCTACGGCGTGTGGCGACCGAGCGATCTCGCGCCGATCATGACGTCGACGGTGCGCGAGTCGACCATGCTGATGATGATCATCGGCATGTCGCTGCTATATTCTTACGTGATGAGCTATCTGCACATCTCGCAGTCGGCCGCCGAGGCGATCGTGGCGATGAACCTGCCGCGCTGGGAACTGCTCGCCGCGATCCTGCTGCTGGTGGTGATGCTCGGCTTCTTCCTGCCGCCGGTATCGATCATCCTGATGACCGCGCCGATCATCCTGCCGCCGCTGCGCGCCGCCGAATTCGACATCATCTGGTTCGGCGTGGTGATGACCATCGTGATGGAGATGGGCCTGATCCACCCGCCGGTCGGCCTCAACATCTTCGTGATCCGCAACGTCGCCCCCGACATCCCGCTCAGCGACGTGATCTGGGGCACCCTGCCCTTCGTGCTACTGATGATGCTGGCGGTGCTGTTGCTGTGCTTCTTCCCGGGGATTTCGACCTGGCTGCCCGACCTCGTGATGGGGCCGGAAAGCGTGCGGTGACGAGACGTAGGGTGGGTTAGCGCGAAGCGCGTAACCCACCAACTCATGTCGAAACGCGAAGACGGTGGGTTACGCGCCTGCGGCTCTAACCCACTCTACGGGTTTCCCTACTGGATCAATTCTCCGCTTCCGCCAGCCGCGGATCCTCGGCGAAGTAATCGATCAGCAAGTCGATCAGCGCCCGCACCTTGCGCTCGGGATGCTGCCCCGGTGGGCGGACCACATAGGCGCCGGCGGAGGGCGGCGGATGGCTGGTCATCACCGCCACGAGCTCGCCGGACTCGAGATAATCGTTGGTGACGCAATCCGGCAGCCAGGCGACGCCGAGGCCGGCGGCCGCGGCAACCGCGAGCACGGCACCGTTGTCGGCCTTGAAGCGCCCCTGCGGCCGAACCGTGACGACTTTTTCGCCGTCCATGAACTGCCAGGGTTCGGTGCCCTGCATCAGAGCCTCATGGGCCGCGAGCTCGTCCAGCGCTTCCGGAGCCCCGTGGGCCTTGATGTAATCCGGGCTCGCGACCAGCTTGCCGTACACCGCGCCGACGCGTCGCGCGATCAAATTGGAGTCCGGCAGATAGCCGACCCGGATGGCGCAATCGTAGCCCTCGGCGATCAGATCGACGAAGCGATCGGTGTAGAAGCTGTGGATGTGAAGCTGCGGATAGCGCCGCGCCATCTCCGCGAGCGCCGGCGCGAAATGGGTCGGGCCGAACGACAGCGGCACCGAAATGCGCAGGCGGCCGCGCAACTCGCCGCTCGGCAGAATGGCTTCACGGGCCGCATCGATCTCGGCACCGACCCGCGCGGCGTGGTCGCGCAGCGTCGTCCCCGCCTCGGTGAGCGCCGCGCCGCGCGTGGTCCGCGCCAGCAGTTGAACGCCGAGTTCGGCTTCCAGCCGCAGCAAGCGCCGGCTGACCACCGACTTGGCGACGCCGAGCCGGCGTGCGGCGGCCGACAAGCCGCCGGAATCGGCGACTTCGACGAATGTGGCGAGGTCTTCAATGTCCAATGCGGCGTTCCCCGTCCGGCGACACAGCTGCGCGCCCACGAGCGCTACCCTATCGCACATCCTGCTGACAATTTCCGCGGACACGGGGCCGCAGGCACGACCTGTTCCCGATGAAACCGACTGCTCTTACCGACAGCAAAGGATGCTTGATGACCCGTCGCAACGGCCTCGATTCGCTTCTCCGTCCCGAAGACTCGGTGCTGGTCCTGATCGACCACCAACCGTATCAACTCGCCAACGTGAACAGCCACGAACCGCAGATGGTGATCAACAACACCGCTGGTTTGGCAAAGGCCGCCAAGGCTTTTGGCGTGCCGACGATTTTGACATCGGTGATCGCCGAGCGCGGCGGGCTGCTGTTTCCGCAGATCACCGACGTGTTTCCCGGCCAGGAGGTGATCGACCGAACGTTCATCAACACATGGGAAGACAAGAAGGCGGTCGATGCCGTCAAGGCGACCGGCCGCAAGCAGCTGGTGATCGCCGGGCTGTGGACCGAAGTCTGCGTCGCGATGCCGGCGATCCAGGCGGTCGGCGAAGGCTGGGACGTCACGGTGATCACCGACGCATCCGGCGGCACCTCGGTCGAAGCCCATCAGGTGGCGATTCAGCGCATGCTCGAAGCCGGCGTCAACATGATGACCTGGCTGGCGATCGCCGCCGAATGGCAACGCGACTGGGCCCGGCTCGAACAGGCTGCCAAGATCACCGACGTGATCGTCCAGCACTCCGGCGGCAGCGGCATCGCCTTCCTGTGGGAGCAGCAGTTGCTGAACACGCCGGTGCCGAAAGCGGGTTAATCACTCTCGCTGGCGCGCGATATTCGTAGGGTGGGTTAGCGCGAAGCGCGTAACCCACCAATTTACGTCTCGTCGCAATGATGGGTTACGCGCCTTCGGCGCTAACCCATCCTAGGGCTTAAACGGTTCGCTTCTTCTTCGCATTCAGCGCATTGACGACGCGGCTCACCGGCGGGCGGCCGAGTAGCGATGCGATACTGTTAGTCGCGGCGATTAGTATATTCATGTCGACGCCCGTCGAAACGCCCATGCCTTCCAGCATGTACACCACGTCCTCGGTCGCGACGTTGCCCGTTGCGCCCGGCGCGTAGGGGCAGCCGCCGAGGCCGCCGGCGGCGCTGTCGATGACGCGGGCGCCCTCTTCCAGGCCGGCGTAGAGATTGGCGAGGGCCTGGCCGTAGGTGTCGTGGAAATGCATCGCCAGCGACGCCATCGGCACCGCGTCGGCGCAGGCGCGCAGCAGCTCGCGGACTTTCTTCGGCGTGCCGACCCCGATGGTGTCACCGAGCGAGACTTCGTAGCAGCCGAGGTCGCGCAACGTGGTGGTGATGTCGACAACGGCCTTAACCGGCACCTCGCCGTCGAACGGGCAGCCGAGCACGCAGGACACGTAGCCCCGCACCTTGACGCCATCGGCTTTGGCGCGGGCGATCACCGGCTTGAAGCGCTCGATCGATTCCGCGACCGTGCAGTTGATGTTAGCGCGCGAGAAGCCTTCCGACGCCGAGGCGAACACCGCGACGACCTGCGCGCCGGCGGCGCGCGCGGCCTCGTAGCCCTTCTCGTTCGGCACCAGCACGTGGAATTCGCCGGGCAGCTTCAGCGACGCGCGCAGCACCTCGTCGGAGCCCTGCATCTGCGGCACCGCCTTCGGCGACACGAATGCGCCGACTTCGACGGTGGTGAGTCCGCTCGCGACCAGCGCCTCGACGAAGGCGATGCGATCCGCAACGCTGACCGGGGTCTTCTCGTTCTGCAGCCCGTCGCGCGGGCCGACTTCGACGATGCGGATGGTGTCGGTCATGCGCCCTCCAAGTCGTACTTCGTCATGCCCGGCCTTGTCCCGGGCATCCACGCCTTTCACCGGATCAACGCCAGAAGGCGTGGATGGCCGGGACGAGCCCGGCCATGACGGCGTTGTTTATGCTTCTGCGTCAGGCTCAAGCTCCGCCAGCTCGGCGCCTTCCGCAACGATGTCGCCGACTTTGCATTTCAGCGCCTTGAGCGTGCCGGCGAACGGAGCGCGCAGAGTCTGCTCCATCTTCATCACTTCGAGCGTGAGGATGGCGGCGCCCTTGTCGAGCTTGGCGCCGACCTCGGCAAGCAGCGCCACGACCGTGCCAGGCAGCGGCGCGACGATCTTGTCTTCGCCGACGGCTTCTTCGCTCTCACCGCCGAACGGATCGACGAGATGGAGGTCGAAGCGGCCGTTCTTCGTCCGCACGTACACTTCATGCCCGTCGACCACTGCCGCACTACGCAAGCGCACGCCGTCGAGCTGCAGATCGATGCCGTCACCACTCGCCGACCACGCAAATGCGATCTCGCGACCAGCGATCGTCAGCGTCGACGCGCCACCGCCGTAGGTGAGCTGTGCCGTGTAGTCGGTGTGCTCAAGCCCCTGCCCGCGCCGGAGCAGGAAGCTGCGCTTGCGCCGGCCGACAGGCATCCAGCCCGACGCGCGCCACGGCGACGACGCTTCCGACTTCGCCGCATCGTCTTCGCTGCGCAGGACGGCCGCAACGGCGGCCGCTAATTCGAGGTCGCTCAGCGACTCGGCCGTCGCCGTCAGGGCCGCCAGATGACGCTCGATAAAGCCGGTGTCGATCGCGTTGGCGCGGACATCCGGATGCGTCACCAGCGCCGACAGGAACGGAATGTTAGTCGTGACGCCGCGGACGTCGGTTTCGTTCAGACCGCGGTCGAGCCGATCGATGGCGGCGGCCCGCGTCGGCGCCCAGGCGATCACCTTGGCGAGCATCGCGTCGTAATACGGCGATACGCTGTCGCCACCGCGATAGCCGGCATCGATGCGCAGCCCGTCGACCTCGTCCGGTGCCCGCCACGTCGTGATCTTGCCGACCGAGGGCATGAAATTCTTGGCCGGAATCTCGGCGTAGACTCGCGCTTCGATAGCGTGGCCATTGAGTACGAGCTGCCCCTGCGTCATCGGCAGCGCTTCGCCGAACGCGACGCGGAGCTGCCATTCGACGAGATCGACGCCCGAGATCAGCTCGGTGACCGGATGCTCGACCTGCAGGCGGGTGTTCATCTCGATGAAGAACACGTCCTTGCCGTCGGAGACGAACTCGATGGTGCCTGCGCCGACATAGTTCACCGCGCCGGCCGCGCGCCGCGCCGCTTCGCAGACTTTCTCGCGCCCGGCGGCGTCGAGCGTCGGCGACGGCGCCTCCTCGATCACCTTCTGGTGGCGGCGCTGCAGGGTGCATTCGCGCTCGAATAGCGAGACCAGATTGCCGTGGCTGTCGCCGACGATCTGCACCTCGATGTGGCGCGGGTTGTCGACGTATTTCTCGATCAACAGCGTGTCGTCGCCGAACGCCGCCTTGGCTTCGCGCTTGGCGCTGGCGATCGCGTCGGACAATTCCTCTGCCTTGCGCACCACGCGCATGCCGCGGCCGCCGCCGCCGGCCGAGGCCTTCACCAGCACCGGAAAGCCGATTTTGTCGGCGGCGGCGCCCAGCGTCGCGTCGTCCTGCGCGGCGCCATGATAGCCCGGCACCAGCGGCACGCCGGCCTTTTCCATCAGCGCCTTGGAGCCCGACTTCGAGCCCATCGCGGTGATCATGTCCGGCGTCGGGCCGACGAAGACGATGCCGGCGTCGGCGCAGGCCTGCGCGAATTCGGCGCTCTCGGACAGGAAGCCGTAACCGGGATGAACCGCCTCAGCGCCGGTCTGTTTGGCGGCCTCGATGATGCGCGCGATGTTCAAGTAACTGTCGGCGGCCTTGGCCGGGCCGAGCAGCACGGCCTCGTCGGCATCGCTGACATGCAGCGCGCCGGCATCGGCTTCGGAATAGACCGCGACGGTGCGCAGGCCCATGGCGCGGGCGGTGCGAATGACGCGGCAGGCGATCTCGCCGCGGTTGGCGATCAGCAGCGTGCGAAAGCGACGATACAGGGCTTTCTCGGTCATCATCAGATCCTGCTCATCACATCCGGAACAGGCCGAACTTGGTCGGCTCGATCGGCGCATTGCTCGACGCGGACAAACCGAGCCCCAGCACCAGGCGGGTGTCGGCGGGGTCGATCACGCCGTCGTCCCACAGCCGCGCCGTCGCGTAGTACGGGCTGCCCTGGGTTTCGTACTGGGCGCGGATCGGCGAGCGGAATTCCTCCTCCTCCTCCGTGCTCCACGAGCCGCCCTTGGCCTCGATGTTGTCGCGGCGAAGCTGGCTCAGCACCATCGCGGCCTGCTCGCCGCCCATCACCGAGATGCGCGCGTTCGGCCACATCCACAAAAAGCGCGGCGAGTACGCGCGGCCGCACATGCCGTAATTGCCGGCGCCATAGGAGCCGCCGATCACCACGGTGAATTTCGGCGCGTTGGCGGTCGCGACCGCCGTCACCAGCTTGGCGCCGTCGCGGGCGATGCCGCCGGCTTCGTACTTCTTGCCGACCATGAAGCCGGTGATGTTTTGCAAAAACACCAGCGGAATGCCGCGCTGGCAGCACAGTTCGATGAAGTGAGCACCTTTCAGCGAGCTTTCGCTGAACAGGATGCCGTTGTTGGCGATGATGCCGACCGGGAAGCCCCAGATATGGGCGAAGCCGCACACCAGCGTGGTGCCGTACAGCTTCTTGAATTCGTCGAATTCGGAACCGTCGACAATCCGGGCGATGATGTCGCGCACGTCGAACGGCTTGCGGCTTTCCGCCGGCACGATGCCGTAGAGCTGCTCGGCCGGATACAGCGGCTCGCGCGGGTCGCGCATGTTGAGCGCCGCGCGCTGCGGCGGCTTCAGCGTGCCGACGATTTTTCGCGCGATGCCGATCGCGTGGGCGTCGTTCTGCGCGTAGTGATCGGTCACGCCCGATTGGCGAGAATGGACGTCGGCGCCGCCGAGTTCTTCGGCGCTCACCACCTCGCCGGTCGCAGCCTTCACCAGCGGCGGGCCGCCGAGGAAGATGGTGCCCTGGTTGCGCACGATGATGCTCTCGTCCGACATGGCTGGCACATAGGCGCCGCCGGCGGTGCACGAGCCCATCACCACGGCGATCTGCGGGATGCCCTGCGCCGACATGTTGGCCTGGTTGAAGAAGATCCGGCCGAAGTGGCGTTCGTCGGGAAACACCTCGTCCTGCTGCGGCAGGAAGGCGCCACCGGAATCGACCATGTAGATGCACGGCAGATTGTTCTGCCGCGCAATGTCCTGCGCACGCAGATGCTTCTTCACCGTCAGCGGATAATAGGTGCCACCCTTCACGGTGGCGTCGTTAGCGACGATCATGCACTCGCGGCCATTGACCCGGCCGACGCCCGTGACAATCGAGGCCGAATGAACGTCGCCGCCGTAGAGGCCGTTGGCGGCCAGCGGCGACAATTCGAGAAACGCGGTGCCGGGGTCGAGCAGCAGGTCGACCCGGTCACGCGCCAGCAGCTTGCCGCGCGCGGTGTGCTTGGCGCGGGACGCCTCGCCACCGCCGCCGGCGACGGCCGCGAGCTTGTCCTTCAGCTCCGCCACCAGTGCGCGCATGCTCTCGGCATTGCGCGCGAAATCGGCCGAGCCGGGATCGATCTTGGAGTGTAGGGACATGGCGTTTCCGGCAGTGCAGTTATGGCTCGCTTCGGGCGAAGCGTTCGGCACATGGTGTCATCCCGCGGGCGCGGGACGCAACCCTAACCTCTCGTAATCCGATTGAAGCGTCGACGATAGCAATTGGCCGCCCGGTCCGCTTGTGCCGAGAGGTCATGAGGCAGGACCAATGACCTACACGGCCGGACAATCCCCCGCCGACCGTCGTCCCCAACCGCCCGCTTGCAGCACAATCAGGCGACCAATCGAGGCGCGGCGTCGCGTTCGGCTTAACCCCAGTCGAACCCGGTTTAATCTGCGATGCAAGCGCCATCCACAAGCCCCGCTCTTTCGCGATGTGGGACCGAATGCACGTGACAAACGACATATCGGCTCCAGATTGTTTTGGCGACTACGCCTGCTGCTGCCGATTCCGGCGCGGAAACGCGACACCGGCACTGTGCGCGGTAGCGCCACCATCGACCGGCACCACTGCCCCCGAGACGTACGACGCTTCCGGTGAAGCCAGGAATCCGATGACCTGCGCGACTTCGTTCGGACTGGCCAATCGTTGCTGGGGCAACTCGATTCCCTGTGTCCCGACATGGCTGTCGCGGATGTCGGCCATCATCGCCGTATCGGTCGGCCCGGGCGCGACGCAATTCACACGCACGCCGTCCCGGCTGTAGTCCACCGCCCAACTCCGGGTCAGCGCCGTGATGGCACCTTTACTGGCCGTATAGGCGTCGGACCGCGGCATCGCGCGCAGAGCCGCGACGCTGCCGACCACGACGATCGCGCCGTCCGGCCGGATATTCGGTCGAAACACGCGAACGGTCAGCATCGTGCCGGTCAAATTGACCGCGATCGTCTGATCCCAGGCAGCGAGACTGAGACGCTCCGCCGCATTGTCGTGCGGCCGCAGATTGATCCCGGCTGCGGTCACCAGCGCATCGAGCGGCCCGATGGACTGCGCCGCCGAGCACAACGCGGCCTCGTCGGTCACGTCGCATGAATGGCCGATCGCGCCATCAATCCCGGGGCGCGTTTTGTCAAGCGCATGGACGGTCCAGCCGCGGCTCAGGAAGTGCTGCGCGGTCGCGAATCCGATCCCGCCGGCCGCGCCGGTGATCACCACGACAGGCTTCGTCATGACGCCTTCACCCACCGGAACGAACCGGCTCGTACGCGGACGGCATCTCGCGAAACAGCCCTTGCGTCAGCAGCTTTTCGTAAACCGCGAGCACACGCTCCAGCGACGCCGTGCCGCGATCGATGAAATTGTACTGATACATCGTGGACAGATAGCTGCGAACACCGAACAGAATGAACACGACGATATCCAGATCCTCCGCGGAATAGTCTTTCAATTCGCCATGACTGCTGGATCGCATCAACGCGCGCTGATAACTCTCGTAGAAGCGACGGACGTGGCTCATATATGCCTCTGGCGCAAACACTTCCGCCTCGTTCAGGATGCGCAGAAACCCGGGCGTCCTCCGGCAGAAATCGAAATACGCCCTGATCCGTGCCAGTTCGCGCGCAATCCCGCGCGCATCCTCCGGCACCTGGGCGCGCAGGTGCGCGAGCAGTCTCTCGCCCAACACCGGAAGCAATTGATCGAACAGATCCTGCCGGGTCTCGAAGCAATTGTAGAATGTTCCCGTGGCGATCTTGGCGCGCTCTGCGATCTTGACGATGGTGGCGTTCGCGTAGCCCTCTTCGCCGACCACCTCGATCGCCGCCGTGTAGATCGCGCGCCGCGTGTCGTCCAGTTTATCACCCCTGGAGCGCTTGAATTTGAGTAGCGGCGACCGACTCATCCCGAAGCTTTCGATTGAGGTGAAGGTTCGCCAGACATATAGGAGATCGATGGGGCGCGAAAGACGAGAGTAGCGCCGGCGCCGGGCCCACCCGCTGGTCGCATGGGCCCGGCGCGATATCACTGACCGACCAGCGGGCAGCCGCCCTGCTCGATCGGACGGAAGGCTTCGGCTGCGGGGATCGTCGTGATCTTTTTGTAGTAGTCCCACGGCGCTTTCGACTCCTGCGGCGTCTTCACCTGGAACAGGTACATGTCGTGCAGTTTGCGGCCGTCGGCGCGGATCGTGCCCTTGCCGAACAGCACGTCGTCGGTGCCGATGTCCTTCATCTTCTGAATCACCTTGGCGCCGTTTTCACGATCGGCTTCAGGCAAAGCCTCGACGGCTTTCAGATAGTGCAGGACGCTGGCGTAGACACCGGCCTGGACCATGGTGGGCATCTGGGCACGGTATTTTTCGGCAAATCGCTTCGACCAATCGCGCGTCTCGGGGGTCAGATCCCAATAGAACGCCGAAGCCAACAGCAGACCCTGCGTCGAATTCAGCCCCAGCGCGTGCACGTCCGAAATGAACATCAGCAATGCGGCGAGCTTCTGGCCGCCGTTCGACACGCCGAACTCGGCACTCTGCTTGATCAGATTGATCAGGTCGCCGGAAGAGGTCGCCAGGCCGACGATGTCCGACTTCGAGGCTTGAGCCTGCAGAATGAAGGATGCGTAGTCGGCCGTGCCGAACGGGTGAAGCACGTGGCCTTTGACCGTTCCGCCGTTCTTGAGCACGACGCTGGTCGTATCCTTTTCCAGCGCATGGCCGAAGCTGTAGTCCGCCGTGATGAAGAACCAGGATTTGCCGCCGGTTTTGACGATCGCGGAACCGGTAGCATTCGCCAGGGCCCAGGTATCATAGGTCCACTGAACGGTGTTCGGAGAACATTTCACGCCCGTGAGATCGGCGGAGCCAGCGCCAGACGCGATAAAGGCCTTGTTCTGCTGCCGCGTCAGCTCGCTCACCGCCAATGCGACCGAGGACGTCTGCACGTCGAAAATCGCGCTGACGCCGTCGCGCTCGTACCACTGCCGCGCGATCGACGAGCCGACGTCCGGCTTGTTCTGGTGATCTGCGGAAATCAGCTCGATCTTGGAACCCGGATGAGCCTTTTCGTAGTCTGCAATTGCGAGCTGGGCGGCAACGACCGATCCCGGTCCTGCAAGTGCGACACCGATGCCGGATTGGTCGTTGAGAACGCCGATCTTGATCTTCACCGGCGCGCTTTGCGACCAGGCCGAGCCGGCCGAGAACGCAAGCGCCAAAGTTGCTGCGAGAGTCTTCCATCGTTTCGAACGCATCCAGGCCTCCTCCTTAGTTTGTTATTTTCTTGGTGAGACGGCGGTCAGGAAAACACGAGACCACCGTTGATATCGATCACGGCACCGTTCATGTATCCGGCCGCCGGTGAGCACAGGAACGCAATGGGCCACGCCACCTCGTCCACGGTGCCCATCCGCCGCATCGGCACGCGCGCGGCATCGAATGGCTGCCCATCGAGCATCTCCGTCGCGATGCTTCCCGGCGCGACGCCGTTGACGCAGACGCCGAGCGGAGCGGCACGCTTCGCGTACCACCGGACCAAGGAATGCACCGCCCCCTTCGACGCGGCGTAGTGAGGTCCGGCCTGCATCCCGCCCATCCGACCGGACGCCGAACCGACGAACACGACACGGCCGCTTCGCCGCTCGCACATGCCCGGGAAATAAGCCCGGACGAGATTGATGCAGCCGCGCACGTTCACCGCCATCACGCGGTCGAACGACTGATCCCAGTCGTCATCCATCCAGTTGTCGAAGGGCAGGATTCCGGCGGCGAGCACCAGCCCGTCGACCTTGGGAAAAGCGCTGTGCAGGTCCTCGACGCCGCTCCTGGAGGTGACGTCGCAAACAGCGAATGTCGCGCGAGCTCCGAGCCGGCGCAGCCTTTCATCCTCAATCGGGCGGCGATCGCACAGCACCACACGTGCGCCCTGCGTCGCCAGCGCCACCGCCGCGGCATAGCCGATGCCGCCTGCGGCGCCGCTGACGAGGATGGTCTGATCGGTGAGATCGAACGGTGTGCTCATGGTCTACCGCTCCGATCGAGACGACGCGTCGCGCTTCTTGAGCGCGCGCAGGTCAATTGCGTTGGGATGATGCCGCGGCTCCTCGCCGCTGGCGAAGATGGTCGATTTCTGCACCTTCTGGGTGGAGGTCACCGGTATGTCGTCGAGGAACACGATCCACCCCGGCGCCTTGTAGTAGGCCAGCCGTTCCTTGCACCAATCGAACAGCTCCTCCGCCAGAGCGGCGTCGGCGGAACCATCTTTCACGACGATGCAGGCGAAAACTTCCTCGTCCCGGATTTCGTCCTTGACGGCGATGACCGCCGTGCGGGCGACGCGTGCATGGTCGAGAAGCACCGTTTCGACTTCCGCCGCCGCGATATTCTCGCCCGAACGCCGGATGATGTTCTTGCGTCGCTCGACGAAGAAGAGCGTACCCGCGGCGTCTTGCCGGAAGGCGTCGCCGGTGTGAAACCAGCCGCCCTGCCAGGCCGCCGCCGTCGCCGCCGGGTCCTTCAGATAGCCGGCGAACATGTCCTTCGACGGATCGGCACCGGGCTTTCGCACCAGCAATTCGCCGGTTTCGCCGACCGCGACATCGTTGCCGCCATCGTCCACCAGGCGAACCTCGAACTGATCGGGATCGCTGGTTTTTACCGTGCCCACCGCGCGGCTGCCGACCTGACGCGGCTCGTCTGATGCGATGAAGCCGCAGCCGACTTCGGTCATCCCCCACAACTCGATGAGCGGAAAACCGAAGCGCTGCTCGAACGGTTGATGCAAGGACGGCTCGACGCCGGCCCCGATGCCGAAGCGTACGCCGTGGCTGCGCTCCTCCGGACACTTCGGCAATTTGAGCAGAATGGCCGGCATCACTCCGAGATAGTGAATGATGGTCGCCCGACTGTGGGCGACCTGCTGCCACCAGGTCGAGGCATGGAATCGATCGGTCAGCAGAATGCAACTTCCGCTGAGCACCGCGCACATGAAGGAGAAGATGCCTGCATTCTGGTGCGAGACCGGAAGCGGATTGAGAATCCGCTCCTCGCCCGCTCGAATGGTCGCCGCACCGCCCGCTTCCACGTACGCGCGGCCGAGCCGAAGGTAATAGGCATTGGTCAGAATGCAGCCCTTGGGCCGCCCGGTCGTCCCCGAGGTGTACAGCAGACTTGCTTCAGTCAAAGCGTTGGGACGCGCATCGTTGCGCGCCTTGCCCGCTGCGGGACACGAGACATCGCCCTTCAACATTGTCGGAGGAGGACTCGTCAGTCGCGAGAGCGTCTCCGTGACGTGCGCCGTCCAGGCGTCACCATGGACGATCAAAGCCGCTTCCGAATGGTCGATGACGTAGGCCAGTTCGTGGCTGGTAGCATCGAGGCTCAGCGGCACAATCGACGCACCGATCGCGTTGAGCGCGAGGTTGATGACGAAATGATCGGGATCATTGCCGAGCAACACCCCGACGCGGTGGCCGCCTCCGTAACCCGCTTGTTCGAAGCGCTCAATCCACTCGTCCACACGCCGGCGGGCGGCCGCGAACGTTACCTCCCCAGTTACCCCCGATCGCGCCCGCGAAATGTCGGCAAGGAAGGGCCGATCGGGCCACGATTCGCAGGCGCGAATGAACGCGTGATAGGCGGTTTCGATCTGCGCCACAGCTTTCCTCCCACGCCATGCAGGCGCGCTATTTCCCTCCCATTATTGAATGACAATTCATGTTGCAATAGTTTTTTTGTTTTTTTACATGGTGTTGATTGAATATTGGAATGCAATAAATGGAAATTCTAATTCACCTCGAAGCGCTTGAGGCGACAGGCTGGCTCGATGCGGAGCGTGCTCGCGTTGCCCTCGCGACGCGGAGGCGCCACCGCCGGGCAGCGCAAGCCTTCGACCAGCCCGTCGTCTCACCCGGAGAAAGGCCGTTCGAATCACCGGCGACGCGCCGGACAGTCGCGGCTGGCCGCTGATTTAAAGACCATCGCAGCACGAGACGCCGACTAATCAGACCAGACCTTGGAGAGGACCAACGATGTGGCAGGATAAGTACAAACTAATCACCTTCGAAACGATCGATCACGTCATGGTCGTCCGCTTCGCGCGTCACGACCGACTGAATGCGATCGATGCCCGGCTGCACACCGAGATGTCATGGCTGTTCAGAGACATCACCGAACACGCCGTATGCCGATCGGTGGTGTTGACGGGCGAAGGTCGCGCATTCTGCGCCGGTGGCGATATCGAATGGTTCGCCGACATGCCGGAGGGCGATCTCGATCGCCTGTTCATCGAGGCCAGGAGGATCATCGTCGATCTGCTCGAGGTGCCGCAGCCGATCATCACCGCGGTCAATGGCCCGGCCGTCGGATTGGGGGCGACGCTCGCGCTGTTCGGCGACATCATTTACATGAGCGAAAGCGGCGTCATCGCCGATACGCACGTTCTGGCGGGCATTGCAGCCGGGGACGGTGGCGCCGCGATCTGGCCGTGGATCGTGGGGATGCCACGCGCCAAGGAGTTCCTGTTCACGGGCAAGAAGATCAACGCAGCGCTGGCGAAGGAAATGGGCCTCGTCAACCACGTCGTGCCCGACGGCGAACTGCTGCCGTCAGCCCTGGCGATGGCCAAACGACTGGCCGACGGGGCTCAGATGGCGATCCGCGCCACCAAGGCGTCCCTCAACAAGATCCTGCGCGACACGGTCAACCTCAACCTCGACACGTCGCTTGCGATGGAAAAGGAATGCTTCGGCTCTGAGGAGCACAAGAGCCGTGTTCGCTCGTTCCTGAAAAAATGAGGAAGGGCGGCCGGGCAGCTCCGCCGCGTGACGCTTTGTCGTCCGCAGCGGTGCTGGACCTTGCCCGAGTTCTTCCGGTCGAAACGGCGGCGGGGCCCCCCTCGCCCGCCACTCGGCGTTCCGGATCGGAGGTGTCCGGAATCAGTGCGTCCACGGCTCCGGACGACGGAACGCGAAATTGTCCGCATAGGCCGCGCGGCGGCGCGCGGAAGGCTTGGGCTCGATAACTTGGTATGGGATGCCCTCGCGCTCGCAATAGGCGATGGCTTCCTCGCGGGTGTGGAAATGCAGGCTGATCTGCTGCTGCATATCGCTGGACGAGGTCCAGCCCATCAGCGGCTCGATCTGCCGGGCCACCTCGGGCTCGTAGTCGAGCTGCCATTCCCGCGTCTTCGCGGTGCCGGACTGCATGGCGTTCTTGGCGGGCTTGAAGATTCGTGCGGTCATCGAAGGTTCTGGCCTGTCAGGTGCGGCATTGCGGTGGTTTGGTGAAAGCGCGGCTCATCGTGTAAAGTTCCGAGGCGCGACCGTGGTCAGGCCCCCGCACGCGTGATCCATCGCTTGGCGATTTCTTTTCCTGATTGGGTATATTCCGTCCCCGCCCCCGTGACAATCGAGCCGTCTCGCACCAGATAGGCTTCCCGAACGAAACGGACGAACCGCTTCATGCAAATTCAGGCCATTCTTCCTGGAAAAGGGCGCGACCTGCGGCTGGACCTGTTCCGGGGTGTCGCCAACTGGGCGATCTACCTGGATCACATCCCCGACAACGTGGTGAACTGGATCACCACCCGGAACTACGGCTTCAGCGACGCTGCCGACCTGTTCGTTTTCATCTCCGGCTACACGGCCTCGTTCGTCTACGCCAAGATGATGCTGGAGCGCGGTTTCATCGTCGGCGGCACGCGGCTGACCAAGCGGGTCTGGCAGCTTTACGTCGCGCACATCGTGCTGTTCGTGATCTACATCGTGGCGATCGGCTATGTCGCGCAACGCTTCAGCGATCCCGACATCATCAACGAGTTCAACGTCGCCGGCCTGGTCGACAGCCCGATCGAGACGCTGAAGCAAGGCCTGCTGCTGAAATTCAAGCCGGTCAATCTGGACGTGCTGCCGCTCTATATCGTCCTGATGGGGCTGTTTCCGCCGGTGCTGTGGCTGATGCTGCGCAGACCCGACGCGGTGATGATCGCGTCGTTCGCGCTGTACTTCGCCGCACGGCATTTCGGCTGGAACTTGCCCGGCTACCCCGGCGGCAGCTGGTACTTCAACCCGTTCTGCTGGCAGTTGCTGTTCGTGTTCGGCGCCTGGTGCGCGCTCGGCGGCACCATGCGGTCCAAGTCGATCATCAACTCCCGCGCCATGCTGTGGTTCTGCGTCGCCTACATGCTGTTCGCGCTGGTGATGACGATGGCGGGCCGATTCCCGGCACTCGGTGAGTTGCTCCCGGTCTGGCTCAACGACGCCTTCAACCCCAACGACAAGACCAACCTGGCGCCCTACCGCTTCCTGCATTTCGCCGTGCTGGTGGTGCTGGTGATCCGCTTCGTGCCGAAGGAGTGGAAGGGGCTGGAGTGGCCGATTTTCGATCCGCTGATCAAATGCGGCCAGCAGTCTCTGGCGGTGTTCTGCGTCGGCGTTTTTCTGTCGTTCGTGGCGCATTTCGAGCTGCTGCTGAGCTCGGGCTCGCTGCTGGTCCAGATCGTGGTCAGCGTCGCCGGCATCACGCTGATGACGATCGTCGCCTATTACATCACCTGGTCGAAGCAGCAGGACAAGCCGAAGAAGCCGACCGCGAAGCCGTCAGCCGCGCAGCCTGAAGGCATGGCCGCACCAGCTTCGACGGTCGCCGCAGCCGGCATCGAGACGCCGGCAGGTCCATCTGCGGCAGCGCTGCCCTCGGCGGGTGGCGCCGGGAGCTGAAATCGGGGGCGCCTGCGAAAGTGGATGCGATTGGCGGGCTGAGCCAAATGGGATGGTCGGGGCACACGGATTCGAACCGTGGACCTGCAGTACCCAAAACTGCCGCGCTACCAGGCTGCGCTATACCCCGGGACGTGTCGATGCGCGGTGGATACACGCTTCAGCGCAGCCCGACAAGCGGCCGCTTCAGCGGCCCTTGAACATCGGGTGGCCGACCCGGTCGCCGGGCGCAATGCCGAGCTTTTTGGCGGTGCCGCCGATTACCTCGAGCACGCCAGTCACCGGACCACCCGAGGGGATGATCCGGGTCGACAGCGGCTCGGTGTTCTCGGCGATCCGAAGGATCCGGCCATCGGCCTGGATGAAGATCATGTCCAGCGGGATGTAGGTGTTCTTCATCCACATCGACACCGGCTGCTCCGGCCGGAAGTCGAACAGCATGCCCAGCCCGTCCGCCAGCTCCTTGCGATACATCAGGCCGGTTTCCCGCTCCTTGTCGCTGGTGGCGATCTCGACCGTAAAGACGTGCACGCCGGTCTTGCTGGCGATCTCGAGCGTCTCCATCTTGGCCGCACGCGCCTCGTTCACCGCGAAGGCACAGAGCATCAGCACAGCGGCGAGCGCGCTCCACGCGCGGGTCCATCCAAGTCGTAAGCCAATCATCGGGCAGCCTGTTTCCATGCGGGGAGTGATCGGCCGAACCTAGCCCGGCCACGATGCCGAATGCCAGACCACGCGACGCAGATCCGCCGATCGAGGCGTGCAGCGGATCACAACTTGGCGATGGCTGCTGTCGCGGCGGTGGTCTCCGTTTGATGAATGTAGGCTAAAGGCTTCCGATGCCTCGCAAAAAAATCGGGCCGGAAGAGAAGCTGCGATAAAGAATGAAGCTGCGATAAGGAAAGAATGTCGAGTGCTGGGATAAGCCAAATCGCGCCAGGCTGAGAGCTGATGCGAGCGCTCGCGCCCCGCGTCGCGGGGATTAATGCGACGACAGTCCCGGCGCGCCGTTTTCCGGTTGGATCTCGGCCGCCATCATACCCTTGGAGCCGGGCCCGAATCGCACCAGCACATATTGCCCTGGGCGCAGCTCGGTCATGCCGTAGCGGCGCAACGTTTCCATATGGACAAAAATGTCGGGCGTTCCCTCGCCGCACGTCAGGAAGCCGAAGCCGCGCAGCCGGTTGAACCATTTCACCTGCGCACGCTCCAGACCACTGGTCGGCGTCACGCTGACATGGGTGCGCGGCGGCAACATCTGGGCCGGGTGAATCGCAGTCGACTCGTCCATCGAAACGACGCGGAATGCCTGATAGCCCTTGGCGCGCTGCATGCATTCGACGACGATCCGCGCGCCCTCATAGGCGGTCTGGAAACCATCGCGACGCAACACCGTGACGTGTAGCAACACGTCGGCGGAACCGTTGTCCGGAACGATGAAGCCGTAGCCTTTCGATGCGTCGAACCATTTGATCACGCCGGTGATCTCGACCAGGTTCGCGGACTCGCCGAGGCCGGTGAAGGCGCCGCCGATGCCGTCGCGGTGCGTATACTCCACCACAGCTGGCCGCCCTGCTCCGATTGCCGGGATGCCACCCGGCTTCTTGGACTCAAATCCGTCCGACCCCATGACCCCGGACCCCGTGCGTCAAAACAATAACTGTCGTCGCTTCTGCGACGCCAATGATCCGCGGGCCTCAGTTCCGTCACTAATCAGGATTGCGCCGCCGCGAATCTCTTGATTCGAAGATAACATCCCGATGCCTGTGGCAAAGATAAAAAACGAGCCACGCTACGGCTATGAACAGGGTTGATTACCTGCGAATCATACGGGACTCAGTTGCCGACGAACGGTCCGAGCGCTTCGCCGATGTCGTGCCGGATCACCAGATCGGCGATCTCGTCTTGATCAGTTGGCTCGTTGTTGATGATCACCAGCTTCGCGCCGCACTCTTTCGCCAGAATCGGAATGCCCGCAGCCGGCCACACCACCAGCGACGAACCGATTGCCAGAAACAGATCGCAGTTCTGTGCCAGATCGGTGGCGCGACGCATCTCGTCCGGCGGCATCGCCTGGCCGAACGAAATCGTCGCCGTCTTCACCGGCTCATCGCACGCCGTGCAATGCGGCGCGTTGCCGGTGCGCTCGAACCAATGCCGCACCCAGTCGAGCTCATGACGTTTGCCGCAGCCGATGCAGCGCGCGTAGGTGGTGTTGCCGTGCAGCTCGACGACATCGTGCGGTGCAAAGCCGGACGCCTGGTGCAGATTGTCGATATTCTGGGTCACAACCGCCGGAATCTTCCCGGACTTGTACAACGCCGCCAGCGCGCGATGTCCGCGGCTGGGCCGCGCCGCCGCGAAGGTGGCCTCCATCGCGAAGCGGCGACGCCAAGCCTCGTCGCGGGCGTCCTGCCGGGCCACGAACTCCTCGAACGGGATCGGGCGGTTGCGGGTCCACAGCCCACCCGGCGAGCGAAAATCCGGAATGCCGGACTCGGTCGAGATCCCGGCGCCGGTGAATGGCACGATCACTGAGGCCTGCGCGATCATGTCGCCGAGTTGGTCCACTCCGCTGCGAAGGTCGGTCGCGATCATGGCTGCTGCATTCCAGGGATCGTCCATTGACTTGGGCGCTCCGCGCAGGATCGACGAGCTCGCACGCGAGGCGCGGGTCTGAGGCGAACAGGGCGTGCTCGGAGCAGTTCCCTATGCATCAATTCGACCCCACATTTTTTTGAATTGCAACCGCGCACCACCGCGCCGATAGTCTGAGTGTCTCTACGGATGACCTCCCCCGAAAGAGCCCCGTACCCTCCAAGGCGGGGCTCTTTTTCGTCGGACGCGGTCACCGCGCGATACGATCCCTTTCGCCGCATTCCCCTGCACGCGATCATCGACAAGAGCGGGCTCCGCAGCATAGCTGCGGGGCCCGATTTGTTTGACGCGGCAGTGGCACGCCCCTACGCGGCCTTGATCGGACGGCGCGCCGACCTGTGCGCTTTCCATTTGGTCGCTTTCGTCGCAAGATCGACCCTATCATCCCCTCGGAGACAACGACCCAATGCGTTACCTGCACACCATGCTGCGCGTCCGGAATCTCGATGCCGCGCTGAAATTCTTCGGCGACGCGCTCGGCCTCGAGGAGGTCGCCCGCATCGACAACGACAAGGGCCGCTTCACGTTGGTGTTTCTCTGCGCTCCCGACGACATGGAGCTGGTCAAGCAATCGAAGGGGCGCCCTGCTCCGACGGTCGAGCTGACCTACAATTGGGACGAAGAGAGCTATGGCGAGGATCGCTATTTCGGCCATCTCGCCTACGAGGTCGACGACATCTACGCGACCTGCGAGCGTCTGATGAAGCTCGGCATCACTATCAACCGTCCCCCGCGCGATGGTCAGATGGCCTTCGTCCGCTCGCCCGATCTGCATTCGGTCGAGTTTCTGCAGAAGGGCGCCGCGCTGCCGCCGCAAGAGCCGTGGCTCTCGATGCCGAATACGGGCCATTGGTAAGCGTCGCCCGGATCGCGGACTAATCGTCCCGTTCCGGGCATACAAAGATGAAATGTTCCACCACCCATAGGTTTTAAAACTGAGCGGCTTCTCGGAACCAGCTCATCGGGCTGGCGTTGATTGGGAAATTAACGGAGGCCGACAGATGGGACGCGGACTACTTCTTTGGATGCTGGGTGTACCGATCCCGGTGATCATTCTTCTCTGGCTGTTTTTCGGTCGCTGATCGAGACGCCAGAGACGCAAAAGGCCCCGCTTCGTCGGGGCCTTTTCTGTTGTGTGATTGCTCGTCGAGCCACGGCCGCGCTGGTCTCAGCCGACGAATTTGACCCCGACAGTCGTGCCGCGGCGCCAGATCACCTCGCAATTGCGACCGGTGCGGGAGTCGCGCGAGAACGCAAGCCGGAGCTTCGGCCCGAGCGAGATCGCATTCTCCATCGTCAGTTTAGCCCCGGTCTTCGATAGATCCACCACCTCGCAAGGCCGCGCCGCGAATCCACCGTCCAGGGTGATCCAACCGCTCTGCCGGACCGATCGCCGGACATCCCGTTTATTTTGCTCTTTGGCCATCCGCTGTGCTCCGTTGCGCTGGGTCTAGGCCCGATCCCTTGAAGGAACCGTTGCAAATTGATCGAAAATTCGGGGTATCCAATGTTGTTGGCGCGACGGACTTGCCCACCCGGAAAAACGCCATTATACGTTCGCCCGCTGCTGCCGCCGCGACCACCGGCGCGGTAGTCGCAGCTCCGGCCGGTCGGCACATCGTGTTGATTCGGCTGAAGATTGCGCAAACGACCAAAGCGTCCTGCCGGCCCGATCCAACTTCGGACCGCAATCCCGGCAGCTTCGCTCCCTTCGTCTATCGGTTAGGACGCCACCCTTTCACGGTGGAGAGAGCGGTTCGATTCCGCTAGGGAGCGCCACCCCCTGCGATCATTGACGAAAAATGGCGGGCCGCCCGAGAGGAAGCCCGCTAGATCGCTATTGGGGAGTCCTGCTCTCAATCGGAGCGGCGGTCACGCGACCGATGAAACAGCGCATCTCCGAACCGCTGCTTCTGTTGATCGTCGAGGGATGCGTAAAGAGGCTGGGACGCATCGGCGAGCTTCTTCAGATCGTTGCCGCGTTCGATCCGGTCGTCGCCATCCTTGCGCATCTGCTCGATCAGATCGGCGCTGCCCGCTTGTTTGGCGCGTGCATTCCGCCAGGATTGTCGCTGCTCGCTCTGCTTCTTCCAGACGTTGACCAGTTCGGCCTGGACACCTGACCAGTTTTTGTCCTGCTCCGGCGTGAGCCTCAGGTCCGCCTTGAGCTGGGCGGCACGGGCCGCCGCGTGATCGGTGAGCTGGCTCGCTGTCAATTCCACACGGTCGGATCGATCCCGCGCCATTGCGGGCCCGATTGCCGCCGCCCCGATCAACACAGCAGCGGTCGCCAAGGACGTGATGGTTCTTCGCATGGTGTAGTCCTTCTTCTGGAGTGGAGTTCCGAGTTCATAGCTTTCCGCGCAACAGCAAGATCAGCCGAATGACGACCACTAGGCCAAGACCGCCGCCGTCATATCCAGTGCCGTATACGCGCCCGCCCCTATGCCGCTGAAGCCACCCAGCTGCGCGATATCCAGGATGAGGTGAATGATCACGCCCAGTGACATCTCGCAGTCCTGTGTGGTGTCACTCCAACACATGTCGGCAAGTCGGAAGGCGATTTGTCGATCTCAATTTCGGGTCTGCGCGACGCGGCTCGCACGCTGCGCTCGCCGAGAATAAGTCATCAATGGCGTTGAGGATGTACTCGCTGCGAGAGCAGGCATCGTCACTCGCGACGACGCGCTTGGAACTCGATAGTTCCACTCAGACAGAACTAATCGCGAAGGCGGCTCTGTTGCGAACAAGTCCCAGCCATGAAAGCCCGCGGTTCGCCACTCGTGCATCAGCGAGCGTTGTGCATCGAGAGCACGAAGGAAAGGACCGGCAGGCCACCAAGTGGGTGGCGCTCGCTGGACAGTTTTGCTTCCGATAGAAGCACAGCCGTCATCCTGAGCCACCGCTGGGCCGCGCTGTGGCTCAGCGCTGCGGGCCTCGAAGGATGAGCCGCAAGCGCCTTTGGACACGTCACTTGGCCGCATCCTTCGAGGCGCGCTACGCGCGCAACTCAGGATGACGAGTCTGCACTTGAAGAGACGGATTCGCTTCAATCAAACAATGAAGCGCTCTTGAGCCGAAATATTTCAACGTGGACTGTTCAAACGTCGTCCAACATCAGTAAAGCCATAGCGTCTGTGATCGATCTTTCGTCGTAGGGCTTTGAAAAGAATCGGCTCCCTGCCGGCAAACTGCTCTCTTCAAGAATGGCCTCGCCGGACGCAATGATCAGCCTAACAGGCGGCCATCGACTGCGGATGTAGTGCGACAGCTTGATGCCGTCCATCGTGCCCGGCATCTGCACATCTGTAAAAACGAGATCGACGTCATTGCGCGACTCGAGGATGCGAATTGCCTCGTCCGCATCGCTCGCCTCCAGCGCTTCGTAGCCGGCCGACAGTACCAGGTCGACGGCCCCCATTCGAATGATCGTGCTGTCCTCCACCACGAGGACAACTGCTTTTCCATCCTTCATGAATGACTCGGGTAAGTGAACGATACGCCGTCCGTGAGGAGATTGGATGCCGCCATCTACGAGGCCCGCGAGAGGCTGCTTTTGCTGACGGCGCCCTCCCGATGGCTGATCGTTACGATGGTGCCGGGGTTTGCCTCCGTCAACTTGATCGTCCCCGCAAGGTTCTTGGCAAGCGCCTCGACGATCCCGGTGCCTAGGCCCGCCACCGGCGCATCGCTGCCCGCCGACATTCCAACACCGTCGTCGGCAACCGAAAGAGTCCAGTCGTCACCCGACGATTGATAGTCGATCACGATTTTCCCCGTTGGCTGATCCGGAAACGCGTGCTTGAGCGCATTGATCACAAGTTCGGTAACGATGAGGCCCAGACTTACGGATACTCCCGCGCTCACCGTGCTGTCGTCGGCTCTCACCAGAATTGACAACCGCTCCGGGTCATCGATCATCGATGCGCCAAGGCTCTGCGACAGTTGGGTAAAATAGGTCCGGAGTTCTACGGTTTCCCCGGTGGATGTCGAGAGCTGACGTTGGAGAGCGGCGATTGACATGACCCGGTTATGAGCATTGCGCAGCTGACCGCGCGCTTCTTCCGACAGAACGCGACGTGCGCTCTGCATCAGTACGCTCGCGATGATCTGGAGGCTGTTCGCGACGCGATGCTGCACTTCTTGCAGAAGGATCGCCTTTTCGCGGATGAGATCATCTTTAAGTCGGGCCGCGGCGCGCTCGTCGGTAACATCGGTGACCGCCAGAAGCAGTCGGACACGATCGGTGGCTCCGTCGTCGAGCGTCCGGGCGTTGACGACGAGGTTCCGGATTTTCTGGTTCGGCCTCTTGAGGTCGACCTCATAGGCTTCAATCTGTGCGCTTCCCGACGCTGTCGCCTTCAGCAGCGAAGCGAGCTTGGGCAACGCCCACTCACCGTGTCCAATTTCGCTGAGGCATTTGCCGGTAACCGTCGCAGGATCGATCTCGAATGCCCGGCAGAACGACGCACTTGCTGCGATGACCCTCTGCTCCTCTGAGAGAAAAAGCAGCGGCTCGTGAGACGACACCACAACGGCAAGCGTGCTCGCTGCCTCGAAATGTTCGGTCGGGGTCTGAAGCATGGTTGGCCCTCAGGGGCCGGAGACCCGCGATGCGGGTCATAGCTCGGCGAGAGCGCCGTTCTTTCAAACTGAAACTTTGGCGCCCCTGTGCACCCTATCATGTGGGATGCAGAACAGCATCACGCCATGGGGCGATCCCGGGATCTTGGACATTTAGCACCCGGACCAGGGAATTAGGATCCGTCCCTATGCTCACAGGCGCGCAAGTCCGCCTCGGTCGGCTGCAGAGGCCGTGGTTTTGCCATCACATCCTTTGCGGCCCGTTCGTCGGTCCGGTTTTGTTGCCAGAGCCGCGCAACTGACCGACTTGAGCACCCCATCAGCGTTCGGCGGCTGGCAACAACGTTTCCCGCATCAGGAGCCAGTAGGCGTCTGAGCCGCTCTTGACGGCGTAGCGATCGACCTGGCCGCACTTGGCGCATTCGAACGTGCGCAGCTCGTGGATGCGCTCGATCGGAGCGATCCGCGCCAATGCCATCCGGTCGCCGCACACGGTACAGGACGGACGTCGCGCTCGGTCCATCGCCATCCTCCCCTCATTTGCGAATCAGCGTGATTGAGCCTCGCACGCTCAATCATGACGCATTCGTAACTTAGAAGGTTGAGGAAAATCAGCGCGCGGCCAGTCGAGGCCACACTTAGCGGTGAATTGCAGGCTAACGGCGAACCTGCATCCATCTGCAGTTCGCCAAACGGCTTTAAACTGCGGCACATGATACCTGCGAACATTTCGCACAGCGTCACACTTGAGAGGTTATGCTGCGGCAGGGTTCACGATGCAGGAGAGTCGAATGACCTTCTCGAACGATACCGAGCGGCTGCAGGCAGCCGTCGAAGACAACATCCAAAAGCACTGGAAGGCCTATCTGATCGAGGGCATTCTGCTGCTGATCCTCGGCTTTGGCGCGATCCTTTTGCCGCTGCTGGCCAGTCTCACGATTGCGATTCTGCTCGGCTGGATGTTCCTGATCAGCGGCGTGGCCGGGCTGGTGTTCAGTTTCTGGGCGCGCAAGGCGCCCGGCTTCTGGTGGTCGCTGATTTCGGCGATCCTCGCCGTGGTCGCGGGCGTGGTGCTGATCACACAGCCCGTGCAGGGTATTCTCACGCTGACGATCGTGATCGGCGTCTATTTCCTCGCCGAAGGCGTCGCGACCATCATGTACGCGCTCCAGCATCGTGGCCGACTCTCGGAGCGCTGGGGCTGGATGCTCGCCGCTGGCGTGCTCGATATCCTGGTGGCGTTCATCATCATCTCAGGATGGCCCGGCACGGCCGCCTGGGCGATCGGCCTGCTCGTCGGCATCAATCTGGTGTTCGGCGGCACCTCGCTGATCGCGATGGCGCTCGCCGCCCGCAACAAGGCCTGATCGATGGCCGCAATCATCTGCCGCGGTCAGCAGCCGCGGCAGATGCTCTTGATCTTCCGATCCAGCGCCGCGTCGGCCGGATCGACCTTGTCGATCGAGTTCGCCGGCTCGCTGACCTCGTCGCGTCGCGGCTGACGATGACCGACCGGAGCCTGCCCGGTCACGCGCTGATCCGACGACAGCGCCGGCGGGACGCTGGGATTGGCCGGGCCGCCGACGCGGCCCGCGCCGCCGCTCATGCCGCCTGAACCTGCACCTCCTGCGCCGCCCGAGCCGGACTGTGCGAAGGCGGCAGCGCCGCCAGCGAGGGTCAGGATGGTGGTGGCGATGATCAGTGTCTTCATGGCAGTTTTTCCTTTGCAACAAGGGCGCCATGCAGCGGCATGGTGTCTGTTCTGATCGCCCGCTCTTCAACGGGGGAACTGGTCCCCTCGCCGTCGAGAACTATTCCGCGCCCCGCAACCTGCGCCGCCCCGGCGCGAGCACAACGCACACGGATCGCGGCGGTTGCCAGCTTGGGCTTGCGGCCCACCGTCGCTCAGCTCGTCTCGGGCGGATAGAGATGCAGGTCACCGCAATAGTCCGCGACATGATAGCGCGAATTCGCCTCGGTTCCATCACCGACGTCCAAATAGTTGGGGCCGACGGGTGCTTTGCCGTAGCCCCCCGGAATATCGAGCACGTATTCCGGTTGGCATAGCCCGGACACGCGGCCGCGCAGCGCGCGGAGCAGCGCCTGGCCTTCGGCCAAAGTCGTACGCAAGTGGGCGGTGCCGGGCGCGAGATCGGCATGATGCAGGTAGTATGGCTTGATCCGGCATTCGACGAAGGCGCGCATCAGCGCCTCCAGCGTCGCCGCATTGTCATTCACCCCGCGCAGCAGCACCGACTGGCTGACCATCGGAATCCCCGCATCGATCAAACGTGCGCACGCGGCGCGTGCGGCCGGCGTGAGTTCGCGCGGATGATTGGCGTGCAGCGCCATCCACACTGTCTTGCCCGGCACGCGCAGCGCCTGCAGCAGCGCCGTATCAATCCGCGCCGGATCGACCACCGGCAGACGGGTGTGGAACCGGATGATCTTGAGATGCGGGATGGTGGCGAGTTCGGCCATGATCTCGGACAGCCGGCGCGGCGACAGCACCAGCGGGTCGCCGCCGGTGAAGATCACCTCCCAGATTTCCGGATGCGCGCGGATATAGTCCAGCGCCGCCGTGGTCGCCTCACGCGACAGCGCGTTGTCCTTGCCCGGTCCCACCGTCTCGCGGCGGAAGCAGAATCGGCAATACACCGCGCAGACATGCACCAGCTTGAGCAGCACGCGGTCGCGGTGCCGGTGCACGATGCCTTCGACCGGCGAATGCGCATCATCGCCGATCGGATCGGCGCGCTCGATCGGCAGCGATGTCAGTTCATCAACCCGCGGGATGTATTGCCGCGCGATCGGGTCGTCGGGATCGTTGGGGTCGATCAGCGCCGCGACATCGGGCGTCAGCGCGATGGCGTAGCGTTGCGCGACGCGGTCGAGGTCATCGCGCGCCTTCGCGGGCACAAGCCCCTGCGCGATCAGATCGCCAGCATGGCGCAGCGTCGCGGCGGTCGACGGCTGCAGGCGCGTCACCTTGCTCATGATGCCTCGCCCGCCGGCGGCGTCCACACCACCTGATCGACGCTGCTCGCGCCGGTCGCCAACATCACCAGCCGGTCGAAGCCAAGCGCGACGCCGCTCGCCTCCGGCATCTGCGCCACCGCGGCGAGGAAGTCGTCGTCGAGCGGATAGCGCTCGCCATAGCGCCGCTGCTTCTCGTCCATTTCGGCCGTGAAGCGCAGCCGCTGCTCGGCGGCGTCGGTGAGTTCGCCGAAGCCGTTGGCGAGCTCGACCCCGCAGGCGTAGACCTCGAAGCGCTCGGCGACGCGCGGGTCGCCGGCCTTGGTCCGCGCCAGCGCCGCCTCGGGCGCCGGATATTCGTGCAGCACGGTGAGCCGCCCTTCCCCGAGCCGCGGCTCGACATGTTCGACCAGCACCTTGCTGAAGATGTCCGACCAGGTGTCGTCAGCCGTCACGCGCACCTTGCCGTCCGCCGCCCGTGCCAGCGCATCGCGATCACCTTTGCCGCCCGCGATGGTGCCGAGCAGATCGATCCCGGCGAAACGTTCGAACGCCGCGGCGACGCTCAGCAGCTCTGGAGCCGCCAGCGGATCGGCACTGCGGCCGCGATGCGTGAACGTGCCGATGCCGGTGATGCGCGCCGCCAACCCGATCAGCGCGACGCAGTCGGCGATCACCGCCTCATAGGGCTCGCCGGCGCGATACCATTCCAGCATGGTGAACTCGGGCAGATGCAGCCGGCCGCGCTCGCGATCCCGAAACACCCGGGCGAACTCGAAGATCCGCACTTCGCCGGCGGCCAGCAGCTTCTTGCAGGCGAATTCGGGCGACGTCCGCAGGTATAGCGTCCGGCGCTCGTCATCGGCATCGAGCAGTTCGGTTTTCGGCGCATGCAGATGCGTTTCGTTGCCGGGCGAGCGCTGCAGGATCGCGGTCTCGACCTCGGCAAACTCCGCAGCCGCGAACCAGTCGCGCACCGCCGCAGTGATCCGGCCCCGCGCACGCAAAAACGGCTTGCGATCCAGATACCTGGCAGGGTCCCACCAGGGCGAGGCGACGGCTAGGTCGTGCATCTCAAGTCGATCCGGCGAAACAACGCAAAACGCTGGCATAAGCGGGCCAAATGGGTATGTTGCGGCCCGAAACCGCTTCGCAGGCCTCGGGATACCAACGCCCGGATCGGGCCCGGACCTGAACCACAGGAAACATTCCTTTGAGAGTCATCGCCAGTTCTATTCGCAAGGGCAACGTCCTCGAGCAAGATGGGAAGCTTTACGTCGTCCTGTCCGCCGAAAACATCCATCCCGGCAAGGGAACTCCGGTCAGCCAGATCGAAATGCGCCGAATCAGCGACGGCGTGAAGATCTCGGAGCGCTATAAGACCACCGACCAGGTCGAGAAGGTCACGATCGAAGAGCGCAACTACACCTTCCTGTATGAAGACGGCGAAGGTTTCCACTTCATGGAGCCGGAATCCTTCGATCAGGTTCAGGTCACCAAGGACGTCGTCGGCAACTCCGCGCCGTATCTGCAGGAGAACATGGTGGTGAAGCTGTCGATGCACGACACCACCGCCGTCGCCATCACGCTGCCGCAGCGCGCCACGCTCGAAGTGGTCGACACCGAGCCGGTCACCAAGGGCCAGACCGCGTCTTCGTCCTACAAGCCGGCCGTGCTGTCCAACGGCGTCCGCACCGCGGTCCCGCCGCACATCGGCACCGGCACCCGCATCGTGGTGCTCACCGAGGACGGCTCCTACGTCGAGCGCGCCAAGGACTGAGGCTCTTTTTCCTCATCGTTCGAACCAGATCGAAGCCCGCCGTTAACCGGCGGGCTTTTGTTTTTGACAAGGTCCATTCACCCTGTGTGGGCCCCGCACTTGGCCAATCGCCTAAAATATCGCTAGATTTACCTCCTGCACGAACAGGAGGCAGATCGCATTGGGCGTTGGGGCAATCGGTCGGAGAGGTTTGCGCACGCGGCTCGGTTTGCCGCTGCTGCTGATCGCAGCCGTCGTTTCCCTGCCAGCGCAATGCGAAGAGTTCAGCACCCCGACGCTCACCGCACTCCGGATCGATTGGGCCGAAGCGCTGGATCAGCTTCGTGCCGAGGTTGCACCGTCGCCGACCGCCGCGGTTGAGTTCGGCTTGGGCAGCGGACCGGATCTGCCGGCCGCCGGCCTGCGGCGCGTGCCCGCCTGGGTGCGGCTCAATGCCATCACCGGCCGCTTCTTCCCGGCGATCGGACAAAGCGCTGTGCCGGTGCTGCTCCCGCTCGATGCCGCGACGCTGCTCGCAAGCGATCCGGACCCGCGGCCGGAGAGCCCGGCATTGCGGAGCGCTCAAGCCGGCTTCGAGATCGGCATGTTCGATGCAGGACCAGCGGGTTACGACGCCGTGTTCACCCTGGATGGGAACCTTGGCGATAGCCTGCCGCCGCGGGTTTTCTCGCGGCCGGTCGAGGTTCAGATTACCGGGTCGAGCCTGATCTACGACATCGCCGACCCGCTCGGCGCCAAGGGTGAGCCGGTCAAAGACCTCACTGCGCAATATCCCGATCTGCGCCGCTTCATTCGCGAAGGCCATGTCCGCTACGCCTTCAGCCGCTTCGGCGCCGCCTATGTGGTGTCGGTTCAGTGCCTCGACTCCGTCCCGAAGGCACGGCGCCTCGCCTGCCGGGAAGCTTACCCGGTGGCGGAGCATCTCTTGAAGGCGCTACGCCTCGCCGGCGGCACGCCGCAACGCGCGCTGCGCGACATCCCGGCCATGCCGGCGGAGCGCCCGGCCGCCCAGTCGGCCGACTTCACGTATTGGCCGAGCGGCGAAATCCTGCCCGGCTCCGGCTTCCGCAAGCAGGACGGCCGGCCCGACTCGACCGTCTACGCCCAGATTCGCTTTCCGATCGAGCACACGCCCGCTTACGCCCACTCGCAATCCTACAAGCCAAGGATAAAAGACGGCGGCGGCGCCGGCTTGTTCGCCTATCCGTGGCGCGACAATTTCTGCGAGAGCCGCAGCTTCGGCGTCGGCCAGTGCGCCATGGGGTTCGGACATCAGGGCCAGGACATTCGCCCCGGCGCCTGCCTGCCCGACCAGCCGGGCTGCGATGTGAAACAGCAAGGCGTGGTCGCGGTGCGCGACGGTGTGCTGATCCGCTCGCCCAGGCAGCAGGCGGTGACGCTGCTGGTCAACACCACCCGCGAGCACATTCGCTTCCGCTACATGCACATGCATCCGGCCGAGCTTGATCGCGACGGCGTGCTGGACGGCCGCCGCGTCGCCGAAGGCGAGCGCTTCGGAGTGGTCGGCAACTATCTCGACTTCCCCAACGGGACCACGCGCCATCTGCATTTCGACGTGCAGGTGTTCACGCCGGATGGCTGGCTGTGGGTCAACCCCTACACCACCTTGGTGGCGTCCTATGAAAAGCTGATCGGCGGCCGCGGCCGCGATCTCACGCCGACCCCGACGACTCCGGCAGTGGCCCGCGCCGGGCCGGACAACGGCCTACCCTGAGCGCCCGTCAGTCCGCAGCGGTCTGCGGCACGAACACTGTCACCGCTTTGCGGAGCTGGGAGAATTGCGCCGGCGTGAAGGTCACCAGCTCGCCGTCGGCGTTGACCGGGCGCGGCTTGCGGGTCCGCACCTCGAACGCCGTGCCTCGGGCCGACCGAACCTCGCGCCACAGGCCATGCCGACCGCGGCGGAAGTCATAGGCCAGCGCCAGCAATTTCCAGACGCGGCCGACCTCCAGCGAGTACAGATCGAGCTGACCGTCGTCGATCTCGGCGGTTTGTTCGACCGCCATGCCGCCGCCGTAGTAACGGCCATTTCCGACCGCGACTTGCATCGTGCGCACCCGCACTGTGCCGTCGTCCGACACGATCGAGGCGCGAAACGGCCGCGCTTTGCCGAGCACTTTGGCGGCAGTGAGCGCGTAGCCGATGCGACCGAACTTGCGCTTGATCTCGCCGCTGAGCTCGCGCGCCAGATCGGCGCTGAGCCCGACACTGGCGACGTTGAAGAACTTGTGGCCATTGACGTCGCCGACATCGATCAACTTGCGGTGGCCGGCGGCGATCACATCCGCCGCCGCCTCCATGTCGAGCGGCAGGCCGAGCGACCGCGCGAGATCGTTGGCGGTGCCCGCCGGGATGATCCCGAGCGGCAACTTCGTCTTCACCACGGCCTCGGCCACGGCGTTGAGCGAACCATCGCCGCCGGCGACGACGATCGCCTGCGCTCCATCGGCATGCGCCTCGATCCAGGGTCCGACCTCGTGCCGGCTGCAAGGCGCCGAAAGCACCAGGTCAAATCCCGCCGAACTGAGCCGCGCCCCGGCAACCCCGATCGCCTGTGCGCCGGACCGGCTTCCGGGATTGACCACGACCAGCAGGCGGCGTGGCGACACCGGCCTCACAGCGCGGCTCCCCACAGCCAGTGGGTCTGCGACGCGGCCAGTCGGACGCGCTCCGGCGATGCGACAGCGTTGATCCGCCTACGAGCTGGGCCTTGAGCGATGGGCATGTGTTTGGTCCGCTGGGAAACAAAGGAAGGGTCGCACACCAATTGGGTTTGCGGTCAACCGGCGCAAGATGGTCCCCCGCGGGCATTGTGCCGCGCTGCCGCACCGGAACTTTCGGTCGATGGTGTGATGCACGGCGCGCGCTCAGACCCGCGATCCGTTTTGGCGGGGTGGCGCGAAGCAGCTAGACTGGCCGGCATGACCTTGCTCGATTCCCGGTTCCCAACTCGCCGCAGCCTGCTGCAATCCGCGCTCGGCGCTGCCGCGCTGTTGCCGTTCGCGGCCCGTGCCGCCCATGCCGCCCCGGCAGGCTTCGACGACTGGCGCGAGCGATTTCGCGCCCGTGCGCTCGCCAAGGGCATTACACCACAGACCTGGGATCGCGTGATGAGCCGGCTCGAGCCGGATATGAGCGTGTTCAAGAACTTCCGGAAGCAGCCCGAATTCAACGAGCAGCTCTGGCAGTATATCAACCGCCGCGTCTCTGACTGGCGCATGACCAGCGGCCGCGAGGCGCTGAAGAAGAACGAAGCGCTGTTCGGACGGATCGAACGCGATTTCGGCGTCGAGCGCGGGACGCTGCTGGCGCTGTGGGGCGTCGAAAGCGCCTATGGCGATCCCCTGGTGCAGCAGAACCACATGCGCCCGGTGTTTCCCTCGCTCGCAGCGCTCGCCTGGAACGAGCCGCGCCGCAAGGCCTATTGGGAAACCGAACTGATCAACGCGCTGAAGATCGTCGACAAGGGCTGGTCGACGCCGGAAGAGATGCGCGGCTCGTGGGCCGGCGCCATGGGGCACACCCAATGGATGCCGGAAGTCTGGCTCAATGTCGGCATCGACTACGACCGCGACGGCCGCGTGTCGCCGTTCGGCAGGCCCGACGACGCCCTTGGCTCGACCGCGAAGTATCTGATCAACCGCGGCAAGTATCACCGCGGCGAGCATTGGGGCTACGAGGTGCGCGGCCCCGGCGGCGCGGTCAGCGGCAGCCGCTCCTATCTGGCGTGGTCGCGCTCCGGCGTCAGCCGGGTCGACGGTGAGCCGTTCCCGGATCCGCAGGCCAGCGCCACGATGTGGGTGCCGGTCCAGGGCGGCCCGCAATTCCTGCTCGGGCCGAATTTCTACGCGGTGCGCAGCTACAACCCGTCGATGAACTACGCGCTGGCGATCTGCCATCTCGGCGACCGCATCCTCGGCGGCGGTCCGTTCGCGCAGCCCTTCCCCGGTTCCGAACGCGCGATGACGCTCGCCGAGGTGCAGGAGATGCAGACCCGCCTGACCCGCGCCGGCTTCGACACCGGCGGCACCGACGGCCGCGTCGGCAACGACACCATGAAGGCGGTGCGCGACTTCCAGGCCAAGGCCGGCCTGTCGCCCGCCGACGGCTATGGTGGCCTCAAGGTGCTGGCGCGGCTGCGGCAAGGCAACTGACCAAGCAAAGATGCGACATCACTGGACATGGCACCGGCTGAAGTCACTGGCGCACGAAGAGTGGCGCGCGCTGGTTACCATCAATCCCAGCGACCGCCCTTGGCAGATGCCCGCCTCGGTCGCCCTCGCGGCCGGCGTGCCGATGCTGATCGGCGCCTATTTCGATCATCTCGACTACGGCCTGATCTCGTCGCTCGGCGGCATGGCGTTTCTATATCTGCCACGCACCCCGTTGCACCATCGCATGGTGACGATGATGGCCTGCGCGTTCGGCTTTCTCGGCTGCTACGTCGTCGGGCTGATCGTGCATCTGCTGCCGTTCCTGCTGGTGCCGGCGATCACGCTGATTGCTATCCTGGTGACGATGGTCTGCCGCTATTATCGGGTCGGCCCACCGGGCAGCCTGTTCTTCGTGATGGCCGCGTCGATCGCCGCCTACACGCCGAGCGACCTGATGCAGTTGCCGCTCAAGGCCGGGCTGTTCGCACTCGGCAGCCTGCTCGCGACCCAGATCGCATTCGTGTATTCGCTGATCGCACTGCGCATCCGGACTCCCACGCCAGTGGAGCCGCTGCAGCCGTTCGACTTCGATGTCGTCGTGCTCGACTCGGTGATCATCGGAGCCGTCGTCGGTGTCGCGCTCGCGTTGGCGCAGGCGCTGCAGCTCGACCGGCCGTATTGGGTGCCGGTGAGTTGCCTGGCTGTGATCCAGGGCCTGTCGATCCGCGCGATCTGGAATCGCCAGCTCCATCGCATCCTCGGCACGGCGATCGGCCTTGGTGTCGCGGCCGTGCTGCTGTCGCTGCCGCTGGAGAAATGGAGCATCGCGCTCTCGATCATGACGCTCAGCTTCGTGATCGAGACCGCCGTGATCCGGCATTACGGCTTCGCGGTGATCTTCATCACGCCGCTCACCATCTTCCTCGCCGACGCCGCATCGCTCGGCCACGCAGTCCCCGGCGCGATCATCGAGGCGCGCTTCATCGACACCGTTCTCGGATGCTTCATCGGTTTGGTCGGCGGCATCCTGCTGCACAATCCCGGCTTTCGCCGCGCGGTCCGCCCAGCGATCCGCCGGCTGACGCCGCTGGCGCTGCTGCCCGGCCGCACGCCGCCGCAGCCATGAGCCACTCGGCCAAAAGTCCGAATGCGGATCGGCCGGAGGCATGGGATACTCCCCGCCTCCGCCCCCATTGCCGGATTTGCCGCTGGATCGTGCCGTGACCGACGTACGCCCCCAGGCCGAAACCTTTCAGGCTCCGCTCGAGGAGATCGTCTGGAACACGGCGTTCCGCCGCGGCTTCGCCGAGGCGCGCTCGGGCCGCCTGCCGCGCTACGACGACGAGGTGATGTTTCAGGACGGGCTGGCCTGGGTCTACGAATGGGGCCGCCAGTTCGCCTTCCTGGCCCCAACGGACCTCGCTTTGGTGCTGCCCGATGAAGGAGCGCTCAACCCGAAGGCGGTGGAGCTGTTCCGCGAAAAGGTGATGCAGGGCGAGATCTGTACTTAGAGCGGCAAGTCTGCCGCGCCGTGCTCATTTGAGCAACGCGCACTCGCTTTCCGCCACCGGCCTGAAGGCGTCCTCGCCGCGCACGGTCGACAGATACTTGTAGTAGTCCCACGGCGCCTTCGACTCTGCGGGAGTCTTCACCTGAAACAGGTGCATGTCGCGCATGACGCGCCCATCGCCGCGGATCGTGACGTTCTTGCTCATGAAATCGTCGACCGGCAGCGACCGCATCACATCCGACACGGTGGGACCATCGATCGAGCCTGCTTTCTGAACCGACTTCAGATAGTGCAGCACCGCACTGTAGACGCCCGCCTGAATCATGTTCGGCTTCTTCTTGGCGAGAGCTTCGAACCGTGCTGAGAAGCGGCGCGTTGCATCGTCCATATCCCAGTAGAACGCCTCCGCGATAATGATGCCTTGCGCGGCTTTGAGACCGAGCCCGTGGACGGTGTTGATGAGCAGCAACAGCCCGGCAATCCTTTGACCGCCCTCGACGATGCCGAACTCGCCAGCTTGTTTGATCGTGTTGAGCGAGTCGTCGCCGGAATTTGCAAGGCCGATGATCTGCGCCTTCGAAGCTTGCGCCTGCAGAAGGAACGACGAGAAATCGGCCGTCCCCAGCGGATGCCGGACGCCACCCAGCACCTTTCCGCCGGCTCGCTTGATGGCGGCCGTCGCATCGCGTTCGAGGGCGTGGCCGAATGCGTAGTTGCTGGTGATGAAGAACCAGGTGTCGGCGCCGGACTTGGCCATCGCCCGGGGAACTGTGCTGGCGAGCGCGTAGGTGTCGTACGTCCAGTGAAAGCCGAACGGCGAACAGGCTTTGCCGGTGAGATCGGACGTCGCCGGCCCGGAGAACATCGCGACCTTCTGCTTTTCCCTAACGATGTCCTGAATCGCCAGAGCCGCAGCCGAGGTGCCGCCGTCGACGATGGCACTGACCTGATCGACATCGATCCAACGCCGCGCGATCCCCGCCGCAATGTCGCTGCGGTTCTGATGATCTGCCCACATCAGTTCGATGCGGCGGCCGGCAACCCGGTCACCAAAGTCTTCGATAGCCAGGCGCGCAGCGACCACCGAGCCGGAGCCGGTGACATCGGCCGTGCTGCTCGACTGATCGTTGAGCACGCCGATGCGGAGCGGCGCCTCCTCCGCCGGGCATGTGGTCGTCAGCGCCAGGGACGCCGTCAGAAGCACGGCCCGCAACAGCGAGAAAGACAGGGACATCGTCAGCTCCGTCCGGTTATTGATCACATCGCCCACATAAGTAGCAACCGGCGGCGCAACGGCGCATCGAGCGGCCGGCAACTGACGGACATATGCACGGCAGCGGCCCGGACGCTTGAACGTTCTTGGATTATCACCGACGTGACGCGAGGCCCTTGTTTGCTGGTCCAGCCCGGCTAAGCTGAGGCCATGGCCATACACGACGCTGTTCCGCGCGGGCTCAAGCTTCACCAGTTGGGTGATGTCGAACTCGTGGCCGGCAGATTTCGCAATCACGTGCTGCCACGCCACAGCCACGACGGCTTGATGCTATCGCTGTTCAGCGATGGCGCGCAGGCCCTGCGCTATCGCGGCGTGGATCATTGCGCGGACGCCGGCAAAATCGTCGCCGTACCTCCCGACGAAGCACACTCGGCCGAGCCCGCGGCGGAAGGCGGCTGGTGCTACGCGACCATCACTATTCCATCGAAAGTGCTCGAACAGCATCGTCCCGACGGCGCCCGCTTTCTCTGCGACACGGTGATCTCCGACGAGACAACCGGGCACCTGTTTCGCTGCCTGCTCGGTAGCATGAACACGGGCTCGAACCTTCAGCAGGAGCAAGCCCTGTTCGATCTGCTCGACAATTTCTTCGCGAGGCATACCCGACTTCCGCCGGCGGCCTCGCACAGCACGGCGGAACTACGCGCCGTCGAAACGTGCAAGGCCTATCTCGCCGCGCACCTTGATCGCAATGTGACGCTGGCCGATCTGGCCGCGGTCGCTCGGGTCGATCGCTTTCTTCTGGTCCGCTGCTTCACGCGGATCGTCGGCATCTCTCCCCACGCCTGGCATCTGCAGCGGCGACTGCAGCACAGCCTCGCCTTGCTGTCGAAGGGAGAAGCCGTCGCCGATGCAGCCCTCGCGACCGGGTTTGCCGATCAGGCTCACATGACGCGCGCATTCAAGCGGCTGACGGGCATGACGCCGGGACGCTTCAGGAAGGACCACCTGATGCATCCGTCGTCGGTGCTGAGGACGTTGGTGTAACCCTCGCAATGCCGCTCGACCGGCGCGGCCGATCAGACGGTTGTTATTTCCCGACTGGTCGGGAAGCCGTGCAGCCCGTTACTACCAAATGCCATCGCATTGGACCGATACGGATCGCCGGCGACGACGATCAGGATGTCCTCGGCCCGTTCGACGATCGGAACGAGGCGGCCGGGGTCGTCGCTTTCCGCAAATTGCACGGAGGCGAGCCCGTCCCGATGTAGTTGCCGCAAGGTACGACGACCCGGCACCGTGTTCGACCAGCTTCCGATGTAGGTCTCGAATTTCGACGCCGGAAGCCGCGCGTGGCGAAACAGCCTTTGCTGCAGATCCGCGAGATCGCATCCGGCCTTGGCCAGAGTTTTTGCGACCATCGGACTAATCGCCAACAGCGGCCGCTGTGTGCCCGGCGCGAGGCCGGCGGTGAAGCACAGCTCCCAGGAATTCTGGCGAACGAGGCCGTCGGCCAGATACATCACGATCGCATCAGGATCGCGGCCATAGATGGAGCCCACCACGGTGTCGCCGGTGAAGCGCCCGATGGTGACGACATTGGTGTCCTTGGCGAACCCGCGCCGTTCCGCAAACGTCGTCCAGCCGAGTTTGTCGACCTCTTGTCCGGACTCGGCGAGCACCGCCCGCGCGGAGTGACCGAACGTGCATTTGTCGCCGCCGCCGGGGCGCAGCCCGACGACATTGCGAAGAAACAGCCGCAGAAAACGCCCTACCGTCGAGTTGGCTCTCGTTCCCTCACGCAGCACGCCTGCGCCGCAATTGAACCCGAGCGAGCGGACGATCGGACCGCTCAGGATGATCAATGGATCGCCTCCCGTGGTGTCGCCGCTGTGCTCGACACCGTAGTTGGGATCGACGATGATTTCGGCGATCGCCATCAGGATCGGCATGTAGGCCGGTGCACAGCCAGCCATGGCTCCGTTCACGGCCACATTCCACGGCGTCACCCCCGCGCCGGATGGCTGCACACAGCCGATCAGCTTCTCCGGTGGCTCGGGCGTGAACCGCATGAATTCTTCGACCAGCTGTCTGGTCGGTGGCACGATCGGCAGGCCGTCGGACCAGCCTTCGTTGCTGAATTTCTCGTTGATCGCCGCGAAATCGCCGGTGGCGACGACCGTCGCCGGCCCGCACATGCCGACAACGGCCTCCAGTTTCGACGGGGTCTCGGTCAGGCTGCGGACCACGGCGTCCGTGGTATGAGACACCACCATGTGGTCGAGTTCGTCATCGGTCAGGTTGTCGACGTAAGCGGGCATTTCCACGATGGGAAGCCACGAACAGCCGAGGCCGGGAGAGACTGCGCGCGCCTGCCCGGCAAAACCCTCGCACACCAGCGATGCGGTCGGGATGCCGGCCTTCTCGATGACAGCGCTCGCTCTCACGACGGCGGGCGTGCACGCGCCGCAGCAGCCGATGCCGGAAATGACGACGTCGATCCGATGTTGGGCCAGCTTGGCTGGTAGTTCGGCAAGGACCTTGTGATCGTCGGCGCCGAGCGTGTTGCCGAACAGGTCGTGTCCGAAGAACACGGCGTCGGGATACTTTGCGCGCAGCGTCCGTTCCAGGATCGCAAAGATCTCGTCGCCGCGGAACAGGTAGTCCCACACGAACGCGAAGCGCAGGCCGTTCAGATCGGTGGGCCGCCTCGCAGGAGAGAACAGCTCGACTGCCGGTGTCCCGCCAGGCCACAGCGCTTGATATGAACCGGACGAGGACATCGAAACTCCCACCGTGATGTTGTTGCGACGAACATCACCGATGGGGGCACGGTTTTATTGAACGATCTTGGAGTATCTCGCCGATCACGATTCAGGCCGACAACTCACCTGATCATCGTCGGACCGGGATCGGGCACCGCGACGTCGAGGACGCGAAACTGCACGCGCTCGGCGCCCTGCCAGCGATCGACCGAGAGACAGCCCGCGACGTGCAGAGTCTGGCCGCGGTTCTCGGTCAGCGCCTGGCCGAGCTTCTGGCCGACGCTGCGGAACGCAATGCCGTTGACGATCGCGCCGTCGCCGGACTTGAAGCGCAGCCGGAGATGCGCCTGCCCGACCTCGTCGGCATAGACCAGCTGATGCGCCGGCAGCGCGATGACCGGCTCGGGATTGCCCGCGCCGAACGGCCCGGCGCGGTTGAGCGTGGCGGCGAATTCCGGCGTCACGCCGCGCGCCGACACGGCGCCGTCGATCGACAGTTCGTTGACGTGGCGCGATTTGGCGACATCGGCGGCGAGCGCGTTTTCCAGCCAGCCGCGGAATTCGGCGAGCCTTTCCTTGCGCAGCGTGACGCCGGCCGCCATCGCGTGGCCGCCGCCCTTCATCAGGATGCCCTCGTTCACCGCCTGCCGCACCGCGCGGCCAAGATCGACGCCGCCGATCGAGCGGCCGGAGCCGGTGCCGATGCCGCCTGGCTCCAGCGCGATGGCGAACGCCGGCCGACCGAACTTCTCTTTCAGCCGCGACGCGACCAGCCCGACCACGCCGGGATGCCAGCCTTCCGACGCGGTGACGATCACGGCGCCTTTATCCTCGAGGCCGAGCGACGCGATCGCCTCGGCCTCCGCCTGCGCTTCGGCCTGTTGTTCGATGACCCGGCGCTCGGTGTTGAGGCGGTCGAGTTCGGCGGCGATCCGCGCCGCTTCCGACACGTCTCCCTCGAGCAGCAGCCGCACGCCGAGATCGGCGCGGCCGATCCGGCCGCCGGCGTTGATCCGCGGACCGAGCATGAAACCCAGATGGAAAACGTCCGGCGGGCCGTTGAGCCGTGCCACGTCCATCAGCGCTGTGTGACCGACATGGTCGCGCCGGCGCAGCGCGATCAGTCCCTTGGCGACGAACGCGCGGTTTAGCCCGATCAGCGGCGCGACGTCGGCGACGGTGCCGAGCGCGACGTGATGCAGCATGTCGAGGAGGTTCGGCTCCGGCCTCTCGACGCTCCAGAAACCGCGATGCCGCAACTCGCGATTGACCGCGACCAGCGTCATCATCACCAGGCCCACGGCGGCGAGATGGCCGAGACCGGACAGGTCGTCGGGCCGGTTCGGGTTGATCAGCGCCTCGACCTCGGGCAGTTCGTCGGCAGTCTGGTGATGATCGATCACCACCACGCTCATGCCGAGCCGCCGCGCTTCGGCCAGCGGCTCGAGGCTGGTGGTGCCGCAATCGACCGTGACCAGCAGCGTCGCGCCCTTGTCCGCGAGCCCGCGAATGGCGTCGACGTTCGGCCCGTAGCCTTCAAAAATGCGGTCGGGAATGTGGATCAGCGGGTCGAGCCCGCAATGCCGCAGATGCCAGGCGAGCAACGCCGACGAGGTCGCGCCATCGACGTCGTAGTCGCCGAAGATCGCCACCTTCTCGCCGCGCGACGCGGCGTCGGCGATTCGTTTCGCGCCAGCCTCCATCTGCGTCACCGTCGCCGGGTCCGGCATCAGCTTGCGGATGGTGGGATCGAGGAAATCGGACACCGCGTCGATCTCGACGCCGCGTCCGGCCAGCACCCGCGCCAGCATCTCGGGCAACTGATAGCGCTGCGCGATCGCCTGCGCCCGCGCCGTGCCGCGCGCATCCAGCCGGTCACGCCACAGCTTGCCGGTCGCGGACCGGGTCACGCCGAGAAACGCCGACACCGGTTCAGGCGGCAATGCGGATGCAGGAAGCGTCATGGTCAGCGCAGATAAGCACGAGTTGAGCAACAGGCAAACTGTGCCGGAATGCAGCTGCACTGAGCCGTCATCCTGAGGCGCTCGCCCGCAGGGCGAGCCTCGAAGGATGCGGCGGCGGGCACCGCTTCAGCGACCCATCCTTCGAGGCCGCGCTGCGCGGCGGCGCCTCAGGATGACGCCGTCCTCGTGGACGTCGCCGAAGAGTTCAGCAGCCCAGCGCGTCGGCCACTCCGTTGAGATCGTTCGCCACCACGGTCCAGTCGCCGGTCGCCTCGAAGTCGAGCTTCTGCAGCGGCCCGTACTCGGTCGGACGCGGAATGAACGCAGTCTTGAGCCCGAGCTTTTGCGCGGCGGCGAGATCATTGTTGTGGGCGGCGACCATCATCACCTGCTCGGGCGGCAGGTTGAGCAGCTTTGCGGCGCCCAGATAGGTTTCGGGATCGGGCTTGTAGTGCCCGAACACGTCGCCGCCAAGGATCAGATCCCACGGCAGCCCGCCGTTCTTCGCCATCCGCGTCAGCAGGCCGACATTGCCGTTCGACAACGGGCTGATAATGAACTTCGACTTCAGCCGCGTCAGTCCGGAGATCACGTCCGGCCACGGCTTCAGGCGATGCCAGCCTGTGGTGATGTAATTCAACTCTTCGTCGCTGAGGCCCGTCAAACCAAACTGCGGCGCGAGTTGCTCCAGCGAGCGGCGGTGCAGATCATCGAGCTTGATAAAGCCGCGCGACGGGTTCTTGCGCACTTCGTCCATCGACGGCACGTAAGCCTGCCGCCAGGCGTCGACCAGCCCGGTCCAATCGCCGCTGATACCGCGCGTCTTCGACCAGGTGGTGAAGTCCTCGATCAGGCTGCTGCGCCAGTCGACCACGGTGCCGAACACGTCGAAGATCAGGGCTTGAACATCAGTCGTTTCGGCTCTTGCGGCCATTGTTTCTCTCCCTTGCTACGCATTCAGCCATCATGCCTGCTTGTTCTTGTTCGCCCTATCGTTGTCATTCCGGGGCGCGCCATCGGGTCCGGCCTTTGGCCGGCCCGACGACAGGCTCCGCGCGAACCCGGAATCTCGATCGGCAAGAACCAGGCTTGAGATTCCGGGTTCGCCCGCAGCTGCGCTGCGGTCGCCCCGGAATGACGACCTAAAACAACTTCCGATACTGCATGAAGCCGGAATCGTCGGCGATGCGGTCGTACAACAGGCGCGCGGTGGTGTTGCCGGGCTGCGTCAGCCAGTGCACGCGGCTGCAGCCGTCGGCCTTGGCGCGGGCGTACACCGCCTCGATCAGCTTGCGGCCGAGGCCGAGTCCGCGGGCACTGTTGTCGACGAACAGATCCTGCAGATAGCAGTAGTCGCCCGCCGTCCAGCACGAGCGGTGATAGATGAACTGAACGATGCCGGTGAGCTTGCCGTCCACATAGGCGCCGAGCAGATACATCGGCTCGGCGTCATCGTGGAATCGGGCCCAGGTGACGTCATTGGTCCCGGGCGCGAGCGTTGCTTGATAAAAGTCGAGGTAGCCGGCCCAGAGCGGTTCCCAGGCGGCACGTTCGTCAGGGCCGACAGGACGGATCAGGACGGCCATGACGACGCTCCTCAATCGAGGTGGAACTTCTCGAACTGGCGGTGATCGGCCTTGATGTAGCGCACGGTGCCGGTCACCGAGCGCATCACCACGGTCTCGGTCTGGATCACGTCCTTGCGGAACTTGACGCCCGACAGCAGCGATCCGTCGGTGACGCCGGTGGCGGCGAACAGACAGTCGCCCTTCACCATGTCCTCGATCTGATACACGAAGTTCGGATCCTCGATGCCCATCGACTCGGCGCGGTTGCGCTTGGAGTGGGTGTCGAGCAGCAGACGGCACTGCATCTGGCCGCCGATGCAGCGCAGCGCCGCAGCAGCCAGCACGCCTTCCGGCGCGCCGCCGGTGCCCATGTAGATGTCGACGCCGGTGTTCTCCGGATCGGCGCAATGGATCACGCCGGCGACGTCGCCGTCGGTGATCAGCTGCACGCCGGCGCCGGTGGCGCGGATCTTGGCGATCAGCTCGGCATGGCGCGGACGGTCCAGCACCAGCACGGTGACGCCGTGAGTCGGCACACCCTTGGCCTTCGCCAGGCGCTGGATGTTGTCTTCCGGCGACGCGTCGATGTCGATCAGGTTCTTGTCGTAGCCCGGGCCGATCGCGATCTTCTGCATGTAGACGTCGGGCGCGTGCAGCAGCGTGCCGCCTTCCGCCATCGCCATGGTGGCGATCGAGCCCGGCATGTTCTTGGCGCACAGCGTGGTGCCTTCGAGCGGGTCGACCGCGATGTCGACCTTGGGGCCGCCGTCGATGCCGGCGCCGACCTTCTCGCCGATGAACAGCATCGGCGCTTCGTCGCGCTCGCCCTCGCCGATCACGACGGTGCCTTCGATCGGCATCTTGTTGAGCTCGCGACGCATCGCGTCGACCGCCGCCTGGTCGGCGCCCTTTTCGTTGCCGTGGCCGCGCAGGCGGGCCGCCGACACCGCCGCACGCTCCGTCACGCGCACGATCTCGAGCGTCAGAATGCGCTCCAGCAACAATTGCGGCGGAACGGAAATGGTGGTCGACATCGGCCTCTCCTCAAAACTCCGCCCACGCCCCAGCGGCGCAGGCACACTGTCCCTGACGTAACTAATTCTTCTCGATGCGGATGACCTGCGGCCGGCCGCTGATCACCTTGTCGCGCTGCACAGCCTGGATTGCGCGGCGCACCGCATCCTCGCTGGTCGCGTAAGTGATCAGGATCACCGGCACCGGCGACGACTTGGCCGGCGTGCCGGCTCCGTCGGTCGTGGACGCCGCGTGCCGCTGCACGATCGATTCAATCGAAATTTCCTGTTCGGCGAGCCGGGTGGCGATGGTTGCCGCGGTGCCGGCGTGGTCGCGCGCCAGCAGGCGCAGATAATAGCCGCCCTCGTGGCGCTGCATCGGCGCCTTGCTGATGGCGGCGAGCTTGGCCACAGGCCGGCCGAACGGTTCGGCGCGGATGCCGCGGGCAACATCGGCAATGTCGGCGACCACCGCCGAGGCGGTCGCGGCCGAGCCGGCTCCGGCGCCGACCAGCGTGATCGGCGCAATGCCGTCGCCATCGATCGACACCGCATTGGTGACGCCCATCACCTGCGCGATCGACGACGCCTTCGGCACCATGGTCGGGTGGACGCGCTGCTCGATGCCCTTGGCGGTGCGCACAGCGACGCCGAGCAGCTTGACGCGATAGCCGAGATCGTCGGCGGCGCGCAGATCCTCCGGGGTGATCGAGCGGATGCCTTCGACATAGACCGAGCTCTCCGACACCTTGGTGCCGAACGCCAGGCTGGCGAGGATCGACAGCTTCTGTGCGGTGTCGTGACCGTCGATGTCGAAAGTCGGGTCGGCCTCGGCATAGCCGAGCCGCTGCGCATCGGCGAGGCAGGCGTCGAACGACAGCCCCTCCTGCTCCATGCGGGTCAGGATGTAGTTGCAGGTGCCGTTGAGGATGCCATAGACGCGCTCGATATCGGTGCCGGCCAGGCCTTCGCGCAGCGTCTTGATCACCGGGATCGCGGCGCCGACGGCGGCCTCGTAGTTGAGAGCCACCGCGTGCTTTTCAGCGAGCGCGGCCAGCTTCAAGCCGTGCTTGGCGACCAGCGCCTTGTTGGCGGTGACCACCGACTTGCCGGCAGCCAGGGCCGCCTCGATCGCCGGTCCGGCCGGATCACCGGCGCCGCCGATCAGTTCCACGAAACAGTCGATGTTGGGATCGGTGGCGAGCGCCAGCGGGCTCTTGGCCCAGGCGATACCGCGCAGGTCGAGCCCGCGCTTCTTGGTCTTCGACCGGGCGGTCACGGCGACCACGCGGATCGGCCGACCGCAGCGAGCCGCGAGCGTCCGCTGCTGCCGTTCGATGACACGGACCACTTCGGCGCCTACGGTGCCGAGACCCGCAATACCTACTCTGAGCGCGTCCATCGGCGCCGAACCTGTCGTCTGAAGTCTGCTGAAAACGGAGGCCGGCGAACGCGGCCTCCGGGAACCGGGTCCTACCGCCTGGTGGCGAGAGGAACCACGTTGTGCAACGTTTCGACGCCGCTTTCAAGGAAGCGCCGGACGCCGCGCGCAGCCTGGCGGATACGCTGCTCGTTTTCCACCATCGCGATGCGGACGTAGCCCTCGCCGTGCTCGCCGAAGGCGACACCGGGCGACACCACGACGCCGGACTTCTCCACCATCAGGGTGGCGAACTGCATGCTGCCGATCTCGCGGAACGCCGGCGGCAACGGCGCCCAGGCGAACATCGAGGCCTGCGGCGGCGGGATCTCCCAGCCGGCGCGGCCGAAGCTCTCGACCAGCGCGTCGCGGCGCTTCTTGTACGTCTCGCGCATCTCCTTGATGCAGTCGTCGGGGCCGTTCAGCGCCGCGGTGGCGGCGACCTGCACCGGCGTGAAGGCGCCGTAGTCGAGATACGACTTCACCCGCGCCAGCGCCGCGATGATGCGCTCGTTGCCGACCGCGAAGCCCATTCGCCAGCCGGCCATCGAGAACGTCTTCGACATCGAGGTGAACTCGACGGTGACGTCCATCGCGCCCGGCACCTGCAGCACCGAGGGCGGCGGGTTGGCGTCGTCGAAATACACCTCGGCGTAAGCGAGATCGGACAGGATGTAGATCTCGTGCTTCTTCGCGAACGCGACCAGGTCCTTGTAGAAGTCGAGCGACGCCACATAGGCGGTCGGGTTCGACGGGTAGCAGACGATCATCGCGATCGGCTTGGGGATCGAATGAATGATCGCCCGCTCGGCGGCAGCGAAGAACTCTGGGGTCGGCTCGGACGGCACCGAGCGGATCACGCCGCCCGCCATCAGGAAGCCGAAGGCGTGGATCGGGTAGCTCGGGTTCGGGCACAGCACGACATCACCGGGCGCGGTGATCGCCTGGGCGACGTTGGCGAAGCCTTCCTTCGAGCCGAGGGTGGCCACCACCTGAGTGTCGGGGTTCAGCTTGACCCCGAACCGGCGCTCATAATAGGCGGCCTGGGCCTTGCGCAGCCCGGTGATGCCGCGGGACGCCGAATAGCGGTCGGTGCGCGGCTTGCCGAGAACTTCCTTGAGCTTTTCCAGCACATGCGGCGGCGCCGGCAGGTCCGGATTGCCCATCCCCATGTCGATGATGTCGGCCCCGGCGTTCCGCGCGGCCGCCTTGGCCCGGTTGACCTGTTCGAACACGTAAGGCGGCAAACGGCGGATGCGGTAGAATTCTTCCATGGTCCTCGACTCCGGGGTGCGGCTGGATCGTTACCGCGTTCTTGATCGGAGGGGAATCCGATTCAGGCGCAGAAACGCTCTTAATCGCACGATTTTGCGGCGGATCAGGTCGAGGACGGTGTTTGTGCTGCGCCGGCCTGCGAACGGTGATCTGCCACCGCCGCCGTTCGTGCACCGGCGACGTTGACGACTATTTGGCGGCGGCCGGCTTGGCCGGCGCGGCGCTGGCATTGGCGTTCGAGGCCGCCTGGCGCTCGCGGGCGGCGATCAATTCCTGCTCGATCTTGTTGCGTTCGGCGGGAGCCAGCACGGCTTCGTCGCGGTTCGCGGGCAGATCATTGACGGCGGGGAAGCCCTGCTGGTCTTTCGGCTGCTCTGCCCGTTCACTGCCACCCAGTATCGGCATATCCGACACCGAAATCGAGCATCCGCCGAGGCCGAGCGTGCCGAACCCGAGCGCGACCAACAGCACAGCCGCGCGGCCACGCCCTGCGCCAAGGTGGCGCAGCGTCCGGATCGGCATCGTTCCCGTCTGTCGCTTGACCTGCAAAACCCATCCTCGACCTTGCGGCGGCGACTGGTCGCACGCCGAAGCATTAATCGTCAAATATCCGAACCCGAAGCGCCGTAAAACCTTATTCCCGCAACAAGCCCACCTGCACCATGCTACGTCAGTGAGATGCCAATGTGGCTAAATCAAGCGCAATGACGCACTGCAGCACATCGAATTCAGCGAGATTTACCGAACTATGTCATCATCGATGGCATAACGTGAAAAGCGTATCAAAAATTCGAACAGAGTGAAGCGTCCGCCGATGACCGACATGCTACCAGAAACAGCGACTGCGAAGAAGTTCGATCCAGAGGCTTTCGCGCGCAATCTGGCGCAGGCGATGGAGTCCGGCGGCCAGGCCTTGGCGACGATGCTGAAGCCGCGCGAACCGATGTCCAACGGACAACCGCCGGCCGAACTCTCCGAAATGGTCAAAACCCTCACCCGCGTCGCCGAGTATTGGACGTCAGACCAGGCGCGAGCCGCCGAACTGCAGGCCAAGCTCGGCAAGTCTTATCTCGACCTTTGGGGCAACGCCTCGCGCAAACTGACCGGCGAGAAAGTCGAGCCGACGATCGAGCCGCCGCCGCGCGACAAGCGGTTCGCCGATCCGTCCTGGCGCACGAACCAGTTCTACGATTTCCTGATGCAGGCCTATCTGCTCACCTCGCAATGGGCGAACGAGCTGGTCGAGAAAGCCGACGGCCTCGATCCGCACACCAAGAGGAAGGCGGCGTTCTACATCCAGCAGATCACCAACGCGCTGGCGCCCTCCAACTTCGTGCCGACCAGCCCGGAGCTGACGCGCCACACGCTGGAGAACAACGGCGACAATCTGGTGCGCGGCATGAAGATGCTGGCCGAGGACATCGTCGCCGGCAAAGGCCATCTGAAGATCCGGCAGTCCGACCCGGCCAATCTCGAGGTCGGCGTCAACATCGCCACCACGCCCGGCAAGGTGATCTTCCAGAACGAGATCATGCAGCTGATCCAGTACACGCCGTCGACCGAGACGGTGCTGCGCACGCCGCTGCTGATCGTGCCGCCGTGGATCAACAAATTCTACATCCTCGACCTCAAGCCGGAGAAGTCCTTCATCAAGTTCTGCGTCGACCAGGGACTCACGGTGTTCGTGATCTCCTGGGTCAACCCGGACAAGACGCTGGGCGACAAGAGCTTCGCCGACTACATGAAGCTCGGCCCGCTCGCCGCGATGGACGTGATCGAGAAGATCACCGGCGAATTGAAGGTGCACACCATCGGCTATTGCGTCGGCGGCACCCTGCTGGCCGCCACCCTCGCCTGGCTCGCCGAGCGGCGGCGGCAGCGCGTCACCTCGGCGACGTTCCTCACCACGCAGGTCGACTTCACCCATGCGGGCGACCTCACCGTGTTCGTCGACGAGGAGCAAATCTCGGCGCTGGAGCGCGACATGCGCGATACCGGCGTGCTCGAAGGCGCCAAGATGGCGATGGCCTTCAACATGCTACGGTCGAACGACCTGATCTGGTCCTACGTCGTGAACAACTACCTGAAGGGACAACCGCCTTCGGCGTTCGACCTGCTGCACTGGAATTCCGACGCGACGCGGATGCCGGCGGCGAACCACTCCTACTATCTGCGCAACTGCTACCTAGAGAACAAGCTGTCGGCCGGCACCATGGTGCTCGACGACACCCAGCTTGATCTCGCCAAGGTCAAGGTGCCGATCTACAACCTCGCCACCCGCGAGGACCACATCGCGCCGGCCGAGTCGGTGCTGTACGGCTCGCAGTTTTTCGGCGGTCCCGTGAAGTATGTGCTGTCCGGCTCCGGCCACATCGCCGGCGTGATCAATCCGCCGGCGGCGAACAAGTACCAGTTCTGGACCAACGACAACATTCACGCCGGCTCGGTCGCCGAATGGTTGAAGGGCGCGGAGGAACACAAGGGCTCGTGGTGGCCGGATTGGCGAGCATGGATCGAGCAATTCGACTCCGATCGCGTCCCAGCCCGAGCCATCGGCAACGACGCCTTCCCGCCGATCGAGGATGCGCCCGGCAGCTACGTCCGGGTACGGTCGTAAAACGGGCCCTCCACGTCAATTGCGAGGAGCACTCGGACGGCGCGAAGCACCGATCCGGGTGAACGCCATGACGGCCTCCCTGTCGCTACGTCGCCGTCACCCAAGCGAGCACCAGCGCAAATCCGGCGAGCCCCACGGTGACGTGGGTGCCGAGCAGCACGTTGGCGGCGACTGGCGAGCGACGTGCCAGCGCGGCGATGAAGCCGGAGAACGCCGAGACGGCGAACAGCCCAGCCGCGACCTTGCCGAACGAGAGGCTCCCGGCGGCCGTGGCGCCGTCCGGCGTGCCGTGCAGCAGCATCACCAAGGTCTCGAGGCCGCCGAAGCCGAGCAACAGATGCAGCGCCACCAGCCCCTGCTTGCGCTCGCCGCGCAGAACCAACAGCAAGAGATACAGCCCGAGCGCCGTCGCCGCGCTCAGGATCACCAGAACAGGCGCTGCCGTCATGCCGCCTCCGATACAGTCGTGATGCGAGGCAACGATATAAGCACGCCGGTCCTCGGTTGAGAACGCCCCCTCCACGAGTCATTCCGGGGCGCGAGCGCAGCTCGCGAACCCGGAATCCCGAGATGGTCTGCGATACGGAAGCCAAGCCGTGCCGGCGTCAGATTCCGGGTTCGCGCGGAGCCTGTCATCGGGCCGGCCAAAGGCCGGACCCGGTGGCGCGCCCCGGAATGACGGTGGGGGTTCAGCGCGGCGCAGTCACCGGCTTGCGCGCCGAGAGGTGAAGGAAGCTGGCGAGCTCCTGATCGAACCCCTTGCCTTCGCTGCGCTCGACGGTCAGCGCATCCCACGGGCCGGCCTCGGCATAGCGCGCGCGCAGCCAATCTTCGGAAGGATAGTTGTAGTAGCGAGCGAGCCTGTCGCGACCTTCTGCCTCGCCGGCCTTGAAGCTGGCATAGAACAGCCCGCCCGGCTTCAGCGCGCGATGAATCCGACGGAGCACGCTGCCCAGTTCGTCGCGCGGCACATGCAGCAGACAGGCATAGGCCCAGATGCCATCGTAAGCGCCGATGACGTCGAGCTGATGAAACAGCATCGGCCGCGCCGGGCGGCCGAGTCGCCGCGACGCCTCTGCGGCCATCTCGGGCGAGCCATCGGTGGCATCGACGTCGAAGCCGGCGGCGAGCATCGCCTCGGCGTGATGGCCGGCGCCGCAGCCGAGTTCGAGGATCTTGGCCCCTGCCGGCAGCTCGCCGAGAAAGCGCGCCAGAGTGGCGCCTGCCGGCTTGCGCTCAGCATAGGCAGCAGCGTTGCTGCGGTAGAACCGCAGCGTCTCATCGTCGAAAGCCTGAGTCATGGCCCGGCTTAGTCGACTCCATCGCTGTCCGGCAAGTCCAACATCAGGCGCATATTCTGCACGGCGGCGCCCGAAGCGCCCTTGCCGAGATTGTCGAGCCGCGCCACCAGCACGGCCTGATGCTGCGCCTCGCTGCCGAACACGTAGAGTTCGAGCTTGTTGGTCTCGTTCAGCGCCTCCGGCTCGATCCGGCCGCCCGTATTCGCCGCGCTGTCGAGCGCAGCGACCGACACATAACGACTGCCGGCGTAACGCTTCGTCAGCGCAGCGTGCAGATCGGCAACCGACGGCTTGCCCGGCAGCGTATCCAGATGCAGCGGCACCGACACCAGCATGCCCTGGCGAAAGTTGCCGACCGAGGGAATGAAGATCGGCCGCCGCGTCAGCTTCGAATACAGCTGCGTCTCGGCGAGATGCTTGTGCGCGAGGCCGAGCCCATAGAGTTCGAACGCCGGTGCCGTGCCGGCCTCATAGTCGGCGATCATTGATTTGCCGCCGCCCGAATAGCCGCTGACGGCATTGATCGACACCGGGTAGTCCAACGGGATCAGGCCGGCGTCGACCAGCGGCCGCAGCAGCGCGACCCCGCCGGTCGGATAGCAGCCCGGATTCGAGACCTTTTTCGCAGCGCGAATTCTGTCGGCCTGATCGGGCGCGAGTTCGGCGAAGCCGTAGACCCAGTCGGGCGCGACGCGGAACGCAGTCGAGGCGTCGAGCACCTTCGGCGCCTCGGTGCCCATGCCGTCGATCACCGCGACGGTTTCCTTCGCGGCATCGTCGGGCAGGCACAGAATGACAAGATCGACCTCGGCCATCAGCGCCCGCTTGGCGGCGGGATCCTTGCGCTTGTCCTCGGCGATGTCCTTCACGACGACCTGGCCGTGACGCGCGAGCCGCTCGCGGATGCCGAGACCAGTCGTGCCGGCGGCGCCATCGATGAAGACGCTAGGCTTGGCGCTGCTGCTGCCAGCCTTTGTCGTGGTGTCCGTCAGGGTCATCTCGGGTTCCTTCACACTGCGGGTTCGGCGACGGGCGCCACGGCGTTGTAGTCGAGTTGCGGCCGCAGCGCGATCATCTGCGCGGCGATCTCCTGTGACGCAGGATCGGGCTGCACCGCCAGCGCGTTTGCGACGGCCATGTGATCGGCGTCGGACTTGTGCTGGTTGAGCTTGAAGCTGCCCTCGACCACATCCACCCGCATCATCACGCCCACGATCGCCTTCTTCATCGCGCTCAATCGTCCGGCCGTCATCTTCGACGACCGCCACGGCCGCTTCGGCGCCAGCGAGGTTTCGAAGACGGCGGTGACCTCGTCAAGATGGGCATCGCGTTCGGCCTCGGACATCACCGCCGCCGGGCCGGTCAGATGCACGCTCTGATACAGCCAGGTCGGCACCTGATCCGGCGAGGCGTACCAGTCCGCCGACACATAGGCACCCGGCCCGCTCACCGCCATCAGCCACGGCGTGCGGCTATCGGCCAGCGCGGCGAGCGGATTGCCGCGCGCGACATGGAACGACAGCAGCGGCGTGCCGTCGCTGGAATAATCGATCGCGAACGGCAGCGGCGACGCCACCGGCTTGCGGCCGTCATGGGCGCACACAAGACCGAAGCCGCGCGCTGCCGCGAACGCAAGGCAGGCGGATCGATCGGGCTTGAAGGCGGGTGGCACGTACATGGCTGGCTCCTGGTTGAAGACGGAGCCGCCGGGTCAGTTCGCGCTTGGATGGGGGAGATCAACCTGCCGCGGACCGAAACCGGCGGCAGGGGCAACGCTGTCAGACGCGCGCGTCAGCCCAAGCCGCGAAGATGCGGCGACGGCGGGCTCGGGCGATGGTCGTGGCGTTGATCATGGCGGAGTTGATAGTTGCGGTGTCTGGTGCCGTCAAGCATCGTCTGACGCAATGCAGCCCGGCACGCTCCTACACGCGATGCTTGCAAAGCCGGCGCGAGCGCTGTATTTCCCCGCGCACTGGTCGGCAGTTCACCAAGGCGTCGCTGCCCCGCGAGGGGAGCTAAACCTGCCACGATCCTGATCGGCAGACACTTGTCCCGTGCCGCGTCGAAAGTCAGCGACCATCGACCTATTCGTCCGGCACGATCGAGGATGAGGTCATGACCCGTACTGTTTTCCCCTACTCCGCTCAGGATGTGTCCGCGCTCGCGCGTGCGCTCAACCGCGAACTCGGCGCGCTGGACCGCAAGCTCGGCCACGTCGAGATGCTGAACCTGCTGGCCCGTTCGGCCGGCTTTCGCAATTTCCAGCACTTCCGCGCCCAGCACGAAGCCGGCGACAGCCTCGCGCGCGCGCCGGAGCCGCCGCCCGCGATCGACCATCAGCGGATCGAGCGCGTCGCACGGCACTTCGACGCCGGTGGCATCCTGGTGCGCTGGCCGGCGAAGGCGAGCCACGCCGAACTCGGGCTGTGGGTGCTGTGGTCGCGGATTCCGCGCGGCCGCGAGCTGAGCGAGAAGCAGGTCAACGCGCTGCTCGCCGGCCATCACGGCTTCGGCGATCACGCGCTGCTGCGCCGCGCGCTGTGCGACCACGGCCTGATGGCGCGCACGCCGGACGGCCGCGTTTATCGCCGCATCGAGCAGCGACCGCCGACCGAGGCCCTGGCGCTGATCCGCCACCTCGCCCCGCGCCTCGCCGCCTGACGCCGCTCGCAGTTTCCTGACGAGGCAGTCATGTCTGTTCCCCTGTTCCGGGGCCGCGCCGCTTTGCGCGCGTCTCCGTCCGCTCCCATCATTGTTTCCACTGCTCGCGGCTTGGTCGAACTGATCGACCGCGGCGACGGCCCCGCCGTGCTGGCGCTGCACGGCGGCATGGGCGGCTGCGACCAGAGTTCGCTACTAGCGCGGGCCGCGCTCGGCGACGATCCGCCCAATCGCGTGCTGGCGCTATCGCGGCCGGGCTATCTCGGCACGCCGCAGGCGAGCGGCACGACGCCCGCCACGCAGGCCGATCTCTACGCGGCGCTGCTCGATGCGCTGCGGCTCGACACAGCGATCGTGATCGCCGTCTCGGCCGGCGGCCCCTCGGCGCTGCAATTCGCGCTCCGCCACCCAGCGCGCTGCGCCGGTGTGGTGCTGGTCTCGTGCTGCACTGGTACGCTCGACGTGCCGGAGCAGGTCCGCACGCGCCTGCCGACGATGCGATGGATCGCCCGGCTGCCGGGCCTCGTCGCACTGATGCGCTGGAGCGCCGCGCGCGATCCGGACAAGGCGGCAAGCCGCTCGATCCGCGATCCGGCACTGCGCGCCCGGACGCTGGCCGATCCGGTAGCCGGCCCCATGCTGTGTGAACTACAGGCGAGCGTGTTCACCCGAATGGCCGAGCGCCTGCCCGGCACGCTGACCGACACCGCGTACTTGAGCGCGATGGACGCAATCGACGTCTCGGCTGTGTCAACGCCGCTGCTGGCGATTCACGGCACCGCCGATACGATCGTGCCATTCGCGCACGCCACGCGCGTCGCCAACGAAGCGCCGCACAGCAAGCTGATGACGATCGAAGCCGGCGAACACGTCAGCCTGTTCACGCATCTGGCTGAGGTGCGAAGGCGGGTCAGCGATTTCCTGTAGAAGGACCGATCCGCAGCCTGATCGATCGCCATTTTTAATCACCGCCTTCGCCGCACCGGCAGCGAACTCCCTCGCCCCGCGCGCGGGGAGAGGTGATCTGCCGTCATTGCGAGCGAAGCGAAGCAATCCATGCGCAGTACACGGCGCTGGATTGCTTCGTCGCTTCGCTCCTCGCAATGACGAAGACGCTTAAATCACCGGATTCCACGGCGCCGGCACCAGCCGATAGCCGTTGCCGTCCTTCTGCACGTAGCCGTTGGCGGGGAACGGGTAGTGGAAGCCCTGCACCCGCATCTTATCGGCAACCAGCATGTCGTAGACCTTGCGGCGGGTGGTTTCGGCCATCGCCGGGTCCTGGTCGAACATCAGGTGCCAGCCCGGGTTGGCGACGAACAGCGCCGGATGGTTGGTGACGTCGGACTGGATGAACACCTTATCGGCGCCGGACGACAGCACGAACGAGGTGTGGCCCGGTGTGTGGCCAACGGCCTCTACCGCGAGCAGGCCCGGCGCGACGTCCTTGCCCCATTCATAGGGCGTGACCTTCTTATTCAGCCCGGCCTCGAACACCCGGCGCGCGTTCTTGAAGACGCCCTGCATCCGCTCGCCGGAGGCGCGGCTCATCTCGCCGTCGTCCATGAAGTACTTCCACTCCGCGGCCGGCACCAGCACTTCGGCGTTTGGAAACGCCGGCTGGTTGTCGGCAGTGAGCAGGCCGTTGATGTGGTCGCCGTGGAAATGGGAAATCACCACGATGTCGACCGCCTTGGGGTCGAGCCCCGCAGCCATCAGGTTGGTGGCGAACTGCCCGACATTGCCCTTGCTCGAGGCGAACGCGCCGGCGCCGTTGCCGGTGTCGACCACGACGAGCTTGCCGCCGGTGTTGATCGCCAGCGGGGCGAAGTTGATGGTCATCTTGTCCTTCGGCATGAAGGCCTGCTCGAGCGCGGCGTTGATCTCGTCCTTCTTGGCGTTGACCACGAAGCCGTCCGGCAGCGGGAAGGTGTTGGCGCCGTCGGAAATCACGTTCACCTGGGCGTCGCCGACCTTGTAGCGATAGAAGCTCGGCGCCTGCTTGTCGGCGAGCGGCGCGGCGGCCTGCGCGGGCGTGCCACGCAGCAGCGGCGTGGCAGCCAGAGCGGCGGCGGCAGTGAGGGCGTGACGTCGGGTCAGATCCATGGCGGGTCCTCGGCGGGTGGAATTGTTGCGGGCAGAAGTCTAGCCCGGGATCGGTGACGGGAGCGCATCATAACGACCGTTTGATCGGGCCGGTGATCGAGCCGGCCTCGCCGACACCAACCCCGAGGGCAGCCCCCTTATTCCGCGCTTAGATCGACCGGACCAGCCACGTCGCGCCGACCGACAGCGCGTCGCCGAACAGCAGCAGCACAGCCGACCACACGAAGGCCGACAGCACGTTGGCGATTTGGAACTGCCAGTACGGCATCTCGAAGATCCCGGCCGCGAGCGGAACCGACGCGCGCAGCGGCCCGAAGAAGCGGCCGATAAAGATGCTCGGGACGCCCCATTTCTGCACGAAATCCTCGCCGCGCTTCAGAAGGCCGGGAAACTTCGACATCGGCCAGATCTGGGCGACGCTGTCCTTGTAGCGATAGCCGAACCAGTACGACAGCCAGTCACCCAGCGCCGCGCCGACCGCAGCTGCGATCCACACCGGCCAGAAACTGACGCCCGCGGCGCCCACCAGCGCCCCGATCGCCACCAGTGCGCCCCATGCCGGCACCACCAGCGAGATGAAGGCGAGCGATTCCCCGAACGCAAGCGCCAGCACAACCGGCGCGGCCCAGGCCTGGTGCTCGCGCACGAAATCGGTGAGGCCGCGAAAAGCTTCTTCCATCGTCCCTTTGACCTGCGGGCGTCCCCTGCCGGCGGGTTCACATCAGTGTCGCATCGCACGGCCTGCGCCCGAAGGGCAAGCGCCGCACCCCGTGACGGATTGCCCCGAGGCAGCCGGCAGATCAGACCCGGATGGCCTGAATACGGCGGCCGAGGCGGAACGGTATGACCGTGCGCCCATGACCTCCACTTTGCACGTCACACCCGCGCGACCCGTTGGCGGGCGGTATCATGCGGCAGGCGCGCACCCGCCGGGGCCTTCCCATCGCCCCGGCTCCGGCCTATATGCGCCATCCAGCGGACGTGCTGCAGCGCATCAAGCGCGCGGCCGACGTCCGTCGGGCCATCAGACGCGCCTGCCATCGCCCACCTGCTGGGCAACCGTGGCATAGTCGTAGCCAGCGATTCGAGCGGCGCGCGCGCCGGCAAAGCCCAGATCTCTCTCAGGACCGACTCCAGGACTCATGGCCAAGGCATTGAAGGCAAGCAGCAAATCGAAGCCCGACAACGACATGTTCGGGGCCGTGCCCAAGTCCGGCGCGCCGCGCGCGGCGAAGCCGGCGGGCGCCGAGGACGGCTACACGGCTGCCGACATCGAGGTGCTGGAAGGTCTCGAACCGGTCCGCCGCCGCCCCGGCATGTATATCGGCGGCACCGACGAGAAGGCGCTACACCATCTGTTCGCCGAGGTGATCGACAACTCGATGGACGAGGCGCTGGCCGGCCATGCCAGCTTCATCGAGGTCGAACTGAGCGCCGACGGCTTCCTCACCGTGTCCGACAACGGCCGCGGCATTCCCGTTGATCCGCATCCGAAATTTCCGAAGAAGTCGGCGCTCGAAGTGATCATGTGCACGCTGCACGCCGGCGGCAAATTCGACAGCAAGGTGTACGAGACCTCCGGCGGTCTGCACGGCGTCGGCGTCAGCGTCGTCAATGCGTTGTCGTCACGTCTTGAGGTCGAGGTTGCGCGCAACCAGCAGCTCTTCCGCATGGTGTTTGCGCGTGGCATCCCGCAGGGCAAGCTCGAGAGCCTCGGCAAGGTCAACAACCGCCGCGGCACCCGCGTCCGCTTCAAGCCCGACACCGACATCTTCGGCGCCAAGGCGGCATTCAAGCCACAGCGCCTGTTCAAGATGGCGCGGTCGAAAGCCTATCTGTTCGGCGGCGTGAAGATCCGCTGGAAGTGCGATCCCGAACTGCTCAAGGGCATCGAGGATGTCCCGGCCGAGGATGAATTCCACTTCCCCGGCGGCCTCAAGGACTTCCTCGGCGCCGCGATCCACAACGATACGCTGGTGCATCCCGACATCTTCGCCGGCAAGAGCGGTCGCAACGGCGCTCACGGCGCCTGCGAATGGGCGGTGGCCTGGACGGCGGACGCCGACGGCTTCATGTCGTCCTACACCAACACGGTGCCGACCCCTGACGGCGGCACCCACGAGTCCGGCATGCGCAGCGCCCTGCTCCGCGGCCTCAAGGACCACGCCGAGCGCGTCGGCCAGGGCAAGCGCGGGTCGTCGATCACCTCGGAAGACGTCATGGTCGGCGCCGCCGTGATGCTCAGCGTGTTCGTCCGCGAGCCCGAATTCCAGGGCCAGACCAAGGACCGCCTCGCCACCGCCGAAGCCCAGAAGATCGTTGAACAGGCCATCAAGGATCCGTTCGACCACTGGCTGTCCGGCAATCCGGTGCAGGCCAACAAGCTGCTCGATTTTGTCATCGAGCGCGCCGAGGAGCGGCTGCGTCGCCGCCAGGAAAAGGAAATCTCACGCAAGACCGCAGTGAAGAAGCTGCGGCTACCCGGCAAGCTCGCCGACTGCACCTCGACCGCAGCGGACGGCTCCGAACTGTTCATCGTCGAGGGCGACTCGGCCGGCGGCAGCGCCAAGCAGGCGCGCGACCGCTCGACCCAGGCCGTGCTGCCCTTGCGCGGCAAGATCCTCAACGTCGCCTCGGCCACCAAGGACAAGGTGGTGGCGAACGCCCAGCTGTCCGACCTGATGCAGGCGATCGGCTGCGGCACCGGGCTGAACTACCGTGAGGAAGATCTGCGCTACGCGCGCATCATCATCATGACCGACGCCGACGTCGACGGCGCGCACATCGCCTCGCTGCTGATCACCTTCTTCTATCGGCAGATGCCGAAGCTGATCGACGAGGGCCACCTCTATCTCGCGGTGCCCCCGCTGTATCGGCTGACCCACGACGCCAAGACCGTCTACGCCCGCGACGACGCCCACAAGGAAGAGTTGCTGAAGAAGGAATTCAACGCCAACGCCAAGGTCGATGTCGGCCGCTTCAAAGGCCTCGGCGAAATGATGCCCGCGCAGCTCAAGGAAACCACCATGGACCCGGCCAGGCGTACCTTGCTGCGCGTGGTGCTGCTCGCCGACGACCGCGAGGGCACCGCCGACTCGGTCGAGCGCCTGATGGGCACCAAAGCCGAAGCCCGGTTCGCCTTCATCAGCGACAAAGCGGAGTTCGCGAGCGAAGAGATGCTGGACGTGTGACGGCGCCCGCCGTCGGTCCCGCGCTGTCGCTCCCTCCTCGCTGCAACCTTGCCGACCGAGCCGCGTTTGGGTCGGTCGATGACGTGGGAGGGTGGCGATGAAACTGGCGACGTTGCTGTTTGCCGCGACATTTCTGTCCGTCCCCACACTCGTCCACGCCCAGTCGCAACTCGACTGGCAGCGCTACAATGTGACCGCCAACTCGGCTGCGGCGGATGTTCCGCGCGCCATCTTCAGCGAGGATGCCGGTCCGGCCCAGGACGGCACCGGTCGCCGCTTCGCCAGCGCTGATCGCGGCGCAGACCTTACGGTTCAGACGATCCCTAACGAGCGCGGCCTGTCCCCCGCCGCCTTCCTGGCGGCGCGCAATCCGCCGTCCGGCATCATCTATCGCCGTGTCACGTCGCGCTTCTTCGTCGTCTCCAGCATTCGTGACGGCCGCATCTGGTACAACCGCTGCAACCGCGTGGCCGGCGCGATGAATTGCGTGCTGATGAACTACCCGGCTGGCGAAAAGCGTAAATGGGACGCGATCGTCACGCGGATCAGCCGGTCGCTCCGCTGAGGATCGCGGCCGCAGACACGCACCGAGCCCACCGTCATTGCGAGCGAAGCGAAGCAATCCATACGTCGCGCTCGGCGCTGGATTGCTTCGCTACGCTCGCAATGACGGCCCCGTTGCTGCTGCAGCAATCAACTCGCACTCGCCTGCCGACATCAGACAGCGCGATCCGCGCTTGAACATGCCAGCGGAAAGGTGCCTAATCGCATCATGCGAACCCTGTTCCTCGTTATCGGATTGCTTGCTCTCGTCATGGGCCTGATCTGGACCGGCCAGGGTGCTGGCCTGATCACTTGGCCGGCGCAGAGCTTCATGATCAACCAGTCGCAATGGATGTGGTACGGCGCCTCGACGGCGTTCGGCGGACTGATGCTGATCCTGATCTCGCGCAAGGTCTGAGGCCGGGCGCGGCAAGCGCCCCGGCCTCGAAGCGCTCAGCTCGCAACGTCGAGCTTTCGATAGTCCATCGCCTGCAAGTCGGCAATCAGATCCGGTCCGACCGGCGACCAGTTCAGCCGGCTTCGCGTCCATGCGCTCGAGGCCTGCATATCGAGGGCCATGAACGGCGCCATCCAGCCGAAGTGATCGGCGGCCTGATCCGGCGTCAGCGCGACGACCGGCACACCGAGCCCGGCCCCGATGGTCTCGGCGATCCGCCGCATACTGACGCCTTCCTCGGCGACCGCGTGATAGCGGGCGCCCGCCTCGTGATGGTCGAGAGCCAGCCGGTACAGCCGCGCCGCATCGTCGATATGGACTGCCGACCAGCGGTTGCTGCCGTCGCCCACATAGGCCGACACGCCCTTGGCCCGGCTCAGTTCGATCAGCGGCGAGATCAGCCCCTGCTTTTCGGTGTCGTGGACTTGCGGGAGCCGCATCACGGCGACCGAGACGCCCTTCTGCGCGGCCTCAAAGCCGGCGCGCTCGCTGGCGATGCGCGGCAGCGCGTGCTCCCAATCCACCACGTCCTCAACCGCCAGTTCGCCCGCCCCTCTGGACCCCATACCGGTCGCCGAGGTGATGATGAACGGCCTGTTCGAACCCGCCAGTTCTTCCGCCATCGCGCCGATGACGCGGGCATCTTTTGCGCAGTTCTCGGCATAGCGTGAGAAGTCATGATCGAAGGCCGTGTGAATGACGGCGTCGGCCTTCGCTGCACCGCGAGCCAGGCTGGCGGCGTCTTCCAGCGAGCCGCGATAGGCTTGCGCTCCGGTTTGCGCCAGCCACCGTTCGCCGGCGTCGGACCGGGTCAACCCGAGCACCTGATGGCCCGCGGCAAGCAGCTCCTTGAGAACGCGCGAACCGATGAAGCCGGTCGCGCCGGTTAGAAACACACGCATGAGAAACCTCCGAGTTTTGGTCGAAGGCGACCTTGGCGGTCTTTCTCGTCGTGTTAAAGTTGTGAGGTTATCCTGGTATAACTCTCAACAGGTTCGCTCATGACTAGTGATCAGAACGCCCTCGGCTCCTATCTGCGCAGTCGCCGGACCCGGCTCGATCCCGCGGCCTTCGGGTTTGCCGCCGGCAGGCGTCGCACGCCGGGACTGCGGCGGGAGGAAGTCGCGCAGCGCTCTAATATCAGCGCCACCTGGTACACCTGGCTCGAACAGGGCCGCGGCGGCGCGCCGTCAGCCGCGGTGCTCGATCGGATCGCCAAGGGGTTGATGCTGACCGAGCCGGAGCGCGAGCATCTGTTCATGCTCGGCCTCGGCCGCCCGCCCGAGGTGCGCTATACGCCGACCGAAGGCATCACGCCGCGGCTGCAGCGCGTGCTCGACGCGATGCCGCTTAGTCCGGCCATCATCAAGACCGCGACATGGGACGTGGTCGGATGGAACAAGGCCGCCGCTGCGCTGCTGACGGACTACAGCAAGCTGCCGCGCGAGCAACGCAACATCCTGCGCCTGCTGTTCGGCAATGCGCGCAAACGGGCCCGACAGGAGGATTGGAGCAGCGTCGCGCGTTTCGTGGTCGGCGCATTCCGGGCCGACGTTGCCCGCGCCGGTGCCGGGGCGACCAAAGAAGTCTCCCGGCTGGTGGATGAGTTGTGCCGGCTCAGCTCCGAATTCGCAGCGCTGTGGCAGGACAACGAGGTCGTCGCGCACGGCGAAGGCGTCAAGTGCATCAAACATCCCGAAGCGGGTCGTCTCGACCTGGAGTTTTCATCCTTCGCGGTGGAAGGCCGCCCCGACCTCGGCATGATCGTCTACAATCCCGCCTCGCCTCAGGTTGCCGAGCGCATGCGTGAACTGATCGAAGCGAAGGCCGACTAGATCCGGACTTCATCGACTGCTCGAGGCGACGCAATTCTCAAGTGAGCGCCGTCCGAAGCCTAGCCGCCCTCCTGTGTAGCCGTGTCAGGCAGCCCAGCGCCCGCGCTCTGCGAGCCCGTGGGCGCTCAGCCAGGCGTCGTTGTAGATTTTCGACACGTATTTCACGCCGCTGTCGGGCAGCACCGTCACGATAGTCGCGGGCGGCGCCAGCCGCCGCGCCACCTGCAACGCGCCCCAGACATTGGCGCCGGAACTACCTCCGCACAACAGCCCCTCTTTGGCGGCCAGTTCATGACACATCGCGAAAGCGGCGCGGTCATCGAAGCGGATCACATCGGTGACCACCGAAAAGTCCATGCACTTCGCGAGGTGGTCTTCGCCCACTCCCTCGACATGGTAGGTCGCGATCTCGTCGTGATCGACGACGCCGTGGTGGAAATACTTGAAGTAGATCGAGCCCACCGGATCAAGGAGGACGATCTCGGTGTCGGGCTTGCGCGATCGCAGAAAACGGCCGACTCCCGAGATGGTGCCACCGGTGCTGCCGGCCGCGACGAACGCCGTGATGCTGTCGCCGAGCGCCGACCAGATCTCCGGCCCGGTGGTCCTGAAATGCGCCTCCGCATTCATCGGATTATCGTACTGATTGAGCATGAAAGCGTTAGGCAGGCCGGCGCGCAGCCGGCGCGCACGCTCGACATAGTGCTCCGGCGAGCCCGCCGCCGCGGCGGTTGGACACACCACGATCTCCGCGCCAAGCGCGACCAGGAAATCCTGCTTTTCCTTGCTCACCTTGTCGGGCATCGTCAGGATCGCCCGATAGCCGCGCGCCGCCGCCAGCATCGCGATCGCGGCGCCGGTGTTGCCCGACGTATTCTCGACGATGGTGGCGCCGGGCCGCAATTGCCCGGTGCGCTCGGCATCCTCGATGATGAAACGAACCATCCGGTCCTTGATGCTGCCCCCGGGGTTGAGAAACTCCAGCTTGGCGAAGATCCGGATGCCATCCGGGACATCGAGCTTGGTGAGTTCGACGAGCGGCGTCCCGCCGATCGCATCTTCCAATCTCTTGGGCATCGTCGCGATCCTTTCGTGTTGAAATTGTTTCGGTCAGACCGGGTCGATGCCTGCTGCGTCGCGGGTCGGCCTGCCTTCGCGGCGTCCGGGTACGGCACGAGTGGCGATCATGAGGCAGAGCAGCGCGGTCCCGACCAGTTGTACGAACGTCAACCGTTCCGACAGGATCAGAAATCCCAGCGCGACGCCGAACACCGGCGTCAGCAGGAAGAAGCCGCTCGCGCCGATCGCCGAGAACTGGCGCAGGATGAGGACCCATAGCCAAGTCCCAGCGATCGAGCCGATCACCACCAGATATAGAAAAGCGAGCAGCATCGCGCCGCTCCAGCTAAATTGCGGCCAGCCTTCGAGCAACGCCGCGGCGATCACGGACACGATGCTGCCGACGATCAGCTGGAAGGCCAGCAACGGGAGAGGACCGTCCGCTCCGATCAACGGCTTGAGCAACGTATTGCCCACGGCCAGCGCCACGACGCCCGAGAGCATCAGCGCGATCGGCGGAGAAATGACGACGGAATCGATTTGCACGCCGTTGTCGCGCCCGAGGATGACGATGCCAAGACTGATCACCGCGCCCGCGGTGGCCAGCGCTTCGCGCATCGAGGCACGCTCCCCGAGCAACACGACGGCGATCGGGATCGAGATCAACGGAAGACTGGAGCCGACCACCGAGACCAGAGCCGCTGGCAGCGCGTGAAGCGCGTAGAACACGGCGCCGAGGTAATAGCTCTGGCTCAGCCCGGCGGCCGCGAGCAGCCGGACGCGCTGCGCGGCCGAGGCGGCGCGATACTGCGCGAACGCCCGCCGGCCGACGAACGGCAGCAGCAGCAGCGCCGCCGCGGTCAGGCGACCGGCCGAAAGCCAAAGCGGCGGCGCCAGCGGCAACGCGATCTTGGTCGCAATGAACGATCCGCTCCAGATCAGCGCGAAGCCCACCCCGGCGAGCAGCCCCAGCACAGGAACCGGCAACGCTTTCAGATCCTGCGGCTGCCAAGGTTTGAGGTCCGATCGAGGGGCGTCGGTCATCGGATCGACCTGCGATGCAGGCTGCGTTCGTTGGCGCCGCCGGTGTGCACCAGCAGCACGCGGCTCGACGAAGCGATCCTGCCGGCCGCAACCATGTCGGTGAGGCCGCGCAGCGCCTTCAGCATGTAGGTCGGGCCGAAATACAGGCCGGTGGTGCCGAACAGACGTTCGCTGTGTTCGAAGTCCGCCGCGATGGTCACCCCGTAACCGCCGCCGAGCGCACCGTCATACAGAGCAAACGCTTCGTCCGGATCTCCGCTAAGAGGTGTTTCTGCCTTGCTTGGCGCGAAGCCGAGCGACGTCGCGGCGCGGCGGAAGTTGTCACGATAGGTGTCGGCCGAATAATCGTCGATCCGAATGCCGACCAGACGCCATCGCGAGCGATGAAATCGACGGCTCAGCGCAAGACCGATGATGGTCCCGCCGGTGCCGACGGGCAGCACGACGACGTCGAACCGGGTCGCGAGTTCGGCCTCCTGCGCGGCCAATTCGACGCCGAGTCCCATCGGCCCCGCGGTTGCCGACACGGCGCCGGCCGGCACGACCAGCGGCCGCCGGCCGGAGCGGATCAGATCGGCGACCAGCGCGTCGCGGATCGCTTCGAAATGCCTGGCGTCCGGCAATTCGATGACGTGCGCGCCCGACGCCAGCAACCGCGCGTAGTTGCCCACGGGTTGGCGCGGACCGCGGCCGCGCAGGATCACGTAGAGCGGTGCGCCGGCGATCCGGCAGTAGTGCGCCATCGACATCAGACAATTGGACTGCGGCACGCCGTCGATGACGATCGGATCGCGATCAGGCGCCGCGTGGCCGTCGAGGATCGCAGCAATGGCGCGGCGCTTGACACCGGAGCCGACACCGTCCTGCAGATCCTCGCGCTTGACCCACACTTCGGCGCCGACGATCCGCGACACCGCCGCGTTGTACTCCAGCGGCGACCGCTCGACCGGCAAGGGCCGCACGGCGGCGCCGGCAGCGCTGCTCTGCATCATCGCTGGCTCCTACCGGACGACGGCCTGAAATCCGTAGGCGAGATGCGCGACGTGATGTCCCTGCTGAACATGCTCCCAGGCCTCGCCGGCCGATAGCAAAGCCGGTTCGAGCAGTGTTCGCGCCACTTCCGGCGAGAAGGTCAAGATCGAAGGATAGTCGTGCCCCGCGGCGCCCAGGATGCGGGCGGCCTCGGCCTCGTCGTAGAACGCGAAGGTATCGCCGTTCAGGCGCTGCTCGTGGTCGGCGTATTGCGCCAGATACTGTTCGTCGCTCTGACGCATGATCGCGACCGTGCCGCGCTCATGGTGCATTCCCGCCCGCTCGAAACAGTGCTCGATCGCCGCATCGCTGATCCGGCCTCCGATCAAGGTGATGATCGCGCCGCCGGGGGCGAGCCGGGCCTTTGCCGACAGCAGTAAGCCGAGTTGAGGCAGCAGCGACCAGCGCGCCAGCAGGTCGTCGGGGCCCGTCTGAAGATGCGCATAAGCGCGGGCGTCGGTCAGCGTCGTGGTCGCGAGTTCGCTGCCGAGCTGATCGGTGTCGACCATCACCAGCGGCAGGTTGGCGTAGATCAGGTCGCACGGCTCCTCGAGCGGCTCGCAGTCGCGCCCTGCGGCGAACCGGATCACATCGGGCATTCGGCTGCCCGCGGTATTTGCGCGGATGTTTCGCTCGATGTCCGGCAGCAACGCCGGGACGATATCGGTCACGGTCAGCCGCTCGATCGAGAACAGCCGCAGCGCCGCGATCACGTCGATGCCATTGGCGCTGCCGATGAAGCCGGCAGAGCGGATATGTTCGCCCCGCTCCGCCCGGAAGTGACGAAACTCCGACAATGCGACATGCAGCCAGTCGTTGCGCGGATCGTCTTCGAGGCCCGACATGTCCTGGACGATGGTAACAGCGTCCGGCAAGACACCGGACGTGATGCCGTGAATGTCGTACAGCGATTTGAGAGATCGTACCGCGGCAATCATTTTGACTCTCCAATGAACACGACTGGCCACGCGCCGGCGGCATGCAATGCCGAAAGACCCGGTCGCAACTGCAAACTTGAGCGATGAATTGAAAGCGTGCAGCGACGCTAACTAAGCGTGCTGATGTTGACAAATGATATTAACCGATCGAAATTCATCGAGAATGTCGATGGGTCACCGCCATGCTCGATCTCGTCTTGCTGAAGAGCTTCCTGGCCGTGCTCGACCACGGCGGATTTACCTGCGCGTCGCGCGCATTGCACAAAACTCAATCCACCATCAGCCTGCACATCCAGCGTCTCGAACAGGCCGTCGGTCATCCGCTGTTCGAGCGTGCCGGACGCAAGGCGACGCTGACCGAACGCGGCGAAGTGCTGCGCGTCTATGCCGAGGCGATGATCGAGCTGAATAACGAGGCGATGCTCAAGCTGCACCGCCCGACGGCGGTGGGCACGGTGCGGCTCGGTATCCTCGAAGACTTCGCCACCGAAATGCTGCCCACTGCGCTGCGCCGTTTCAAGGACGCCTATCCGGGAGCGCGGCTGATGGTGCGGAGCGCTTTGACGGCCGATCTGCAGCGCGAACTGGACAACGGCGAACTCGACATCGTGGTGGTGCGGCGTCAGGACAGCTCCAGCGCCGGTGAGACGCTGTGGCGTGAACCGCTGCGCTGGGTCGCCGCACCGCATGGCGCGTTTGCCGAAGGGCCGGTGCCGTTGGTGATGTTCCCGGCGGGCTGCGTGTATCGCAACGAAGTGTTGCGGCGCATGCGCGCCGGCCCGCGCGAATGGGAGATCGTGTACACCAGTACCAGCCTGGGTGGCGTCCAGGCTGCGGTCGCGGCCGGCGTCGGTGTCAGTGTGCTGGGACAGAGCGCGGTGCTGTCGGACTTCGCCGTGCTCGGCGCGGCCGAGCAGCTACCCGAACTACCGGACACCGAGATCGTGATGTGCCGCGGCGCCGCGCGTGGCGACGCCATCTCCGCGCTCGGCGATTACCTCGCGGCAGCGCTGCCGGCTGTGGGAGTCAACGCTTCGCGGCTGATCTGGACCGACCGAAACCGCGGCATGGTCGGCCCGACGATGCCCCGCCCGTCGCTGTAGGCCGTTGCAGATTTGCAGCGACGGCGCTTCGCGCCTCCACGCCTGCCGTCCCCTCACCGCCGGAACGTCTTGATCTCCGACACGCTGCCGTCGCGGTAAGTCAGCTCGACCGAGACCGACTTCACGTTCGACGGCAGCTTGAAATACGGTGTGGCGCTGCTCGGGATCGCGACCGGATCGCGCATGTCGCAGGCCGGCATCTTCAGCACCTTGTCGGGCACCGCGCTGTCGACGCCGATCCGCGCTTCGCGGATGGCGCAGCGATATGACATCAGATGCGTGTAGTAGACCAAAAGGCCGTTGTAGTCGCGGAACGACAGCCAACTCGTCGCGGTCATATCCAGGATCTTGCGCTGATCGCGAAGCAGCGCTGCCTCGGGCTCGAACCGGATTGGAAACGGCCCCTGCAGTTCTCCCTGCGCATCGACGTAGCGGACTTCGATGGTCGAGGCAGGCGCATCGGCCGGCAGCTGGATCGACGGGTTCGGCAGCCGCTTGCGGGTGCGCGGATCGAGCGAATCCATGAAGCCGGTCTCGCGGAAGTCGCCCTCGCCGGCCATCCGCCACGAAATCCCGAGCGTCGGATCCGCAATCGAGAACACCACGGTCCAGCCGCCATTGTGGCGCGAGAAGCTGGCGATCGGCGCGTTCAGGCTTTCCGAGCTCGGCGGCTTCAGCGGCGCCACCGGTGGCAGCGCCGCGACCTTGTCGGGCGCCTGGCTCGGCGCTGGCGCGGCGCTGCCAGCCGGCTTCGGCGGCCCATTGAGAAACACGTCGTCGACCATCTGGTCGAAATACACCGGCACCTGCTTGTGGCCGACGGTCTCGGCCATCTCGCTGACCTGCCGCCGGGTGCGCTGCGCGACCTGGACGAGATTGTCACCCGGGTCGCGGATCTGCTTGGCGAACACGCGGGTGAACACCGAATTCGGATTGCTGTCGCTGTCCGACAGCCGGTCAAGCGCGGTCTGCCGCGGCCCAGCCGAGAAGATCGAGAACACGCCTTCCGGCAGCGTCGTCATCGGCGCCAGGCCGCCGCGCCCGGACAGCGCGCGGACGCCGCGGCGCTCGAACGGATTGTTGCGGCAGGCGTCGAGTACCAGGATGGCGGTGCGCGCGCCGCGATTCTGCAGCCGGTCGACGATGCGGTCCGCCATGATCGAGGCGTCGCGGACCAGTTCTTCCTGCCCTTCGGTCGCGGCCGGCACATCGGTCGGCAGCAGAAAATTCTGGCCGGCGATCTCGAAGCCGTGGCCGGCATAGAAGAAGAACGCGGTGTCGCCGGGCTCGATGATGCTGTCGAACGCCAGCAGGCTCTGGCTGAAAGCGGCGCGGCTCTGGTTCTCGGCGATCATCACCTGGAAGCCGAGCGCACGCAGCGTGTCGCCCATGGTGCGGGCGTCGTTCACCGCCTTCTGCAGCTTCGGGACGTTGCGGTAGTCGTCGTTGCCGATCACCAGCGCGACGCGCTTTGCCGCCTGCGCAGGTGCGCAACAGATCAGCACCGTCGCGACGAAAGCGATCGCCGATATCCCCCGCAGCGTCAGCGATCGCATTCCCAGATCCCCACTCAACCCGGCGCCCCTCGCCGCCTGCGCCATAGTCGGTTAAAAACCGATGTCGGTTCAACCCGTTCGATCCGGCCTTGCAGACCGCTTGAAGCCACTAAAACTGCAAGAATATTAAGCTTTTCAGTCGTTTCATGGTCCGGCGCATTGACTTTGGCCGATTCCGGCCTATGTTCCGGCCGTGATGCGGCCCGGTATCGACTAGCGATATCCCGATTGAGCCGCCTGTCCGCGACCGACATCCCCGTGCAACATTGCTTGCCGCTCCGGGGTTGAGCGCGACAGTGATTTACGAGAAATCCCGGCGGCGGTTTCATCAAGTGGCGTGATCTTCGAACCGGTTCAATACTCGTTCGGATCCGATCACGCCGACAACAGAGGCTCAATGTCCTTTTCCAATCTCGGCCTTTCAGACAAGGTCCTCGCTGCCGTCGCGGCTAGCGGTTACACGACCCCCACCCCCATTCAAGAACAGGCGATCCCCCACGTCCTCGCCCGCAAGGACGTCCTCGGCATCGCTCAGACCGGCACCGGCAAGACCGCCGCCTTCGTGCTGCCGATGCTGACGATGCTCGAAAAGGGCCGCGCCCGGGCCCGAATGCCCCGCACCCTGATCCTCGAGCCGACCCGCGAACTCGCCGCCCAGGTCAAAGAGCAGTTCGACAAATACGGCGCCGGCCAGAAGCTCAACGTCGCTTTGCTGATCGGCGGCGTCTCGTTCGGCGATCAGGATCTCAAACTCGGCCGCGGCGTCGACGTGTTGATCGCTACCCCGGGCCGCCTGCTCGACCACACCGAACGCGGCGGCCTGCTGCTCACCGGCGTCGAGATGCTGATCATCGACGAAGCCGACCGTATGCTGGACATGGGCTTCATCCCGGACATCGAGCGGGTCTGCAAGCTGGTCCCCTTCACCCGGCAGACGCTGTTCTTCACCGCGACGATGCCGCCGGAAATCCGCCGCGTCACCGAGACCTTCCTGCACAATCCCGAGAAGATCGAAGTCTCCAAGCCGGCGTCCACCGCCGTCACGGTGACGCAGTCGCAGGTCCCCTGCGGGCGCGAGCCGCACGAGAAGCGCGAGACGCTGCGCCGCCTGATCCGCGAGGCCACTGACCTCCAGAACGCGATCATCTTCTGCAACCGCAAGCGCGAAGTCGCGCTGCTGGCGAAGTCGCTGCAGAAGCACGGCTTCAGCGTCGGCGCGCTGCATGGCGATATGGATCAGAGCGCCCGCACCGCGGCGCTGGATCAGTTCCGCAAGGGTGAATTGCCGATCCTGGTCGCCTCCGACGTCGCGGCCCGTGGCCTCGACATTCCGGAAGTCAGCCACGTCTTCAATTTCGACGTCCCGCATCATCCGGACGACTACGTCCATCGCGTCGGCCGCACCGGCCGCGCCGGCCGTCTCGGCACCGCGATCTCGATCGTCGCCCCCTCCGACCAGAAATCGATCGCCGCGATCGAGAAGCTGATCGGTAAAGAAATTCCGCGTGCGGAGGCCGGCCCGGCCGGCGACGTCGAGGAAGAACAAGAGCGCCCCGCGCGTTCGTCCCGCCGCTCGTCCGGATCGCGCCATCGCGAGCCCCGCGAAGCCCGGGGCGAGGATCGCGCACCGCGAGAGGCGCGCGAGCCCCGTGAACAGCGCGAGCCCGTCGAGCTGCGTGAACAGCGCGAGCCGCGCGCCGAAGCCCGCCGTGAGCCGCGCGAAGCCCGTAAGCCGCGCCGTGAGCCGCGCAGCGCGCCCGCTGCTGCTGCAGCGCATGCGTCGTTCGGCTCGGCGCCGCCGCCGCGCGACACCTCGTCCGAGCCGGGGGACCACTCCCATCTCCCGGCGTTTCTGCTTCGCCCGGTCCGCGCCCGCGGCTGAGCCGCGGGACATCGCCTCGGATATTTACGCGTCATTCACCGTCACGCCTTAGCCTTCCACCCATTGGGAAGGGCGGATTCGGCCCGTTGGGGACGCGGTGGCTGCGATGCAGGACGAACATGAGCGCAGCATGGCGTTTGCCGAGCTCGCGCTGAACCAGATCAAAGCGCTGCGGCAGCCCGCATTGCCGCGCAATTACGAGATCTGGTACGTCTACGCCACCGGCTACAATGTCGAGCTGAACAAGGCGATCAACGAAGCCCTCAGCAGCCGCGGCCGTCTCACCGACGCCGATCTCGAACAACTCCACGACTGCTATCTCTCGCACAGCCGCGCCAACGACCGGATCGACCGCATCGGCGCGCGCGTGCTGAGCGAGATCGACGACATGATGTCGCTGCTCGCCGACACGCTCGGCACCACCGCCACCTTCGGTGACAACCTGAAAGGCGCCAGCCAGAAGCTGTCGCTGGCCACCGATCACGAGCAGATCAAGACGATCGTCGAGCGCCTGGTCTCGGCGACCCGCGAGATGCAGCAGGCCAACGACGCGCTCGAAGACCGGCTCTCGAGTTCACGCAACGAAATCAGCAATCTGCAAGCCAGCCTGGAAGCGATCCGCGCCGAAAGCGTCACGGACCCGCTGACCGGCCTCGGCAATCGCAAGCATTTCGACCGCGTCGTCAACGATGCCGTCCGCAACGCGTCGGGCAGCCGCCGTCCGCTGTCGCTGGTGATGATCGACATCGATCACTTCAAATCGTTCAACGACAACTACGGCCATCTCACCGGCGATCAGGTGCTGCGGCTGGTCGGCATGACGCTGAAGCAGACCATCAAGCACCAGGACATTCCGGCCCGCTATGGCGGCGAAGAATTCGCCGTGGTATTGCCGGACACGCCGCTGCGCCAGGCGCTGATGGTCGCCGACGACATCCGCCGCGTAGTGATGTCGAAAGAGCTGAAGAAGAAGTCGACCGGAGAGATCCTCGGCCGCGTGACGCTGTCGGCGGGCGTCTCGACGCTGAAGCCCGACGACGACGCCGACTCCCTGATCGAGCGCGCCGACGCCTGCCTGTACTCAGCCAAGCGCAACGGCCGCAACCGCGTCATCTGCGAAACCGACCCCGAATTCCGCAAAGTCGAACCCGCCAAGGTGGCGTAGTCGCGCAAGCGCCTCGCCGGCTGACCGCGTGGTACTCATCCTTTGCGCGGCAACCGAGCCGGCTTTTTCGCCGGCGCTAGTTTAACGGCTTTCTTCGCACCTTTTGCCTTCGTCGTGCCGGCCTTCGTCTTGGCGACGGCTGCGGGCTTGCGTGGCTTGCGCGCTTTCTTCAGCGCCGCGCGCTCGGCCGCGGCGAGCGACGCCCGCGACCATTCCGCCAACTCGTCTGCATCGTCAAGCAGCCGGTCCGGCAGCCGCCAATACGACGCGACCGTGACCGTCCGCAGGCGGGTCGTGTAGGAGAACGGCTGCGAGCCTTCGGCCTCGAACCTGGGTATCGTCGCCGCATCGGCACGCAGATACAGCGCGCCCTGGATCACCAGCGCGAAGGTGATGCCGTCGGCCGATATCCCGAACCCGGAAAACATCCGCCGGATCGTCACCGGCCCGAACGGCTCGAACAAATCGGTGAGGTAATCACGATCCATCGGCGCCAGGCCCTGCCCTGCTCGCGAGACGGTCAGCATAGCAAGCCGGAAGCCGGACGCAACGTCCCGCTACTTGCGTCGGTGCGCACTCGGGAGCCCGTCGTTGCCCCCACTCAACATCGTCATCTGCCGCGAAGGCGGGCGCCCCCGTTTAACAGAGCGCACGCGTGTAGGCAGAGCGTCATCGCGACAAGCGGACCTCTGCCTACTGGATCACCCGCCTGCGCGGGTGACGACGCCGTTGGGATCCCGGTTACGACGCCAATTGTCCGAACTACTTCTTCACCGGCGCGTAGAAGGTGCCGTCGATCTCGGCGATGTCGCCCTGGTCGAGCGCCGGGACCTGCAGCACGGTGCGCGGCGGGTATGGGCCATCGCCCCAGATATCCTTCTGCACCTTGTTGACCAGCGGGCGATATTTAGCGACGTCGGTGACGAACACGGTGAGCCGCACCGCGTCGGCCTTGGTGGCGCCGGCGGCTTCGGCGGCGGCCAGCATGTTGTCGAACATCCGGCGCACGCGCGCTTCGTCGCCGTCGACCATCTTGCCGGTGACGCGATCGGTGCCGCGCATGCCGCCGATGAACACGAAGTCACCGGCGCGCGCGCCGATGCTCCAGGTGCCGCTCGGCGTGATGGTCTTGTCGGTCGGCGCGATGATCTTCACGGCGCTTTCAGCCGAGGCGGCGACCGGCATTGCTGTGGCGAAGACGGCGGCGAGTAGCAGCGCGTGGAGCGGACGGTTCATGCGGTTTTCTCCTGTTGGTCGGATGCAGATGGCTCGATCTGGCGCCGGCGCCAGAACGGCGCCTTGGCGAAGCGGGGTTCGGACGCATACATCGCCTGCTGGGTCGCAAGCTGATGGGTGACGCCCTGCAAGTAATCGCGCTCGTAGGCCATGCCGGCATCCGCCTCCCCTTTGGCCAGGGCCAGCGCCGCAGCGGCGGCGTGCAGGCCGCTCCACAGCGCTGTGGCGAGGCCGTTTGCGCCGACCGGATCGAGCGCAGCGGCGGCGTCGCCAGCGCGCACGATGCGGCCTTCGATCAGGCGCCTGACGGCAACCGACGCCGCCGGCGCGATCGCCGGCGCCGCATCCGCCGCAACGGAATCGAGACCGAGGCTCTGCAGCCGCGGCGCGATCGCGTGGGTCCCGGATGCGAGACCGACCCAGCGCGGGCCGTCCTGCGCAACGCCGGTGGGTAGCAGATCGGTGTCGGTGAACAGTCCGAGCATCATGCGACGGCCGGGCAGCGGGGACATGTACCACCAGCCGAGCTCGACCGCTTCGACCAGGGTCGCCGCCGCGGTGTCGGCGTCGTCCGGCAGGTCGAGAACGCGCCACGCTGCGATCAGTCGATCGAGCCGCCGCCGCTCGGCCGCGGCTCCGGACGACAGCGCCGCCCGCCCGGTGCAATCGATGACGGCCGCGGCCGTGATCACGGCTCGGTCGGCAAGCGTCAGGCCGACGCCGTCAGGCAGATGCTCCATCGCGGTGACCGTGCTGCTGATCCGCTCGATGTTGTCAGCGAGCAGCGCGGTTCGCATCAGCCGCTCGAATTGAACGCGGTCGAGATGATAGCCGAGGCCCTCCTGATCGGGCGCCTTGCGCAGCGTCGCGTCACCCCAGACCGAGAACCGCCCCTCGCCCGGCAGCGCGCTGTCGGCGTCGAGCAGATGTCCCCATTGCAGCGCTTCCAGCAGCGTCAGCGCCTTCGGCGACAGCGTCTCTCCGCGGTTAGGCACGGCGGGATCGGGACTGATCAGGATCGGCTGGTGTCCGGCCAGCATCAACCGGCGGGCGGCGGATAGTCCCGCCACCCCGCCACCGATCACGGCGATACGATCCATCAGCGGTTAGCGCGACGGGATCGGCTCGACGATATCCATCGAGCCACGCTGCACCTCGACGAACACCTGGTCCGGCACCCCCGCCAGTCCCTTCGGGCCGGGACGCTTCACCACCACGCCCATGCGGGTCCACAACTCGATCATGCGGCGCAGGCCGTCGGTGTAGCCGGCTTCGACATGCAGGCCGATGCCGGCCGCGCCCCGCGCCCACGGCACGCGCGTGTGGTAGAACCGCAGGCGCTCTTCCTCGCTGAGGTCTGTGCGCATCATCTGCTTGTAGAACGCCTCGGGCAGCACATCGACCGGCAGCAGCGCCGGCCACCACACCGGCGTCGGGAAACCGCTCGCGGTGAGCACGGCCTGGCAGCTGAACGCATCACCCTGCCACGGCACGCCCATCCAGCGCGTCAGATCGCCGGGCGCCTGCGGACCGATCGGCGCGCCCTGGTCCGGCTTCGCCGGGTTGCCGGCGAACACGTTGTCCGCGTTGAGCTGCAGGCCCAGATCCTGGTTGAGCGTCTTGCGGTTGGACAGCGCGATACGGAACGGCAGCTTGGTTTCGTTCGGGCCGCGATACAGCGCCTTGTGACGGATCGGCCAAGTGATCTCGACGCCGGGATGGAAAGCGCCGCCCGAGCAGGCATCGAGCGCAGCGCGCGTCATCGCCTCAGGCCGCAGCTCGATCGGCAGATCGTCGAGCGTCTTCACCGCATCGGCCGCCGCGTTGGTGTAGTCCGCCTCTAACTTGCCGTCGGCCCACAGCTCCAGCACGCGATATTGCGAGTGCGTCAACGCCAGCCAAGAGTGCGCGCTGTCCGGGTAGTTGACCCCATCGCCGAGCATGATCGGCACCGCGTAAGCCCGGGTGTCTTCGCCGCCCGGCCGGCGGAAGATGTCGAACACCTTCTTTCGCGCGGCCTTGGTTTCCGCGGTGGGTTTCGACAGCGTTTCGATGATCGCCGGATCGGACAGATCGCCGACGTCGTGCCAGGCTGCGCCGAGGAACGACGCGGCCGCGACCCACTGCATGGTGCCGGCGCGGCGCAGGATCGGCAACACGTCGCGGCGGAACGAGACCTTGTCGGCCGGCGCCTTCAGCTGGCCGAGGTCGATCATCGCCTCGCGCGCCGCATCGTACAGCGTGACGATCGGCTCGAGCTGCGGCGCGAATTTCGGCCCGCAGCACACCACCCACGCCGGCTCGGCGTCGACGGTCTGGCCGTCGATCGTGACGCTGGCCTTGACCCAGCCGTCGGCCCAATCGTCGTGCCAGCCGTCATTGTTCGTAAAGTCGCGCACCGGATTTTGCGGCAGCGACGAGCGCGACACGCCGTCGGCGGCGAACACCAGCAGCCGCCCCTTGTCGTCGGTGCGCAGATGGCCGAGCGAGACGTCGAGCGTCTGCCAGAACCGGCCCTTGAGTTTATAGGCGTCGTCGCCGCCCGCGCCGTTGACGGAGGCGCCCGAAATCGCGACCACGCCGGGATTGATGCACAGCATCTGTTCGCGCTTGTCGAGCGGGATGAAGGCGTTGCGCTGCGGGTTCGGCACGCCGGGCGCGCTGGCGCCGCGATCGAGTGCGTTGACGAAGCCATACCAGGTCGCCTTGGTGTTGGCGGCGTGCACGGTCCACTTGGCCTGCGCGGCATCGATCTCGCGCACGACGCGGCCCTGGTCGTCGTAGCCGAACAGACGGAAGCGCTGGACCTGCTTCTTGATGCGGCCCCGCGAATCCTTAAAGCCGCCGTCCGGCTCGTCGAGCAGGCCAGGCACTTCGGGAGCGAGAAACCAGTCATCGGCATTGCCGACGCGGGAGAAGCCGATGGCCGGAAAGATCGCCACCTTGGCGATCTTGGCGCCCTGCGGCGCGGCCTGCTGGGCATGCAGCGAGGACACCGCCGCCTTGGCGAGGATCGGCCCCCCAAGGCCCAGCGCTGCAGCTCCGAGCAGAAAGTCACGTCGTTTCATGCGATCTCCCCTGCGAATGTTTCGCAGGAGTTATTCGCGACCGGCTCTTAATTCCAAATTAATGGCATATGCGGCGATTGAGCTTCAGGTTCACAAAATGAGGACTGACTTGTTCAAGTGAGGCGTCCGTCACGCCCGGCCCTGTGCCGGGCATCCACGTCTTGCTGAGGGAAACCCGTCAAAGGCGTGGATGGCCGGGACAACAAGCCCGGCCATGACGCAATCTGCGAGCAGACTCGGCGATCTGGAAAGTCGACTTTAGCCGTCGATTTCGGCCGGCTTCAGCTCGACCGACTCGCCGCAGCCGCAGGCCGAGATCTGGTTCGGGTTGTTGAACACGAACTGCGCCTGCATGCGGTCGGCCTTGTAGTCCATCTCGGTGCCGAGCAGGAACAGTACGGCCTTCGGGTCGATCAGGATCTTCACGCCCTTGTCTTCGATCACTTCGTCGGTGGACTTGATATCGTGCGCGTAGTCCACCGTGTAGGACTGCCCGGCGCAGCCGCCGTTCTTGATGCCGACGCGCAAGCCGAGGATCTCGCTGTCGGCGCGGCCCATCAGCTCCTTGACGCGCGTCGCCGCCGCGTCGGTCAGCCGCATCACCTGCGGGCGCGGCCGACGGGCGGGCTTGGTCGTCACCGGTGTCGTTTCCGTCATCGTTTCCATCCTCGAGGCGGTTCAAGGCCGCCCGGTTGGTTTCAGATAGTGACCTATCCCCGTCATTGCGAGGAGCGAAGCGACGAAGCAATCCAGCTCAGTGCACGACGCTTCTGGATCGCTTCGCTTCGCTCGCAATGACGAACGCGCGGTTTGTTTTCGCCCTCACCACATGTTCAGCACGAGACGCGCTTCGTCGCTCATGCGCTCGGGCGTCCACGGCGGCTCCCAAACGATGGTGACGTTGACCACGCCGACGCCGGGCACCGACGCCACGGCGTTCTCCACCATCGTCGGCAGCTCAGCCGCGGCCGGACAGTTCGGCGTCGTCAGCGTCATGTCGAGATCGACGGTGCGGTCGTCCTTGATCTCGACCTTGTAGATCAGGCCAAGCTCGTAGATGTCCGCCGGGATCTCCGGGTCGAACACCGTTTTGAGTGCCGCCACGATTTCGGTGCCGAGCCGCTCGGTCTCCTCGGGCGGCAGCGCCGAGACGGTCTGCATATTGGCTTTGGCCTCGATCGTATCGGTCATGCGAACAGATCCCGCGCCTTGATCAGCGCCTGTGCGAGTTGGTCGACTTCGTCGCGCGTATTATACATGCCGAACGACGCTCGGCACGTCGCCGTGACCTGGAACCGCTCCAGCAACGGCATGACGCAGTGAGTTCCCGCCCGCACCGCAATGCCCTGTCGGTCGATCACGGTAGCGATGTCGTGCGGGTGCGCACCCTTCATTTCGAAGGAAATCACCGGCCCCTTGCCCTTGGCGGTGCCGATGATGCGCAGTGAATTGATTTCGCGCAGGCGCTGTTCCGCATACGTCAAAAGATCGTGTTCGTGCGCGGCGATGCGCTCCTTGCCGATCGAATTGACGTAGTCGATCGCCGCCCCGAGCCCTACCGCCTCGACGATCGCCGGCGTGCCGGCCTCGAAACGGTGCGGCGGGTCGCCATAGGTCACCCAGTCCTGCGCCACTTCGCGGATCATCTCCCCGCCGCCGTTGAAGGGGCGCATCTTCGACAGCACGTCGTACTTGCCGTACAGCACGCCGATGCCGGTCGGGCCGTAAAGCTTGTGGCCGGTCATGATGTAGAAATCGCAATCGATGTCCTGGACGTCGATGGTCAGATGCACCGCGCCCTGGCTGCCGTCGACCAGCACCGGAATGCCGCGGTCGTGCGCGATCTTCACGACCTCCTTCACTGGCACGATGGTGCCGAGCGCGTTGGACATCTGCGTGATTGCGACCAGCTTGGTCTTCGGCGACAGCAGCTTCTCGAACTCGTCGATCAGGAAGTTGCCTTCGTCATCGACCGGAGCCCATTTCAGCACGGCGCCCTGGCGCTCGCGCAGGAAGTGCCACGGCACGATGTTGGAATGATGCTCCATGATCGAGAGCACGATCTCGTCGCCCTCGCCGATATTCGGCGCGCCGTAGGACGAGGCGACAAGGTTGATCGCCTCGGTAGCGTTGCGGGTGAAGATGATTTCCTCGGGCTTGCGCGCATTGAGGAAGCCCTGCACCCGGCTGCGGCCGCCCTCGTAAGCCTCGGTCGCCGCATTGGCGAGATAGTGCAGGCCGCGATGCACGTTGGCGTATTCGCTCTCATACGCCTTGGTCATCCGCTCCAGCACAACGCGCGGCTTCTGCGCCGAAGCAGCGTTGTCCAGATACACCAGATCCTTGCCATAGACCTTCAGCGCCAGCGCCGGAAAGTCCTCGCGAACCTTGGCGACGTCGTAAGAACCGTTGCTAACTGCGGGATGCGCCATGACCGTACTAACTTTCAACTGTCTTTAAGTGAGTTAGGCACTGCGTCATTGCGAGGAGCTCTTGCGACGAAGCAATCCAGCTCGGTGTACTGTGCTTCCGGATTGCTTCGCGGAGCCTGTGCCCGGACGGCGCGAAGCGCCGATCCGGGTGCTCGCAATGACGAACTCATGCGCATCGTTACCCCCGCGCCGCCAGCCAGCGTTCCGCCGCGGCGATCGCCAGCGCGCGCAGATTGTCGTCGGCGATCGCTTCGATAGCCTCGCCGACGAAGGCCTGGATCAGCAGCGCCTCGGCTTCCTTTTCCGGCAAGCCGCGGGCGCGCAGATAGAACAGCAGTTGATCGTCGAGCGCGCCGATCGCGGCGCCGTGGCCACAGGTGACGTCGTCGGCGAAGATCTCGAGTTCCGGCTTGTTGTCGGCCTCGGCTTCGTCGGACAGCAGCAGCGCGCGCGTCATCATCTTGGCGTCGGTCTGCTGCGCCGGCTGGCGCACGTTGATACGGCCCTGGAACACCGAGTGACCGCGGTCATCCGCCACCGCGCGAAATCCTTCGCGGCTGACGCAATGCGGCACGTCGTGGTTCATCACCAGCGTGGTGTCGGCATGCTGCGTGCCGTTGAGAAGGTTGACGCCGTTGGTCTCCACATGGGCGTGCTCACCGGCGATCGTCACGGTCGACGAGTAGCGGCTGACCAGCGAGCCGGTGTTGATACCGACCACGCCGTAATGCGCCCGCGTGCCGACCCGCACTTCGGCGGCGGCGATGTTGAACGCATCGCGCGCGTCCTCGACCAGACGAACATGATCGAGCCGCGCCCCGTCACCGATGCTGATCACGGCGGCGTCGTGGACCTGATAGGTGCCGGCGCCCTCGCCCGCGACGTAACTCTCGACCACCGTCGCGGCCGCATCGTTGCCGATCTGAATCAGCGAACGGGTGAAGCTTGCCGACGTCGCGCCGCTCGCCGCGACGTGCACGATGTGCAGCGGCTGTGCCAGCTTGGCGCCGTCCGCGACTTCGATCACCACGCCGTCCGTCATCAATGCGGTGTTCAGCGCGACCATCGGATCGGCGGTGCCGAGCGACAGCAGCCGTTCGTCGCCGGCCGCGAGCGCGTCGCGCAGACTGCGGATCGACAGACCCTGCTCCAATCCCGACAGGTCCGACAGTTCGGCCGACAATGTGCCGTCGACCAGCACCAGCCGGCGAACGCCGTCGATTGCGTGCAGATTCACCGCCGCCTCGGCGCGGGCGAGCGTGCCGGCGTCCGGCGCCGGCGCGATCGGCAGCACCTCGCGCATCAGCGCGCGCAGGTCGGTGTACTTCCAGTCCTCGATCCGTCGATGCGGCAGGCCGATGAGCTGGAACTGATCGAAGGCGCGTCGCCGGGCATCGCCGACCTTGCCGGAATCCGGCTGGGCCGCCAACACGCTCGCGAAGTTCGCCCCCGCGACGTCTGCCTTCTCGGTCTTCGCTAATGCGATATTCATGATGCGATCCTCGGCGTCAGGCCGCCGCTTCCTGATACTGCGCGTAGCCGTTGGCCTCGAGTTCGAGCGCCAGCTCCTTGCCGCCGCTCTTCACCACCTTGCCGCGCGACATCACGTGGACGTGGTCGGGCACGATGTAGTCGAGCAAGCGCTGATAGTGGGTGATCACCACCATGGCGCGATCCGGCGTGCGCAGCGCGTTGACGCCTTCGGAGGCGACCCGCAGCGCGTCGATGTCGAGGCCGGAGTCCATTTCGTCGAGGATGCACAGGCTCGGCTGGAACAGCGCCATCTGCAGCACTTCGTTGCGCTTCTTCTCGCCGCCCGAGAACCCGACATTGACGCCGCGCTTCAGCATCTCCTGCGGAATGCCGAGCGAGGACGCGACCTCGCGCACGCGCTTGAGAAAATCGGGCGTCGAGAATTCTTCCTCGCCGCGCGCCTTGCGCTGGGCGTTCAGCGCGGTGCGCAGGAACGTCATGGTGGCGACGCCGGGGATCTCGACCGGATACTGGAAAGCCAGGAAGACGCCCTTGGCGGCGCGCTCGTCCGGCGCCATCGCGAGCAGATCCTCGCCCTTGAACAGGATCTCGCCGCCGGTGACTTCGTAGCCCGGCTTGCCGGCAATCACATGCGACAGCGTCGACTTGCCCGAGCCGTTCGGCCCCATGATCGCATGCACTTCGCCGGCATTCACCGAGAGCGTCAGCCCATGCAGGATCTCGCGATCCGCGACGCTGACCTGGAGATTCTTGACTTCGAGCAGTGCGGACATTTGTCAGTTCCTAATCTTCGAAAGCGTTGGCTTTTCAGCCCCACGACCCATTCGTTTTCCATGCGCAGACGACCACGAATACGATCGTCGATACGGCCACGACCCTCATCGGAGGCGAGAAGATCGAGGTGTAGGTGTGCTGCCGCCGGATGGCGATGAACGAGCAGACCATCACTACGGCGAGAAACACAGCGACCAGGGTGTATCCCTCCCAGGTCGATGGAGTCGCGCCGTAGCCGGTCAGTTTTGGGGTGAACCAAAACTCGTTCATTCCAATTATCCGACGCTGCCTTCCAGCGAGATCGAAATCAGCTTCTGCGCTTCCACCGCGAACTCCATCGGCAGTTGCTGGAGTACGTCCTTGACGAAGCCGTTGACGACGAGGCCGACCGCCTCCTCCTGGCTGAGGCCGCGCTGGATGCAATAGAACAGCACGTCCTCGGAGATCTTCGACGTCGTCGCTTCGTGCTCGAACAGTGCCGAGGAATTCTTGGCCTCGATGTAGGGCACGGTGTGTGCGCCGCACTGGTCGCCGATCAGCAGCGAATCGCAGGCGGTGAAGTTGCGGGCGCCCTTGGCCTTGCGGTGCGCGGTGACGAGCCCCCGATAGGTGTTCTGCGATCGGCCGGCAGCGATGCCCTTGGAGATGATCCGGCTCGTCGTGTTGTTGCCGAGATGGATCATCTTGGTGCCGCTATCGACCTGCTGATAGCCGTTCGAAATCGCGATCGAATAGAACTCACCACGCGAATTATCACCGCGCAAAATGCAGCTCGGATACTTCCAGGTGATCGCCGAACCGGTCTCGACCTGGGTCCAGGAGATCTTGGAATTGGCGCCGCGGCAGTCGCCACGCTTGGTGACGAAGTTGTAGATGCCGCCCTTGCCTTCCGAGTTGCCCGGGTACCAGTTCTGCACCGTCGAGTACTTGATCTCGGCGTCGTCGTGCGTGACCAGCTCGACGACCGCGGCGTGCAGCTGGTTCTCGTCGCGCTGCGGCGCCGTGCAGCCTTCGAGATAGCTGACGTAGGAGCCCTTGTCGGCGATGATCAGCGTGCGCTCGAACTGGCCGGTGTTGCGCTCGTTGATGCGGAAATAGGTCGACAACTCCATCGGGCAGCGTACGCCCGGCGGCACGTAAACGAACGAGCCGTCGGAGAACACCGCGGAATTCAGCGTGGCGTAGTAGTTGTCGGAGGTCGGCACCACGGTGCCGAGATATTTCTTCACCAGGTCGGGATGTTCGCGGATCGCTTCCGAGATCGGCATGAAGATCACGCCGGCCTTCTTCAGCTCAGCCTGGAACGTCGTCGCCACCGACACCGAATCGAACACCGCATCGACCGCGATCTTGCGGCTCGGCGTATCCGGTCCGCCCGGCGCGGGCTCGACGCCTTCCAGCATCGCGACCTCGCGCAGCGGAATGCCGAGCTTCTTGTAGGTCTCGAGGATCTGCGGATCGATCTCGTCGAGCGATCCGATCGTCTTCTTCGGCTTCGGCGCCGAATAGTAGTACAGATCCTGGAAGTCGATCTTCGGATAGTCCACCCGCGCCCAGGTCGGCTCGGTCATGGTCAGCCAGCGGCGATAGGCTTCGAGCCTCCACTGCAGCATCCAATCCGGTTCATTCTTCTTCGATGAGATGAATCGGACGATGTCTTCCGACAGCCCCTTGGGAGCCTTGTCGGATTCGATCAGCGTCTCGAACCCATAACGATATTGATCAACGTCGATCTGGCGAACCCGATCGACGGTCTCTTGGACGGCAGCCATTTAAACCTCCGCTCGCGGTTTCAAGGACCGCGGTGGATCTGCTGGAACATGCTTACACGATCCGACGCGGGATGAAACCCTCTTAGAACCGTTCTGGCACTGTTTCATGATCCCTCCTAAGTAGGTCGCCGGCGAGCTTTTTCCAAGCTCTTAGGCACCTGTCGATGTCGGATTCGCTACTCGACCAGCCAAGGCTGATCCGTATTGCCGATTGTGCAAGTTCCGGACCGAACCCCATCGCCTGCAGCACATGCGACGGTTGGACCTTGCCAGACGAGCACGCGGAGCCGGACGACACTGCCACGCCGGCGAGGTCGAAGCCGATCACAGCGGTTTCGGCGCGCAGTCCCGGCACCGCGAACAGCGTCGTGTTCGGCAGCCGCGCCACGGATTCAGCCACCACCACGCCGCCAGCGCTGCCGTCGGTTTGCCTCAAGCCTTTTTCCAGACGATCCCGGAGTTTTTCGATCCGCGCCATGTCCTCGGCCATCGCCGGCATCGCGGCCGAAACGGCCGCACCGAAGCCGGCGATTCCAGCGACATTCTCGGTTCCGCCCCGCCGCCCCAGCTCTTGTCCACCGCCACGCAACATCGGCTCCAGCCCCGCCACATCCGCCCCGAACACCAGCGCGCCAACGCCTTTTGGGCCCCCGATCTTGTGCGCAGACAGCGACAGAAGGTCCGCGCCCAAATCCTTGATCCGAAACGGAATCTTGCCGAGCGCCTGGATCGCATCCACGTGCAGGACGCCGCCTGCCGCATGGATCATTTCGGCTGCGTCCTGAACGGGTTGCAGCGCTCCAGTCTCGTTGTTGGCGAGCATCAACGAGACCAGCGCCGGCGGCCGGCCGGCGAGTAGCCGGCTCAGGTGGCTCAAATCGACGACGCCTTCAGGCGTCACCTCAACAACCTCAATCTGCGACGGAGGGAACCGTCCGCCGTTCAGCACCGCGGCGTGCTCGATCGCGGAAACCAGAAGCCGCTCAACGGTTTGAGAACCGACCCGGAGTCCGGGCGTGAGCGCCAATGCGTCCGCCTCGGTCCCGCTGGAGGTAAACACGACATCCCGGGCTGCCGCCCCGACGGCGCTCCCGACGGCCGCACGCGCCTGCTCCACCAGCGCCCGGGCCGCACGCCCCTCGGCATGGATCGACGACGGGTTGCCGGCGACCTCGAGCGCAGCCACCATCGCGGCTTTGGCCTCGGCCCGCAGCGGTGTCGTTGCATTCCAGTCGAGATAGACCCGGTCGCTCGCCACGCAGTCAGCTTCCTTTGTTCCGTTTACCACACCGGATGTCACAACAGCCGCACCCGAAATCCTGTACGTGTTCAATATGCTTGCATTTGGCCCTGCGCCCTATGCTAGAACGCGGCTTCCCGTTCATCCGGCCATTTGCCTGCCCCGCCCGACGGGATCCGGCGGCCGATGCTGTGCAAGACCGGTGCGCTCTGGACGCGCCAGTCCGAACGCCATGTCTACCAAGGATCGCTGATGCCTGAAGTCATTTTCACCGGTCCGGCGGGCCGCCTAGAAGGCCGCTATCACCCCGCCAAGCAGAAGAACGCCCCGATCGCGATGGTGCTACACCCGCACCCGCAGTTCCGCGGCAACATGAACCACCCGATCGTCTATCAGGTCTATTACGCCTTCGTGGCACGCGGATTCTCGGTGCTGCGCTTCAACTTCCGCGGCGTCGGCCGCAGCCAGGGCTCGTTCGACCACGGCACCGGCGAATTGTCGGATGCGGCGTCGGCGCTCGACTGGGCCCAGACCATCAACCCCGAAGCACGCGCCTGCTGGGTCGCCGGCTTCTCGTTCGGCGCCTGGATCGGCATGCAGCTCCTGATGCGCCGGCCCGAGGTCGAAGGCTTCATCTCGATCGCCCCGGAGCCGAATCGCTACGACTTCTCGTTCCTGGCGCCCTGCCCGTCATCGGGCCTGATCGTCCATGGTGAAAAAGACATCGTGGCGCCCGCCAAGGACGTCAACACCCTGGTCGAAAAGCTGAAAACCCAGAAGGGCATCGTCATCGACCAGCAGACCATCCCCGGCGCCAACCACTTCTTCGAGGAGAAGATGGAGCCGTTGATGGAAACGGTGACGTCCTATCTCGACATGCGGCTCGCCAACGTCCGCTAGTGGCGATCGGCGCGGCTAAGGCCGCGCCAACAGCCCGCCGGTCATCGGAAATGCAACGCCGGTCGTCGCCGGATAGCTCAGCGGAAGGCCCTTCAGGCCGCGCGCGGCGAGAAAGCCGAACGCCTGCGCCTCCATCGCATCCGCCGACCAGCCGAGCGCATCGGCGCTCTCCACCCGGGCTGGCGCCAGCCGCTCACGTAGCATCCGCATCATTGTCAGGTTGCGCGCGCCGCCGCCGGTGATGACGACGCTGTGCGGCGGCTTCGGCAGCAGCGGCACAATGGCTGCGATTGCTCCCGCCGTGAACGCCGTCAGCGTCGCCGCCCCATCGGCGGCCGACCATTGGCCCCACGCCATCGCAGCGAAATCGTTGCGGTCCAGCGACTTGGGAGCCGGCTTGGCGAAGAACGGATGCTGCAGCGCCTGCGCCAACCACGTTTCATCGGCCCGGCCCTGCGCCGCCAACTTGCCCTCGCCGTCGAACGCCTTGCCGATTGTCCGGAACACGAAATCATCCAGCAGCGCATTACCAGGCCCGGTGTCGCAGGCAATCAGCGTGTCGTTGCCGTCAATGTAAGTGATGTTGGACACCCCGCCGATATTGACCACCAGCACCGGCCCCTCGCGCCCGAGCGACTGCGCCAGCGCGCGGTGATACACCGGCACGAATGGCGCGCCCTGCCCGCCGGCCGCGACGTCGGCCGCGCGAAAATCGTACACCACCGGGATGTGAATCGCCTTCGCCAGCGCCTGTGCGTCGCCGATCTGCACGGTCAGCTTCGCCGCCGGACGATGCAGTACGGTCTGGCCGTGAAAGCCGACGATATCGACCTTTTCGGTGGCGATGCGGTTCTGCGCAGTGAACGCCGCCACAGCCTCGGCATGGGCGATCGTCACCGCGCGCTCGGCTTCTGCGATACAGCCGGGCCTTGCATCGCGGCGATCGAGCTGCGTCGCCTCTCCCAGCGCCTGACGCAGCAATGCGCGTTCGGCGTCGGTGTAGCGGCGATAGCCAGCGGGCCCGAGTTCGGCGACCCGCCGGCCGTCGGTCTTGATCAGCGCGACGTCGACGCCGTCGAGCGAGGTCCCACTCATCAGTCCGATCGCCGTCAGCATCATGGCCTTGCGCCTTTCCGAGCGCTGCGGAACGTCCAACTTGTGTCAAACACCCAGTTCTTATAATGCCACACGTGTAACCCGCCTGAAAAACCTTCCTGCGCCACGTTTGTCGCGATCTGCGCCAACGTGAAGGATCAGTGATCAGAGATCGATACAGATGGCCGCCTTTAAGTCAGATTTTATGAATGTGCTCCAGCAGCGGGGCTTCATTCATCAGATTTCGGACCCGGAGTCGCTGGACGCGCTCGCCGCGAAGCGCGAAGTGGTGGCCTATGTGGGTTACGACTGCACCGCAGCGTCGTTGCATGTCGGTCATCTGCTGTCGATCATGATGCTGCACTGGCTGCAGGCGACCGGAAACAAGCCGATCGCGCTGATGGGCGGCGGCACCACGCGGGTCGGCGATCCGTCCGGCCGCGACGAGACCCGCAAGATCCTCACCTACGAGCAGATCGACGCCAACAAAGACTCGATCAAGGGCACGTTCTCCAAGTTCATCAAGTTCGGCGATGGCGCCAGCGACGCGCTGATGGCCGACAACGCCGAATGGCTGACCAAGCTGAACTACATCGAGATGCTGCGCGACATCGGCCGCCACTTCTCGATCAACCGCATGCTGACGATGGATTCGGTGCGGATGCGGCTCGAGCGCGAGCAGGAGCTGTCCTTCATCGAATTCAACTACATGATCCTGCAGTCCTACGACTTCGTCGAGCTGGCGCGGCGCTATAAGTGCAATCTGCAGATGGGCGGCTCCGATCAGTGGGGCAACATCGTCACCGGCGTCGATCTCGGCCGCCGCATGGGCACGCATCAGCTCCACGCCCTGACCTGCCCGCTGCTGACGACCGCGTCCGGCGCCAAGATGGGCAAGACCGCCGCCGGCGCCGTCTGGCTCAACGGCGACATGCTGTCGCCCTATGATTACTGGCAGTACTGGCGCAACACCGAGGACGCCGATGTCGGCCGCTTCCTCAAGCTGTTCACGCTGCTGCCGATGGACGAAATCGAGCGGCTGTCGAAGCTGCAGGGCGCCGAGATCAACGACGCCAAGAAGGTGCTGGCCACGGAGGCGACCGCGCTGATGCACGGCCGCGAGACCGCAGAGAAAGCGGAAGCGACCGCCCGCACCACCTTCGAGCAAGGCGGCACCGCGCAAGACTTGCCGAGCGTCGAGATCTCCCGCGCCGAACTCGACGCCGGCCTGGGCGTGCTGGCAGCGTTCGCCGAGAAGGCCGGGCTCGTCGCGTCCAACGGCGAAGCGCGTCGCCAGATCAAGGCCGGCGGCCTCAGGGTAAACGACGTCGCGGTCACCGACGAGAAGATGGCGCTGACGGCGGCCGATCTCACCGGCGACGGTGTAATCAAGCTGTCGATGGGCAAGAAAAAGCACGTGCTGCTGAAGCCTGCATAGCCCCATTCGCCGCAGGCGCTGTTCTTTTCCCGCGGAAGCGCGCTCCATGGAGCAAACGTTTTCCGGGATGAATCGCCCTTGGACCACACATCGAATCCGCGCGCGCCGCAGCGCACCGGCCTCGCCGTGCTCGGCGTCTGCTTCGTGCTGTCGCTGCTCGGCCGCGGCCTCGGTGAAAGCTTCACCGTGTTCCTGCTGCCGATCTCGCAATCCTTCGGCTGGGACCGCGCCGAGGTGGTGTCGATCTATTCGCTGACGGCGCTTTGCACCGGCCTCGCCTCGCCGTTCGTCGGCCGGCTGTTCGACCGCTCCGGTCCGCGCATCGTCTACATGCTCGGCGCGCTGCTGCTCGGCGGCGCATTTCTCGGCGCTGCGATCGCGCAGCAGCTGTGGCAGTTGCAGATCGCGGTCGGTCTGTGCGTCGGGCTCGGGATTGCGCTCACCGGCAACGTGCCGAACTCGATCCTGCTCGGCCGCTGGTTCGGGCCTCGGCTGCCGACCGCGATGGCGGTGGTGTATTCGGCGACCGGCGCCGGCGTGCTGTTGATGCTGCCGATCGCCCAGCTGCTGATCGATCGCTCCGGTTGGCGCGGCGCCTACGAGATGCTCGGCGCCGCGATGCTGCTGCTGATCGTTCCGCTGCTGATGCTGCCGTGGCGCCGTTACGCCGCAGGCACCGCCGGCATGTCGCCCGCGCCGACACTCGAGGCACCGGACGACGGCTGGACGTTGCGCTTGGCCGTTCGCCATCACGCGTTCTGGGCGCTGTTCGCGACCTTCTTCTTCACCGCCATCGGCATGTACGCGATCTCCGCGCAGGTGGTCGCCTATCTGGTCGACGCCGGCTTCCCACCGTTGCAGGCCGCGACGGCCTGGGGTTTCTCCGGCGTGGTTCTGGTGATCGGCATGCTGAGCGTGAGCTGGCTCGATGGCGTGATCGGGCGCCGGCCGTCCATCCTGGTCAGCTATGCGATCTCGATCACCGGCATCGTGCTGCTGTGGCTGCTGCAATGGTACCCGAACTACATCGTCCTCTCGGGCTTCGTGCTGTGTTTCGGCAGCATGATCGGCTCGCGCGGGCCGCTGATCACCGCGACCGCCATGAAGGTGTTTCACGGCAAGCAGGTCGGGCTGATCTACGGCACGATAACGATCGGCAGCGGCCTCGGCTCGGCGTTCGGCTCCTGGTGCGGCGGCCTGATCCACGACCTCAGCGGCAGCTACAATCCGCTGATCGCCTTCGCGCTGGTCGCCGTACTGCTCGGCATGATTCCGTTCCTAGTGGTGCCGGCGCTGCGCGAGCGATAGTGCGCAGCTAACTGCGATTCAATCGCAGCTACTTCAAGCATGGGCTGCGGCATCGCGTCGCCGCCGCGCTCGATCAGGAAAATGTGTTCCCGAGATTTGCGCTCGATCACATCACGCCAGCGGCCATGCCGCACATGATGCCGCCGCGGGTAGCAAGCGCCGCAGGTTTTTGCGCGCCAGATCAATTCGGGAGACATCATGACCACGACCACCCTCGATTCCGCTGACAAACGCCCCAGTGAGTACGGCGCTCTCGCCGTCCTGCTGCATTGGGCGATCTTCTTCGCCGTGATCGCGCTGTTCGTTCTCGTGAAATATGCCGGCAGCCTGGATAAGGCTGACCCGTTGCGCATCACGCTGATGGACTGGCACAAGGCGCTTGGCGTCGTGGTGCTGGGCGTTGCGGCCGTGCGGATCCTGTGGATCCGGTTTCACGGTGCGCCCGACCTGGTACCGTCGCCGCGGCTCACCGAAGTGGTCGCGCGCATCAGCCACGGCCTGCTGTATCTGCTGCTGCTCGCCGTGCCCGCCTCGGGCCTCGCCATGGTGCTCGCCGCCGGCCGCGGCGTCACCCTGCTCGGCATCCCGCCGCTGTTCGCCGCCAACAAGCAGCTCGCCGGCATCCTGCACGAAGCGCACGAGACGATCTTCGTGGTGACGCTGGCTGTGGTCGGCATCCACATCGCCGGCGCGCTATGGCATCAGTACTTCCGCCACGACGCCACGCTCGGCCGCATGGTGCCCTGGCTGCGCGGCAAGTAAGCGTTCCGCGCACGCATTTTTGCAGGGCGGCGAAGCAATCCAGAGGCTCAGTCCTCAGAAGAATGGGTTGCTTCGCCTTGCAGGATCAGCAAGCGCGAAACTTCTGTATCAGTGGTCCGCTCGTCAGGCGAAGGTCGGGAAACGCCCATCGGTGAACAACGGCTGCGCCAGACGAGACCAGTTGAACGCGAACTGGAAAGTGTCGAGATCGCTGAAGGTCTGTCCGATCACCTGCATGCCCGCGGGCATTCGGTCCTCGACGATGCCGAGCGGGACATCCACAATCGGATAGCGGTTGAGCAGGTTCCACGGCCACGTGAGCGCATAGGCCAGCCCGCTGCCTTCCAACAGCGGCACATTAGTGTCCTTGCTCTTGAACATGTCGGCGCTGACGAGAGACGTCGCCATGGTCGGCATCAGCAGAATGCGATAGCCCTTGCCATAGACGCGCTGCTGAACCTGCCGGTGCCAGCGCGCCAGCAACGCCTCGGCTGCGTCGGCCTCTCGTGGTCCGGCGGTTGCGCCGGCGACCTGGTCGAGAATGTCGGTCATATAGGGCGAGAGCTGATCACGACCGCCGTTCGCGATCGCGACGAGCACGCCGATGGAGGTCGCCATCAGGCCATGAGCGTAGGTGTTGAAGTCCTTCTTCGAGAAGCCGCAGTCGACGTCTTCGACGACGCAGCCGGCGGCGCGGAGCACCTCGATGCCTTTCAGCATCGCGTCTTTCATCGCCGGCGTGAGCTTGGCGATGTCGGCACCCCAGTCCACGGCGATCCGCCACCCCGACAGGTCCGGGTACTGGGCTGGATAGTCGAGGCGCGGCCTAATGGCGGCCATGCATTTCTCGGAGGGACCGACGATGACGTTCTGGAGATGGACCAGGTCGTCGAAGCGTCGGGCCATCGGACCGTTGGTCGCCATCGGGACTTCGCCGCTCGCAACCCGCCCGAACGTCGGCCTGAAGCCATAGATGCCGTTTTGCGAGGCGGGAAGGCGGATCGAGCCACCCATGTCCGACCCCGTGGCGAGTGTCGCGAAGCCTGCGGCCAGCGCCGCACCCGATCCCGCCGACGACCCGCCGGGCGAGTACGCCAGATTCCACGGCGTGCGGGTCGTGCCATAGGCGCGGGTGGACGCGCCGACGAATAAATAGAACTCCGGCACGGTAGTCTGGAACGGCATGACGGCGCCGGCCGCTTCGAGCATGTCGACGATGGCGACGTTTTCCGTGGCCGGCGGCGCATCCTTGAAGAGCAGCGAGCCCTGCGTCGTCTTCCAGCCGGCCCGGCTCGCATCGTCCTTGAGGGCGACCGTGATCCCTTCCAGCGCCCTCGCCTCGCCGCGCCGGTAGCGCGCTTCGGACTCCTGAGCTTCCGTCATCGCCTGGTCGAAATGCGTGTAGGTGATACAATTGACCTTCGGATTGAGCGCTTCGATGCGCCTGATCTGCGCCTTCAGCAGATCGACCGGCGAGGCCTTGCCGGCCTGAAACATCGCCTTGAGTTCATCGACCGATGCATAGCAGAGCGGGTCGGCGGCTCCCACGGCTGAACTATCTGATGCCGCCGTTGCGAGACCCGACTTCAGCACGGACGGCGCAGCCATCAGCCCGGCGATGAAACTCCGCTTATTCATCTGCATGCTTGTGTTCGCTGTCTGCGACTGTTTCGTGCTGTCGTTCATGTTGAACTCTTTGTTGTTGCGCGCGGCCCCAGGCCTGACAAGGAAACAGCTCTTCCGGTGTTCGTTCGCGCCAGGACGGAATCGCGCTGAAGATCGCCTGCCGCGCCAGGACGGAGCCGAACTCGGCCGCGATCGCCGCGGGAGAGGCAAGCGGCTCCTCGCCGACCGAGCAGGCGAACAACACGTCGCCGTCGAGCGAGGTGTGAAACGGGCGGATGACTTGCGCCATCGACACATGGACCTGCCGTCCGAATTGGCGAAGATCGGCGGCCGGAATCTGATTGTCGCCGATCACGGCGGTGATCGGCGTATGCGATCCCGCGCCGGTGAGGACCTCGTAGCTCATCGTGAGCGAAGATCTGAAGCCGGCATCGTAGGTGGATAGTTCCAGCCCAAGGTCCCAACGAATGATGAAGTCGGCTCACGCGCCGAATGTCGTGAGGAAGCGAAACGTTCTCGGCAGATAGGTCTAGGCTGACCAACCCATTGGGAAACAGCCAACGGGTTTTGGACGGGATACCTGGCACGTCGGACGCAGTAGGCTCTGCATGGTGCACGGGACGACTCTCGAATGTGCTGACGACGCAGATTTCTGACGGTCAACTCGACATCATCCGTGAGGGAGTCGACCACCGATCATCCAATCACTTGCACGCGCTACTTGCGAAAATACAACTCTTCGTCGATTCGTAGAGGCGGCCCAATCCTGGGGATATTACGGATGAAGTGGGGGTGGAGATACAAGTCGGGCCGGCCACCTTCGAAAGGTCGCGTGTTGCTTCTTCGGAAAGTGTGTCCGCCTCCGCCCGCTCCCTGCCCTTGCTCAAGGGCGGTCATGGTCGGAGCAAAGTGGACGCCGCCGACGGCTTAAGCCCCCCGCCTAGTTCGGCGGCGTCGGGAAATCGACGCCGTTGTTTTGCCGGCCGGTGTTGAACTCAAAGATTTTGCGCAGCACGCCGGGCGCCATGGCCGAGATCGGGTTGACTCGGAGCACCGGCTGACCAGGTGTGCCGACCACTTCGTAGGTAACGCCGATCAGGCCCTCGTTGCTGCCGCCACCGAGGAATAGCCCGACGATCGGGATCTGGCCGAACATATTGTTCAGCCCGTACATCGGCACGAAGGTGCCGCTCATCCGCACCTGGTTGGCCGGATAGTCGATCGAGCCCTCGATCGTCGCGCCGATCGTCGGTCCTTTCACAACGCCGTCGCGCACGGTGAGTTGGCCGTTTTGGCGCGTGAACTCGGCACGCAGCCGCGAGAACGCTATGCCTGCGGCGGCGCCTCCCGGCGCGCCGGCGGCGGCCCGCTCCAGCGCCGCCTCGCCCTTCACGGTGAAGTCGCGAACGTTGATCAGACCTTCCTTCTCGCGCGGTTCGGCGGTCGGAGGCTCGAGCGCCAGCGCGAGCTGGCCGCCATACATCTTGGAGTATGTGTCCGAGAAGCGGAAGAATGCGCCGGCGTCGTTGGTCTCGAGGTAGACCACCTCGCGACCCTTGTTCTTGCCGCGCAGATCGGCGCTGATCGGGGTGTCGCGGCCGATCTTGCCGTTGAAGCTGAAGGATCGGAACGCGCCGTTGCGGCGGACCATCTTGACGTCGACGCCGCGCAGCGCCTCGCCGAAATAACCGGCCACGGCGCCGAGCTTGAGGTCGAGATCGAAATCCAGGCTCTTGGACTTGCTCTTCGGCTCGGCCTGAGTGCCCGACAGCGCCGACTTGATGAAGCCGCGGCCGTCGAACACGTCGCCGCGCATCACCACCTTGACGACGCCGTCCGACCCGCGCTCCGCCCTGAGCGTGGTCTTGTCGCCTTCCGATGGCGAATACACCGGGAAATTGGCGTTGATGATATCGCCGTCCTCGTCGAGCTCGAGCGAGCCCTTGATCAGCGTGCCGCTGCCTTCGATCTGAATGTCCTCGAGCCGGGTCGACTGCGGCTTCTTGATGACATTGAAGGTGGCGCGGCCGGCTTTTCCGGTCTGCTTGGTCCAGCCCGGCAGCACGTTGTCGAACTTCAGCGCCGTGAGATCGATGTCCAGGCCAAGCTTGGTCTCCTGATCGTTGTCGCCCATCTTGCCGGACAGCTTCACCGGCATGGCGCCGCTCACGGCCGGACCGAGATCGAAGCCGAGCTTGGCGCGGCTGGCATCGTCGAGCGTCGCCTGCAGCTTGACGTCGGCATCGCCATCGGCCGGTTTGCGATAATCGAGTGTCGCCGCCTGGCCGTTGATCTTGACGTCGCCTTTGACCTGATAGCCCTGATTGTTGGCGATCAGCTTCAGCGTGTTCGCCTCGAGCTTCTGACCCATCACCAGCTTGTCGCCTGAGAAGCCCGTGAGATCGGCGTTGATGGCGTAGGTCGTATCGGTCTTGGTCAGTTCGCGCTGGATCGGCATGCCGAGCATGATCTGCGCGGTGACATTGCCCTTGGTAGCCGCTGGATCGATCGGCACGTTGCTGACGTCGCTGAGCCGCCCGGACGACAGCACTTCGGCAACGGCCGGCACCGGCGCTTCGAGCTTGAACTTGATCCGCGACGGCGACGGCTTCGGCGCCATATCCGGCACCTCGAACAGGATGTCGGAGAGCGCGATGCGGCGGCCGCTTGCGGTCTCCGCATTGGCCTGCGCGATCGCAACGGTCGCAGTGCGGCCGGTTACGCGCACGCGCATATCGGCATCGCGGACCGACGGCATCCCGTCGACCGGGTGGATCGTCGCGCCGCTGCCGTTGATGTTGACCAGAAGTCCATCGTCGGGGATCGGGGGACCGCGGCGGGACAGGTTCTTCACCGGCGAATTCACGGCGATGTCAATGCTCTGAACCGCGCCCTTCTCGATCCGCTCGTTCACCCATTCGCGAACTTCGGGCACGACCAGGATCGGCCACATCCGCTTCAGCGCCGACACCGACATCGGTGTGCCGGCGAAGCCAAGCTTCAGCCGCGGCTCGCCCGAATAGTCGATGCTGCCCGACCCGGCGACACCGATTTCGCCGTTGTTGAAATCCGCCTGTGTCAGCAGCACACGACTATTTTCAGTGTCGAAACGAATACGCACCGCGATGCGGTTGAAGATCAGCGGCTGCTCGCCTTCGGCGCCGGGCAGCACGATGGTCCCGCCGGAAAGGCCGAGCCGCCAGTCGTTGGCGGTGCCGTTCGGCGGCTCGAGCGACGCCAGCAGCGTGACTCGATTAGCTCCGGCAATCACCTTGAGCGGAACCATCAACACGCGCCGATTGGCATCCCATTCGAAGTTGAACTCCGCCTGGTCGATCGCCATCGGATAGTCCGGCGTGTCGTAGTCGATCAGCGTGCCGGCCCCGGCGACCAACTTGCCGCGCAGATAGGTCGGCACTCCGTCGCGGCCGAGCTCGCCGCGCAGATCGCCCGTCAACGGGAAGTCGGCACCATAGGTCAGGTTCTTAAGCCGCAGTGCCAGCAGGATGTTGCGGGTCGGCAATTGGTTGGCGTGCACCTCCACCGCCCGGACGCCGTCGTGCGGCGGCCCGACCTGCACCCGGAGTGACCACGCCTTGCGACCTTCCTCACCGAGGCTCAGCGCGACCCCACCGCGACTCGGCCGGCGCAGGCTGAAGCTGATGTTCTCGAAATTCCAGCGATTGCCGCGTTGCTGATCGTCGACGACGAGGTTGCCGTTCTTCAGGCCGATCTCGTCGAGGTTCTGACCATCCAGGCCTGTCAGACTCAGACTGTCGAGCCAATCGAGCCCAGCCAACAAGTTCTTCATTGCCTCGCCATCGTCGGCACCGGGCGTGCCGGCAGGCGACGCTGCGTCGCCCGGTGTCAGAGCGGGCGGTTGAACCGGAAGCGTGAATTCCGGCGGCTTGCGGCTCGAGGCGACGCCGGTGGCCAGGGGGCGGGCGGTGTCTCCGGTAGAGACGGTCACCTGCCCATCGGGAGTAATTCGAATGGCGAGTTCGGCATCGACCAGGCGCAGGCTCTCGGCCCGCAGCTTGCCCAGCAGCAATGCCCAGCCCGACAGCCGGACCTCGGCCTTGGGCGCGGTTGCCACGATCACGTGGTCGCGGTCGCGCACGACAATGTCGCGAATCCGGACTGCGATGCGGATCCGTCCGGCGCGCTCGATCTGGGTGCCGCCGACCTCGACGGTGTTGCCATGGCCGATGTTCTGCTCGATCGCCTCGGCAAGCCAAGGCGTGGCCATATCCAGATTGATCGGCCCGGCTCCAAGCCGCAGCCAGACGCCACCAAACCCGGCTGCCAGCACGAAGCCGACCACGACGAGCGTGATCAGGGTTCGCCTGAGCCACGGCGATCCGGCGAACCGGCGCCGCCACCTGCGCATCGAATCGTCGACATGGTGAAAGCCAAGATTGCGCTGCCCAAGCAGCTTACGGGCACGATGGCGACTAGCCTCTTCGTGCTCGGGATCCCAATCCCCATCGTCCCAACGATGGGCATCGTCGTCACGCTGGGAATGCGGACCGGAAGCATTGGGCGATGGGTAGTTGGCCATTGCCTCTCGTTGTGCGCTCTCGGTCGCAGCCTGATCGCCGAGGGAGGTTTGCGCGCCGACGCGCAGGAGACGCTCCTGTGGCGGCATTTCTGCCCGTCCTCGGTTGAACTGTTGACTCGTCACCGAGCCGGAAGGCTTACGTAGCTATCTGGTCGGGATCACGAATCCCTGCAACCATATCCTGAGGCGAACGGATTTGCCCAGCGACGGCAGTGCCGCAGCAACATTCGCGAACCTCCGTTTGACCCGCCGAAAGCGACGAAAGGAAGGCGTATGTCCAAGCAAACGCGCGAGAATCCCTTGAAGTCGGGAACTGCGAAGGGGCCCGCGACGAAATCCGCAGCCGCCAAACGGCCTGCCTCGTCCGCGAAAGCCGCAACCAAGCCGAAAGCAGCCGCCCCTGCCAAGCCGCCCGGTCCGGCCGAAGCGCCGACCAAAGTGAAGGCAGCTGGGCAAGCGCCAGCCCCCGGAGCGCTGGCAGAAGGCGCCAAGGCGCCAGCTTTCACACTTCCCCGCGACGGCGGCGAAACCGTCACGCTGGCGAGCTTTGCCGGCCAGAAGCTGGTGATCTTCTTTTATCCGCGCGCCAATACGCCAGGCTGCACCAAGGAGGCGATCGACTTCACCCGGCTGAAGCCGGCATTTGAGAAATGCGACACCGCAGTGATCGGTGTCTCGGCCGACTCGGTGAAGGCGCAGGACTCGTTTCGCGACAAGCACAGCCTGGCGACCCCGCTGCTGTCGGACCCGACCCACGAGATGCTCGAAGCCTACGGCGCCTGGGGCGAAAAATCGTTATACGGCCGCAAGTTCGAAGGCGTTATCCGGACCACGGTTGTGATCGGACGGGACGGCAAGGTCGCCCGGGTCTGGCGTAACGTGAAGGTCGACGGCCACGCCGATCAGGTCCTCGCAGCTGCGCAATTGTTGTGAATACCTTTTCCGAAAATTAACCATGAGGGGGTCAAATCTGCCCGCGCGTTAAGCCGACGACCCGTTCCGTCGGCGCGGGAGTATCGATGTCCTACCGTTCCGGTCCCGACCACCAGCCCCACGCCCCTCATCACGGCCGCTCGCAGCAGCCGCAACGCGCGCCACGGCCGCAGTATCCGGCCCCGAAGATGGCCCAGGCTGCGGTCGCGGAAGGCAGCAGCTACACCATCGCCCATGCGGGCAAACAGGTCCGGATCGGGCCCGTGGTGTTCTGGATCGTGGTCGGCACCGTCGTCGCGCTCGGCGTCTGGTCGGCCGCCACCGCGACCTACTTCGCATTCCGCGACGACGTACTGACCCGCCTGATCGCCCGCCAGGCGGAGATGCAATACGCATATGAGGACCGCATCGCCGAGCTGCGCGCCAAGGTCGATCGCACCACCAGCCGGCAGTTGCTCGATCAGGAGCAGTTCGACCAGAAGCTCGACCAGATCATGCGCCGCCAGAGCATGCTGGAGTCGCGCGCTAATTCCTTGAGCAGCCTGCCCGACGTCGCCGTCACCGGCAGCATCAAGAGCGGCCGGACCTCGGCGGCCGACACCGCCCCCGCCGGGCCGCTGAAGCCATCACCGATCAACAACACCGTGATCTTCGTGGCGCCGCCTGATCGCGATGCGCGGCTGGAGTCGCGCACCCCCTCTGTGGCTCCGGCGCTGCCGACGACGCAATACGCAAAGGCGCAGGGTGTCGGCACCGCGCTGTCGAAGCTCGACCAGTCGCTCGATCAGGTCGAGCGCCGGCAGATCGCCCTGCTCGGCTCGGTGGAAGAATCGTTCGAATCCCGAGCCCGCAGGATGCGCGGCGTGCTGACCGATCTCGGCCTCGACGCACGCGGCATCGAAGCCGCTGCGCCGCGCGGCGGCAGCGGCGGCATCGGCGGCCCGTTCGTACCCCTGAAGGCCCCCGGTAGCAGCGCCAGCTCGTTCGACCGCCAGCTCTATCGCATCAATATCAGCCGAGCCCAGCTCGACCGCCTCAACCGCGCGCTGACGCTGGTGCCGTATCGCAAGCCGGTGCTCGGCGAAGTCGAATTTTCGTCCGGCTTCGGCGTCCGCTCCGATCCGTTTCTCGGCCGCCCCGCGATGCACTCCGGCCTCGACTTCCGCGCGTCCACGGGCGACCCCGTCCGCGCCACCGCAATCGGCAAGGTGGTGAACGCCGGCTGGCAAGGCGGCTACGGCCAGATGGTCGAGATCGACCACGGCAACGGCCTGTCGACGCGCTACGGCCACTTGTCGAAGATCATCGCCAAGGTCGGACAGAGCGTCCAGATCGGCCAGGTCATCGGCGAAGTCGGCTCCACCGGCCGCTCCACCGGCCCGCATTTGCACTACGAAACCCGCATCGACGGCGAAGCAGTGGATCCGCAGAAGTTTCTGCGCGCGGGGGTGCGGCTGGCGGGGGCGAACTAACGCCGCCGCCAACGGCTTACTTGCCGCCGCGGATGGTGTAATCGGCCATCGCCGCCCAATCGCGGTCGCCCATGCCGGCCCGGACCGTCTCCGACATCTGGTGGTGCACGGCGTCCAGCATCGGCAGCTGACGCCCGGCCTGCCCGGCAGCCTCGGTGGCCAGACGAAGGTCCTTCAATCCCAGCGTGGCCTTGAACCCCGGCTGATACTTTCCTTCCGCGATGATCGCCGAATACACCTGATAGGATCGCGCGCCGAACAGCGTGCCGAGAATCAGCTCGAAGAAGGTCCCGCGCGGCAGGCCGTTCGCCTCGGTGATCACCACGCCCTCGGCCATCGCCTCGATCGCCATGGTGATCATCATGTTGCAGGCGACTTTGGCGGCATTTGCGGTCGGCGCCTCGGGGCCCATGTCCCAGAACTTGCCGCCGATGACATCGAGCACCGGACGCACCGCCGCCACGGCCTCCGGAGGCCCACCAGCCAGAATGTGCAGTTGGCCGGCCGCCGCGACATCGGGCCGCCCGAGCACGGGCGCCGACACATAGCGAACGCCCAGGTCGTGGTGCGCAGTCACGAGTTCGCGCGCGAAGGCCACCGAGATCGTCGACGTGACGACGTGGAGCAGATTCTTGTTTGCCGCGGCGAGCGCGCCGCTGTCGAGCAGCACCGAGCGGATCGCGGCGTCGTCGGACAGCATCGTCAGCGCCACCTCGCCTTGCAGCGCATCGGCAGGAGTTGCGACCATCGTGATGCCGTCCAGCGTACCGCCAGAGCGATTCCACGCCTTCACGCGGTGGCCCGCGGCGGCCAGGTTCAGCGCCATCGCGCGCCCCATGGCGCCAAGCCCGATCATACCGACGTCCATGCGATCATCTCCTGATGTGAGGGTCACTGCAGTCCGGCAGAGCCGTATCGATGAGATGCGAGGCTCCACCAAAACCACAGAGCAACCGCCGCTAGGACGAGCCAGAAACGCTCAGTCGGCCGCGACGTTCGGCGCACCGGCCGACAACAGTTCGATCAGCTTGCCTTCATCCTCATGCGGCGCAGCGGTCTTCGCGGCGGCATAGGCTGCGACGGCCGCACGGCTCAGCGGCAGCTGGGGCAGCAATTGTTCGGCGAGCCTCACCGCGTAGTCCGCATCCTTGTGGCGGAGCGCGGCGGTGAAGGTGGCGTTGCTGAAGTCGCGGGCAATCATGCGGGGTGTATGCCGGACGACCTGCGGACTTGCCACGACGCCGCCGAGGATCGCCTCACGCACCAGATCCATATCGAGACCAGCCCGCTCGGCGATCGCGATGCCCTCGGCGAGCCCTGCGATCTGGATCGCGCCCATCAGATTGTTGATCAGCTTGTAGACGGTGCCGGCGCCGACCGGCCCGAAATGGCGGATGGTCTGACCGAGCGCAGCGAGAAATGGTCGCGCGGTGTCGAGATCGCCGGCTTCGGCGCCAATCAGCAGCGTGAGTTCGCCGCGCGCCGCGGCATCGGGCAACCCGGTCACCGGGCAGTCGATATAGATCAGCCCGCTCGCGCGAATCGCTGCGGCAAGATCGAGCGCGTGCTGGTACGAAACCGTCGAACACTCGATTGCGAGCGCACCCGCTTTCGAGGCCGTGGCCGCGCCCTCGGCGCCTAACCAGACCGCCTGGGAAGCGTCGTCATCGGACACCATGGTGATGATCGCATCCGCGCCGCGTGCGGCCTCCGCCGGCGTCGCCGCGCGGCGTGCGCCGCGCGCGATCAGATCATCGGCCTTGACCGCATTGCGATTCCACACTGCGACGTCGAAACCGGCATCGAGCATCCGGCCGGCCATGCCGTGGCCCATCTTGCCGAGGCCGATGAAACCAACCCGAATGCGGCTGCTGTCGTCCACGCTCAGTCCACGTCCTCGACGCTGCCCGGCCCGGTGCCGAACGCGCGCTGCGCCAGGGTCGCGGCCATGAACTCGTCGAGATCGCCGTCGAGCACGCCCGCGGTGTCGGAGGTCTGCACGCCGGTGCGCAGGTCTTTGACCATCTGATACGGTTGCAGGACGTAGGAGCGGATCTGGTGGCCCCAGCCGATCTCGGTCTTGGCGGCCTGATCGGCGGCGGCCTGTTCCTCGCGCTTCTTCAACTCGATCTCGTAGAGCCGCGCGCGCAGCATGTCCCACGCCTGGGCGCGGTTCTTGTGCTGCGAACGGCCGGCCTGACAGACCACCGCGACGCCGGTCGGGATGTGGGTCAGGCGCACCGCGGATTCGGTCTTGTTGACGTGCTGACCGCCGGCGCCGCCCGACCGCATCGTATCGACGCGGACGTCGGACTCGGCGATATCGATCTTGATCGAATTGTCGATCACCGGGAAGATCTGCACCGACGAGAACGAAGTGTGCCGCCGCGCATTGGAGTCGAACGGCGAGATCCGAACGAGGCGATGCACGCCCGCCTCGGTCTTCAACCAGCCATAGGCGTTGTGGCCGGAGATCTGGATCGTCGCCGACTTGATCCCCGCTTCTTCGCCTTCGGACTCTTCGAGATACTCGATCTTGAAGCCGTGCTTTTCGGCCCAGCGCGTGTACATGCGCAGCAGCATCGAGGCCCAGTCCTGGCTCTCGGTGCCGCCGGCGCCGGCATGAACTTCGAGATAGGTGTCGAAGCGATCGGCCTCGCCGGACAGAAGGGCTTCGAGCTCGCGCCGCGCCACTTCCTTCTTCAGCGCCTTGAGCGCGTTCTCGGCTTCCTTGACGATGCCTTCGTCGCCCTCGGCTTCGCCGAGTTCGATCATCTCGACATTGTCGGTCAGCTCACGCTCGACCTTGCCGATGCCGGTCAGCGAATCCTCCAGCGAGGTTCGCTCCTGCATCAGCTTCTGGGCCTTCTGCGGATCGTTCCAGAGGTCGGGGTCCTCGGCGAGCTTGTTCAGCTCCGCGAGGCGGACAGTCGACTGGTCGACGTCAAAGATGCCTCCTCAGCAGCCCGACTGACTGCTTGATCTCTTCGACAAGGCGTTCGATTTCTGCGCGCATGGGATCTCTTGGGTGCGGACACGGGTCGCCGCGAATGGATGACGCGATTTAACGGGCGACGCGGCAAAGCGCAATCGCCCGTTGGACCCTATCGGTCGTCAGTAGAGGCCGCCGGTGCCGGGGCGGAAGAAGCCGCGGTCGTCGGGCGGCGCCATCTGCTGCTGGCGGCCGTCGGCATCGGCGACGCCGATCACCGAGTAGTTGTCCGGCGGCGCAGTGCCGGGCTTGAACGCCTCGAGAATGGTGCGGCCATCGCCCGGGCCGGCCCGCATGCCGCTCTTGGCGTCGACGCGGATCAGCTTGATGCCGGCCGGAACGCGGAACGGCACGGCCGGCTTGTCGGCCAACGCCAGCTTGAAGAAGTCCTTGGCGACAGGCGCCGCGAGATGTCCGCCTGTGGCGCCGCGGCCGAGGTTGCGCGGCTTGTCGTAACCGAAATAGATGCCGACCACGAGGTCCGGCGAGAAGCCGATGAACCAGGCATCCTTCTCGTCATTGGTGGTACCGGTCTTGCCGGCGATCGGCTTGCCGACTTCGCGCACCACGGTGGCGGTGCCGGCCTGAACCACACCTTCCATCATGGACGTGATCTGATAGGCGGTCATCGGATCGAGCACCTGCTCGCGGCGGTCGACCAGCTGCGGCTCGGGCTGATTCTTCCAGCCTTCCGGCGCTTCGCAGCCGCGGCATTCGCGGGCATCGTGCTTGAAGATGGTGCGGCCGTAACGATCCTGAATGCGGTCGATCAGCGTCGCCTTCACCCGGCGTCCGCCATTGGCGAACATCGAATAGGCGGTGACCATCCGCATGACGGTGGTTTCGCCAGCGCCCAGCGCATAGGAGAGATAGTTCGGCAATTCGTCATAGACACCGAACCGCTTGGCGTATTCGCCGATCAGCGGCATGCCGATGTCCTGCGCGAGCCGCACCGTCACGGTGTTGAGCGAGCGCTGCAGCGCGTTGCGCAGCGTGGTCGGGCCGTAATACTTGCCGGTCGAGTAGTTCTCCGGCCGCCAGACGCCGACGCCCTGCCCCTGATCGATTTCGATCGGCGCGTCGATCACGACGGTCGACGGCGTGTAGCCGTTGTCCATCGCGGCCGAATAGACCAGCGGCTTGAACGAAGAACCGGGCTGCCGATAGGCCTGGGTGGCGCGGTTGAACTGACTCTGATCGAACGAGAAGCCGCCGACCATCGCCAGCACACGGCCGGTCCACGGGTCCATCGCAACCATCGCGCCGGACACTTCGGGGATCTGTCGCAGCCGGTACTGGCCGTCGACGACCTTGCCTTCCTTGTCGAGCAGCGGGTCGGCGTAGATCACGTCGCCCGCGGACAGCACCTGCGACACGTTGCTCGGTGTCCGCCCGCGTTGCGGGCCGGTGGCGGCCTTGGCCCAGCGCACGCCGTCGAGCGAGATCAGCCCGGTCTCGCGCTGCTTCGACACGGCGCCGCCGAGTTCGCGACCCGGCTGGAAGCCGATCCGCGCCGACTGGTCGGAGGTGTCGAGCACAACGGCCATGCGCCACGGCGAGATATCCGAGAGCGATTTGACCTCGGCCAGCTTAACGCCCCAGTCGCCGCTGATGTCGAGTTTGGTGTGCGACCCGCGCCAGCCCTGCGCTTCGTCGAACTTGACGAGACCGGCCGTCATGGTCCGGCGCGCCTCGACCTGCAGCTTGGGATCGAGGGTGGCGCGCACCGACAGGCCGCCTTCATACAGCTTCTTCTCGCCATAGCGCTCGAGGATGTCGCGGCGAACCTCCTCGGCGAAATACTCGCCGGCGAAGGTGTGCGCGCCAGTGCCGCGGGTGGCAACCGCCAGCGGCTCCTTGCGAGCCTTGTCCGCGTCGGCCTGTTTGATCCAGCCGTTCTCCAGCAGGCGATCGATCACGTAGTTGCGGCGCTCGACCGCGCGGTCGTGGTTGCGGATCGGATGCAGTGCGGCGGGCGCCTTCGGCAGCGCCGCCAGATACGACGCTTCGGCGACCGTCAGCTCGTTGACCGACTTGTCGAAATACACCAGCGACGCGGCAGCGATGCCATAGGCGCCGAGGCCCAGATAAATCTCGTTCAGATACAGCTCGAGAATGCGGTCCTTCGAATAGGCCCGCTCGATGCGCATCGCCAGCAGCGCTTCCTTGATCTTGCGGGTGAACGACACCTCGTTGGTCAAAAGGAAGTTCTTGGCGACCTGCTGCGTGATGGTCGAGGCGCCCTGCGGGCGGCGATTCGAGCCGATGTTCTGGGCGTACAGCAGCGCGGCGCGGGCCATGCCCGAATAGTCGATGCCGCCGTGCTCGTAGAAGTTCTTGTCTTCGGCGGCCAGGAATGCGTTGATCACCAGCTTCGGCACCGCCTGAATCGGCAGATACAGCCGGCGCTCCTTGGAATACTCGCCGACCAGCGAGCCGTCCGCCGCGTGGACGCGGGTCATCACCGGCGGCTCGTAATCCTGAAGCTGAGAGTAGTCCGGCAAGTCCTTGGAATAGTGCCAGATCAGCCCGGCTGCGGCAGCGACGCCGACGAGAAACACGATCGTCCCGGCCGCAAACAGAAAGCCGAAAAACCGCAGCAGCAAGCGCATCGATTGAGTTCCGTATCACGAGGACCGCGCGACGCGGCGAAATGTCCCTTGAACGAGATTGGCTCGGTCCGCAACCCTGCGATCACGCTCGCCGGGACCGGCCTTGATCCAAACCGAAATCACGAACTGCACTGGGCGTCTTATAAAGCTTGCGCTGTGGCCAAACTAGGGCCCGGCCTCGCCCGCCGCCAGTTTCAGTCCGGCCTGCCGGCCGAGACGACCCGCTTGGCGAAGAACGAATCGATCGCCTGGGCGACCGCCGCGACCGTCTTGGTCCGCCACTGCTCCGACACCAGCTGCTGCAGGTCGCCCTTGTTGGAGACGTAGCCGAGTTCGAGCAGCACCGACGGCACATCCGGCGCCTTGAGGACACGGAAGCCGGCGGATTTCAGCGGGTTCTTGTGCAGCCGGGTGGTGCCCTTCATTTCCCGCATCAGCGTTCGGGCGAAGCGGTTGGAGAAGGTCTTGGTCTCGCGCTGCGCGAGGTCGATCAAGATGTCGGCGACATCGGTCGGCTCTTCCGTCAAATTGACGCCGCCGATCGCGTCGGCCTTGTTTTCGGCGTCGGCCAGGCGCTGCGCTTCGGCGTCGGAGGCCTTGTCGGACAGCGTGTAGATCGTCGCCCCCTGGGCATCACCCTCGCCGCGCGGCAGCGCGTCTGCATGAATCGACACGAACAGCGCCGCCGACTGCGCTCGCGCGATCTTCACCCGGTCGTTGAGTGGGATGAACGTGTCGTCACTGCGCGTGAGAACGACCCGGTACTTGCCGCCCTTCTCCATCTGGTCGCGGAGCGCCAGGGCGAAATCGAGCACAAGTTGCTTCTCGGCGATGCCGCTGGCCGACTGGGTGCCATTGTCAATTCCGCCGTGCCCCGGGTCGAGGACGACGACGGGCCGCAGATCGTCCTTGGCGGCGTCGGCTTTGGCCGTTTCCGCACTTCGCGGGACCGACGCAGTGGTCTCGGACGCGCCGAGCGTCGGGCGCAGGTCGGGACCCTTTTCGGCGCCGAGTTGCTCGGTGAAGGCGGTGCGGTCGACCGAATCAAGCTCGATCACCATGCGGGCCGGCTGACCATTGGCCGCATCGAGCATCTCGGCTTTGGAGATCTTGGCGGGCCCGGTCAATTCCAGAACGATCCGCGAACCACCCGGCATCACCAGGCCGTAGCGAAACGCCTTGATCAGACCGCGACCGCTGCCGCCCACGGCGGCCGGCAGGCGAAAATTGATCTGCGGCAGATCAATCACGACTCGATAAGGGTCGGCCAGCGTGAAGGCCCGCATCGGCACTTTGGCGTCGAGGTCGACGATGAAGCGAGTTTGTGTCTCGTCGCCAGCAAGGCGGGCCTCGGAGGCAACCGGGAAACCACCAGGCGCCGGCACCGCGCTCTGCTCAGCTCCAGTTGCAAAGCTGACGGTCGGCGCGCACAGAAATGCTGCGGCGCACACCACGAGGGCGCGGAACAAAACAAAATGATTTGCGCGCCCCTGCAAGGATTCGGGCCCCTCTCCAATTGCCTTCTACCGCAATAGAACTGCGTGGTTAATCGCCTCTTAAGCGACCTGGCTCGAATAAGCCGCAGTGTGACCGGACGGCGACGCTCTCCTTGCAAGCGAGAGCCAATCCACGTATGTATCTGGTGCTGACGGTCTAATCTTCCGGTTGTGTCGCGTTCAGCCATTCGGTGCAGCGCCCGATCCCTCCGATCCAACAAGTGGGATCTTGCGTTTTTCCGTCCCCTCCTCGCCAGCGCAGCGCGCGGCCAGGCAGGAGCGTCGGTGAGGCCCGAGCGGCGTCCGGTCCCCGGGCTTCTTCGTACCAGGGACGGTTCAGACTCTTCATGACCGATCCGTCCGGCCAAGGCCGGATGATCCATGCCGGTGAGCGCTTCGGCGCCAGGCCGGTCCTTCAGCAGGAAGACAAGGCGGATAATTTGCCGCCAATCGTTCAGACGGGCCGACGCTTAATGCGCCACAATGCGATGCCGAACCGGACCCACGTAAAGGCCGCGCCGCCGCGAAGCACCCGCTTCGCCACGCGCAACGCCTCAGGTCCCACGCCGGCACGGCGCGGTGAGTTGCGTTTCGGCCTTCCCCTCACCCCCGAATCAGGTGGACCGTTGCGTTGTCCGGCCGCGCTCTCTGCGCTGGCCGTCTCGCGCGCGTTCCGCCGCCATGAGTTGAACAATGCCCAACAAGATGCTGATCGACGCCACCCACCCGGAAGAGACCCGGGTGGTCGTGGTCCGCGGCAACCGCGTCGAAGAATTTGATTTCGAGACCGCCCAGCGCAAACAACTGCGCGGCAACATCTACCTCGCCAAAGTCACCCGGGTCGAGCCGTCGCTGCAGGCGGCGTTCATCGAATACGGCGGCAACCGTCACGGCTTCCTCGCCTTCAGCGAAATCCACCCTGATTATTATCAGATCCCGGTCGCCGATCGGCAGGCTCTGATCGAAGCCGACGAGCGCGCCCATCGCGAGGCCGAAGAGGAAAGCGAGCAGCGCTCCACCCGCCGCCGCTCGCGGCATCGCAGCCACCGCCGCCGCGGCAGTGGCGAGCGCGTTCAGAGCGAGGTGGTCGACGCCGACCCCTCTGCGGAACAGCCGCACGACCACGAGCACAACGGCTCCGATCAGGTTCATGCGGACCACGATCACGGCCAGCATCATGATCACGACCAATCGGATCACGCTCACACCGAGCACAACCACACCGATCACAATGACGCCGATCATCAGCGCGCCGCCGACGCGCCGCTGATGCACGAGTCGCCGGCGCAGGAGGCCGGCGCGACGCCCGAAACATCGTCGACCGAATTCGGAAACGCCGATGGTCAGGCTGGCGAACAGTCGTCCATCGAGCATCACAACCAGGCCGAGGCCGTTTCGGCGATCGTCGCCGAAGCTCCGGCGAACGCTGAACCAGTCGAAGTTGCCGCCCCTGCCGCCGCCGATCACGTGCCTCACGACCAGCGCGCGGACGAGCTGGGCTCGGATGAGCACGTTGCGGACGACAACAGCGGCTACGCTGAGGACGCTCCGTTCCCGCTCGCGGAGAGCGCGGAGCATGACCAGGATGAAGACGATCACGCCCACGCCGAGCATGCCGAGGCCGAAGCTGAAGACGACGTCGAAGCGGACGGGGACGACGACGAGGACGATGACGACGAGGCCGAGGAAGACATCGTCGAATCGGTCGGCGGCGACGACGTGCTTGAGGAAGTGCCGGAACGCGCTTTCCGCCCGCGCCGTCAGTACAAGATCCAGGAAGTCATCAAGCGTCGCCAGGTGATGCTGGTGCAGGTCGTCAAGGAAGAGCGCGGCAACAAGGGCGCGGCGTTGACGACCTATCTGTCGCTGGCCGGCCGCTACGCCGTGCTGATGCCGAACACTGCGCGCGGCGGCGGCATCAGCCGCAAGATCACCTCGGCGCAGGATCGTTCGCGCCTCAAGGAAGTGGTGCAGGATCTCGACGTGCCGGAAGGCATGGGCATCATCCTGCGCACCGCTGGCGCGACCCGGACCAAGCCGGAGATCAAGCGCGACTTCGAGTATCTGATCCGGATGTGGGAGACGGTCCGCGACGTCACCTTGAATTCCCAGGCCCCGACGCTGGTCTACGAGGAAGGCTCGCTGATCAAGCGCTCGCTGCGCGATCTCTACAACAAGGAGATCGACGAGATTCAGGTCGCCGGCGAAGCCGGCTATCAGGAAGCGCGCGATTTCATGCACATGCTGATGCCGTCGCAAGTGCGCGCGGTGAAGCTGTATCGCGACGGCCAGCCGTTGTTCTCGCGGATGGGCGTGGAGAGCCAGCTCGATGCGATGTTCTCGCCGACCGTGCAGCTGCGCTCCGGTGGCTACATCGTCATCAATCAGACCGAAGCGCTGGTCTCGATCGACGTCAACTCCGGGCGCTCGACCCGCGAACATCACATCGAGGACACCGCGCTCAAGACCAACCTCGAAGCCTCGGAGGAAGTCGCGCGGCAGCTGCGTCTGCGCGACCTCGCCGGCCTGATCGTCATCGACTTCATCGATATGGACGAGAAGCGCAACAACCGCGCGGTCGAGCGCAAGCTCAGCGACTGCCTGCGGCAGGATCGCGCCCGCATCCAGGTCGGCCGCATCTCGCATTTCGGCCTGCTCGAAATGTCGCGCCAGCGTATCCGCGCCAGCGTGCTGGAGAGCTCTACCGAGCCCTGCCCGCATTGCGGCGGTTCGGGTCACGTCCGCTCGGTCTCCTCGGTTGCGCTGCAGTTGCTGCGCGGCCTTGAAGAGATCCTGATGAAGGGCGCGACCCACAATCTGATCGTGCGCACCCGCGCCGACGTCGCGCTCTATGTGCTGAACCAGAAGCGCGGCCATCTGCGTGATCTGGAAACCGGCTTCAAGGTGTCGCTGTCGGTGGTGTCCGATCCGACCGTGTCCGGTCAGCAGTCGTTCGTGATCGATCGCGGCGAACAGGTGCATACGCTGGAAGCCGCCAAGGCGCTGCTCGCTGCGCAGGTCGCCGCGTCGCCCCCGCAGCCCGATGAGCCATACGCCGACGATGAGGGCTACGAGTTCGAGGCCGAGATCGAGACCGACGAAACCGTTGGTCTCGCCGACGAGCAGTCCGGCGAGAGTAGCGAAGGTGAAGGCGGCGAGCGCAAGCGCAAGCGCCGTCGGCGTCGCCGCTCCCGCAACGGCGAAGGCCGCGACGCCAGCGCCCCGACCGAGGACGGCGAACCGAGCTCCGCGCCCGAGGCCGGCGAAGCGGAAAGCGCTGCCGACGAAGAAGGTGACGACACCGAAGACGGCGCCGAGGGCGAAGGCGAAGCACGCGCCGATCAGGCGAACGGCGAGCGCCGTCCGCGCCGCCGCGGCCGTCGTGGTGGCCGGCGCCGGCGTGGTGGCCCGGAGGGTGAGGAATCTGCCGCCGGTGGCTCCGACGAGTTCGGCGCGACCGACCAGGCCGACGAAAATCATGCTGAACCCGACGGCGAATCCCATGGCGAAGCCGCACCGCTTTCGCCCGCCTCGGAATCGTCCGCCGAGCCCTGGCTCGGCAAGCGGCACGAGCAGGACAGCGAGGCCGAGGATGCTTCCGCTCCGAGTGCGTCTGCAGCGGAGACTGCGGAACTTCACGTTGAAAAGCCCGCTCTCACTGCGATTGCTAGCCTCACGGCTACCGCCGAGTCCGTCCCGGCCCCCGCCGAGGCTGCTCCCGCCGAAGAGACTGCAGCAGAGCGTTCGGCCCGTCGTCGCTCGACAGTGCGCGAGAAGGTGAATTTCGGTGCAACTGCGCCGAAGCCGGACGTCGCGGCCTCCCCGGCGACAGAAGAGACTCCGGCCCCGGCGGAGCCGGCGGCTCTTGCGTCGGAATCCGCACCGCAGACCGCCGCTGAGCCTGCGTCCGAGGCGCCGCGCCGCGCCGGCTGGTGGTCCCGCCGCTTCGGTGGCGGCGGCAACTAACTCCGCACGCCATAGCCTCGCTTGCAAATGCCCGCGCCAGTCGCGGGCATTTTCACATGAGAGGCTTCCGGCCACGCAACGCCGCCTTCACTCGCGGTACCGTCCAAACGGCCTGCAACAGCCGCGGCCTGTCCTTCAGGACCCGCCGCCCCCGCCCTTCAGGACGATGGCTGCGGAAACTGCCGCGCCAGCGGACAATTGCTCATAGTTCAACCGCTCGGGCCGGCACCACTGCCCCGACAAAAAAACGCCCGGCTTCATCAGCCGGGCGGTTCTACATCGGGACACAGGCGATCATCACCCCGTGGTGACGGCCGTCTCAACGTCCGATGGGTCGATGGTGCGGTTGAGGTTGGCGTGCAGGCGGTCGTGGTCGAGTTCGCCTTCCCACCACGACACGAACACCGCGGCGACGCCGTTGCCCGTGATGTTGGTCAGCGCGCGAACCTCGCTCATGAATTTGTCGATCGAGAACACGATCGCCATGCCGGGCACCAACGCCGGATTCACGGCGGCCAGCGTGCCGGCCAGCGTGACGAAACCTGCGCCGGTGACTCCGCTGGCGCCTTTCGAGGTCAGCATCGCCACCAGCAGGATCGCAACCTGGTTGCTGAACGACAATTCGACGCCGAGCGCCTGCGCGATGAACAGCGTCGCCAGCGTCATGTAGATGTTGGTGCCATCGAGGTTGAACGAGTAGCCGGTCGGCACCACCAGGCCGACGACCGACTTCGAACAACCGAGGCGCTCGAGCTTCTCCATCAGTTGCGGCAGCGCGCTTTCCGATGACGAGGTGCCGAGCACGATCAACAGCTCGTCTTTGATGTAAGCGATGAACTTGAAGATGTTGAAGCCGACGAACCGCGCGATCAGCCCGAGCACCAGGATCACGAACAGCGCAGCGGTCGCGTAGAACAGCAGCACCAAGCCGATCAAATTGCTCAGCGCGGCCGGACCGTATTTGCCGATGGTGAACGCCATCGCACCGAATGCTCCGATCGGTGCGGCCTTCATCACGATCGCGATGACGCCGAACACCGCATGGGCGGCGTCGTCGATCACGTCGCGCAGCCGATGACCACGCTCGCCGAGCGCCATCAGGGCGAAGCCGAACAACACCGCGAACAGCAGCACCTGCAGGATGTCGCCTTGCGCGAAGGCACCGACCACGCTGTCGGGGATGACGTGCAGCACGAAATCGACGGCCTTCAGATGGCTGGCCTGATCGACGTATTTCGCCACCGCGGCGGCATCCGGCTTGGCCGCGAGACCGTGTCCGACCTGGAAAATATTGCCAACGATCAGGCCGAGGATCAGTGCGAAGGACGACACCACCTCGAAATACACCAGTGCCTTGACGCCGACGCGGCCGACCTTGCGGGCGTCCTGAATGTGGGCAATGCCCGACACCACGGTGCAGAAGATGATCGGCGCGATCACCATCTTGATCAACTTGACGAAGCCGTCGCCGAGCGCCTTGATCCATTCGTTGGTGGCGAGATGCGGCCACAACCAACCCAGCAGCACGCCGAGCACGATCGCGATCAGGACCTGAACATAGAGAACTGTGTACCAGGGCTTGCGGTGCGGCCGGCCTTTGGCATGCGATGCTCCATGAGCATCCAAATCGGTCATCGTCGACATAGCCGTCACTCCACTGACCATGATGTGCCTGTCGTTGGGTATGACGTCAGGAACGACCACAGGCAGACCGGTCGACCAAGTCAGTGCAGAATGGAGGTCAGGGTCGAGGCGACCACCCTCGCCCGCGGCCGCGGGGGATCGGCGCCACGATGCGTCCAGCCTCGGCGCCGTCGTCCGCGGGATCCGATCCCGGCATCGCGCCGAGCACCAAGTGTCCGTTGCAGTAGGGGAACGCGGACGAACCGATCGGCAACCCAATTCTCCCGGAAGGAATTATTCGCGGCTGCCTATAGCGACGAATTGCCGCTGAGATCAAGCGGCGTTTCGCGCAGGGCCGTCATCTCACCGAGATTTTCCCGAAAGCCAGGCTGTGATCCGCTGCACTGCCTCGCGCATGTCGTCGGCCGATCGGGCGTAAGAAAAACGCACGTAATCCTTGCCGCGCAGCGGGTCGAAGTCGGTTCCCGGGGTGGCGGCGACATGTGCTTCGGCCAGCATGCGCTTGGTGAAATCGAAGCTGTCGGCGGTAAATTTGGAGACGTCGGCATAGAGGTAGAAGGCGCCGTCGGCCGGCAGGAACTCGGTCAGGCCGGCTTGTGGCAAACCTGCGATCAGGATCTGGCGGTTGATTTCGTAGCCGTGCTTGACGGCTTCCATCTCGTCGCGACCGTCGAACGCCGCCTCGGCGGCGATCTGCGACAGCGTCGGCACCGAGATTGCGAGGTTCTGCTGCAGCCGCTCCACCGGCCGGACCAGCGCCTCCGGCAGCACCATCCAGCCGACGCGCCACCCGGTCATGCAGAAGTATTTCGAGAACGAGTTGATCACCACCGCGTTTGGCGACAGCTCGGCTGCCGTCACCGCGGGGAATGCGTAGTCGAGGCCGTGATAGATCTCGTCGGAGATGAAGCGGATGCCTGCACTTTCCGCCACCGCGATCAGTTCGCTGAGTGCCGCGCGGGTCATCATCGTGCCGGTCGGATTGGCCGGGCTGCCGACCAGCACGCCCTTGAGCGGCGCCTTGCGATGCGCGGCGAGCACCGCCTCGCCGGTCAGCGCGTGTCGGGTTTCGGCGTGAGTCTCGATCGGCACCGGGACGCAGCCGAGCGCGGTGAGGATGTGCCGGTACGGCGGATAGCCCGGCACGGTGACGGCGACGCGGTCGCCTGGCTCGAACTGCGCCAGAAACGACAGGATGAAGGCGCCGGACGAGCCGGTGGTGACGACGATGCGCTCGGGCGCGACGTCGCAGCCATAGGCCTCTCGATAATACCGCGCGATTCGCGCGCGCAGCGACGGCAGGCCGAGCGCCGAGGTGTAGTCGATCCGGCCCTGCTCCAGCGCCGCATGCGCCGCAGCGATCGCGGTGCGGGGCGCCGGCGCCCAGGGCTGGCCGACTTCCATGTGGATGACGTGGCCACCCGCAGCCTCGATCTTGTCGGCGGCGGCCATCACGTCCATCACCATGAACGGCGGAACGTCGCTGCGAGCCGAGGGTGTCAGCAATCGTCGCACCGCGTCTGTCTTGGTCGCATCGTGCATGGAAATCTGCTATCTCCCGCGCGGTTCGGCGAACCCGGCGGGCGTCGCGCTGCTGCCGTAATGCTGGGCTGATGCATGGCAATAACCGGTATTCGAACCTCGGCCAATGATCAAAGTGGCGGTTGAACGTCCCCTGAGCTGCGCGCGCCGTGCGCTGCGCAGGCGAGCCTCGCGTCTCATCGCGACGGTCTGCGCCGTCGCGCTGGCGCTCGCCCCGTTCCCGAGCTTCGCCCAGGCGCCGCAGCCCAAAGGCCCGCCGCTGCTGCGCGACACCGAGATCGAGAACCTGCTGCGCGACTATACGCGGCCGATCCTGCGCGTCGCCGGGCTGGAGAAGCAGAACATCCAGATCGCGATCATCAACGATTCGACATTCAACGCCTTCGTCGCAGATGGCCGCCGCATCTTCGTCAACTACGGCGCATTGATGCAGTCGCAGACGCCGAACCAGTTGATCGGCGTGCTGGCGCATGAGACCGGCCACCTCGCCGGCGGCCACCTGTCGAAGCTGCGGACCCAGCTGGCGCAGGCGCAGACCCAGATGATCGTCGCCATGCTGCTCGGCGTCGGCGCCATGGTGGCGGGCTCTCGCAGCGGCCCCAACAGCGGCGCCAGCAATATCGGCGCCGCGGCGGTGTCTGCGCCGCAGGAGCTGATCCGCCGCAATCTGTTGTCGTATCAGCGCCAGCAGGAAGAGAACGCCGACAAGGCCGCGGTGAAATTCCTCGACGCCACCGGGCAGTCGGCGAAAGGCATGTACGAGACCTTCCGCCGCTTCACCGACGAAAGCCTGTTCGCCGCGCGCGGCGCCGATCCTTACGCGCAATCGCATCCGATGCCGGCCGAGCGTGTTCGCGCACTGGAGGAGCTGGCGCGCTCCAGCCCGAACTGGGACAAGAAGGACGACGCCGCGCTGCTGCTCCGCCACGAGATGATGCGCGCCAAGACTTCCGGCTTCATGGAGCGTCCGGACACGGTGAACCGGCGCTACCCACTGTCCAACACCAGCCTGCCGGCCCGCTACGCCCGCGCGATCTCGACCTATCTGCACGGCGACCCACGCTCGGCGCTGGCGCAGATCGACAGCCTGATCAAGGCCGAGCCGAACAATCCATATTTCTACGAGCTGCGCGGCCAGGCGCTGCTCGAAGGCGGCCGGCCGCAGGACGCAATCGCCCCGCTCCGCAAGGCGGTGTCGATGACCCGCGGCGCGCCGCTGATCGAAATGCTGCTCGGCCAGGCACTGGTCGCATCGAACAGTCCAGGCACCACCGAGGAAGCGATCCGCATCCTCAGGGCCGCACTGGCGCGCGAGAGCGAAGCACCGATCGGCTACAGCCAGCTCGCGATGGCCTATGGTCGCAAGGGCGACTACGCCGAAGCGGACCTTGCTTCGGCGCAAGCCGCGTATCTGCGCGGCGACAACAAAACTGCCCGCGAACTGGCGTCGCGCGCCAAGACGCGCTTCCCGGTCGGCTCACCCGGCTGGGTCAGGGCCGACGATATCGTTGCAGCGAAGGGCCCGTCCAAATAGTGCACGCCAGCACAGCTTTCGAACCTCGGAATTGATGCAGCTCAAATTGGCGGCTACACCACATGTCTCGATAACGATCCGCCGCGCCTCGCCGTGCGAGTCGTGGCCTTGCGAGGGAGAGACATCAATGAGCACCACCGGACTGCAGCGCGGCAAAGCGCGAAAGCTGATCTCGCGGACGTTGGCCAGCAGCATCCTGCTGGGGATGTACGCACTCGGAATTATCACCACCACGGGTGTCGCAATCACCGCCTCGACGACACCTGCTCAGGCGTGGCGCGGACGGGGTCGCGGACGCGGCTGGGGCGGCGATGCCGGCGCCGCCGTCGGAATCGGCATCGGGGCCGCCATCCTCGGCGGCGCGATTGCCGCGAGCGCAGCCGAACAGTCCCGCCGTCAGGACGCGATCAACTACTGCGCATCGCGCTTCCGGTCGTTCAATCCGGAGACCATGACCTATATCGGCAAGGACGGCCGGGCCCGTCCCTGCCCGTGACCCCGGCATAGCAACATCGATTTCATCGAATTAAGTACTTCAGACAATTGCGCCGTGCGGTGACGCGTATCGATCGCCGCACGGCCTCTTTGCTCGCGCTTTGATGCGGCGCAAGCAGCCCTCACCGATCTCCAGCTAAACAGCCTGCCCCCGCCCGGTGGAAGCGCCGCGGCGCGCTAATGACGTTCGTCAAACACCAGGAGTTCAAATGTCTTTGCACATTGGCGACATCGCCCCCGATTTCACCGCCGACACGACGACGGGCCCGATCTCGCTGCATGACTGGGCCGCCGACTCGTGGGTGTTCTTCTTCAGCCATCCGGCCGACTTCACGCCGGTATGCACCACCGAGATGGGCAAGACCGCAAAGCTGTCGCAGCAGTTCGCCGCGCGCAACGTCAAGCCGCTCGGGCTTTCGACCGACACCGTGTCCGAACATCTGAAGTGGATTGCGGACGTCAACGACACGCAGCAAACTGACCTGCTGTTTCCGATCGTCGCCGATCCCGATCTGAAGGTGGCGAAGCTCTACGACATGATCCATCCCAACCAGAGCGACACAGCGGCGGTGCGTTCGGTGTTCATCATCGATCCGAACAAGAAGATCCGGCTGACGATGACCTACCCGATGAATGTCGGCCGAAACTTCGATGAGATCCTGCGGGTGATCGACGCACTGCAACTCGCCGACAAGTATCGTGTCGCCACCCCGGCCGATTGGCGCGCCGGCGACAAGGTGATCATCCCGCTGTCGCTGCAGGGCGACGATGCGGCCAAGGCGTTCCCCCAGGGTTGGGACGCACCCCGCCCCTATCTGCGCCTCACCACCGTCAAGTAACGCGCCCCCGGCATCACGCCGCCGCTGCTGCAGGCGTTCGCCACGGCGAACGCTGGCGGACCTTACGGCGTCGCCGCGCCCGCTTGGCGGCCGGCGCCCGAAGGACGGCTGACCGAAACGTGTTCACAAATTGCGCGTATTTGGGCGGGAAAAGCGCTATGAAGCTTCGATTCCGCTGCCAATCAGCCGTTCTCGCCGTGAAGGGATTGCCCATGCCGTCGTTCCGCCCGCTCGTCGCCGCTCTGCTCGCGCTAGCCCTGCTCGGCGCGCCAGGAGTCGCTTCGGCGCAGAAATTCTCCGACGAGCAGCGCAGCCAGATCGAGAGCATCATCAAGGAATATCTGGTGTCGCATCCCGAGGTACTCGAGGAAGCCTCCGAGGAACTGAGCAAGCGACAGGCGCAAGCCAGCGCCGAAAAGCATCAGGCTGCGGTCCAGGCCAATGCGGATGCGATCTTCAATTCTCCGCGCAGCGTCGTGCTCGGCAACAAGAACGGCGACGTCACCTTCGTTGAGTTCTTCGACTACAATTGCGGTTACTGCAAACGCGCGATGACCGACATGCTCGAGCTGATGAAGGACGATCCGAAGCTCAAGATCGTGCTGAAGGAATTCCCGGTGCTCGGGCCGGGCTCGGTCGAGGCCGCTCAGGTCGCGATCGCGGTCCGGATGCAGGATCCGAGCGGCAAGAAGTATCTCGATTTCCACCAGAAGCTGATGGGCGGCCGCGGTCAGGCCGACAAGGCGCGTGCCGTTGCCGCAGCCAAGGATGCCGGCATCGACATGGCGCGGCTCGACAAGGATATGCAGAGCCCGGAAGTGCGCGCCACCATCGAAGAGAGCTTCAAGCTCGCCGAATCCATGGGCATGAACGGCACCCCCAGCTATGTCATCGGCAAGCAGGTCGTGGTCGGAGCCGTTGGTCTCGAAACGCTTCGGCAGAAGGTGGCGCAGGCCCGCTGCGGCAAGGAACAGTGCTGAGCGACGCCCCGAAATTCCTCGTGCTCTGAGAATCTCGGAGCTGCCATCTCGCAAGAATCCCGAGCGGCTCACTCCCGCTCGGGACGCCGCCATCAGGACGGGAAATCACTTTCGGCGACGTGGACACGGTCGGCATGCAGCGACCATTCACGCAGGCGCTCCATCTCGCAGAACTTCTGCTTGGCGAGTTCCGTTGCCTCGTGCCGGTTGGACGCCTCGATTTCCAACATCCGCTGACAGACCTCAGCGTGCCGGCCGTTCTCGCCGAGAATATCCTTCATAAAACGTACAACATAGTGCGCCATACTTCCTCCCGATCGAGCCATCGGCGTTGCAATTGCCATGCCTGATAACAGGCTGGTGGACCGCAGGATCCGGCCGGGCGCCAGACGTCGCAGATCCCGAATGGATTGCGCCTCGTCGTGCTCCAGAAACTAATCCGCCTCCCCCCGTGCAGCAAAACAAAACTGCGAAACCGTCTTATGCAGAACAGAAACACGGTTCTGCGGAACGGAAACACATGCGTCGGGTTGTCGCGCGCGGGCAGGCTCATTAGGAGGAGATGGAAATGATCAATCGCCTTTTGATCTCGGTCGCGACCGCCGCGTTGATCGCTGGCGGCGCAGCCCACGCGCAAGGCACCGGTGCCGGCGGATCGATGGGGGCTTCGCCGTCGGCGGGCTCGTCCGCACCGGCCGAGCGCGGTTCTTCGGCGCCGCAAATGAACAGGTCCGGCGGCGGTGCCGGCTCGGGGATGACCTCGGGTCAGGACGATCGCGCGGCTCCCGGTGGGGCGACCGGTCAGCGTGCCCAGGACAGCGCGCCGAAGGGCTCGATGAGCTCCGACAACGGCCGCGCCGGCGGCAAGGACATGAAAGCCGAGGATCGCAAGGGCGGCGAGATGGATCGCAAGGCCGGCAACGATCGCGAGCAGATGAACAAGAACGCCGCCGACAAAGACAAGGACCGCGGCGGCCGGATGAACCGTAACGCCGACAGCCAGCGTGATCGAACCACCACCGGCCAGGCTGGCGCCGGCGCCAAGCTCTCCACCGAGCAGCGCACCAAGATCACAACCGTCATCAAGAACCAGAACATTCAGCCGCAGACCAACGTCAACTTCTCGATCTCGGTTGGCACCCGGGTGCCGCGCGATGTGCGCTTCCACCCGCTGCCGGCCGAAATCATCACGGTCTATCCGGATTGGCGCGGCTACGAGTTCTTCCTGGTCCGGGACGAGATCATCGTGGTCAATCCGCGCACGTTGGAGATCGTCGCCGTGCTCGACGCCTGACCGCGGCAACGTTCGTCAATGGAGCGAGGGCGGCCTTCGGGTCGCCCTTTCGTTTGCGCAACCCTTGTGCACAACCTCCATAAAGCCAGATGCCAGCACTCATTGCGAAAGGTTCGCGAGCAATTATACCGCCTTGCCGGCCTGTCCTCGTCCAAAGCATCAGGCGATTCATGCGGCATGGAAACGCGTTGAGGCTTCCCCTGAGCGTTGAGGTTACCTATAACGCGCGCAATCAAGTGAATTGCGCCCGGGAAACCGGCTTCTGCAGAGCCGGATTTTGACCGGCCGCCAGACCGGAACCTCGCTGACATTGCCGGATTTTCGGATGCCTCAACCGATTTACGTGCTCAATGGTCCGAACCTGAATTTGCTCGGGACCCGCGAGCCGGAGATCTATGGCCACGCCACCTTGGCCGACGTCGAAAAGCTGTGCACTGAAACCGCTGCCAGCCTCGGCTTCACGGCCGTCTGCCGGCAATCCAATCACGAAGGCGAATTGATCGACTGGATCCATCAGGCGCGTGCCGACCAGGCGGTCGGCATCGTGCTCAACGCCGGCGGCTACACCCACACCTCGGTGGCGCTGCACGATGCGCTGGTCGGTGTGCAAATTCCGACGGTGGAAGTCCATGTTTCCAACGTTTTTGCGCGCGAAAGCTTTCGTCACCACTCCTTCATCGCGAAGGCCGCCTTTGCCAGCCTGTGTGGCTTCGGCATCGACGGCTATCGGCTGGCCATCACCGGGCTTGCCGCAAAAATCGGCGCCGTCGCCAAGGCCTGACCCCGCGCCCCGTTCACTCAAGCCATCTGGATCCAAACATGGCCCGCCAGCCTGACACCAAGACCGCCGCCAAGCCGAAAGAAGCCGCGGCAACCGAAGACAGCACGCTGATCCGCGAACTCGCGCTGCTGCTCGACGAAACCAATCTGACGGAAATCGAGATCGAGCGAGCCGGTCTGCGGGTGCGCGTCGCCCGCAATGTCAGCATCGCCGCGGCTGTCCCGGCGAGCTACGCCCCAGGCGCCGTCGCCGCGATCGCTCCGCTCGAGGCCTCTGCGGTCGACTTCGCCAAACATCCGGGCGTCGTGCCCTCGCCGATGGTCGGCACCGTGTATTGGGCGCCCGAGCCCGGCGCCAAGCCGTTCATCGAAGTCGGCTCGCGCGTGTCCGCCGGCGAGACGCTGTTCATCGTCGAAGCCATGAAGACGATGAATCAGATCCCGTCGCCGCGGGCCGGCACGGTCACGCAGATCCTGGTCGAAGACGGCCAGCCCGTCGAATTCGGCGAACCGCTCGTCGTGATCGAGTAGCGAGTAGGGAATGGCGAGTGGCGAATAGAACTGCATCGCAACGCCATCCGCACCCCATTCGCCACTCGTCATTCGCCTCTCAATCCGGTGGCCCCGATGTTCGATAAAATTCTCATAGCCAATCGCGGCGAGATCGCCCTGCGGGTGCTGCGCGCGTGCAAGGAGCTCGGAATCTCCACGGTCGCGGTCCACTCGACCGCCGATGCCGATGCGATGCATGTCCGCCTCGCCGACGAAAGCGTGTGCATCGGTCCGCCGCCGTCCAAGGACAGCTATCTCAACATTCCGGCGCTGCTCGCCGCTTGCGAGATCACCGGCGCGGATGCGGTTCACCCCGGCTACGGCTTCCTGTCCGAAAACGCGCGCTTCGCCGAGATCCTGGCGGATCACAATCTGCACTTCATCGGCCCCAAGGCCGAGCACATCCGCCTGATGGGCGACAAGATCGAGGCCAAGAAGACGGCCAAGAAGCTCGGCATTCCGGTGGTGCCGGGCTCCGACGGCGGGGTCGGCCCCGACGACGACGCGATGGCGATCGCGCAGGAAATCGGATTTCCGGTCCTGGTCAAGGCAGCGGCGGGCGGCGGCGGGCGCGGCATGAAGGTCGCTCGTACCGCCGACGATCTGGCGATGGCGATCTCCACCGCCGGCAACGAGGCCAAGGCTGCGTTCGGCGACGCCTCCGTGTATCTTGAGAAATATCTGCAAAAGCCCCGTCATATCGAAATCCAGGTGCTGGGCGACGGCCGCGGCGGCGCGATCCATCTCGGCGAGCGCGATTGTTCGTTGCAGCGCCGGCATCAGAAGGTCTGGGAGGAAAGCCCCTCGCCCGTGATCACCCCTGAGGCCCGCGCCCGGATCGGCGGCATCTGCGCCCGGGCGATGCAGGACATGAAGTATCTCGGCGTCGGCACGATCGAATTCCTCTACGAGGATGGCGAGTTCTATTTCATCGAAATGAACACCCGCATCCAGGTCGAGCATCCGGTCACCGAAATGATCACCGGCATTGATCTGGTGCTCGAGCAGATCCGGATCGCCGCCGGTGGAGACCTGCCGGTGACCCAGGACGACATCGTGCTCAATGGCCACGCCATCGAGTGCCGCATCAACGCCGAGAATCCGGTAACCTTCCGGCCGTCCCCCGGCAAGATTTCTCGGTATCATCCTCCCGGTGGTTTGGGCGTCCGGATCGATTCCGCGGTGTTTCAGGGCTACACGATCCCGCCCTATTACGACTCGCTCGTCGGCAAGCTGATCGTCCAGGGCAAAACCCGTGGCGAATGCCTGATGCGGCTGCGGCGGGCGCTGGACGAGATGGTGGTCGACGGTATCGAGACCACGCTGCCGCTGTTCCGGGCGCTGGTCCGGGAGCCCGCCATCATCGACGGCGACTACCACATCCATTGGCTGGAGCAGTATCTGGCCGGAACCTCGGCTTAGCGCCGCTAAATAATCTTGCGGCGTGTGGAACCAGCTTCCCCATCACGCGTTTGGATGGTTCCACATTCGAACGTCTTGCGGGGGATGTTCTTGCTTCGTTTTGATCTGTCCGAGGGCGCGCGGTGACGCCGGAAGCCACGCGCCATCGCGCTTTCATCCAGATTACCCTGCTTTCATTGTCGTTCGCCGTGCTGGTCTTGATCAGCGTGGCGTCCATTTTCCTGTTGGCCAAAGCCCGCGAGGACACCGCCTGGGTCGCCCATACGCTTGAAGTCGAGAACCAGCTCTCGCTCGCCCAACTCGAGATGCGTCGCGCCGAAAGCGCCGAGCGCGGCTTCCTGCTGACAGGTCAGGCCGAGTTCATTGACGAATTCGAGCGGTCGGCCGCGCAGGTCCCGACCATGCTGCAGAGGCTGCGGCAGCTTGTCGCCGACAACCCGGTGCAACTCCCGCTGATCGAGCGGACCATCGCCCTCGCCGAGGTTCGGATCGCCAAATTCCGGGAGCTGATCGCGCTGGCGCAGAGTGATCGCGCCACGGAGGCGCGGATCGCCGTGCGCGATGCTGGCGGCCGCGAAGCCATGAACCAGTTCGCCAGCTACATGGCGGCGATGCGCGCCGAGGAAAACAAGCTGTTCGTCATGCGAACCGCCGCCGCCGATCGCAGCCAGTCGCTGACGTCGATCGTCACCGCCACGGGCTCGGGCCTGGTGCTGATGCTCGCCGGCCTGTCGATCTTCCTGGTCCGGCGATCGTCGCGCGCCCGCGACGAGGCCGAATCGCAGCTGCGCGACAACAACCTCAATCTCGAAGCCACCGTCTCCGAGCGTACCGCCGATCTGCGCGAGGCGAACGAAGAGATTCAGCGCTTCGCCTACATCGTCAGCCACGATCTGCGCTCGCCGCTGGTCAACATCATGGGCTTTACCAGCGAGCTCGAAGAGCTGCGCACCGACATCTTCCGGCGCATCGCGACCCTGAGTCGCGAAGTCGCCAACAAGCAGATGCCGGAAAAAGCCGACGCCGATGGCGAGCCCGAGCTGGCACAGCCCGATCAACAATTGTCGGAGGATTTCACCGAGGCGCTCGGCTTCATCAAATCCTCGATCGGCAAGATGGACCGGCTGATCAGCGCGATCCTCAACCTCACCCGCGAGGGCCGCCGGCAATTCCAGCCGGTGGCGATCGACACTCGCGAACTGATCGAGAACATCGCCTCGACGATGGCGCATCAGGCGGCCGAAGCGAATGCGGAGATCCGCATCGAGCCGCTGCCCGACATCGTCAGCGACCGCCTGGCGCTCGAGCAGATCTTCTCCAATCTGATCGACAATGCCCTGAAATATCTCAAGAGCGGCGTCCCCGGCGACATCCGGATCCGCGGCCGGCAGAAGCTCGGCTTCGCGATCTTCGAGGTTTCGGACAACGGCCGGGGGATCGATCCGAAGGACCACCAGAGAATCTTTGATCTTTTCCGCCGGGCCGGTACACAGGACAGGCCCGGTCAGGGGATCGGGCTCGCTCACGTCCGTGCACTCGTCAGGCGGCTGGGAGGAACCATGTCGGTGTCCTCCGCGCTCGGCGAAGGTTCGACATTCACCATCACGTTGCCGATGAAATGGACCGCGGCGACAAATCGGGAATCCCGCTCATGAGCAATCCGGTCACTATCATCATGATCGAGGACGACGAGGGCCACGCCCGCCTGATCGAGCGGAACATCCGGCGGTCGGGCGTCAACAACGAGATCATCCCGTTCACCTCGGGTACAGCTGCGCTCAACTATCTGTTCGGGGCCGATGGCTCCGGCGTGGAGCATCGCGACCGTGCCTTGCTGGTGCTGCTCGACCTTAATCTGCCCGACGCCAGCGGCATCGATATTCTCCGCCGCATCAAGGAGAATGATCACCTGAAGTGCACGCCGGTCGTGGTGTTGACCACCACCGACGACGCTCAGGAGATCAAGCGTTGCTACGAACTGGGCTGCAACGTCTACATCACCAAGCCGGTGAACTACGAAAGCTTCGCCAACGCGATCCGTCAGCTCGGCCTGTTCTTCTCGGTCATCCAGGTCCCCCAACCCGAAGCAACATGACGCCTGCCACGCCGACTCTGCTGTATATCGATGACGATGAGGCGCTGGGCCGGCTGGTCACTCGCGGCCTCAAGCGGCAGGGCTTTGCGGTCGAACACGTGCTGAGCGGCGAGGCCGGCCTCACGCGTCTGCGCCAGGGCGGCGTCGACGTGGTCGCGCTCGATCAGTACATGCCGGGCCTCGACGGGTTGGAGACGCTCGAGCAAATCCAGAGCATTCCCGACGCGCCGCCCGTGGTGTTTGTCACCGCCTCGCAGGATTCCAGCATCGCCGTCACCGCGCTGAAGGCTGGAGCGGCGGACTATCTGGTGAAGGACACGCAGGGCGATTTCATCCCCCTGCTCCAGGTCGCCGCCGATCAGGCGCTGCGCCAGGCGGTCATTCGCAAGGCCCGAGACGACGCCGAAGCCGAAGTGCGCGCGTCGCGCGATCGCTACGCAGCGCTCGCCGCCGAACGCGAGATGCTGCTGCGCGAGGTCAATCACCGCGTCGGCAACTCGCTGCAGATCATCGCCTCGCTGCTGCATCTGCAGGCCTCCTCCAGCAAGGAGGGCGAGGTGAAGGCCGCACTGACCAATGCGATGGGCCGCGTCGCGGCGGTCGCGCAAGTGCACCGCCGGCTCTACACCTCGCACGACCTCAAGAGCGTGATGCTGAACCAGTATCTGGAAGCACTGCTCGAGGATTTGCGCCGCTCCGCCGAAGGCAACCGGATGTCGCGGCTGACGCTCGCCGCCGAAGCGGTCGAGATCGACCCCGACCGCGCCGTGGCGATCGGCATCGTGGTCAACGAGTTGGTGATGAACGCGGTGAAATACGCCTATCCGGAAGGCAAAGGCCCGATCCATGTCGAGCTCAAGGCCGATGGCGACGAGCTCGAACTGGCGATCCGCGACGAGGGCGTCGGCTTCTCGGCCAAGGCCCATCCGCAATCGACCGGCATGGGACAGCGGATCGTGCAGGCGATGGCCACCAAGCTCGAAGCCACCGTCACCCGCGATCCCTCGCATTCCGGCACCCGCATGGTGCTGCGTTTCCTGCGTACCAAGAGCCCGGCGCCAACGCCCGCGGCCGCCTGACGAGCGCACCTGATGCTGCCCTGGATCAAGCTTGCCACCGCGCAGATTCCCGGCGGCGACGAATTGCGTCTGATGCAGCGGGGCGAAGAATTCTCGATCAAGCTCGGCGCCAACGAACTGATGAACAGCCGGCTCGGCGGCTCGGAAGAAGCGCTTGCGACCCTCGCCTGCAGGAAGCTCGCGGGGCGGACTCGGCCGCACGTCCTGATCGGCGGCCTCGGCATGGGCTTCACGCTGCGCGCTGCGCTGGCGGTATTCGGCAAGGATGCGACGATCGACGTCGCTGAATTGGTGCCAGAGGTGATCGACTGGGGTCGCGGGCCGATGGCCGCGCTCTACGGCAACAGCCTTGACGATCCCCGCGTCAACCTGATCGCCCGCGATGTCGGCGAACTGATCCAGGCCGGGGCCGGACGTTTCGACGCCATCCTGCTCGACGTCGACAACGGGCCCGAGGGGCTGTCCCGCAAAGCCAACGATCGGCTTTACGACCATGGCGGCCTGGCCACCACCCGTGCGGCGCTGCGCGACGGCGGCGTCCTGGCGCTGTGGTCCTCCGGGCCAGACGAGGGCTTCACCCGACGGCTGCGGCAGAGCGGCTTTACCGTCAACGAGGTCCCGATCCGCGCCGTCGGCAAGCGCAGCGGGTCGCGGCATTGGATCTGGCTCGCCGTGCGGAGCTGACGCCGAAAGGCTTACGTCGCCCCTTCCCGGGTAACCTTGCCATTTTGTCGCAGGTCGGGCAGCTTCCGCCGCGCCGGACCGGCGCCTCTGAGGAGCGCGTCGGCCACTTCCTCGCCGAGACCGAGACCGCTACCTTGAACATCCGACATCATGCCGCCGTTGCAACGGGCGCTGCACAGCTTTCTGCCCCGCCGAGGTCCGCGTGACGCCGGTCCTGATCTTCGGCATTCCGCTCGACTTCATCCTGTTCGCGCTGACTCTGCTCGGTGTCGCGATCTTTCATCGCCACACCTTGGCGATCGCGCTGGCGGGGCTCGCGACGATCACCACCACCAAGCTGGTGTTCAGCGGCTTCAAGACCGGCACCGGCCTGCTCGGGCTGACGCTGCATCTGCAGCACGAATGGGTAACGCTGGCGAACCTGTTCCTGCTGCTGATGGGCTTCGCGCTGCTGTCGGCACATTTCGAGAAGAGCGGTATTCCGGACGAGATGCCGGCGCTGCTGCCGGACGACTGGAAGGGCCCGGTCGTCCTGCTGGTCATGGTGTTCGTGCTGTCGAGCTTCCTCGACAACATCGCCGCCGCGCTGATCGGCGGCATGGTGGCGCGGCACGTGTTTCGCGGCAGAGTGCATATCGGCTATCTGGCGGCGATCGTCGCGGCGTCGAACGCCGGCGGCTCCGGCAGCGTCGTCGGTGATACCACCACGACGATGATGTGGATCGCCGGCGTCAGCCCGCTGAGCGTCGTGGAAGCCTATGTGGCGGCCGGCGTCGCGCTGCTGCTGTTCGCCGTACCTGCCTCGATCCAGCAGCAGAACTTCTCGCCGATCGCCAAGGATCCGCCGCGCGGGCTCAGGATCGAATGGGTCCGCGTCGGCATCGTCGCGGCGATCCTGATCGCGGCGCTGGCCGCCAACATCATCGCCAACGTCAACTACCCGGCGCTGCTCGATCAGTTGCCTCTGCTCGGCCTCACCGTGTGGGCCGTGCTGCTGATCACCGCGCCGATCCGCCGGCCGGACTGGGAGCTGATGCCGTCGACGCTCAAAGGCACCATCTTCCTGCTGGCGCTGGTGACCGCCGCCTCGATGATGCCGGTGGAAGAACTGCCTGCGGCGAGCTGGCAGACCGCCCTCGGCCTCGGCTTCGTCTCCGCCGGCTTCGACAACATTCCGCTCACCGCGCTGGCGCTGAAACAAGGCGGCTACGACTGGGGCTTCCTCGCCTACGCGGTCGGCTTCGGCGGCTCGATGATGTGGTTCGGCTCCTCGGCCGGCGTCGCCCTCACCAACATGTTCCCCGAGGGCAAGTCGGTTTACCTGTGGCTACGCTTCGGCTGGCACGTCGGCATCGCGTACTTCGTCGGCTTCTTCGTCATGCTGGCGCTGCTCGGCTGGATGCCGGATCCAATCCGGTGACGCCAGGCGGGTCGCCTCACCGGTCCCGCCCTGCTATGCTCCGTAAATGGCCTCCCGCGACTCCGCCAACGCCGAGATCACGCCCGAAATGCTGCTGCGCGCTTACGCCTGCGGCATCTTTCCGATGGCCGAGAGCATCGACGATCCGACGCTGTTCTGGGTCGAACCGGAGATGCGCGGCATCATCCCGCTCGGCGGTCTTCGTGTGCCCTCCCGCCTCGCCCGCACGGTGCGCTCCGACGCCTTCACCGTCACGGTCGACCGCGCCTTCAAGGCGGTAATCGACGGCTGCGCCGAGCCGCAGCCCGGCCGCGAAGACACATGGATCAACCGCCGCATCCGCGAGCTGTACATCGGCCTGCACGATATAGGCCATTGCCACAGCGTCGAAGTCTGGCAGAACGACGACCTCGTCGGCGGCCTCTACGGCGTCAGCCTCGGCCGCGCGTTCTTCGGCGAGAGCATGTTCCACCGCGCCCGCGACGCCTCGAAAGTGGCGCTGGTGCATCTCGTCGCCCGCCTGCTCGCCGGCGGCTACGAGCTGCTCGACACGCAGTTCGTCACAGAGCATCTGCGCAGCTTCGGCGCCATCGAAGTCCCCCGCCAGCGCTACCGCTCACTGCTCGATGACGCGCTCGGCAGCATCGCCGCATTCGACGCGCTTGCTATCGATCGCCCGGTCACGGGCGCCGAGGCGCTGGCTGTAATCGCGAAGCATTAGCTCCCTAACCCGCGATCCGCAGACTCTCACGGCGGCAGCGCGCCCCGCTCGCAGCGCGGTCATTCCTTGACCGACGCAACTCTGTTTTCTACTAATCGTGGCAGGGCATCTGGGGGCAGTCATGCTGACTATCAAATTCGATCGTAAGTCATTGCGCTTTTCGCCGGCTTTGTTGGCCGCGGCGTTCGCGATCGCGCTGGTTTCTTTCCCGACTCGTTCAGTCGCGCGGGATGGTGCTGCAGTGTTCGGCGCGATCGCCGGCGTTGCTGCCGCCGCGATCATTGCGAACGGAATCGCACAACAACAACGGCCGCGTACCTATCGCAACGTGCGTGCTCGGCGGCAAGTTGCGCATCGCTCGCGACCGGCTGTCTCGCAGGCTTCGATGGCGGACCCCTTCGCAGGCGTCACCGCTTCAAAAATCCGCCCAGCGAGGGACTGAGCGTTCGATCAAGTGGGCCCGACCGCCGGATGCACGCGATTTGTCGATGTGAGGTCGATGATGCCAAAGCCGTTTGCGGCCCTATCAACCTACCGATCGTCTCCAACACCCCCGCACAGCGAAGGGTGGCCGGGACTGATAGTGGCGACGATAGCCATCGTCTCGCTGGTACTCACATCTTCTGCTCGTTCCGAAGACACGCTCAACATCGACAAATCATTCGGAGCGGTCTCGGGTTGGGACGTTGGATTTAGCAAGAGTGTCGGCGGTTGTCTGGCGGCAGCGACCTATCGTGACCGGACCACGGTGTGGTTCGGTTTCGCCGGAGACAAGCCGAGCGCGTACATCGCCTTCACCAATCCGCGCTGGGCCTCGGTCGAAGTCGACGGCCAGTACGACATGCAGCTCGTCATGGGCCGCACGCGGTGGAACGGTCAGTTCGTCGGCTTCGCGCGCGACACCGAGAAGGGCGTTTTCTCTGGCAATCTCAAGACTGAGTTCATGGTCGAGCTGGCTGAGTCCGGCGGTGTCGGAGTTTTCTTAAATCGAAACCGCATCGCGGCACTTTCGCTCGATGGCTCGCGCCGGGCCCTCGAAGCCGTGCTGGCTTGTCAGAAGGCCTTCATGACGGCCCAGAGCGACACCCGCGACGAAGGCTCGACGGAGACCAAACCCAAACGCAGCGCCACGAGTTCCGGCACGGGCTTCTACGTCTCGGGGAACGGGCACATCGTGACAAACAATCACGTCATTGCCGAATGCTCGACGATCAACGTGATGCCTCCCGGCGGAACTCCGGTACGAGCGACGCTCGTCGCGAAGGACAAGACCAACGATCTCGCCATTCTGAAGACCCCTTCATCGCCACCGGCCGTTCCCGGACTGAGAACCCAGATGCGGTTGGGCGAAGCCGTGTACGTGTTCGGCTTTCCCCTGACCGGCATCCTTTCCACATCGGGAAATTTCACCGCCGGCGCGATCACCGCGACCACGGGCATGGAAGACGACACCCGCCTCGCCCAGATCTCGGCTCCAGTTCAGCCGGGCAACAGTGGCGGGCCGTTGCTCGACAAGTACGGCAACGTCGTCGGCGTGATCGTATCGAAGCTCAATGCCTTGAATGTCGCCGCCGCCACCAAGGACATTCCGCAGAACGTCAACTTCGCGATCAAATCCATCATGGCGAAGAACTTCCTGGACACCAGCGGCGTGGTAACTAGCGGAACAGTGAGCTCGCGCGAGCTCCAGCCGGAGGCAATCGCCGATCTGGCGAAATCCTTCACCGTGCAGGTTGTCTGCAATTAATCAGCTCGCGGACTCGTCGCGGAAGCGAACGCACGCTTGCGCGCCGAGCCCGGGACTCCGCCGTACTTGCCGTACGGCTGCTAGTGGCCGGACCTGCGCCACACCAGCAACCTGCGCTCGACCTGCTCGACGGCCAGCGCCGTCACATAGCCGATCAGGCCGAGCAGGATCACGCCGGCGAACAGATCGGCTGAGCGAAACAGCCGCGCCGAGACCAGGATCCAATGGCCGAGCCCGTCCAGCCCGGCCAGCATCTCGCAGACCACCGAGAGGATCAGCGCAACGGTGACGCTGATGCGCATGCCGGCGAGAATATCGGGACTGGCGGACGGCAGACCGATCTTGAAGATCACCTCCATGCGCGACAGGTGCAGCGCGCGAGCCACTTCGTACAAGCGCGGCTCGACGGCGGCGAAGCCGTGCACGGTGGACAGCAGCATCGGCCAGACCGCGCCGAAGGCGATGACGAACAGTGCCATGCTCTGCGACAGACCGAACAGCGCGATCGCGACCGGAATGATCGCCGACGCCGGCAGCGGGCGCAGGAATTCCAGCGTCGGCGTGACGTAGGTGCGCACGCGCGGCGACGATCCGATCCATGCGCCGAGCGCGATGCCGGCCAGTGACGCGACCAGCCAGCCGATCACCATATGCTGCAGCGTGCCGGTGACCTTGCTCAGCAGATCACCCTCAGTGAGACCGCGCACCAGGGCCGCCCAGGCGCGATCGGGTCCCGGCAGGAACGCCGGCGCAATCAGCCGGGCATTGGCAATCAGTTGCCATACGCCGACCAGCCCCGCCGCGACCGCAAAACTTGCGACGCGCCAACCGAGCGCCGAACGGGCGGACAATACGGCTCTCATCGCGGCTCCTCCATCATCGCGGCGCGACCGAACAGCCGCTGCTGGGCGAACAGCATCAGGCTGTTGAGGCCGTAGCCGACGATGCCGAGCCAGACTAGATAGGCCAACATCAGGTCGGGCCGCAGCGCCTGCTGTGCCATCATGATGCCCTGGCCCAGGCCAAGCGGGTTGATGGCGATCTCGACCGTCACGGCCACGATCAGCGCAATGCCGACCGCGAGCCGGAACGCCACGAAGATGCGCGGCAAGGCCGCGGGAATGACGATCTTGCTGATGCGCGCACCCGGGGTCAGCCGCAACACCCGCGAGACTTCGAGCAGGCGCGGTTCGACGTCGCGCACTGCCGAACGCGTCAGGATCAGCGGCGACCACAGGCTCGCGAAAGCGACGATCGCGATCTCCAGGCGATAGCCGAAGCCGAGCGCGATCAGCGCGATCGGCAACACCGCGATCGGCGGGATCGGACGGATCGATTCCACCGTTACCTCCATCAGCCGATCCGCGATCGGCAGCATGCCGAGAACGACGCCGAGGACGAGGCCGATCGAGGCGCCGATAGCGAGGCCGGCGAACACGCTCGCCAGCGTGTCGCGCGTCGCGACCAGCAGCGAGCCGTCCGCGATTGCCTCGACGAAAGCGAGCGCAATGGCACTCGGAAGCGCCAGCGAATCGCTATGCGAGATATCGACCATGCGGCCGGCGATTTCGGCGGCGGCGATCAACACCACCGGCAGCACCAGCCCCTTCAGGCGCGAGGTCGACATCATGCATCAAGACTCCGATGCTTGGATGAAGTCGAACAGCTCACGGCGCAGCCGCAAGAATTCCGGGTGCTCGCGGGTGGCGAGCTGGTCGCGCGGCTTCGGCAGATTGACCTCGACCTCGATGCCGATGCGGCCGGGATGCGGCAGCAGGCCGATCACCCGGTCGCCGAGATAGATCGCCTCCTCCAAATCGTGCGTCACGAACAGCACGGTGGTGCCCGAGGCGGCGACCAGCGACAGCACCTCGTCCTGCAGGCTCTGCCGCGTCATCGCGTCGAGAGCGCCGAACGGCTCGTCCATCAGCAGAACCACCGGATCCTGCGCCAGGCAACGCGCGATCTGCAATCGCTGCTGCATACCGCCGGACATCTCCGCCGGATACTTGCCGGCGTGTCCCGGCAGGCCGACCTTGGCCAACAATTCGGCGATGCGCGGGCCGCGCTTCGCTGCCGGCACGTTCGCGGCCTCCAGCGCCAGCGACACGTTGCCGGCGGCCGTTCGCCAAGGCAACAGCGCCTTGCCGTAGTCCTGAAACATGATCGCGACGTCCCTGCGCGGCGACGTTATCGGCTTGCCCTCGAAGCTGACACTGCCGCTGGACGGCTGGTACAACCCAGCCGCCAGCCGCAGCGCCGTCGTCTTGCCGCATCCCGACGCACCGATCACGCAGACGAACTCGCCCTGCCGCAGCGTGAAGTCGAGATTCTCGATGATGCTCTTCCCGCCCAATCGCAGCGTCGCCTGCGAAAACGTGATCATCGCAGGAGACGCCGCGCTGGTCGCGGCTTGGACGGGTTGATGCATGTTCACGACCTGCGGCCTTTCGATTACGAACTACTTCAGGACCAATTTGGTGAGATCGACGTTGCCCTGCAGCAACTTCATCTTGGTCATGAAGTCGACGTACCAGGCAAAATCGTTCCCCTTGATCTCGGGCTGCTGATACGAAACCTTATTGGCGCGAACGATATCCAGCGGCTGTTTGGTGAACTTCGAAATCGCCTGCGCGGCCTTCTCGTGGTCAGAGTTGACGATCTTGGCGCCCTCGGCAATGGCTTCGCGGAATTTCTTGACCAATTCCGGGTTCTTCTCTGCCCAGGCGCGCGAAGCCGCATAGAAGATCACCGGCTCGGTCCGCTTCAGTTCGGTCACGTAGTAGGACGCAACCTTGCCGACGCCGGCATTGTTCATGCGGGTGACCCAGGGTTCGCCGGTCAGCCCGACATCGATCGAGCCGGATTTGAGGGCATCGCCCTGCGTCGGGATCGAGACTTCGACGAAGTTGACGCTCTTCGGATCGACGCCGTTGTCCGACAGCCATTTCACGAACATCACGTGCAGAAACGCGCCGAACCCGGGGGCCCCGACTTTCTTGCCGACGAAATCCTTCGGCTGCTTGATGTCGACGCCGTTACGCGCATAGGCCGCGGCGGTGTGGTTGCCGGTGGACTCATGCATCACCGAGGCGCCAGCCACGGCGACGAGATCGAGCCCGCCATCGACAGCCTGCAGGAAGGTCGGCGACGTCGGACCGCCGATCTGGATCGAATCCGACAGCAGCGCCGCCGGGATGTTGGAATTGATGCCGATCACCACCATCTCGGCATCGACGCCGAGACGCTTGAAGATGCCTTCGTCGACGGCGACCATCGCGGAGGAGCAATCCGTCGTCGTCGTGCATCCGATCTTGAGCTTTGGATCGGCCTGCGCCGCGGTGGCGGTGGTCAGTGCGACCAGCGCCGCCAGAATCATCTTGAAGTTCATTCAATCCTCCCTTGCCGATTTTGATTGATCTGCAGGATCGAGTCCTGCGGTTGGTCTATCTTCTCCGATCGCTCGCACACCGTGCTGTCGATCGTCGTCGTTCGTCCCGCTGCGGCGGCATGACTATCGAAATTTCCGTCGCAGCGCCGGGCTTAGTCCGGTGCCCTCTCCCCGCCGCTAATCGAACCAACTCGGGATCGATCCCCCGCCCGCCGCAATCGAGACGGCGGCGCCGCGCGAGCCAATGCCGGGCCCTTCACGCTGAAGGTTGGGGCAGTAGGCGAAGGTCATGTTGCGCTTGCGATCGCACCAGGCGATCGCGCCGCCGGCGCCGGTATGGCCGAACGTCGTCATGTGCAACCCCATCGGTCCGGTCTCCGGGTCGTTGTGCATGAAGCCGTACCCCATCCGCAAACGGCGGGTCGTCATGATGCAGTCGTGGTCCCAGGCCAGCGCCGACGCGCGCTCGACCGCGGCGGGTGACAGCAGCCGGACGCCGTCCAGTTCGCCGTTGCCGGCGAGCGCCGCATAGATCCGCGCGACCGCACGCGCGTTGCCGTGACCGCCGAACGACGGCATTTCGACTTCGCGGATCTGGGGCAGATTCTGGAAGTAACCCTTCGGCCCCGACTGGAAAGCTCGGCCCAGCGGCGTCGCCTGGTCGAACGCGATCGCGAAGAAGGCGTTCTTCGGATTCTGGTGCATGTCGGTGACGCGGGCGAGCTCGTCGGGCCGAAGGCCGATGTGATAGTCGGCGCCAAGCCGCTCCGAAATCTCCTCACGCAGGAACGTGCCGACTGTCTTGCCGGTGACACGGCGAATGATCTCGCCGAGCAGATAGCCGATGTTGACCGAGTTGTAAGCGCCATTGGTGCCCGGCTCCCAGGCCGGCTCCTGCACTTCGAGCGCCTTGATGTGGGCGTCCCAGTCGAACCACGAGCCCGCAGGCGCGGCATCGCAGAAGATTACGCCGTCGCTGTGCGACAGCACGTGGCGAACCAGCACCTTGTGTTTGCCGGCCTGCGCGAATTCCGGCCAATACGTCGCGACCGGCGCGTCGAAATCGACCAGCCCGCGGTCGATCAGGATATGCGTGCACAACGCCGACATGCTCTTCGCGAGCGAATTCATGATGACGATGGTGTCGGCGTCCCATTCCTTGGTACGCGCGAGATCCTGATGGCCGCCCCAGAGGTCGACCACCTTCTTGCCGTCCTTGTAGACGCACACAGCGGCGCCGACTTCGCCGCGCCGACGAAAGTTCTCCTCGAATGCCGCCTGCACCCCGGCGAACTCCGGGTCACACGTGCCTGCAATGCGAATATTGTCGTCCATCACCCACCCCAGACTTATAGAATTGTCGTCGCCGCCGCATCGCTCAGTTGAGCCGCTTCTGCTCCGACGTGGCGCTGTACCAATCGAACGGCTTGTCGTCGGTCGACACCATCACCGACTTGACGTCGAAATGATCGTTGAAGCTTTCGATGCCGAATTCACGACCGATACCGCTGTCGTCCACGCCTCCCCACGGCGCGGCCGGATCGAGGCGATGATGATCGTTGATCCAGACGATGCCGGCTTTCACCTTCGCCGCGACCCGGTGGGCCCGGTGAACGTCGCGGGTGCGGATCGCGGCCGCCAGCCCGAACGGGCTGTCGTTGGCGATCGCGAGCGCCTCGTCTTCGGTGTCGAACGGAATCACCACCGTGAACGGACCGAACACTTCTTCCCGCGCAATCCGCATCTGCGGCGTCACGTCGGCAAACACGGTGGGCTCGACGAAGTAACCGCCCTCGTGGCCGGGAACGCTGCGCTGCTGGCCACCGGCCACGAGGCGCGCTTTCTCGTCGAGGCCGAGCTTGACGAACGACAGCACCCGATCAAGCTGACGTTGTGAAATCACCGGGCCGAGCTGGGTGTTGGTATCACGCGGATCGCCAATCCGGATCGCCTTGGCCTTGGCCGCCAGACGCTCGACGAACTCGTCGTAGATGCTGCGCTGGACGATATGGCGGGCGGCGCAGACGCAGGTCTGGCCGGCGCCGATGAAGGCGCCGAACGCTGCGTAGTTCACCGCCTGCTCGACATTGTAGTCATCGAACACCATGACGGGCGTCTTGCCGCCGAGTTCGAGGGTCTGATGCGCGAACACCCGGGAGGCCGCCGCGCCGGCGATGCGGCCCGCCTCGGTTCCGCCGGTCAGCACCAGCTTGTTGATGTCCGAATGCTCGGCGAGGAAGCGACCGGAGTTCGGTCCGAGCCCGTTCACCACGTTGAACACACCTGGCGGCAAGCCGGCATCGGTCATCAATTGCGCCAGCCGCAGTGTGGTGAGCGGCGTGTATTCCGACGGCTTGACGACCGTGGTGCAGCCGGTGGCGAGCACCGCCGCCAGCGACTTGCACAGGATCATCAGCGGATGATTGAACGGCGTGCAATTGGCGACGACGCCGATCGGGGTGCGCCGGGTGTAGGCCAAGTAATTGCCTTCGACCGGGATCACGTCGTCGCGCCGGGCCATCGCGAGGCCCGCGAAATAGCGCAGGAAGTCCGGCAGCCGCGCCATCTGGGCGCGCGTCTCGTTGACCGGGCGACCGTTGTTCTGCGTTTCCAGCAGATACAGCTCCGGAAGCGCAGCCTCGAACGCGTCGGCGATGCGGTTGACCAGCTTGACCCGCTCGCGCACCGACAGCCCGCCCCACGCGCTCCCGCGAAACGCCGCGCGGGCACTGCGGACTGCGGCATCGACGTCGTCGCGCGTGCTGTCGGGAATGGTGGCGATCACCACGCCTGTGGCCGGATTTCTGACCTCCACCGTCGCGCCGCCGGCGCTCTCGACCTCCCGCCCGTCGATGAAGTTGCCCCTGGCGGCAACGGCGATGTTTTGCGGAGCGTTCATGCTGTGCTCTTCCCTACGTCTCAAAGGATGACGGCGTGGCGCGAAAGATTAGCGACCACGCGCTTCTGTGCGTCGATGATATGCGTGCGCAGCAGGCGCGCAGCCTGCCGTCCATCGCGCGCCTGCAACGCATCGATGATCGCGACGTGCTCTGCGAGCAGCCGATTGGTGTCGCGCCCCTGAGCGAAGCCGATGCTCACCAGCACCAGACGGTCCGCCTGAGAGACCAGATTGGCAACCTCTTCGCGCATCCGGCGGTGGGGCGAACACATCGCCACGGCGATGTGGAAAGCTCGGTTGTATTTGATGAACTCCGCGGCCGGCGCGTCGAAGCTGCGAAACTCGTCGAGACTACGAAGCTGAGCATCGCTGGCGAATTGCGCCGCATCCGCCGCGCAGGCCGGCTCGATGATTTCCCGGAAGCGGAAGATGTCGCGGGCATCGGCGATCGACACCGGCTTCACGCGATATCCCTGCCGCGGCAGCACGGTGATCAGCCGCTCCTGTTCGAGCCGCAGCAGCGCCTCCCGCACCGGCTGCTTGCTGACTTCGAACCGGACCGCGAGCTCCTGCTCGCGCAATTCCTCGCCGGGCGCCATGCGGCAGCCGAGAATCTCTTCCCGTAGCCGGGCGTAGATCGAGTCCCGCAGAAGACTGGACGTCTTCAGCGTATCAGAAATCTCTTGAGGCTCGATATTCATATATCAGATCTTCTTGCCTGGTCCGATTGAGAGGCCATTTCATCGCTGGTATTCGGCGATATTTTTAGCTCTTCCAATCCGGAAACCGTTATGCTGAAATATCACACCGACGATATTCGCTGTCAAGGGAGATGACTTTTGAGAGATTTCCGCCTTCAAAGCAGCCCAGCCAGGCGCGCCCCTGCGCCCCGGACAGATCGATCCGCAGCTTCCGAACCGAGCCTTCGATCCGCTGGCTTCACCGCTCTGGAGCGCAACAATGCTGGCCGCTAACAGCCGCGCGGCGAATGTGTCCGCCCACATCACGGGCGCAGGCCCCACCCTCGTGCTGCTACACTCGCTGCTGTCCGACCGGGGCAGCCTGGAGCCGGTGGTCCCTCTGCTCGCCAACGACTTCCGTCTGGTCCTGATCGACCTTCCCGGCTTCGGCGACTCACCTGCGAGCGCCGGAGACCTCGACGCGCTGGCCGATCGTGTGGCGGAAGCGCTCCACGGATTCTGTGATGGCGAGACGCCGATCCTGTTCGGTAACGGCTATGGGTCTTTTGCGGCGCTGTCGCTGGCGCTGCGCCACCCCGCCGCGACGCGGGGGCTGCTGCTCGCCGGGTGCGGCGCCGCGTTCAGCGAGGAAGGACGGAACGCCTTCCGCTTCATGGCGGCGAAAGCAGGTCAGGACGGACTTTCAGAAATCGCCGACGTCGCGATGCGACGGCTGTTTCCGCCGGAGATGGCGGCGAAGGTGCCGGACGTTGTGGCGGAGCGGCGCGCGAGCTTTCTGCGGACCAACCCCGACGTCTTCCGGGCGGCCTGTCAACAACTCGCGACCCTCGATCTTCGCGAAGCGGCCAAAGGACTCGCCGTCCCGGTCCTCGCCTGCGCAGGAGATCTCGACGAGGCAACGCCGGCGGTGATGGCGGAAGAACTCGCCGCGCTGGCGCCGCGCGGCACGTTCCACCTGATCGCCAACTGCGCCCACGTCCCGACGCTGCAGGCTCCGGGCGACGTCGCGGCTCTGATCAGGAGCTTCGCCGTCGGACTGAGCCCGGCGCTGGCGCAGAGTACGATCTGAGCGATCGGCCGAGCTACTCAGCGCCGACTATCGAAACGTCGGAAGCGGCGGCGGCGGAGCCTGCTGGGTCTGACGCGGCGGCTGGCGGCGCCGCTGCGGCTGCTGCGCGGCAGGCTTCGGCGCATCGGGCTGGGCCGTCGCGACGGGACTCTCAGGGTTCTTACAGTCGGTCAGCCAGATGTCGTAGATCGGATGCTCGACGGCATGCAGGCCCGGGCTGGCGGCGAACATCCAGCCTGAGAAAATCCGCTTCACCTCACCCTGCAAGGTGATCTCGTCGACCTCCACGAAGGCGTCGGTGTTGGCGGCCTCGGTCGAGGGCCGCGTGTAGCAGGCGTCGGTCTTCACCCGGAGCGCGCCGAACTGCACGGTCTCGCCGATATCGGCGTCGAAATTGATGGTGCGGCCGGTGATCTTGTCGAGGCCGGTAAAGCTGGCCTTCTTGTTGACGATCTTCTGCGCCGGCGGCTCGGTGACGATCTCGTCGCCGGGCTGCAGGGTCGCGGGCGCCGGCGGGGCGCCGCGCTGCGGACGCTGACCGGGCGCGCCAGGGGCCGGATTGGCGCCCGGCGGCGCGGTGGCGACGCCGTTATTCGGTTGCGCCGGGGCGCCCGGCTGCGGCGCGGCGGGCGGCACATTGGCGGTCGCCGGCGGGCTCTGCGGCAGGATGGTGGTCCCGGGCGGCGGCGGCAACGGCTGCGATTGCACCGGACCGGGCAAGGCCGAGCCTTGGGGCGGCCGCGTCGGCGCCGGCAGCACGCGTCCCTGCGGCGGCAGGTCGGGGACCTCTTCCTCGTCGTCCATCTGCGGCCCGCCACGCGGGATCGCGCCCGGCGGCCGCGGTGCGGGGTCCGAGAAAATATTTCCGATCTGCGCGCGCGCGGGTAGCGCGGACGCGATCAACGGTGCGGCGATCAGCGCCGCCAGGCCGACAAGACAAAGGCTTCGGGACATTCCGCGCGGCTTCAAAATGACGAATCAGGCTCGCGACATTCTACAGCTTCGGCCGCTTGCATCGGTCCCGGTTAACACGCCGAATACGGCGGGGGAAGGGCGACCGCCTCTCCGACTGGCCATCCTCCGCCGCAGCTGAAATACTCGGCGACAAGACAGCGCGGCCCTCCCAACCGGGCGGGCCGACGCTGCCGACCATTCCGGAGCGAACCGGAAGGAACCGGGGAGATACAGGATGACTGACAGAATACGGCTGGACGGCAAGGTGGCGCTCGTCACCGGCGCCGCGGGCGTGATCGGCCGCGCCACCATTACGCTACTCGCCGCACGCGGCGCCCGCATCGTCGCGGTGGACCGCGATGCCGACGCACTGCGAGAGGCGATCGCCGCCCTGCCCGCCTCGGCTCAGGCGCTGGCCCTGACCTCCGACGTCACGCAGGAAGATCAGGTCGCCGGCTACGTCCGCGACACGCTCGCGCACTGCGGACGGATCGACGTGTTCTACAACAACGCCGGCATCGAAGGTGACATCAAGCCGATCGTGCAGACCTCGCTCGACGCGTTCCGCCGCGTGCTCGACGTCAACGTCGTCGGCGTGTTCCTAGGCCTGAAGCACGTGCTGCCGGTGATGCTGCAGCAGCGCGCCGGCAGTATCATCAACACCGCGTCGGTCGCCGGCTTGATCGGCTCGAGCGACATCATCGCCTACACGGCCAGCAAGCACGCCGTGATCGGCATGACCAAGACCGCGGCGCTGGAATGCGGCGACAGCGGCGTGCGCGTGAACTGCGTCTGCCCCGGCATGATCGACAGCCGGATGCTGAGCGCGATCGTCGAAGGCCGCAATCCCGGCCCCACGCCGGTGCCGAAAGAGCGCGTCGTCGACCGCATCCCGATGCGCCGGCTCGGCGGGGCCGACGAAGTCGCTCCGATCGTCGCGTTCCTGGCGTCGGACGATTCGAGCTACGTGTCGGGCTCGGCCTACACGGTCGACGGCGGCCGCGTCGCGAGCTGATTGTTTTCCATCTCACGGGTAACTCACACCATGCCAGCCAAACTCGATCCAGACGCTGCAGCCGTCTACAAAGCATTCCAGGACGCCGGACGCCCGGCCTATGAAGACCTCAGTGCCGACGAAGCCCGCGCCTACTATCTGGCGGCCCGCGTCGTCAGCAATCCCGAGCCGCGCGAACTCGCCTCGGTGCAGTCGGTCGCGATCCCCGGTCCGGCGGGCGACATCCCCGCTCGGATCTACACGCCGAAAACACTCCGCCAGGACAACGGGCTCGCACCCGCGCTGGTGTTCTTCCACGGCGGCGGCTGGGTGATCGGCAATCTCGACACCCACGACGTGGTGTGCCGCGCGATCGCCGACGAGGGCCAGCTGATCGTCATCTCGGTCGACTACCGGCTCGCGCCCGAGCACAAATTCCCCGCCGCGGTCGACGACGCGATCGCCGCGACGCGTTGGATCGCCGACAACGCACGCAAGCTCGGCATCGACGCCGAAGAGATCAGCGTCGGCGGCGACAGCGCCGGCGGCAATCTCGCCGCCGTGGTGGCGATCGACGCGCGTGACCATGGTGGGCCGATGCTGGCAGGTCAGGTTCTGATCTATCCGGCGACCGACTTCGCGATGAGCCATCCGTCGCACAGCGAGCCGGAAACCAGCGTGCTGCTGACGCATTCCGTCATCAGGTGGTTTCGCGATCACTATCTCGGCGGCAGCCATGACGCCGAGGACTGGCGCGCCTCGCCGGCCCGCGTCGAAACCCTCGCCGGCCTGCCGCCGGCTTTCGTCATCACCGCCGGCGCCGATCCGCTGCGCGACGAAGGCGACGAATATGCCCGCCGCCTCGAAGACGCCGGCGTGCCCGTCAAGCACCGCACCTATCCGGGGCAATTCCACGGCTTCTTCACCATGGGCAAGCTGCTGCAACAGGCCAATGTTGCAGTCAGCGAGATCGGTGATTGGCTGAAAGCTCTGTAGGCCAGCGCGCGATACGGACACGGCCGTCATCCTGAGCGGCTCGCGCTAATACAAGGCGCGAGCGGAGCGAGCCTCGAAGGATGGGCCGCACGCACGGCAGCCGTGTCCGTATCCTTCGAGTCTCGCCCTGCGGGCGAGCGCCTCACGATGACGGCGCGGCACGAGAACGAAGAGGCTCGGCGAGTTGCCTGCTATCGGCAATTGACCGGCGTCAACGCCGACGCGTCGGAAAGGCGCAAGGAGCACTCTCTCTGCCATGAGGGAAGCTCGCATTGCGCGGGCTGATGCAATGACCTGCATATCTCGCACCCGCTGGGGCGGCCTCGCCACCTGCACGGCCAAAGCGACCGGCTTCTTCCGCGTGGCCCGGATCGACGGCGTGTGGTGGTTCATCGATCCGGACGGCGGCCGCTTTCTGTCCAAGGGCGTGGTCTCGGTGCAGCTCGACCACGACAACATCAAGGACAGCGAACGACGGCCATATCGCGAAGCCTGCCTTCGCAGATACGGCAGTCGTGATGCCTGGCGGCAGTCGGCCGCGGATCGACTGCACGGCTGGGGCTTCAACACGGTCGGGGCGTGGTCCGAGCCGGAGGTCGCCCGCGCCGGCGCTGCGCCCCTCGCCTCCGCGGCCGGCGTGCTCTATCTCGCTGCAGCCTATGGCGAAGGCCGCGGCTGGCCGCAATCCGATCTGTTCGATCCGGCGTTCGAGCGCTTCGCACAGCAGCGCACGCAACAGATCTGCGGGCCGGTGCGCGACGACGCCAGCGTGCTCGGCTGGTTCATCGACAACGAGTTGCCATGGGGGCCGGACTGGCGCGGCGAGAACGAGCTGCTGCCCGGCATTCTGCGCGACACCGCTGCACCCTACACGCGCCGCGCCGCGGTGGCGCTGCTGCGCGAGCGCTACAAGGATATCACGGCGTTCAACGAGGCGTGGCTGAGCGCCATGACCTCGTGGGAGCAACTGGCCAGCCAGCCGGTGTCTCCGCCGCCGTTCAATCGCAACTTCTTCACGCACGATCACATCCAGGAGCGCGATGTCCTGCGGGCGCGGTACTTCGCCGATTGCGACGCCTTTGCCGGGCTGCTGGCCGAGCGTTACTTCGCGGTGAGCGCCGCGGCGATCCGCGCGGCGGCTCCGCATCATCTGGTGCTCGGCAGCCGCTTCGCCTATGTGCCGCCGCCGCAAGTGATCGCCGCCGCCGGCCGGCATTGCGACGTCATCAGCATCAATTGCTACGATGCACTGCCCGGCGCCACGATCGAGGCCTATGCGGCGACCGGACGGCCGTGCCTGATCGGCGAGTTCTCGTTCCGCGGCGACGATGCCGGTCTGCCGAATACGCACGGCGCAGGCCCGCGTGTCGAAACCCAGGCCGACCGCGCCGCCGGCTTCGCGCGCTATGTCGGCGCCGGGCTGCGGCATCCAAATCTGGTCGGTTATCACTGGTTTCTGCACGCCGATCAGCCCGCGGAGGGCCGCTGGGACGGCGAAGACTCCAACTACGGCGTCGTCACCATCAACGACGACGTCTATCCGGAGCTGACCGAGGCGATGCGCGTCGTCAACGACGACGCCGAATGGCTGCATGAAGCCGCCGGCTCCACCGCCCGACGCATCGCCACGGCGCCGGCAGCCTGATCACGCCGCCCGCGCGGCTCGCCGCACCGCCTGCGGCGGCTGGCCGAATGCGCGGAGAAAGGCGCGACGCATCCGCTCCGTGTCGCCGAAACCGGTTGCCTCGGCGACGCGCTCGATCGCTTCCCCGGTGGTTTGGACCCGCGTCCGCGCAGCCTCGAGCCGCAGCCGCTCGACCGCCTTCGCCGGCGTCGCACCGGTCTCGGCGATGAAGGCGCGGCTGAAATGCCTCGCGCTCATGCCCGCCTGGTCGGCCAGCCGTTCGACGGTGAGATGTTCGTCCAGATGCTCGCGTACCCAGCTCAGTAACGTCGCGAACCGCCCCGACGGCGTCTGCAGCTCCAGCAGCGACGAGAACTGCGACTGCCCGCCCGAACGGCGCTGCGCTAGTACGAGTTGCCGAGCGGTGTCGCGCGCGACCGCGTCGGACGTCTCATCGGCGATGATGGCCAACGCCAGGTCGATGCCGGCGGTGATGCCCGCCGAGGTCCAGACGTCGCCGTCGCGGACGAAGATGCGATCGGGCTCGAGCCGCACCTGCGGATAGCGCTTCAGAAAATCGCGCGTGCGGCCCCAATGCGTCGTTGCGCGCCGGCCATCGAGCAGCCCGGCTTCGGCGAGCAGATAGGCGCCCGAACAGACGCTGGCGATGCGGCAGCCGCGCGCCGCCGCGGCGCGCAGGAAGGCGAGCGTCCGCGGACAGCGCGCCGCATCGCGCACGCCATCGCCGCCCGCGATCATCAGCGTGCGCATGCCGCGATCGTGGCGGAGACCGCGTGCCATCATCTCCACGCCCGACGAACTCCGCACCGGCCCCGGCACCGCGCTGAGGATCCTGACCGGCTCGGGCGCAGCGACGTAGCGCCCCGCGATCTCGAAGGCCGCGATCGGCCCCGCCGCGTCGAGCAGTTGAAAGCCGGGATAGATCAAGACGCCGATCATGCCGCCTCGGCCGATGTCTTAAATCGAGGGTTATTGGTCATTTCGGACAATAGCCGAGCATGCCAGGATCGTCGCGTCAAGAACGTCGCGTCAGCCCGAGGAGGTTTCGATGAGCGCCATTCAGATCGGTTTGCTGCTGTTTCCCAAACTCACCCAGCTCGACCTCACAGGCCCGCTGCAAGTGTTCTCGCGCGTGCCCGGAGCGAGCGTGCATCTTGTCGCCAAGACGCTCCATCCGGTCACCAGCGACACGGTGCTGTCGCTGCCACCGACGGTGGACTTCGCGGCGTGTCCACAGCTCGACGTCATCTGCGTCCCCGGCGGCGTCGGCGCCGACGACCTGATCAATGACCAGGACACGCTCGCTTTCCTGCGCCGACAGGCACCGGCCGCGCGCTACATCACTTCGGTGTGCACAGGAGCGTTGGTGCTGGGCGCCGCCGGACTGCTGCAGGGCTATCGCGCAACGACGCACTGGTCGGCGATCGACGATCTCGCCTCGTTCGATGCGATCCCCGATCGCAGCCGCGTCTGCATCGATCGCAACCGGATCACCGGCGGCGGCGTCACGGCGGGGATCGATTTCGCGCTGACCCTGGCGGAACTGCTGGCTGACCGCCCCACCGCGCAGGCCATTCAACTGATGCTGGAGTACAACCCGGCGCCGCCGTTCAATGCCGGCTCGCCCGACACTGCGCCCGAAGACGTGGTCGCCATGCTCCGCTCGCGGATGCAGGGCGCACGGCAAAGCCGCAGCGAAGCGATCGCCCGCGCAGCTGCGCGGCTCGAGGCGGAAACAGAAACGGCGGCCTGAGCCGCCGTCAACGCCGATCAGATAAGTTGTGAGTCCGGAGCCTCAGCTCCCGGGCGTCCAGGGTTGATAGTCGCCGGTCGCCTTCGGCCGGCGGCCTCCCGCCAGCGTAGAGCCCGACGGGCGATACGCATAGGGCGTGCCGGTCAGATTGGGATGATGCGGCTTCTCCCACTCCCGGGCCTGATACGTCTCTTCGGTCGGCGGCACATCGACGATGTGATGCATCCAGGCGTGCCATTCCGGCGGAATGCGGGTCGCCTCGGCATAGCCATTGTACAGCACCCAGCGCCGCTCGAAACCGAGCGTCGGGTCGATCTTGCCACCCTTGGTGCGGAAATAACGATTGCCGGTCCCGTCGGTGCCGACCAGTTCGCCGAACCGCCAGGTCCAGAGTTGGGTGCCGAACGTAAAGCCCGACCACCAGGTAAAAATCCGCAGCAGAAACAGTTTCATGAGCGCATCCATGGGCGGCGACAAGGTCCCTGATTGCCACCCGCGGAGGTGATTGTCCAGCCACTGCGAACGGTTTCGAACGCCATCGGCTGGTTCCACCCTGCTTCGTCCCTATATCCTGGCGACAATCCGCCACCGGAACGCTCCGGGAACGACCGCGCATGACGCGTGTTGTGGCTGCGACAGTGTTTCGACCACCAATTCCCCCATCGATGGAGCCGAGAATGATCAATCTCAAAACTTTGACCGCTGTGGCCGCGTTGGCCATCGCGATGCCGCTGGCGTCCGCCGGCATGGTCCACGCCCAGGGCAGCATGGGTGGCGGCGGCGGCGGAGGGGGCGGTGGTGGCGGTGGAGGTGGCGGCGGTATGGCCGGCGGCTCGATCGGTGGCGGCGGCGGCGCCAGCATGGGCGGCGGCGGCATGCGTGGCGGCGGTGGTCCGGCAATGGGCGGCGGCGGTCCGCGGATGGGTGGCGGCGCCGGCATGGGCGCTGGGCCGCGTGGTCCGAGCATGGCGGGCGGCGGAATGCGCAATCCGGGCTTCTCCGGCGTTCCGAACCCGGGCTTCCGTGGCGGCAACGTCTCCGGCTATCGCGGCGGCTACGCGGGCGGCTATCGTGGCGGCTGGCATGGCCATCGCCATTGGCGCGGTGGCGGCTATTGGCCGGGTGCCTACGCCGGAGCGTTCATCGGCGGCATTGGGTCTTCTTACTACTACAATGACCCGTATGCGTACGATTACGGCTATTACGACGAGCCGACGGTTGCGGTCGTGCCCGGCGGCGGGGATCGCGACGACGCGTACTGCTCGCAGCGCTTCAAGTCGTACAACCCCGCTACGGGCACTTACCTCGGTTACGACGGCAAGCGGCACCCCTGCCCGTAAGACCGACGACGCAACGATCAACGGCGCCCTCGCGGGCGCCGTTTTTGTTTTGGGACTACGACCGCAAGGCTACCGCGACGCTGCCGAGCGTCACTGCCAGCGCGACGATTTCGCGCAGTCCCAGCGGCTCGTGCAACATCGCCGCGGCCGCCAATACGCCCACCACCGGCACCAGCAGCGTGCCAATCGACGCCGTCGCCGCCGGCAATCGCTCGAGCGCAGCGAACCAACACACGTAGCAGACGCAGAACTGCACCAGAGTCATGTAGATCATCGACGCCCAGCCGGTCGTCGACAGCGCGGCAACGTCCGCACTCTCGAAGATCACCCCCGCGAGCGCGACCGGCACACAGCCGAGCGCGATCTGCCACGCCGCCAGCGACAGCGGCGGCAGCGCCAGCGGAAAATGCTTGGTCAGCACCGTCCCCAGCGCCACGCAGATGGCGCCCGCGAGCGCACACAGAATGCCGGGCAGCTTGTCGACACTGGCGGAAAAGCCGCCGCCGCCGATCAGCACGGCGATGCCGCCGAGCGCCACCAGCAATGCGACAGCGCGCGTCACCGACAACCGTTCTCCCAGCACCGGCCACGCCACCAGCGCGACCCAGAGCGGGATCGAGATGCCGAGCACCGCCGCATCGCTGGCGCGCAGCCAGAGCAGCGCCAGTCCCATAAATCCGACCCAGCCGCCGATGGTGAGCATCGAAACCAGGATCAGGCGCGACCACATGCCGGGCGACACCCGCAGCGTTTGCCCCCTCCCCCACGCGACGAGCCCAAGCGCGATCGCACCGACGATGCCCGACAGCCCACGCGAGGTCAGCGGCGGCCACTCCGTTAGCAGGTGCTTCATGATCGGGAAGTTCAGACCCCAGCCGACCGAGGTGATCACCAGGAACAGCAGTCCGAGCGGCGAGATCCGGCCCCGCGCGGCCGCATCGTGAGCAGTGGTCATCTTGGCGTCGCCCCCGGCTTTTTCGACACGATGGCCGAAAAACCACCCCTGAGCCACCCGAAACGACCGCGGCCTGAAAGCGAGCCATATCGTCGCGCGGCGCGGCTGCGTCACACAGCAGTGAGCCAAACGGCCGTGTTTCCGCCCTGCTGATCGGATGTAACGCGATCGTTCGTACGTTTCGGGACAGCCCAATTTGTTCACTTGTGCCGAAGATACTGACAGACTCAGGCGAATCGCCCGCTAACCGGGAACATCTCGATTGCGTGATCAACGACACATCAAAAGCTGGACGGCGCTCGCCCTGCGCGCCTCGACTGCGACGCTGGCGCTGAGCCTCGGACTCGGCGGATTCACCGCCGAGTTGCTGGCGGCGCCGAAGTCCGTGCCGCTGCCGAAGCCGCGGCCGATCTCGCGCAGTGTTGTGCCGAAGACCGCCCCCGCCAACCCGGCGACGGTCGGGTCGATCCCGAAGCCGGCGGCGCGGCTCGCCAATGCTGCGCCCACCGCGCCGGCGATCGAGCCTTCCCGGCAGCCGGGGACCCCGCCGATCGTCACGCGCAAGCCGGCGACGCGCTCCGCCGTCGCGGCGACCGCGCAGACTTCACAGGCCGATGCCCAGGCGCTCAAAACCGTGCTCGAGCAGGTGCGCAAGCGCAAGGCGTCGGACGCCACGCAGGTCGCGGACACCATCTCGGATCCGGTGGCGCGCAAGCTCGCCGAGTGGATCATCCTTCGGGCGGAGTACAACGGCGTCAGCGTCGAGCGCTATCGCGAATTCACCCGCGCCAATCCAAGCTGGCCGTCGCAGACCTTCTTCCGCCGCCGCGCAGAAGCGGCGCTGTGGGACGACAAGCGCGACGACAGCGCCGTGCTTGCTTACTTCGAGGGTGAGACGCCGCTCTCGGCAAAGGGCAAGCTGGCGCTGGCGCGTGCGATGCTGGCGCGCGGCGATCGTCGCACCGCCGAGCAGATCATCCGCGACGCCTGGCGTAACGACACGATGTCCGCCGCCAACGAGACGACCGCGATCGAAATGTTCGGCGCGCTGCTGACGCCCGGCGATCACAAGGCGCGGATGGACGCGTTCCTATACGGTAACGACAACGATCCCGGGCTGCGCGCCGCGAAGCGACTGGGCGCGGCGCAATACGCGCTTGGCCGGGCGCGGCTCGCCGTCGACAACAAGTCGCCGCAAGGCAAGGCGCTACTCGATGCCGTGCCGTCCGAACTCCACAGCGATCCCGGCTACATGTTCGCGCGGATCCAGACGCTGCGCCGCGACGAGAAGATCGCCGAAGCCGGCCGGCTGATGCTCACCGTGCCGCGCGATCCGAACCGGCTGTATAATCTCGACGAATGGTGGATCGAGCGCCGGCTGCTGGCGCGCAAGCTGATCGATATCGGTGACTACCGGCTCGCTTACCTGGTCGCGCGTAACGCCGCGACACCGAGCAGAGAAGTCTACAAGACCGAGCAAGAATTCACCGCCGGCTGGATCGCGCTGCGGTTTCTCAACGATCCCGCCACCGCCGCGCAGCACTTCGCGCGCATCGGCACCGACACGACCAACCCGACCGCATTGGCGCGCGCCGGTTACTGGCAAGGCCGAGCCGCCGAGGCCCTCGGCCGCACGCAGGACGCCCGTGCCGCCTATTCGGCGGCCGCCGCGCAATCCACCAGCTATTACGGTCAGCTCGCGCGCGCCAAGCTCGGCCTGCCGCATCTCGATCTCAACGGCCAGCCGTCGAGCCAGGGCCGCGGCGTCGAGCGCCTTGAGGTCGTGCGCGCGGTGCAGCTGCTGTACGCGATCGGCGAAGGCGACGTCGCGATCCCGATCTATGCCGATGTCGGCGACAATGGCGATGTCGATGCCCTGCTCGGCCTGTCCGAACTCGCCGCGCGCAACAATGACGGACGCGCGTTGCTCCTGGTCGGCAAGGCGGCGCTGAACCGTGGCCTGCCCTTCGATCACTACGCCTATCCGATGACAGGAATTCCGCAGTTCCGGTCGGTCGGCCCGGAGATCGAACGCGCCATCGTTTATGCGATCGCCCGGCAGGAAAGCGGCTTCAATCCCGCCGTCGTCTCGCCGGCGCAGGCCTATGGCCTGATGCAGGTGACGTCGCCTGCGGCCCAATATGTCTGTCGCCGCCACGGCTGCAGCTACGATCTGAAGCGCCTGAAGACCGATTCTGTCTACAACGTCGCGCTCGGCGCCGCCGAACTGGGCGGGCTGCTCGACGATTATCGCGGCTCCTACATCATGACGTTCGCCGCGTACAATGCCGGCCGCGGCAGCGTGCGGAAATGGGTCGAGCGCTACGGCGATCCGCGCGATCCCAAGGTCGACGCGGTGGACTGGGTCGAACTGATTCCGTTTTCCGAAACCCGCAACTACGTGCAGCGGATCATGGAGAACCTGCAGGTCTATCGCTCGCGATTCGGCGGCGGCAGTCGCCTGCAGATCGACGCAGACCTCCGGCGCGGCGCCGAGAGAGTCGAGTAACGCCGCGATCCCGAGGCTAGGCGCTTCATCGATTGATTGAAACGACGCCGCCACCTTTGGTGCGGACTCGTCATGCTGAGGTGCGCGCGTAGCGCGCCTCGAAACATGCGGTCCGCGGTGTTTGCGGCTCATCCTTCGAGGCGCGCGTAGCCACGCGCAGCTGGGCCCAGCGGGCACCTCGAGACGACGGCGGCAATTCGATCAAAAGCAGAACTGCTCGAGCAGGATCCGTTCCCTGTCTCGCCGTTGCAACGGCCCATAACGAAAAACCCCGGCGGTTGCCCGCCGGGGTTTCGCAGAACGTTCCTTGCGGAACGATCAGGCTTAGAACACGCGCTGAACGCGGAGGTTGCCGCTCCAAACGCCCTGGTCCTTGAGCTCGTAGGCAGCAGCCGGCTTCGCAATCGCGGCGTTCGCCGGGATGGCGAGAGCGCCCGCGTTGCTCTGGTCGAGGTAGGTGTACATCACTTCGCCCGAGAAGGTCAGGTTCTTGACCGGGGTCCAGCGGGTGACGGTACCAACCTGCGCAATGCGGAAGTCGGGGTTGCAGGTGAAGCCCACAGCGGTGCCGCAGATCAGAGCAGTCGCGGTGCCGTTGTAGTCGATCGAGGTGTAGGCGCCGAACAGCGAGGTCGACCAGTAGGGGTTCCAGTTGTGGTTGAACGCACCACGGACGCCCCAGGCAGTGGTCTTCTCGATGCCAGTGCCGTTCAGGTTGTTGGTGCCGTTGAACACGCCGTCAGCCGAGGCACCGAACGCGATGCTCTGGTAAGCACCACCGCTGTTGCCGAAGATGGCGAACGAGTTGCCGGTCACGCCGCCCAGCACGTAACGGGTCGCGCCGTTCGAGTAGCTGGCCGTGAAGTTGATGCTGTCGCCGGGGCCGGTCGGCAGGTTCTTGAGCGAGATGGCGCCCTGCACCGCGTAGCCCCAGGTGTCGCTCGGGTGGCCCGAGGTCTCGAGAGTGGGGGTGTAGTAGCTGGCGCGAACCTGGTGAGCGGCGGCCGACACCTGGAAGAGGCCCCAAGCCTGGTCGACGCGGATCTGACCGACGATGTCGGGGATCTGCGTGCCGGCGTAGGAGTTGGTGCCGAGCAGGCCCTGCGAGTAGCCGAGGGTCGAGATCGTCGCAGTGTTGTACAGCGCCGACTGCAGGTAGGACGACTGATCTTCGAGCGAGATCGCGGCCGACACGCCGTTGCCGAACTGCGCGGTGTACGACACCTGGTTGATGCCGGTCACGTCGTCGTAACCGCCGAGCAGGAACGAGGTGTTGTTGCCCGGGTAACCGGTCCAGGGCGTATCGAACTGCGACACGGCCTTACCGAAGGTGAAGCCCGCGAACTGGATGAACGCGTAGTAGACGCCGAGCGAGCCGCTGGCGATCGCGTCACCAGTGGTCCAGTTGAAGGTCGCATCGAAGTAGGTGCGGACCACGCCGTATTCGGTCGCGGTGCGGGTGTCGATGTTGATGTCCTGACGCGAACGGAAGATGGTGTTGTTCGCGAGGCGGTTCTTGGCACCAGCGTTACCGTTCCAGGCCGGCGAGTTATAGGCGCCCGAACCGAAGAAGGTCGCGTCGGCGCGCAGATAGCCACCGAGCTTGATGCAGGTGTCGGTGCCCGGGATGTAGTAGAAGCCGGCGCCGTAGATCGAGCAAACCTTCACGTATTCGACCGCTTTGGCCTTCAACGGAAGATCGGCCGCCTGTGCACCGCTCATCGCGACCAGAGCCGCCGCGGAGCCGAGGAAAAGGCCCTTAACCATGTTCATGTAAACCTCCAAGTTTGCTCTCTAGGGAAGGTTCCTTCCGCAGGATGCACATGGCACCCGCAGGGTGGTTCCTTTGTCCCAATCAAACCCGCCTAGCCGCTTCGCGCCTTCGGACACACCCGCTGAACGCGAGGGACTTAAGCGAACCACCTATACGGGACGACCTCGGGATGCCCCCCTCCGTCGCGGTCAGGAGAATTACCTAAGCGTGATGCACACGCAACAAAGGAACGCCTCGGAAGCGCTGCAGTACCGCCGTTTTCAGGGGGGTGTTGCACAAATAACACTACGCGATCGATTTGGAACCTGCGCAAGCCTCTGAATATATGAGAGAAAATCACGCGGTCGCGCAGCGCGATGCCGCGATCCACAAAGATGCCACGGCTTCACCGACCGCTCGAAGCGGGCCGATTTTGGAGCGAATCTCAACCGGAGCGCGGCGAATCCTCTGAGAATCGAGTCCTCGAGAACCGGATGGAACCGGGCTCCGACGGGAATATGGCGCCATTGTGCACCAACGCATGCCGGTCGAGGTTCCATCGCCGGTGGCGTGGCTCCGACTGCATACTGCGTCGAGAACGGAGAAAACTGGACGAGTTGGGTAAAACTGGCGCTCGATCCGGAAGTCTCGGTTATCGGGCGCGAATCCCGCTTGCGGCTCGCGAGCGCGTCGGGCATATCGGGCCAGCTGGAGACGTGGCCGAGTGGCTGAAGGCGGCGGTTTGCTAAACCGTTATAGGGTTGTAAAGCCCTATCGAGGGTTCGAATCCCTCCGTCTCCGCCAGCCTCGCCGATCGCACGCTATCGCGCGATGATCTCCGAGATGACGAATCGGTCACCGCCAAAAGCTGTATGGGCGTCCACGTCCAACGCGGACGTCGCAAACGACGCGCCCACCAGTCCCGGCCTCCCGGATCAGTAAGGCCAGCGACATTCGCCCCCCTCTCCGCCGAAGCTGAGCCGAGCGCGATGCGCGAGCGCCAGCTCGTGCACTTCAGCGATTGATGGAAGCAGTCCGGCCTTTCCAGACGCACTGACTCCTCATCCTAAGGAGCCCGGCGAAGCCGGGCGTCTCGAAGGATGGGGCCACACAGTGCCGGTGGCGCATGGTTCGAGACGGCGCTGCGCGCCTCCTCGCCGTGAGGTTTTACGCCTTGCTGCGCATCGAAGCCCGATTCCACCTCAAGCAGAACGGCTCTGACCTCCGTCGCTTTCGGTCGGTCACTCGGCCGCGCCCCCGCTGATCGCGGATTCGATCCGCCGTTTGCGCGGCAACCGCCCGTTCAACACCATGTAGGCGACAAGGCCGATCACCAGCCCCCAGAATGCCCCGCCGACACCAAGCATCTTGATGTTCGCGGCCGAGGCGAGGAACGTGATGAGCGCCGCTTCACGCGATGCCGGGTCGGCCATGGCGCCGGCGAGGCTTCCGCCGATGGTGCCGAGCAGCGCCAGGCCCGCCAGCGTGGTGATGAACGTCGCCGGGAGCGCCATGAACACCGCTGCGAGAGTCACACCGAACACACCGACCAGCACATAGAAGCAGCCCGCCGCGATGCCCGCGATCCAGCGCTTGGACGGGTCCTCATGGGCTTCCCGGCCTGTGGCAATGGCGGCTGTGATGGCGGCGATGTTGAACGCATGCGAGCCGAAAGGCGCCATGACGAGTGAGCCAAGGCCGGTGACGGTCACAATCGGGTTGGCGCTCGTCCTGAAGCCGTCATTCCGAAGCACCAGCATGCCCGGCATATACTGGCCGGTCAGCGTGATCAGGAACAAAGGCAGCGCGACGCTCAAGGTGGCGTTCAGCGTGAACTCCGGCATCGTGAAGGCCGGCATGGCGAGCTTCAATTGCAGGCCGGACAGATCGACGCGATCCTGCACGAGCAGAAACAGCAGACCGAGTACCAATATGCCGACCACCGCATATCGCGCCGAAATACGCTTGAGCAGCACATAGGCAACGATCAGCAGGCCGACAAGAACAGGGTCGACGCTGGCGCCGCCAAACGCTCCGATCCCGAATTGCAGCAATATGCCTGCGAGCAGACCCGAGGCGATACCAGGCGGGATCAGCCGGATGACTTTCTCGAAATATCCCGAAAGCCCGAGCAGAACGAAAGCGACGGCAGAGATGATGTAGGCCCCCACCGCTTCCGCATAAGGCGTGGTGGCAAGTGCCGTGACAAGGAAAGCCGCCGCTGGGGTCGACCAGGCCGTGATGATCGGCTCGCGATAACGCCAGCTCAAGAACAGACCGGTCAGACCGACACCGATCGAGACCGACCAAACCCAGGACGCCGTCAATTCCGGGCTGAGGCCCGCGACCCGAGCGGCCTGAAACACAAGAATGAACGTCCCGCCATAGTTGACGATGACGGAGATCAGGCCCGCGACGATGGGGTGAGTGAGATCATTCAATCGAATGGATGATGACGATGGGCTGGACGACATGGTTCGAGAGGTCTCCCGAGACAGGCACGATGCTGCAACACGGCTTGACAGCTAGCCGATCAATGGCCTGATATTCCCTGCCAATTGTCTCCAGCTGTGCAGACCATTTGTTCAAGCACTCCCAACTCGAATCCGTGAAGGCTTGGCTCGCCCACCCCGCGCATGCGGCGATGCCGCTGCATGCGCGGATCCAGCGGGCGATCCGGCAACTGATCCTCGACGGCGCACTCGGCCCAGGAAAGCCACTCCCCGCCTCGCGCGCGCTTGCGTCCTCGCTGGGTGTTTCGCGTGACACGATCGAGTCCGCCTACGCGCAGCTTCACGCTGAAGGTTTCATCGAGCGGCGTGTCGGCAGCGGCAGCTTCGTGGCGGAGATGACCGAGTTCGCACCCGGCCTTCGGCGCTCGAAGCGCGGTGCACTCCTGCGCAACCCGGCACCGAATCTTGGCAAGCGTGGCGACGCGATATTCCGGAGCGGCGGCGTGCGTGAAATGCTGATGCCGCGCCCGTTCGCGCCTGGCGTGCCGGAGACGCGCAGCTTTCCACTCCCGCTATGGGAGCGCCTGCAACGGCAGGTGCTCAAGGAAGTCGGCACGCAGGCGCTCCTTCATGGCGATCCTCAAGGTGCAGAGCCGCTACGCCGGGCAATAGCGGATTATGTAAATCTCGAACGCGGCGCGCGGGCCACCGCCGACCGCGTCGTGGTGCTCACCAGCTCGCAACAGGCGATGACGCTCTGCGCGACTATGCTGCTCGATCCCGGCGAGAGGATATTCATCGAAGACCCCGCTTACTACGGCGCGCGCAAGGCGTTCGACGCAGCGGGACTGGAATGCGTGCCGGTTCGTGTCGATCGGCAGGGCATTGTCGTCGAGTCGATCATCAATGATCCTCGTCGCGCGAAAGCTGCCTGTCTTACGCCATCCCACCAGTTTCCGACCGGCGTGACGCTGACGCTGGATCGTCGTTTGGCGCTGATCGAATGGGCAGCCCGGAATCAGGCGTGGATCATCGAGGATGATTACGACAGCGAATTCCATTATGCCGGAAAGCCCACCGCCTGCGTGCAGGGTCTCGATCCTCATGATCGGACCATTTACATCGGCACCTTCACCAAATCCCTGTTTCCGGGCTTGCGGCTCGGTTATGTCGTGCTGCCGCCGCAACTGGTGAAACCGATGACGGTCGCGCGCACGCTGCTCGACGGCCACACCGCATCCATCGCGCAATTGACGCTGGCGCGGTTCATGGAGGGCGGGCATTTCGGGGCGCATGTCCGCACCATGCGCGGGATCTATGCCGAAAGACTTGATGTGCTGGCGGGCCTCGTTCGCAAGCACCTTTGCGAATTCGTCGAGCCGCGCGTTCCTATCGGCGGTCTGCAAATGCCCTGCGTGCTGACTTGCGATATCCCCGAGCGCGCTGCCATCGACTGCGCACGCCGCGTCGGCGTTGAACTGCTGGGACTATCTGAGCTTCATGCCGCTGGTGACGGCAAGGCCGGCTTCCTGATGGGCTTTGCCGCCTATACGCCAGCGGAGCTTGCGAGTGCTGTCAAAAAGCTGGCGAACGCGCTGCAGACGGCGAGAGGTGAGTGACCGGGTCGATTGAACTTATCACCTGGATGCTTAAGCATCGCAGGGCGCTGCTTACTCAATGCCGGAGCCAATTCAGCTTGCCGGTTAAGGTTCAGGGAGAAAATAGGTGCTCGGGCTACGACCGAGGGTGCGGCGGAAGGCGGCTGAAAAAGCGCTGGGACTGTCGTAGCCACAGCCGAACGCCACATCGACGATGCTCTCGCCTTCGGCCAGCAATACCAGCGCATGCTGCATCCGAGCCTGCTGTCGCCACCGGCCGAAGCTCATGCCGGTCTCACGCTGAAACAGCCGCATGAAGCTGGCGCGGCTCATGTGAAGCAGGCTGGCAGCCTCTTCGACAGCCATATCCCGCGCCAAGTCCTTGCGGATGGTCTCGCACAGCGCAGCCAATCCCGCGTGCCTGGGGAGCGGCAGTCCGAGCGCCTGCGTCGGCAGAAACGACAACTCCATCATCAGCACGCGGCTGACCGCTTCCGCCATGTCCTTCCGATCGCCCCGATCGGCGAGCGCGGCGAGCTTGAGGATCAGTTCCCGTAGCAGCGGCGTGACTTCGACGACGCGGCACGTGTCAGGAAGCCCCGGCGTGCCGGCCGCCTCGATCAGCAGAGAACGAAACCTCACGCCTGCATGGCTGGCCGTGGCGTGTTCCAGATGGGCCGGCAGCCAAACCGCACGGCTTGGCGGAACGACCCAGGTCCCATCCGCGGTCGTCACCGACAGCACGCCGCTCTTGGCATAGAGCAACTGAGCCCTGTCGTGCCGGTGCCATGGGCTCGCGTAGCGCGGGCCGTCCTGCACGATCACCGCAATCGTGTCGGTGACGGCCAAGCCCTGCTTCATCAATTGATCCTTTCGCGACGATATTTGAGCCTGCCGCGAGAGAATATCATATCCGATGGCGATAGCGTCGGTTCATTCCACAGCAGCAGGTCCGCCCGTGTTCGCTCCCCTTCACCCCGTCTTTCAGTCTGGTCCGACGCCGCTGGCGGCTCGGATTGCTGCGTTCGGGGCCGGAGCCAGCGTCCCTGCCCTTACGCAAGCGCTGTCCGTTGCACACCGACTTATCGGCGGCCGTCGGGGCTGAGGGCGTCCGGCGGCCGTGCACGCAGCCCGCCGACGACTCCTTCTCCATGCAACGGAACTCCGCCATGCTGACCGATCCCGCGATCAAGTATCGCCCCTTTATCTCTCCCATCGACCTGCCCGACCGCATCTGGCCCTCGCGGCAGCTCGCGAAAGCGCCGCGCTGGCTGTCGACAGATTTGCGCGACGGCAATCAGTCGCTCGCTCATCCGATGGATGTCGAGCGTAAGTTGCGCTTCTACGACATGCTGGTCGGCTGCGGCTTCAAGGAGATCGAGGTCGCGTTTCCTTCCGCCTCGCAGACCGACTTCGATTTCGTGCGGGCGCTGATCGAGGCTGGGCGCATCCCTGACGATGTGACGATCCAGGTGCTGACCCAATCGCGCGCCGATCTGATCACCAGGACCTTCGAGTCGCTGTCCGGCGCGAAGCAGGCCATCGTCCACCTCTACAACGCGACCGCGCCGTTGTTCCGGCGCGTCGTGTTCGGGATGGAGCGACGCGAGATCGTCAGTCTGGCGGTCAGCGGCGTGACGGCCATGCTCGAGGAAAGCCTGAAGCGACCAGAGACCGCGTGGACGTTCGAGTACTCGCCCGAGACGTTCTCCTTCACCGAACCGGACTTCGCCTTGGAGATCTGCGAGCGCGTGCTGGATGTCTGGCAGCCGACGCCCGAGCGACCGGTGATCCTGAACCTGCCGGCGACCGTGGAAGTGGCGATGCCGAACGTCTATGCCGACCAGATCGAATGGTTCTGCCGCTCGATCTCCCGGCGCGACGCTGTGGTGATCAGCGTGCATCCGCACAACGACCGGGGCACCGCCGTCGCCGCGATCGAGCAGGCCCTGCTGGCCGGCGCCGATCGCGTCGAGGGCTGCCTGTTCGGCAATGGCGAGCGCACCGGCAATGTCGATCTCGTCACCCTGGCGCTGAACCTCTACACTCAGGGGATCGATCCGAAGCTCACCTTCCCGAAGATGCGCGAGGTGGTGAAGACGGTCGAATATTGCAACGGCCTGGCCGTGCATCCGCGCCACCCGTATGCGGGCGAACTCGTTCACACCGCCTTTTCGGGGTCGCATCAGGACGCGATCAAGAAGGGGTTTGCCGCCCATGCCCGCCGCAACGACGGCATCTGGGAAATGCCCTACCTGCCGATCGATCCGGCCGACATCGGCGAGAGCTACGAGGCGGTGATCCGCGTCAACAGCCAGTCCGGCAAGGGCGGCGTCGCCTGGGTGATCGAGCAGGACAAAGGGTTGAAGCTGCCACGGGCCATGCAGGTCGATCTGAGCCGGCGCATCCAGCGGCTCGCGGACGACAGCAGCCGCGAGCTGACGGCCGAAGATATCTGGACCGAGTTCGTCAGCGCCTATCATCTCGACCAGACCGACCGCTTCGAACTGGTCGACTATGAAGGCGGCTTGCGCCGGCACGCCGGCGCGGAGCGGATCTTCGCGGGTCGCCTGCGCCATCGCGGACAGGAAGTATCCATCACCGGGCGCGGCAACGGCCTGGTCTCGGCGATCCTCGCCGCGCTGGACGAGAGCTTCGGCATCTCGCTCAGCGTCGTGGACTATCAGGAACATGCGCTGCGGCGCGGGACTGACGCACAGGCTGCCGCCTATCTGCAGTGCGTCCGGCCCGACGGCGGGGAAGTGTTCGGCGTCGGCATCGACGGCGACGTCGCGACCGCCACGGTGAAAGCTGTCCTGAGCGCGGCCAGCGCGGTGGCCTGAGCAATGCCGGTCGCGCTGCTCGCGTTCGCTGCGCTTATTTAGACCAAGCGAGCGATGACGCGGTCCGGCCACGGATTGGCGCCATCGCGCAGCCAGCGCAGCGAGTCGCCCCAGAAGTCGGCGGCGTGGCTGTCGTGGAACAGGCTGAAATGGCCGATGCTCTCGCGGCCATAGTCGGCGGGCCGCAGCATCACTGCGGTTCGCTCGGCACCTTTATAATAATGCAGCGCGCGGCGGATCGCCGGCGCGGTGCCGAACTCGTCATCGGCCACCGCGACCGCGAGGATCGGAGACCTCACAGCCGCCATCCGCGCGAGCACGGCACGCCGCTCGCCGCGCGGATGGCTGCGCTCGAAGCGCGGACCGCGAAAGCTCCATTCATGAGCCACGCCGGCCGGCAGATCCTCCAGCCAGCCGAGCCGCCGGCCGGGGAAATAGCCGAACGCGGCCGTCAGCGCCGGCATCGCGACATGCCATTTCAGGAACAGGCCCGCCCTGCGATGCGCCACATAGTCCGGCCACCACGCATATTGGGCACCGACGGTGAGCAGCCGGTCGATGCCGGCCGCATTCTCGGCGAGCCCCGGCAGAAACCCACCGATGCTGTGGCCGACGACAACGACGGGACCGCCGCGCGCTTCGCCGCGTGCGAACCGCAGCGCCGCCGCGAAATCGAATTCGCCCCAATGCCGCCAGCGATAGCCGCAACCCCGCATGCGCGCCGGCCGTGACGCGCCGATGCCGCGATAGTCGTAGGTGAGCACGTCGAAGCCCTGCGCGGCAAGGAAGCCGGCGTAGCGATGATAGTAGCGTGCTAGGACGCCGGTGGCGGCATTGACGATCGCTATGCCGATCGGATCGTGCCTCCCCGTCCGAAACAGATGGCCGCCAAGGACGACGCCGTCGCTGCACAGGATCTCGACTGGGCGGATGTCGGCGGAGAGGTCGAGCGCGGACGGGTTCATGCCGCCGACGATAGAGCGCGCGCCGCGTTGTGTATATTCACTGGTCGGTATACCTAGGAGACATGAGCAAGGCCCCCGCCTCTCCCACCCGCGACCGCATCGTCGAGGCCGCCGGAAAGCTGTTTCATCGCGACGGCATTCGCGCCGTCAGCGTCGACGCGGTGGCGGCAAAGGCCGGCCTGACCAAGCGCACGATCTATTATCACTTCCGCAGCAAGGACGACCTGATCGCCGCGTATCTGCAGACCCGCGATCAGCCCAACGTGGCGATCTTCCAGCGCTGGTTCGCCGAGGCCACAGGCGACACCGCCGACAAGGTGCAGGCGATCTTCCGCCACCTCGCTGAGAACGCCCGCCATCCGCGATGGAAAGGCTGCGGCTTCCTGCGGACCTCGGTCGAGCTGATGAATCTCCCCGGCCATCCGGCGATCCAGGCCGGCCGCGCGCATAAGAAGCGCACCGAGGACTGGCTTTGCACGATCTTCGCGGAAGACCGCGCCGAGCAAGACGCCCGCGCGCTGGCGCGGCAGACCGTGCTGCTGATCGACGGCGCCTTCTCGGTCGTACTGCTCAACCGCGACCCGAGCTATATGGACAGCGCCGGCGAAGCCGCCGCCCACCTGATCCGCGCCTAGCGAATACACCACGATCGGAACGAGGCCCGCCCGACACCGGTTGGGCGCGCGCCGTTCAAAGCGCGAAATCGTCCATTTTGTCGCAGGCGTCATCGCGCCGTTATGTCGACTGATCAAGATTGGTCCCACGAGTAGTCGAGGGGCTTCAATGACCGACTTCACCATCAATCAATCCATCGATACGGCCGGCCCGATCCAGCCGGCCGGCCGGCCCAATCTGGACAAAGGGTTCAACCCGTTGACGATGATCCTGTTTGTCGGGGTCCTCGCTGCCGGCCTGCTGTACGTCGCCTATAGTATTTATGTCGATGTGCAGGCCACCGGCCTCCGTGTCACCAGCTATGTGCCCTACCTGTTGCTGCTGGTCGCGTTGCTGATCGCGCTCGGGTTCGAATTCGTCAACGGCTTCCACGACACCGCCAATGCGGTCGCGACGGTGATCTACACCCATTCCCTGCCGGCCGAAGTCGCCGTGGTCTGGTCGGGCTTCTTCAATTTCTTCGGCGTGCTGATGTCGACCGGCGCGGTGGCGTTCGGAATCGTCTCGCTGCTGCCGGTCGAACTGATCCTCCAGGTCGGCTCCAGCGCCGGCTTCGCGATGGTGTTCGCCCTGCTGATCGCGGCGATCCTGTGGAATCTCGGCACCTGGTATTTCGGACTGCCTGCGTCGAGCTCGCACACGCTGATCGGCTCGATCATCGGCGTCGGCGTCGCCAACGCGCTGCTGCGCGGCCGCGACGGCACGTCTGGCGTCGATTGGGGCAAGGCCACCGAGATCGGCTACGCGCTGCTGCTGTCGCCGCTGGTCGGCTTCGTCTGCGCCGCAGCACTGCTGCTGCTGCTCAAGCTGGTGGTGCGCAACAAGGCGCTCTACACCGCGCCGGAAGGCAACAAGCCGCCGCCGCTGTGGATCCGCGGCCTGCTGATCCTGACCTGCACCGGCGTCAGCTTCGCCCACGGCTCCAATGACGGCCAGAAGGGCATGGGCCTGATCATGCTGATCCTGATCGGCACCGTGCCGACCGCCTATGCGCTGAACCGCGCGCTGCCGGATTCGCAGGTCGCGCAGTTCGAGCGGACCTCGTCCGCAGCGTCGGCTGTGATCGCCGCCAAGGGCGCCGGTCACAGCATCATCGGCGATCCGCGGCCCGCGGTGACGCAATACGTCTCGCAGCACCACATTAGCGAAGGCACCTACCCGTCGCTGGCGGTGCTGGTGAAGGACATCGGCGATCAGGTGCAACGCTACGGCTCGCTCAGCAAGGTGCCGGCCGAAGCCGTCGGCAACACCCGCAACGACATGTATCTCGCCTCGGAGGCGATCCGCTTCCTGATGAAGGACAAGGAGAACGACCTGAGCAAGGACGAGGTCGCCACGCTCAACGCCTACAAGGGCTCGCTCGACAGCGCGACCAAGTTCATCCCGACCTGGGTGAAGATCGCGGTGGCGATCGCGCTCGGCCTCGGCACCATGATCGGCTGGAAGCGCATCGTCATCACCGTCGGCGAGAAGATCGGCAAGTCGCATTTGACCTACGCTCAGGGCGCCTCTGCCGAGCTCGTCGCGGCGACGACGATCGGCGCCGCCGACATGTTCGGGTTGCCGGTGTCGACCACCCACGTGCTGTCATCGGGCGTCGCCGGCACGATGGCGGCGAACGGCTCCGGGCTGCAGATGGCGACGATCCGCAATCTGCTGATGGCCTGGGTGCTGACACTGCCGGCCGCAATCCTGCTGTCGGGAACGCTGTACGTGCTGTTCTCTCGGGTGCTCTGAGCCGAGCCCGGTCGACAGTCATGCAGCAACTAAGACCGGCGGCCGGCGCTCCATCGCTGCCGCCCGTTCCCGCCGACGCGCTCCTGCCGGGATTGGTCTGGGCGTTCCGGTTCGCCCCGGACGGCACGCCGCAGCCGATGTCCGACGCCGCGCTGGTCTCCGAGCCCGGCGGCTGGTGCTGGCTGCACTTCAACCTCGCCGACGCGCGCGCCTTGCAATGGCTCGCGTCGGCGGATCTGCCGCCGCGGGCGCGGCAATTGTTGCTGTCCAAGGACAGCTATCAGCAGATGCACGGCTCGGAGGACTGCGTTTACGGCGTGGTCGCCGATCTGAAGCGTGACATCGCCGACATCACGGACGACACCGGCTTTCTGCGCTTCGTGATGACGGAGAATCTGTTGATCAGCGGCCGGCATCAGGCGCTGTGCGCCGTCGACGCCACGCGGCGCGCGCTCGAGCGGGGCCGGCGCATCGAAAGCGCCGCAGCGTTGTTCGAGACCATCATCGACGAGGTCGCCGATGCCATGGAGCGGGTCGTCGACGGCGTCGAACACGAGCTCGACCATATCGAAGAGAAAGTGCTGTCCGACGACACCGCCGATGTGCGTCAGGGCCTCGGCCAGACCCGGCGAAGCTGCGTGCGGCTGCACCGGCATCTGTCGGGTCTGCGGATCGTGCTGCATCGGTTCGAACGCGACAGCAGCGCCGACCTCAAACCGAGCCTGCAGCTACGCGCCGGAAAGTTGGCGCAGCGCCTCGACAGCCTGGATCACTCCGTCGTCGAGATGCGCGAGCGCAGCCGGCTGCTGCAGGAAGAACTGCATCTTCAGATCGAGGAGCAGACCAATAACAGCTTGCGGGTTCTCTCGGTGCTGACCGCACTGCTGCTGCCGCCCACCCTGGTCACCGGCCTGTTCGGCATGAACGTCAAAGGCCTGCCGTTCACCGATACGGACAGCGGATTCTCTTGGGCCCTGCTGCTGATACTGGCGTCTTCAGCAGCCGCCTTCGTGGTGATGAAGCGGATCGGCCTGATCAGATAGTCCGGGTGGTGCGTGCCGAAAGTCCTGCCGATCGCCCTTCGCGCAGCCGTCCTGCTCGCCGCCATGCTGCTCTCCGCGATCAGCGGAGCGGCGCGCGGCGACGAGCGCAGGCCGGTTACTGAAAGCTCGGCCAATGAGCTGCGGCAGCGCCTGGCCGATTGGGGCGTCCAGTTCAACATCACCTATATCGGCGAAGTGCTGGGGAATATCTCGGGAGGCGTCCGCACCGGCGCCGTCTACACCGGCCGGGCCGATATCGGCACCACCATCGACCTCGAACGCTTAGTCGGCTGGACCGGGGCAACCTTCCACGCCAACATGTACCAGATCCACGGCGACGGGCTGTCGCGGAGCTATGTCGGCAATTTGATGCTGGTCAGCGGCGTCGAAGCTCTGTCCGCGACGCGGCTGTACGAGATGTGGATCGAGCAGGCACTGTTCGGCAGACGGCTGCTGATCCGTGTCGGACAACAGCCGTCCGACGCCGAATTCATCGACAGTAAGTACGACGATATCTTCGTTAATTCGGCGCTCGGCTGGCCCGGCATCACCGGCATCATCCTGCCGAGCGGCGGCCCCTCGCCGCCGCTGGCCGCCCCCGGCATCCGCCTGAAAGCGCAACTCAGCGACAGCCTCACCGCCTACCTGGCCGTGTTCGACGGCGACGCGGCGCCGCCGGGGCCGGACGATCCGCAGATCAAGAACGCTAACGGCCTGGCATTCCGCATCAACGATCCGCCGTGGATGATCGGTCAAATCCGATACGGCTTCGAACTCGGGAATGCGGCGCTGCCCGGCACGATCGCGGCGGGGGCTTGGTACCATTTCGGCAAGTTCGATCACTTCCACCTTGGCGCCGACGGCCGGTCGCTCGCCGACCCGTCAGGCACGGGCGAGCCGATCTCGCTGCGACGCAATCAGGGGATCTTCGGCGTCCTCGAGCAGAAGCTGTGGCACAGCCCGATCGATCCGGCCAAAGGCCTCGGCATGTTCGTGCGGACTTCGGTCAGTCCGGGTGACCGCAACCTGATCAGCTTCTATATCGATGGCGGGCTGCAGCTCACCGGCTTCAGCGCCAGCCGTCCCGACGACAAAATCGGCCTTGCCGCAACCTTCGCGCGGATCTCCGAGGGCGCACGGCAATTCGACCGCGATCGCCAGATCTTCACCAGCGTTGCCACGCCAATCCGGGATTTTGAAGCCGTGATCGAGGCGACCTATTGGGCGCAGCTCACGCCGAACTTCGCGGTTCAGCCTGTGTTCGAATACGTGATGCATCCCGGCGGCGGTCTGGTCGATCCGCGCGACCCCAGCGGGACCCGGCGAATCCGCGATGCGATCGTGTTCGGAATTCGCACGACGACGACGTTCTGACCACCGATGCGGGTCAGAACGCCCCCGCCAGAGTCAGTCGCACAGCCAACGGCTCGGCCGGATGGACGTGGCGATCGCCGACGCCGCCGAGCGGCTCGCCGGGGAGGCGCGACAGATAGTAGTATTCGATCTGGTTGGTCCTGGCGTTGAACAGGTTCAGCGCGTCGAGCTGCACGCGGATGCCGTTGTCGAAGCGATAGCCGAGCCGCGCGTTGAAGATCAGCGACGCCAGCGAGGTCTCGCTGCCATCCTCGATCAGCGGTCGCGGCCCAAAATAGCGCCCCTTCACCGCGCCGAACCAGCCGGTCTCACGCCCGAGCGTCAGCCCCGCGCTCGCCACCCAGGCCGGCGCGCCGGGGATCAGATCGCCGGCGGGATCGATGTCGGTGAAGCGCGCGCGCGTATAGGCGACGTCGAGATCGAAACCGAGCCACGGCAGCGGCCTATACTGGCTGATCCACTCGACGCCGACGCGCCTGCTCGGCCGGCTGGGCTCGGTCGTACCAGCGTCGCCGACGAACAGCAGCTCGGAGTCGAAATCGAGCACGAACACCGCGAGTGACGTCGTCAGCCCTGGGATCGAGCGGTTGCGAATACCAAGCTCGCCGCCCTTCGAGCGCACCAGCAACGGCACGCGGTCGAGCGGCGTCGTCTTATCAGTGGGATCGACCGTGATGGTGGCGCCGCGAATGTCGTTGCTGTGCAGGCTGGTGCCGGCATTGCCGTAGAACTCGGTCGACACCCACGGCCCGAGCACAATGCCAAGCTTCGGGCTGGTCATCGTCGCGGAAACATTGCCCGAGTTTGCCGGTGTATCGCTGATCACGCGGCCGCCGATGTAATCCTCGCGCACGCCTGCGGTGGTCCGCAGCCAGTCCGTCCAACGCACCGTGGTGTCGGTCCACACCCCGAGCGACTGCTCGGAGACCTCGTCGGCACGCACCGTGGACAACCAGTCGCGCTGCAGCGTCTTGTTGAGCCCAAGGCTGATGCTGTCGGCGCGGCTCTGCAGCCCGACGCGGGTTTCCACCGGCAATCCGGCGAACCGATAGTCGAAGCGCTGGGTGCCGTTCAGCCCGACCACCGTGCGGCGGTCGTATTGGTTGAACTGATCGCCGTTGATGGGATCGTCGAGGACGTAGGTGAAGTTGTTGTAGAGCTGCAGCGATGAGCGGATCACATAGGCATTGAGGTCGGTCTGCCCGATGTCGCTCGACTGCGCGAACCGGCCGGACAGGCTGAAGCGGCTGGCTGTGCCGCCGTCGGTCGGATCGAGCGAGCCGTAGCGGCCGATCAGGCCCTGATCGATCGCACGCTGCGCGACCTGATCGGTCGAGGTCCAGCGGTTGGCGTAGGCCATGCCTGTCAGCGAGAAGCCGTCGGTCAGCGTGCCCTGGCTGTAGCGCAGCACGCCGTTGAGCTTGCGGACGTTGTCGGGCACGTTCCAGGGGCCGTTATAAGTGTTGCCCTCGAACGCCGCCAGCAAGGTACCATCGCCGACCGCCGTCGAGCCGGCACCGAGCAGTCGGCGATAGCCGAAGCTGCCGAGGCTGACCTCGGCGAGGTTCTTCGGCATCGTGCGCAGATAGTCGATGCCGACCGCACCGGCCGAGCCGAAGTCGCCGACATCGGCGAAGTACGGCCCCTTGCGCACCGTCATCGTGCTGATCAGCTCGGGGATCATGAAGTTGATGTCGGCGTAGCCCTGGCCATGGCCGTGGGTCGGCATGTTGACCGGCATGCCGTCGACGGTGATCGCCAGATCTGTGCCGTGGTCGAGGTTGAAGCCGCGCAAGAAGTACTGGTTGGCCTTGCCCTCGCCGGAGTGCTGAGTGACCACCAGCCCAGGCACAACCTCGAGCGCTTCGCCGACCCGCGCCACCGGCAGCGCGTTGACCTCGGTGCCACTGATCACCAGCGCGCTCGCCGCCTGGTTCTGCGGCGCGCTCAGCGGGACCGGCGTTGAGGAGCGATCGCTTGGCGGGGTGCCCACGGCACTGTGTGGAGGCGCTGGAGCATCAGACGCCGTGCGCGCCTGATCCGAGTTGGAGTGCCGCGTCGAACGCCGCGGCCCCGGCCTCACCTGTTCGGATGGCGCATCCACCGCGATCTGGGGGAGCGTCCGAACCTGCTGGGCCAACGCCTCATTTGTCCATGGAAAGCCGATGATCGCGCAGACCGCCCCGCCCCGCGCCCAATGCCGGAAATCACACCGCCGCATGCCACCACCCTCACGCCCTGCTCCATTGCAAGACGCGCTCGCCCCAATCTGCTATCGCGGGCCATCCCGGCAGATCTCCCGTGTTCCCAGCGTGGCACGGCCGGTATGACGAAGTCAACGAAACTGCATACAACAAGAGGGCCTGCGATGCATCGCGTGACCATCACTTTGGATGATGACCTGATGGAAAAGCTCGACGCCATCATCGCGGCGCGCGGCTACCAGAACCGTTCCGAGGCGATCCGCGATCTGGCGCGGATCGGCATCCAGCAGACCGCTGCGCATGCGAACAATGAGCACTGCGTGGGCGCGATGATCTACACCTATGATCACTCCAAGCGCGATCTGCCCCGCAAGCTGACGCAGAACTTCCACACCCATCACGACTTGTCGCGCGCCACGATGCACGTGCATCTCGATCAGGACCAATGTCTCGAAGTGACGATCCTGGACGGCAAGGCGAACGAACTGCAGCACTTCGCCGACCACATCTTTTCCGAACGGGGGGTGCGCTACGGCCGGCTGGTGACGATCCCGGCCAGCCCGGACGCAACCGGCGACGGTCACCACCACGACTGATCGCTGCGCGTCGCTGTAGTGCGCCCAAGCGCCGGCCGTTCGTGACCGCCCGCTCTTCAAGTCTTTCATCTAGGTAAATGTACCGTTGCCTGGCGGGCATCACGTCTTAGCAAAGATGTAAACGAAAGGTGTTAGACCCCCCGCATTGCACGGCGGGGGATAGTCATGATCGATACTTTGAACGGCTTTTACGCAGCGGAATTCGAGACGGCTCGTAAGAAGGCGCATGGCGTCGTCGTGCTGGGGGACGGACAGATCCGCGGCGGAGATTCCAGCTTCGCCTATATCGGCTCCTACACCCAGGTCGGCCATGTGGTTTTCGGCAGCTTGCGCGGCATTCGCCACGCCCACCCCAGAGACCCGGCGCACGTCTCGGTTTTCGGCATCGATCCGGTCGAAGTCTCCTTCGACGGCGTCGCCAAGGACGGCTACGTCTCGATCGAAGGCGCCGCCCGCGAAACTCCCAGCCTGTCGCTGCGCGCAGTTTTGACGCGGATCGACGAACAGCATCCCGCCGCCGGCGGCCACCGCCCTCACCATAGCGGACGACCTGATGAGCATTCCGGAAAAACGTAAGTCTCCTCGCATCGCCTTCGATCGCGGCTTCGACGCCTGGATCATGTCGATCGACGGCACATGGCGGCTGAGCTGCAAGATGCGGGATGCATCAGCGGAGGGCGCGCGGCTGGTGCCGTCGTCGATCGAAAAGCTCAAGGAGAAGGAGTTCTTCTTGTTGCTGTCCTCGACCGGGCTCGCCTATCGCCGTTGCGAACTCGCCTGGATCAACGGCGAAGAGATCGGCGTCAAGTTTTTGCAGGTGAAACGCTGAACGTGAAAAGCCGAGACGAAGCCTCAGGGCCGCTGCGCGGCAGCGAGCGCCCTCTGCGTGATCAGGTCGGCGGCTTCAACTCAGCCGACGACAGCCAGCCTTCCATATTCGCCGCACTCTCGAGCTGCTGCGCCCGCGAAAGTAAGCGATCGCGTGCATCGCTCGGCGCATTCTCCGCCTGATCACGAAGGCTGAGAGCCTCTTCGATCAGGCGTTGATACAAAGATTTGGGATGCCGTGGGGGACGGGGCTGCATTTACTCCTCCCATATCGCTCGAATGGCGGGAGCGCGATGTCGCGTTCTCATCACCCACCACTGCCCTCGATGTTCGGTGACGCTTGGATTATGGGGTCGCCCTATCCCAATTACCAGTGCAATAGCGATCTGACGCAGCGGCAATCTGCATGATTGGCTATTCGCATGATTGGCTATTCGACGGCGTACTGATTGCTCAGCACAGGATCGGGATGAGCTGCAGCAATAGAGACACCAACGCGGCCCACATGCGAGGCTCGCGCGATGTCACCACTCATTAAAATCGTTCTGTTCCGACATTATATCAGAATATCGAGACCGATCGTATCAAATGATGCGATAAGCGACTTGTATGGTGTCTTACAAAGATGCACGCGACGACAATGCTAACAGACGCGGCACTTGATCGCGTGCAGCGGACACGACAGTCCGATCCAGCCGATCGAGCCAACGCTTCGGCAGCGCTGCAAGTCCGTAGGTCGCGCCAGCGAGCATCGCTGCCAGCGCTCCGGTGGTGTCGGCGTCACCACCCTGATTGACCGTCGCGATCACGCAATCGGCAAAACTGTCCGTGCTGAAATAGAAGTGCAGCACGGTCTGCATCGTATCCACCACATAGGCGGACGACTGGCCGCGATACGGCTGGAACCCGAAGCTGCGATGGCGCTGCACCAGTTCGTCCGCTATCGCATGCGCCTGCGCGGGCCCCTCGCCGCGGAGCAACGCGTGCAGCATTCGCACCAGCGCCACGGCGGCGCCATCGGACAGCGGATGGTGGTGGGTGATGTGCCCCTGCGCGATGGTCCACGCTTCCGCCTCGGCCGGGCGTCCGTAAGTCGCCAGCGCCAGCGGCAGAATGCGCATCGCTGCACCGTTGCCCGCGTCACCCTCGAAATACGGACCTTCCACGCTACCGGTCGTGATGTAGCGACGGATGCCACGACGGCAGGTGCTGCCGACATCGACCGGTCCGGTCTTCAGCCACGCAGCGAATTCCTCGCAGACGTCGTGCACATTCAAGCCGCCGCAGCGGATCAGCGACCGGCCGAGCGCCAACGCCATGTCGGTGTCGTCGGTCACCTGCCCCGGCTTCAACCGGAGCCAGCCGCCGCCGACGATCTCGTTGTGCACGCCGTAGCGTTCCGCGATTTCCGATCGCGTCATGAACTCGACGGTTGCGCCCAGAGCGTCGCCGATCGCAAAGCCGAGATAGGCGGCTAGCGCTCGTTCGTCGATGCTCGGTTCGGCCATGGCGCCTCTCAGAAGTAGCTCGCGGTGACCCGATAGGCGCCGCCGATCACCAGATACTCGCCCTCACCCTTCAGCGGATGCGCGGCGAGCAGCCGGTTGAAGAACAGAATCTTCGGCACCGGCACACGGACCGTCAGGATGGTGTCGCCAAAGCAATCCGCAACGCTGCGATCCGACGAGAACGAGGTCAGATTGTTCAGCCGCATCACGACATGGCGCTTGTCGAGGCGATGCACGATCTGGTGTTCGTCGAAATCATTGACACCGCGATACAGCGTTAAATGCGTACTTCCCGCCGCGGTGAAATGCGCGAGCGCCCATTGGCAGAACTCGTACAACAGGTCGAGCTGCACGGTGATGGCGTTGTTATGGAAGCGACTCGACATCTTCTGCTCGACGTAGCTCGTCCAAGCAGGGCTGACGATCTGCGTGAGCGGCTGCTTGTGGAACGTCGGGAAGATGCCGAACCGGCTTTCAACCCACCCCTTCAGCACCGCGCCCTCCGGTCCGTTGCTGTCGAAGCCCCAGCCCTTGATCAGGTCGAGGAAAGACGAGCGGAAGCGCCGGCGCCCACCACTGGCGCCGCTGCGGATGCGCTGCTCCGGATCGATACCGAACAGCGCATTCATGTAACAGGCGAATGCATCGCCGGCTTCGGCGAGATCGGCCGCCTGGCCGAGCATTTCGAACAGGCTCGGGTTCATCTCGCGCACGCCGGCGACGTGCAGCGGCAACGGCTGATCGTTGAAGGCAACATCGGTGAGATATCCCATCGGCACGCCGACGAGATTGGTTGAATGACCGATGCCCGCTGCTGCGTTCAAAATGCCGGCCTTGCCGCTCGCGCCCCTTGGGGCACCGATGATGCGCGCCACCGCGGTGACGACCACCATCGTTAACGGACCCGGCTCCTCCTGCCTATGCGCATCTCGGCTAGCCCTGCGACATCCCGGAATGGCGGCTCAGCGGGCCCGCGACAGCGTTTCGGACGGCAATTCGCCGTGCTTTTGGCGATAGTCGTGGGCGAAGTGCCCGAGATTGCTGAAGCCACAGGCGAACGCCACCGACGTGACCGAGCGCGACGGCTCGCCCTGCAGCAGCATCTCACGCGCCCGGTTCAGCCGGACCGATTTGGCGAACGCCATCGGGGAATAGCCGCGATGCTTCTGGAAGGCCTTGAACAGGCTCCGGACGCCGACATTGGTCGCCGCCGCCAGATCGTTGATGGTGATCGCCCTGCTCCAGGACGCTGCGATGTACTCTTCGGCCAGACGGACATATTCCGGCGCCGTATCCGGAGCGTCGCGATCGAGTTGATCGCTGAAATTATGACGAACCACGCTGAGGAACGACACCATCAACGCGTTCTCGAATTCCCGCAGCATCGACGGCGGCAGACGCGGCCGCGATGGATCGACATGCTGGGCGAGGAACAGCCCGAAGTCGCGTAGCGCCTGCGCGCCGCGCTGATCGATCCGGGCACTCGGCGCAAACGTCAGCTTGCCGCGCGGCTTGACGCCCAGCATCGCCTCGAGCGTGGTCATCAGCGCGTCATTCGGGAAACGGATGATCATCTGCTCGTAGTCGCCGCCGAACTCGAGCCGCGACGGTTCTCCGGATGACGATACGCACCAGTTGTCATGATCGACATCGATGGTCGCCCGACCGGTCGTGGTCCGACTGCTACCGCGCAACGCGATCTGAAGCCGAGCGAAATCCGCTTCGGCAAACTCCGCCTGGGCGGGGGTTCGATAGCGGCAGAATCCGAACCCCGCGGAACCCAGCTTCACGTAGCTGCCAAACCCCTCGAACCCCTCCGCCGCCGCTGAAAACGTCTGCGCGCCATAGAAATGGATCAGCGCGTGCCGCATCTCCTCAGGATCTGTGGTGTGAACGATCGGGGCCCGGTTGATCGGGTATTCAGCCTCTCTCCCGTGCTCGGACGCGTCGACCATACCTTGAGAACTCCACGGTTCGTCTGGATTGGGCCCAGTTTTGCTGAGCCAAACCTAGTTGTGTCGCGGAGTTCCGACCGACCAATTTGGGACACACTGGGCCGAGTTGGCACTCAGCGAAGCCAAATCGGGATGAGATCGCGGCAAAACTGTCACAGTTTATGAACGGTCTCGCCGTTCTCCAGCGTTGACTGACACGCATTTTGACAGCCCCGCCGCCTTCCCAGCTTCAAGCTGCATCTCTCCAGCCTCGACTTCCGCCCAAAATGGCGGCCTGCGGCGTGCTGCCATCACCGCCGCGCGATTCGAATGGAAGCCTGGCTCAAGCTCGCGGTGGCGCTACTGCAACGACTGGAGGTGTTTTCGCCACCTCTCGCGGCGACATACGAAGCAGGCGGAGATCACACGAGCAGCGTGGTTTCGCCGTTCAGCACTCCGATCACGTGGTGCGCTCGCCTCGCGCCCGTCGCATGCATCAGTGCGGGGCCTAGCGCCCGCCCACCCGCACCGCCTCGCAAGCCCCTTTCGCAGCGGTCCCCGGTTTGCTAAGGGCCTGATCTGCCAAATCGGAAGGGTGGCCGAGTGGTTTAAGGCACCGGTCTTGAAAACCGGCGTGCCCGCAAGGGTACCGTGGGTTCGAATCCCACCCCTTCCGCCATAAACCGTTGATTGTATTTTGCAAAATCTATTGCTATCTGGCCGGCTTCTGAACGTCAGAGATCGACGTCACGATGGTTTCGAGAAGCGCGAGCCCGCCGCGACAACCACCGAAGCCGGTCGTCAGGCCAAGCCTGCGCGTCGGCGCTGCACATTCGATCAGCGGCACGCCCAGTTTCGCGGCCGTCGAGCGCTCCAGCGCGCTCCCGAACACGAACTCCGCGCCGCTGCCGGCGATGAGTTGAGCAATCTCGTCGTCGTCCTCGCTGTAGTGCACGGCTCCCAGGCCGGCCTGTAGCGATTCGCGAGCACCCGGCGGCGGATTGTCGGTGACGACGATGCACACCGGTGACCAGCCGAGCGTCTCGATCAGAAAGCGCGCAATGCCCGTGGCGTGCAGGCTTGGCACCGCAATGGCGAAGCTGCGCGGGCCGCCCTGGCGGTAGAGCGTTTCCAGCAGATGATCGAGACAATAGGCTTCGCGCCGTCGTTCCGCATCGATGAAAGCCTGCGCCGTGCTGTCGTCAATGTCGCTGACGGCGGCGACGACCTGCTCGAGCAGCTTCGTCGTTGCGATCGCGCCGATCGGCAGGCTGCCACTCTCGACCCACGGCACGCCGAAGCCATCGTCGAGCGCGCGAGCGGCGGCGGTGCCCCACGGCGACACCGACAGGCTGAGTTCGGCCTGCGCAACAGCGCGGAGGCCCGCGACGTCGCCTTGCGGCCCGAACACCGGATTGGGTGTGAGACCGACGCCCGCAATCAACCGCGACAGCTCTTCGATCTCGGCGAGCCAGAACGCATCCTGATGCGGCACCGGACCGAAAATGTTGATCAGCCCGGCGCGTCGCGGAGCAATGCCCTGCGAAGTCCCGATCGCACCTTTGAGAAAGGCTTCGTAACCGTGATAGGCCGAGCCACGAAATCCCGCCGTCGCCAGATCGAGCACGTTGTGACCGAGGTCGCGGGCCTCCCGCGCCATCGCCTCGACGTCGTCGCCGATCATTTCGGCCGGACAGCCGGTCATCACCACCGTCAGCTCGCCGGGGATAATCCCGCCGGTGTTCTTGATCTGCTCGCGCAGCCGCGACGCGCCGCCGAACACGATGTGCTTCTCCGACAGATTGGACGTAGCCCAACCGCCCGCGGCACCGCAGCCGACGTGGCCTTGCCAGAGGCCGGCCTGCAGGCCGCAGCCCGGCGTCGCATGCACCAGCGGCGTGACGCCATCGATGGCCGATGCCGCATACAGCGCGCCGTGCAGCGCGCAGCCGGCGCGCGGTCGCGCCAGAGACGCCGCCATCATCTCACCTCGCGTTTGATGTGCCAGTCGGGACTGCGCTTCATCCACCCCGCGAGATAGCTCGCAGCCGGCGCGGCGAGCCGTTGCTTCAGGGCCTGACCATCCAGCAGTCGCTGGATCCGCGACCCGAGACGGGTTTCGCCGGAGGCGCCGAGCAGATCGTCGGCGCCGACCGCGACTGCCGCAATGCCGGCGCGCGCCGCCGTCGCCGCAGTCGCGGGTGTGCCGATGACTAGATCCGGAGCGATGCGGCCGAGCCAGTTGACCAGCTCGAACGGCTGCCCTGCCGCGACATGCAGCGGCAGCTCGGGATGTGCGGTCCCGATGGTTCGCAATCCGTCGAGATGCAGACTGTCGACCCAGTCGACGCTGAGACCCACGAGTTCGCCGCCGAACCGATCGACGAGTTCAGCGACGGCCAACGCGCTGGACGGCGGCAGAGCCACGACGACGCTGCGGCCGTTGAGGATCCGGACATCGTGCGTGTCGGCAACGGGCGCCGGCGCGGTCCGCTCGGTCGCGGCCGCGATCGCAGCAACGAAGCGTTGTGTCGCCGCAGCGCCGATCGGCGGCGGCAGCCGCAGGAACGGCACGCCGTGCAGCCGGTCGAGCTCGCGCCGCAATGCATCGGTCTCGTCCTCGAACACAGCCACGCTCAACACGGCCTGCGCCGCTCTGGCAAATGTGGCAGGGCCTGCGCCAACCGGAAACAGATTGACCGCGAGGCCGAGGCTCTCGATCGCTTGCACGACGCCGGCCAACCCCGGCCCGCGTTCGAGCGCCAGCAGGTTGATCACGTCCCTCTGTCGCGCTCCGCCGGGCGGCACCAGTGTCGCGATCGCCTGCGCGGCGATGTCGAGTCCTGTCGCGGCGACCCTCGAGCGAAAGCCGTCGGTGCGCAGCTCGATGATCGGAATGCCGAGTTCGTCGCTCAGTTCTTCGGCGACGGATTGAATGTCGTCGTTGTTGATCGCCACCACCGGCGTCGCCACCACGACGATTGCCCACGGCCGGTGCCGAAGATGAAGCTGCCGCAGCGTCCGCGCGAGCGTACCGTCGGCGCCGAGGATGGTGTCACGCTGATCGAGATTGGTGACCGCCCACGGCCGGTCGGCCTCCGCCGCGGCCAACGCGCCAGCGCATCCGCGCGCACCATGAACGATGATCCCCAGCCCGTCGGTTTCAGTAAGAACCTGCAGGGCGGCCGACACGTCGTCCACGGCAACCTGGGAGAACGTGCGGATCCGGGTAACTGGCGGCCCAGCCTCGAACTCCGCGATCAGCGAGCCGACATCGCCCAGATAGGCGCTGAGCGCGCCGAGCCGCCGCTCGCGCGTCGGCGGTTGCAACTGCCTGGTCACGTCACACCGCCTCGGCCAATGATCGCTCCGCAGGTGCGCCGAACACACGGTCGCCCCATTGCTTGGCCCAGTCTTTCAGAGCGGGCCCATTCAGCGGCTTCGGGATCGCGACCGGGTGATCGCTGGCGATATGGCGCGCGAGCTGGCGATAGACATCGGCCTGCTCGGATGTCGGCGCGGCTTCGATCACGGTCTGGCCGTAAAGTTCGCTCTGCGCCACTGTCAGAGACCGCGGCACGTAGCCGACCACGCTGGTGCCGGTCCGCGCCGCGAAATCGTCGATCAGCGACGACGCGTACGACGTCTGGATGCTGTTGGCGATCACGCCGCCGAGCCGGGCGCCGCCGGACGGCGCATACTTGCTGATCGCCTTGAACAGATTATTGGCCGCGAAGATCGCCATGAAGTCCGACGACGTCACCACGAAGGCAGATTCGGCAATACCGTTGCGGATCGGCACCGCGAAGCCGCCGCACACCACGTCGCCGAGCACGTCGTACAGCACGTAGTCCGGCTTGAACTCTTCGAACAGCTTCAGCTCGTGCAGCAGGTCCACCGCCGCGTTGATGCCGCGGCCGGCGCAGCCGACGCCCGGCACCGGCCCGCCGGCCTCGATGCACAGCACGCCGCCGAAGCCGGTCGCCGAGACGTCAGCGATGGTCGGTCGGCCGCTGTCGCGCAGGCTGTCGAGCACGGTCGGCAGATCCTCGCCGCCGCGCAGGATGGTGGTCGAGTCGCTCTTCGGATCGCAGCCGATCTGAATGACGCGATGCCCCGCCTCGGCCAGCGCCGCGCTGATGTTCGACGTCGTCGTCGATTTGCCGATGCCGCCCTTGCCGTAGATGGCGATGTGCTTGGCTTTTCCGCTGCTCACGATTCCCCCGATTGCTCTGCCTGATCGATTGCGCGACGGCCTATTCGGCCGGCTCGAGCTGCTTGGCGGTGGCGAACACCGGCAGCAATTCGTCCTCGATCCGGTAGATGTCGTGCTGCAACGTGTCCGACGAGGCGTGGCTGTCGAACACGTGCTCGTAGCTGATGCCGTTCTTCTTCCAGATCGCGACCAGCTTGTGCGCGAGGTCGAGATACCAGCCGGGCTCGGGCGAACGGTGGCCCTCCAACTCGGAGCCGGGATTCGGGCACCACACCGTGAAGGTGCCGACCACACCTTTCGACGCCAAATACTCCAGGCCGGCGAGCGTGCTGCGTTTCGGCTCAATGCCGGCGACGATATTCGAGCGAACCCGGCCATGGCCGAACACTTTGGCGGCGTGTTCGAGCGCCTTGACCCAATGCTCCCAGCCGCCACCACCGCGCGCCTTGCCGGGGCAGATCGCATCGTAGATGCCCTTGTCCCAGATCTCGATATTCATCGCGGTTGTCCGGTAGCCCGCTTCCTTGAAGCGATCGATGTTGCGCAGATCGAGCGGCGCCGCGACCGTCGCGGTGCCGTTGAAGTCATCACGTCCCGTATGCCGCTGGATCGCCTCGGCGACGTCGAGATAGTATTCCAGCTCACGCCGCTCCGGGATGACGCCGCCGCTGACCGTTAGATGGTCGATCGCACCGTCCTTGTAGGCCCGCGCCGCGGTCTCGCCGATCTGCTTGGCGTTTTTCCAGAAGACGTTCTGCCGGCCGCCATAGACGTCCTTGGTGTGATTGATGTTGCAGAACAGGCAATCCTCGCCCTTCTCCTTGTAAGAACATTCGTTGCTGTAGACGACGAACAGATGCCGCTCGGCATAGTGGGCGCCGATGTTGGATATTTCGATGCCGTCGGAGGTTCTAGCGCTGTAGAATGCCGGACGCTGATAGAAGGCGATCTCGGACAGAACGCGGTCGCCGTCACGCAGCACCGTCCGCCCGTCGAGCGCGTCGATCCGATAGGACGAACGCGGATTCCAGCGGAACGGCGTGGTCAGTCCCAGCGGCAGATAGAAGTGCGACGGCAGCTCGACGGTGTGAGTCTCGAAATCCATTTCGAACAGACAGTGCACCTGTTCCTGCGCCTTGATCCCCGGCTGGATCAGTTCGAGCGCTTCCCCGCTGATGGCGACGCCGTTGATTCCAAGCTCAGCCTTCAGGGCGAGCTCGCGCCAGAGCCCTTCCTTCAATTCGCTCACCGTCGGCATAGGTTCTTTGTCCGTCGCTGCTAAGCGCGCACCATCGCGCGGTCGAGTGATCATCGACGAACGGGTTCCCAGCGACAATTCTGAAGATCACCGATGTTGGAGAGGTTTTCGAACGGCACCGGTGGAACCGGAAGCATAGCCCTATCGCTATGGTAACTGATTGTGTGGTGCTATTCGTCCTTCGGGTGGGAGATGCAGCCTCGCATCGCGCTACTACGCGTGTTGGGCGAAATCGCTGGCGCAATTCTCGCCAGATCGCTGTTCACGGATGCGTGACGGACCGCATAGCCCGTGCGGCCCATTTCAGTGGGAGAACAGCCATCCCGCCATCCGCCTGATCGGAGCAATTTACCACTCCCCATTTCGGGGAGCGCAGGCCTGTCGTTGCTATTTTTCCGGACGTCTCGACACACTTCGCAGCGCTGCCCATCATCCGCGAACGATGAATGTCACGATGATCGGCGAGCGCACCGCATGAAGCGACGGGACTTCCTCACTTTGTCAGCCGGCTTAGCGCTGCTACCCGGCTTCGGGGCCAGCGCTTCTGCCGACGCTTCGCCGACAGAGATCCGCATCGGCTATCAGAAGAACGGCGTGCTGGTGATCGCGCGCCAGCGTCGCGCCCTGGAAGAGCATTTCGCGCCACAGAAGATCGGGGTGAAGTGGGTCGAGTTTTCCTCCGGCCCGCCGATGCTGGAGGCGATGAACGTCGGCAGCATTCACTACGGCGCGGTCGGCGACTCGCCGCCGATCTTCGCACAGGCCGCAGGCGCGGCGATCGTCTATGCCGCAGGCCAGCCGATCACCAACGGCCAGGGCATTCTGGTCCCGCAAGATTCACCAATCCGGACGCTGGCCGATCTCAAGGGCAAACGAATCGGCTTCACCAAGGGCTCGAGCGCCCACAACGTCGTGCTGCTGGTGCTGGCCAAGGCCGGCCTGAGCTACGCCGACATCACCCCGGTCTATCTGACGCCGCCCGATGCCGGCCCCGCCTTCGCGCAGGGCAGCATCGACGCGTGGTCGATCTGGGATCCGTATTTCGCGATCGGCGAGTTGAAACAGAACGGACGGGTTCTGGTCAACGCGTCCGAGGTCGGCCGCACCAACTCGTTCTACATCGCAAATCGTGACTTCGCGCAGCGCAACAAGCAGATCCTGAAGCAGGTCATCGACGTCACCAGCGCCACCGCGCAATGGGCGGAGCAGCATCGCGGCGACGTCGCACAATCGCTCAGCGCCGTCACCGGCATTCCGCTGGATATTCAAACCATCGCCGCGGACCGATCGTCGTTCGCCGTCGGGCTGATCACCGACGACATCATCGCGACACAGCAGGGCGTCGCCGATCGTTTCCATCAGCTCGGACTGATTCCACGGCCGATTGTGGTGCGTGACGCGGTCTGGACCCCGACGCAGGCCTGAACGCCCATAACAAACAGAACAAGGGAGAATGCGGATGAGTTCACTCCACGCGCCGGGCGCCCATTTCCTATGGTTCCTGCCCACCCACGGCGACGGGCATTATCTCGGCACGAGCGCCGGCGGCCGCGACGTGAATTTCAACTATCTGCGCCAGATCGCGCAGGCCGCCGATCAGCTCGGCTATTTCGGCGTACTGCTGCCCACGGGCCGGAGCTGCGAGGATTCCTGGGTCGTCGCCTCCGCGGTGGCACCGTGGACCGAGAGGCTGCGCTATCTGGTCGCCGTCCGCCCCGGCCTGCAATCGCCGACCGTTGCAGCGCGGATGACGGCGACACTCGACCGCGTCACCGGCGGACGCCTGCTGATCAACGTTGTCACCGGCGGCGATCCGGTCGAGAACAAGGGTGACGGCATATTCCTGTCGCACGACGAGCGCTACGAGGTCACCCGCGAATTCCTCAACGTCTATTCCGATTTGTTGTCGGGCAAGACCGTCAACGTCGCCGGCAAGCACATCACGATTGAAGACGGCCGGCTGCTATTTCCGCCGGTGCAGACGCCGAGGCCGCCGCTGTATTTCGGCGGCTCGTCGGATGCCGGCATCGACGTCGCCGCCGACACCGTCGACAAGTATCTCACGTGGGGTGAGCCGCCGGAGCTGGTCGCCGACAAGGTCGCCCGCGTCCGCGCCGTGGCGGAACCGCGCGGTCGCAAATTGTCGTTCGGCATCCGGCTGCATGTGATCGTGCGCGAAACCAACGAGGCCGCCTGGGCCGCGGCGGACGATCTGATCCGCTACGTCACCGACGACACCATCGCCGCCGCGCAAAAGGTGTTCTCGCGGATGGATTCGGTCGGGCAGCAGCGGATGGCGCAATTGCACGGCGGCCGGCGAGACAAGCTCGAGATCAGCCCCAATCTGTGGGCCGGCGTCGGCCTCGTCCGCGGCGGCGCGGGCACCGCGCTGGTCGGCGACCCGCAGACTGTGGCCGCGCGGATCAAGGAATATCAGGACGTCGGCATCGATACGTTCATCCTGTCCGGCTACCCGCATCTGGAGGAAGCCTATCGCTTCGCCGAGCTGGTGTTCCCGCTGGTCAAGCCGCAGCACGAGGGCAACGTCACCAAGCTCCGCGCCAACACCGGCCCGTTCGGCGAAACGATCGCCAACGAACTGGTCCCCCAAACCAAACAGGCCGCCAAACCATGAGCCTCGTCGAAACGCTCGCCCGCCCGCGCGCCTGGCGTCTGCCCCGTGCCGACGGCCTGATCCAGTGGATCGTGCCGCTGCTGATCATCCTTGTCTGGCAGGCCGCCTGCATGTTCGGTCTGGTTTCATCACGGGTCCTGCCCGCGCCGACCGACGTCGTCGTCGCCGGCTGGAAGCTGCTGCAATCCGGCGATCTGGCGAAGAACATCTGGGTCAGCTTCTGGCGGGCTTCGGTCGGCTTCGCGATCGGCGGCCTGATCGGCTTTGCCTTCGGCCTCGCCAACGGCCTGTCCAGCCTCAGTTCGAAACTGTCGGACACCACGCTGCAGATGGTCCGCAACGTGCCGCATCTGGCGCTGATTCCACTGGTGATCCTGTGGTTCGGCATCGACGAGCAGGCCAAGCTGTTCCTGGTCGCGCTCGGCGTGTTCTTCCCGATCTACCTGAACACGCTACACGGCATCCGCACCGTCGATCCGCAACTGATCGAGATGGGCCGCATCTACGGCATGACCAATGTCGAGCTGTTCCGCCGGGTGATCTTCCCGGGCGCCCTGCCCTCGGTGTTCGTCGGTGTCCGCTTCGCGCTCGGCATCATGTGGCTGACGCTGATCGTCGCCGAGACGATCGCGGCCTCGTCGGGGCTCGGCTACATGGCGATGCAGGCGCGCGAATTCATGCTGATCGACGTCGTGGTGCTCAGCATCCTGATCTACGCCCTGCTGGGCAAGGCAGCCGACAGCGCTTCGCGGCTGCTCGAACGCCTGACCCTGTCCTGGCATCCGGCCTTCCAGAAGAACTGAGATCGATGATGATGGAAGCGCTTCAGTTCATTCTCGCCGACAGCCGGACCGCCGCGGCTGAGCCCGCCGATCACGTCACCGCCAAGGACGGACGGCAGCACGGCGACGCCGACACCCGCGGCCTGCCGCTGACGATCCGTGCCTTGCGCAAATCGTTCGGCGACAACGACGTGCTGCGCGGCATCGATCTGCACATCCCCGCCGGCCAGTTCGTCACCATCGTCGGGCGCAGCGGCTGCGGCAAGAGCACGCTGCTGCGGCTGATCGCGGGACTCGACGCGCCGACCAGCGGCAACATCTCGTTCGGCGAGGAGCGCCAGCCCGGAGACGTCCGCGTGATGTTTCAGGAGCCACGGCTGCTGCCGTGGGCGCGCGTGCTGTCCAATGTCGAGGTCGGGCTCGGCGCCGACCGCAACTCGCCCGACGCGCGCGGGCGCGCCGATGCCGCACTGATCGAGGTCGGCCTCGACGACAAGCGCGACCAGTGGCCGGCGGTGTTGTCCGGCGGGCAGAAGCAGCGCGTGGCGCTGGCGCGTGCACTGGTCAGCCAGCCGCGCGTGCTGGCATTTGACGAGCCGCTGGGTGCACTCGATGCGCTAACGCGCATCGCCATGCAGCGGCTGCTGGAACAGGTCTGGCAGGATCAGGGCTTCACCGCGATCCTGGTGACGCATGATGTCGCCGAAGCGGTCGCGCTCGCCGACCGCGTGCTGGTGATCGAGGACGGCCGGATCTCCAACGACATCGTTGTCGACCTTCCCCGCCCGCGCCAGCGCGGCTCGGCCGAACTCGCGGCGCTCGAGGGCGAGATTCTGCGCGACCTGTTGAAAGGCTCCGAGGGAGCCTTCGAACTTTGAGGCGGCGATGAACCTGGCACGCCACGACGACAGCCTCCGATCCGCGACGCCGGCCGACTTCGCCCATGCGATGCGCCAGCTCGCCAGCGGCGTCTCCATCATCACCGCGGGCGCCGGCGCCGAACGCGTCGGCATGACCGCGACCGCGGTCACCTCGCTGTCGATGACGCCGCCGACGCTCATCGTCTGCCTCAATCAGCAATCCTCGGCGGGGCCTTTGTTGGCGCGGAGCCGAACCTTCGCCGTCAATGTCCTCGCTGCCGATCAAATCGAGATCGGCGAGCGATTTGCCGGAAAAGGCGGCCTCAAGGGCGACGCGCGGTTCGCCGGCGACGCATGGAGCACCGGGCTGTCCGGCGCACCGGTGCTCAGCGGTTCGCTGGCGACGATCGAGTGCGAACTCGACGAGAGCATCAAGCGCCACACCCACGCAATCCTGATCGGGCGCGTGATCCGTACCGCGACGCTGCCGCGCAAATCATCGCTGACCTATTGGCAGGGCAGCTACGTCGCGATCGACCGGGACGAGGATCTGATACGGCTCGCCGAAGTGAGCGTGCCGGGTCACAGGTAGGGCAGCGAAAGGCGGTAGTAGCCCGCCCCCGCGCCCGTCTGACGCCGAATCTCATCGCGCGCCGACTGGCTGAGAACATTCCGACCTGATCGCCGAAAGTCGGAAGAATAGTTTGTACTTATTACATTGATCTTTGGAATTCACCCGGACGGCGTTGGTGCCTCTAATGATCGCCCATCAACGTTACGTCGGAGCCATCACATGATCACATCGCGCAGATCGCTACTCGCCCTTGCCTTTGCTGCTTTTGCTGCGACCTCCGTCGCACCATCGTTTGCCGCTGAGTTGAAGGAAGTCCGCATCGGCTTCCAGAAGGCCGGCATTCAACCCGCGGTGAAAGAGCGCGGAGTTCTCGAAGCGGCGCTGAAGGAGAAGGGTCTGTCCGTGAAGTGGGTCGAGTTCGCGTTCGGGCCGCCGCTGCTCGAGGCGCTCAACACCGGCAATATCGATTTCGGCTACACCGGCGACACGCCGCCGATCTTCGCGCAGGCCGCCACCGCCAATCTGCTCTACGTCGCGGCGCTGCCCGGCTCCGGCAAGAACGAAGGCATCGTCGTTCCGGCGAACTCGCCGATCAAGACCGCCGCCGATCTCAAGGGCAAGCGGATCGCGATCCCGAAGGGATCGAGCGCGCACAACACGGCCGTGGCGATCCTCGAGAAGGCGGGCCTGCAGTTCTCCGACGTCACGCCAGTGTATCTCGCGCCGGCCGACGGCACCGCGGCCTTCGCCGGTGGCACCGTCGACGCCTGGGCGATATGGGATCCCTATCTGGCGCTCGCCGAGAAGAGCGGTGCGCGAGTCGTGAATTTCGCCGGCGACGCTCACGAAACGATCGGCTTCTTTCTCGCCAATCGCGAGTTCACAAACGCCCACGGCGATGTGGTCGCGCTGCTGAACCAGAGCTTCGCCGAGGAAGCGCAATGGGCCAACAGCCATCACGACGAGATCACCAAATCGCTCGCCGCCTCGACGGGCGTCGATCCGGGCGTGATCAAGATCCTGGTCGATCGCTCGGTCTTCGAGGTGACTCCCGTGACCGACAAATATCTCGCCGCCCAGCAGAAGACCGCCGACCGGTTTCACAAGCTCGGCCTGATTCCGAAGCCGATCAACGTGCGCGACATCGTCTGGAAGTGGTCGCCGGCGTCCTGACCCACACGAACAGCGCACCCACGCCTCTCACGCGACAATACATCCGGCCGGACCGATCGAGGTCCGGCCGTCTGCTTTGGCGCCATTGACGGGCCGCCGCCGCTGAGGGCAAAGCGCCGTCAAACGCAATCGGCGGCGCCGTGGCGCCGCCGATCCCTCTTCAGCCCGATCCGGACCGACGTCACGCGCTGTGGCTGACGACCGTGCTGTAGATCCGCTCGAGCAGCGACAGCGCGCCGCGATAGCCGACATAGCTGCGCGACAGCACCACCTCGTAGGAGGCCGGGAAGCCGACCTCGATCAGCGAGCCCTTCATCTCCTTGACCAGATCGCGTTCCCAGGTGGTGCCGAAGATGATCGGCGGCTTGTGGCCGAAATCCGCTTTCCGGATCGCATCGTGGATTAGGTAGCTGTCCTCGGCGAATTCGATCTCGACCGAGACGTCGTGGTCGATGGCACGGAACTGCTCGCGGATCGCCTCGCGATGTTCGACCGGCGGATCCTCGGTGACGATCTGCTTGGCCGGGATCAGACCGAGCTGGGTGACGAGAAACTTCGTCAGAGCCAGATTGTAGGCGCTGTCGCCGATCACCGCAAACCGCGCCGGCAGCCCCCACCAATATTCCGAGTAGAAATCGGTGAAGCCGTCGATGTAGTTGTAATAGCGTGTCTCCTCGCGGGCGATCACCTGCTCCACCGGCCCGGCCGCCAGACCCGCGAATTCGGCGACCTTGCGCAGGAACTCGCCGCTCTGCCGCGCGCCGATTGGCAGCACCGGGATGTGCAGATACGGCTGGTCGTAGCGCTCTTCGAGCAGCTTCGCGGTCGCGAGACCCAGCCATGGCGACAGCACCACGTTGAACTGGGCGCGCGGAATGCTGCGCCACTCGCTGAGCCCCGCCGAGTCCGGGCCGAACAACACGTTGACCTTCAGGCCGATACTCTCAAGCAGCCGCTTGATCTCTTCGAGATCGCCGCGCCAGAACGTGTTCTGATACGGCAGCAGCGACCAGAGATTGACCAGGCCCTGCTCCCGCACGCCGTCCCACGGGCCGAGATATTGCTCGATAATCGCTTGCGTCACCGCCTCATGGCCGGTGAAATTGTTGCCGCGGAAGCCGCCGGTTTCGGCATAGACGATCGGCACGCCCTTCTTCTGGAAATCGCGCACGACCGAGCCGACATCGTCGCCGACCAGATCGGGGATACAGCCGGTCAGCACCACGAACAGATCGGCATCGAGGACGAGCTGCGTCGATTCGATCAGTTCGCGGAGCCGGTCGGCGCCGCCGAAGATTACTTCGCGCTGCGACGCGTTGGTGCTGGGCACGACCGGGCCACCGCCGTAACCCGAGCCCTGGAAGCCGTTGTAGAACGCGAGGTTCATGTACTGCTTGTCGGCGCAGCCGGGGCCGCAATGGGTGATCGGCACCACGCGCGGGATCGCGGCGGCGCTCTGCATCGCGCCGATCGCGCAGACGTAACGCACCAGTTCGATCGGGCCGGATTTGTCGGCGTCCGGCGTGATCTCGTTCGGGCGCGATTTGAGGGCAAGGATGGCCATGGGGATTCCTCTAGGCGACGGCGGCGCGGGAGAGCGCGAACGGATCCGGCTGGGCCAGCCAGGATTGCTTGTAGGGAAGGCTCACGCGCTTCGCGATGTCCTGATGGAATTTGCGGTGCTGCAACGCCGCCAGGATCGACTCGCCCAAATTGACCATGCCCTGATAGCCGAGCGCATGATGCTCGTCGCCGAGCGGGATCGCCGGAATGCCGAGACGCGCCGCGAGCGGCGCGAGGCCGTTGTGGCGGATGATGATGAAGTCCGGCTTCACCCGCTGCAGGAGATTGTAGAACTGGTACTGCTGCCTATTACCAACGGTGAAATGTCTGACGTCGCCGTAGTTCTCGACCAGGTGGCCGAGCGAATCCTGGCGCGGATCCTCGGAATCGTAGACTGGGTCATGATGAAACACGAGCGAGCCGTCGACCTCGACGCCGATCTCGCGCAGCACGCCGATCAACCCGTGCGAATAGGCCGAGCCGGTCGCGACATAGCCCTTGAGGCCCTTCAGCTTCGGACGGAGCTCGTCGAGCAGCGGCTTCACCCGCGCGTGCTCGCGGGCGATGTAGTCCTCGGCCTGCGCCTCGCGGCCGGTGACGCGGGCCAATTCGCGCAGCCAGGAATCGGTGCCGGGGAAGCCGTAGGGCTGCGGCGCCTTGATCTGCTCGACGCCGAATTCCTGCTCGAGCGCGGTCGCGAGATAGGTGCCGAGCGTGTAGCAGAAGCTCACGGTCGCCCTCGCCTCCGACATCTGCGCGAGCTGCTCGACGGTCGCCATGTCGACGACGTAGTTCACCCGCAGCCCGAGCTCGGCCAGCATCGGGGTGAACACGTCGGTGCCCCACAGATTGATGACGTTGATCAGGTCGTCCTGCCTGGTCTCCGGATTCTTGCGCACGATCTGGCGCAGGATGCCATGCTGGGTGGCGTCGAAGCCGGTCGACCAGTGCTTGGACTTGAAGCCCTCGCAGTGCAGCGGGATGATCGGGATGCCGAACTCCGCCTCGGCGGCGCGCGCGACGCTCTCGACGTCGTCGCCGATGATGCCGCTGGCGCAAGAGGTGGCGATGAACACCGCCTTCGGCGCGTGGCGTTCGACCGCCGCACGAATGGCGACCGCGAGCTTGTCGGCACCGCCATAGACCATGTCGCGCTCGCGTAGATTGGTCGAGATGAAGCGGATGTTCTGCACCGGCAGGCCGCGCATCGCGAGCCCGTTTCGATAGATCGAATTATAGATCACCTGCCCCGCGCCACAGCCGATCGGCGAATGCTGGACCAGCACGGCGTCGCGGATGTTGCCGGCCTGGCATTCGACCATCTGCTCGCTGCACACCGAGCCCTGCGTGAACGGCCCTTCGAGCTCGCAGACCCGCCGCGCCTTGGAGCCGCAGCCGCCGCAATCGCCGCGCGAGAACGCCGATTCATCGGCGAGCTTCGAGGCCGTACCGTCCCAGCCGATGATGGTGCCGAGCCGCTGCTCGCGGGTCTCGACGGTCGAGGTCTTGAGATTCAGAGTCATCGAAGATGCTCCACTCGAAATGAGGGGCTAACGCTAACGTCCGGTCGAGAGAACGAGACGCTGCAGCTACGCGATCTCGCGGTTGCGCTCGGCTTCCGCACGCTCCGCCGCGACCAGATGGTCGGCCCAGCGCGCCGACCATTCGCGCAATTGCTGCGGATTGAGGGGGGTCGGCACCTTGGAGTCGGTGTGCTCGGCGATGCGCTTGGCGAGCTGGCGATAGACGTCGGCTTGGGCCGATTGCGGCGCCGCCTCGATCGTGGTGCGGCCGCTCAGCTCGGCCTGAGTCACGGTGAGCGAGCGCGGCACATATTGGACGATAGGGGTGTCGGTGCGGGCGGCGAAATCGTCGATGATCTCGCGCTGGAAATCGGTGTTGATCGAATTGGCGATGATGCCGCCGAGCAGCGCCCCGCCCGAATTGGAGAACCGCTCGATGCCGCGGAACAGATTGTTGGCGGCGTAGATTGCCATGAAATCCGACGACGAGACGGTGAAGACATGCTCGGCGATGCCCTCGCGCACCGGCACCGCGAAGCCGCCGCACACCACGTCGCCGAGCACGTCGTAGATCACGATGTCGATGTTCAGTTCCTCGAAGACGCGTTGCTGCTTGAGCAGCTCCACCGCCGTGATGATGCCGCGGCCGGCGCAGCCGACGCCGGGCTGAGGGCCGCCGGCCTCGACGCAATAGATGCCGCCGAAGCCTTCGAAGATCGCCTCGTAGGCATCGACCCGCCGCCGCTCCGCGAGCAGGTCGAGCACCGAGGGGATGTATTCGCCGCCGCGCAACGTATTGGTGGAGTCGGCCTTGGGATCCGCGCCGAACTGCATCACCTTGTAGCCGGCCTCCGCCAGCGCCGCGCTGATGTTCGACGTGGTCGTCGACTTGCCGATTCCACCCTTGCCGTAGATCGCAATCTGCTTGAGTTGTCTGGCCATGTGGGCTTCTCCAGTTGGATGTCGAGTGATCGGCCTCAGCCGTGTGAAAAGGTCGGCTCGGCGCTGAGGCCATCGCCATAGAGCTGCGCGGCGTAGTCGCTGACGCCGGGAATGCCGCAGGCGTCGGCGCGGCAGCGCTGGCAATGGGTGAACACGCGCAGATGCTGCTCGGCCGCAGCGCGGGCCGCATAGCGCGCCATCATTCCGGGTGCCGGCAGGTGCGCAAAGCCGTGTTGCGGGATCAGCGGGATGATGTTGATCAGATGCGCGCCGGCCGCGGCCACGCGCTGGGCGACCGCACCGACGTGGTGATCGTTGACGGTCGGAATCAGCACGGTGTTGATCTTGATGGTCAGGCCGAGCGCCGCGGCTCGGGCAATGCCCTCGAGCTGGTTGGCGATCAGCCGTTCGGCGGCGGCGACGCCGTCCATGCGCCTGCGCTGCCAGGCGATCTTCGGCGTGATCTGCGCCTGGATCAGCGGATCGATCGAATTCACCGTCACCGTCAGCGTCGAGACGCCGACCGCGGCAATCTCGTCGATCCGCTCCGGCAGCATCAGGCCGTTGGTCGACAGGCACAGCACCAGCTCCGGCCAGCGCTCATGCACCAGCTTGAACGTATTCAAGGCATGCGGCGTCGCCAGCGGATCGCCCGGCCCCGCAATGCCGACCACATTGATCGTCGGGCACAGTTCGAGCGCACGCTCGACGATGTCGACCGCCTGCTCAGGCGTCAGCAGCCGCGTCGCGACGCCGGGCCGCTGGTCGCGTCGATTGAAATCGCGAATGCAGAAGGCGCAATCGATGTTGCAGCCGGGGCTCACCGGCAGATGCAGCCGCGCGCTACGCGAATGCCCCTCGGCCGTTGTGCTGAAACAGGGATGGCGGCCTTCCAATGCGGGAAACGCCGGCGTGGACGCCGCCATGCGCATCGCCTGTGCCGGACAGGCACTCGCTGCCGCGGTCGTGCCTGTAATCGAGTTCGACGCACTATCCATATGCTGTTTCGCGATTCCTTGACGATCATTTGCAATGAGCGATCAGATCGTCCGATACATAACTAATCACTCAATACCGACACTCGTATCTCATTCGTCCGAGGATTGGCTTTCATAGTCTGCGCCGATGCATGACGCGTTTTCTCCTGCAACCGCGTGCGCAACTCATCGATGCTATGTTTTGATCTTGCGGTATGTACTTGCCGGCGCGCAGCAATGCCGGTCGGACGATCACGGCGCGCGCTTCACGCCGGCGAGACTGAGGCCCGCCGATGCAACACCGACTCCGATCCAGAACGTCCCCCACCAATAGGCGACGATCGCGGCCGGATGCGACCCGCGGCACAGCGCGCGCGCGAGATCGCAGATGCCCGAGCGACCGACCAGACAGGCGGCCGCTTCCGGTGCACTGAGATAGGTGTATTGCACCACGTCCGCATAGGTCAGCCACCACCAGGCGACCGCGGCCAACAGAACCAGAGCTCCGGTGGCGAGGAGAACTTTGCCCACGCGCGTCACGTCGGCCTCACGTGGCGAGGCCGAGCGTGGCCAGAATGCGCCGCCGCAGATCGATCAATTCCGGATCGTCGCGCCGCCGCGGATATGGCTCGTCAAAGGCAAACTCCGCCTTGATCCGCGCCGGCCGCTCGCTGAACACGATGATGCGCGACGCCAGCAGCAGCGCCTCCTCGACGTCGTGGGTGACCAGCAGTGCGGTGAAGCCGTTGCGCTGCCACAGCCGAACCAGTTCGGCCTGCAACGTCAGACGTGTCAGCGAATCCAGTTTCCCGAGTGGCTCGTCGAGCAACAGCAGCGACGGATCATTGACCAGTGCGCGGGCCAGCGAGGCGCGTTGCGCCATGCCGCCGGAGAGTTGATGCGGATAGGCGCAGGCGAAGCCGCCCAGTTCGACCAACGCCAGCGCCTCGTCGACCCGCCCACGCTGCTGCTTCAGCACCCCGCGCGCCTCGAGCCCGGTGGCGACGTTGCTCCAGACGGTGGCCCAGGGAAACAACGTCGGATCCTGAAACACCAGATTGCGCGACGGATCAGGCCGGACCACCGCGTCGCCGTCCGCGAGGATCGCGCCGCTCGACGGCGGCTCCAGCCCTGCGATCAGCCGCAGCAAGGTCGACTTGCCGCACCCGGACGGGCCGAGCAGCGCAACGAATTCGCCGGGCGCCACGCTGAAATCGACCGCTTCGAGAACAGGCAGCGCCGATCCGGACAGGTTGAATTGATGGCTGACCCCGCGGATGTCGACGGCCATGCCAGATGGCGCCCCATCCCGGATCGAGGACGCCGCAATCTCGGCTTCCACGAAAGCTGTGCCCGTCATCAGATGAACCCTTGCTGCCAGCCGAGCAGACGATCGCGAACGACGAACAGCAGCCGGATGATGCCCGCACACAGCAACGCCATGATCAACAGCGCCGCGTAGACGTTGGCGTAGCCCGAATACGCCGTCTGAAACTGGATGTACCAGCCGAGCCCGTATTTGGCGCCGAGCATCTCGGCGACCACCAGCACGGCGAAGGAATAGTACAGCGCCATGAACAGGCCGACGAACACATGCGGCATCGCGGCCGGAATCGCGACGCGGCGGATCAAGTAGCGATTGTCGGCGCCGAGAATCCGGCCGACGTCGTAGAACGCCCGATTGACCGAACCGACGCCGGAGGCCGTCAGAATCGCCACCGGAATGCCGGAAGCGAGCGCGACGATGAAGATGCTGGCGCCGAAGGTTGTCGGAAAGAAATAGAAAGTGCAGGGAATCCACGCCGTCGCCGGCACCGGTCCGATCAGCTTCAACAGCGGCATGCCCCAATAGCTGAACCGCTTCGACCAGCCGAGCGCGACGCCGACAACGTAGCCGACCACGATTCCGGACAGGAAGCCGAGCGCCCACAGCCGCAGCGTATAGCCGATGCAGATCAGCAGCCGCTGGCCGTCGGTGACGTAGACATTCAGAAGCCCGTGCGGCGGCGAGAAGAACGGCTTCGGCAGCCAGCCGAATTTCGCCGTCGTCAATTCCCACAGCGCCAGCCAGATCCCGATCGCGATCAGCCACGGCCCATAGTGGATCAGCACCTCGCCCACCCGGCCGAGCCGATGCACGACCAGCGCCAGCACGATCAAAGCCGCCGCGATGCCGCCGGTGATCAATGCGAAAAACTGTCCGCTGCCCCACGGTACGACATCCGGAAGGCTCACTGTCACGACGCTGGCAGCGCACCAGGACAAGCCGGCCAACAGACCGTCGCGCCACAGCCTTGGAAAGATCGGGACGCGGGCGGTGATCGCGCCCTCGCCGTTCGTCTGCACCGCATCGGTCATCGCAGCGACCTCAGGCCAGCAGATTGACGGTGACGCGCTCGGCGAAGGCCGTCGGATCCGTGGACGAATCCAGCACCTTCACCAGCTTGAGATCTTCCGCCGATCTGCGAATCTGATCGACCAGCGGCTGTCCGATCGGATGGTTGTGCAGCACGAAGGAGCCGAGGATCTCGGTCAGTTCGGCGAGGGTCAGGCCGGCGGGCTTCAACTCGTCGAGATACCACTTCGCCGCTTCTTCGACATGACCGGCGACGTAATCGTGAACCTCGATATTGGCCTCGGCGAGCCGGCGCACCGCATCCTTGTTGGCCTTCAGGAACGGGCCATTGGCGCCGAGCACGCAGCAGGTGTGGCCCTCATACACGCCGGTCTGAGTGTCGGCGATCTTCACCAGATTGAACTTCTTCTCGATCGAGAACGCCCACGGATCGAGATGCGCCGCGATGTCGGCGTCGCCGCGATTGACCGCCTCGCCGACCAGGTCGAACGGCACCACCTTCCAGGTGACGTCGTTTTCCGGATCGATGCCGGCCTTCGCCAACGTGACCTGGAACGCTACCTTGGGCGGCGACACCACATCGTAGCTGGCAATGGTCTTGCCCTTGACGCTGGCGATGTCCTTGATGCCCGAAGCCTGCGAAGCCAGCAACCGTTGACAGCCGCCGTGCGAGCCGACGAACAGCTTGACGTCGAACCCCTGCTCCAGCGGCTTCAGCCAGTCGCCGATCAGCCCCGCGCCGACGTCGGCCTTGCCGGTGGCGAGCGCCTGGATCAGCGTCTGGCCGCTGGCGCCCTGAAAGAACAGTTCGACGTCGAGATTGTGCTTGGCGTAGAGCCCCTTGGCGACGCCGAACCCGAGCGGCGAGTGGCACGCCGCGACCTCGGTCCAGGCCAGCCGCACTTTCGGCGCCGGGCCTGCGATCGCCGGCGAAAAGATGTTGCTGGTCACGGCACCGGCCGACGCCACGAGGCCAGCCGCGCCGGTCGCCTTCAACAACGTGCGACGCGACACACCATCACTCTTGGATTTCGATCGTGACATCAGGTTCTCCAGGATCGGAAATTGCGAGGCTCGCGGGCGTGGAGCCGGATCGTGCTTATGGCGCTTCGGTCACGACGGGCGTGAACGAAGCAGATGGCGGCGAATTGCAGGATCGGCCGCAACATGCCAGCCGGATAAAAAGCCCCCGGGCTCCGCGCCGCCGTTCGCACCTGTCGCAGAAGCGCCGGACGTACATCCGATCCGAGCCTGCGATAGGCGCACGCGACGACAACACAAGCATCGACGGCAATCGCCATGGATCGACATCTCCGCCCGTACGATCGCGAGAGCCCGGGGTAGTGACAACCGCAGCGAATGATGCCGCCGCAGCTACACGGAGTCGAGACACGCGCAAAAATAGCGATGAACACACCGTCTCAATGCAAGCCACGCCGCCGCTATTTTCACGGCACGCACGCGTGTAGTTCATTCCTGCTCCGGCACACACATGAAAAATCAACACCGCCATCGACGCAACGGGACTGCGTCGCCTCAATCAATTACTCAATTACCAACAACATTCGCGATCCAAACCTTACTAATCAGCTCAATTCGTCCGATCAGAACCGCGCCAAAACACAGCTGTTCCGTGCGGGAACCGCGAGGACTGGCACGCGACGGTCTTTGCTTGCTAAATTTTCTGGGCGATGATGGCATGCAAGAGTAACGCCGGGCCGGGACGATGATGACCATTGCTTCGACGACCAAACCGCTTCGCCTGTCACTGAACGAGAACCCAATCGGCCCGTCGCCACGGGCGCTGCAAGCGATCAATGACGCCCTCCCCGGCGTCAGCCGCTATGCCGGCGACGCTATCGCCGCCCTGAAAGCGACCATCGCCGCCGAGGACAATGTCGCTCCGGAGCAAATCGTCCTTGGCGAAGTGCTCAATGTTTTCGGCCTGTATCTGGCTGCGCACGGAGGGCCGGGTAGCGATTTTCTCTATTCCGAGCCGGGCTACACCGCGCTAGTCGACGCAGTTGCGCCGGCCGGCGGCAACGTGGTCGGCGTTCCGCTCGATGATCGTTTGGGAAACGACCTTCCCGCTTTCCTGCAACGACTGAACGCGCAGACCAGAGCGGTCTATCTCGTCAATCCACACAATCCGACCGGCCTCGTCGAAGACAGGCAACGCTTTCTCGATGTCGTGTCCGAGCTTTCACAGCGCACGCTGGTGCTGGTCGACGAAGCCTATCTCGACTTCCTGCCGGATTTCCGCGAGCGAACCGCCGCGCGGCTGCTCAGCCGCGGGGCCCGCGTGGTCGTCTTTCGCACCTTCGCCAAGCTTCACGGCCTTGCCGGGCTCGGCTTCGGCTACGCCCTCGCCCCGCCCGACCTCGCTGCGGCGATGGCGCAGATCGGCATCGGCGCATACTTCAACCTGAACCGGCTCGGCCTCGTCGCCGCAAGCGCCAGCCTCCAGGACCACAGCTTCATCGAGGCCACGCGCACCAGGATCGCGGTCGAGCGCGAGGCGTGGCACGCGCTGTTCCGACAGCACAATCGACGCTTTACCGAGTCCCGCGCCAATTTCGTGTTCTTCGACGCGGGGCGTCCGCAGCGGATGATCGCATCAGAACTGGCGGCCAAGGGGATCGACATCGGCCGCGGTCACCCGCCGCTGGAGAATTGGGTCCGGATCTCGATCGGTACGGCCGCGGAAAACGAAATCGCCCGGCAGGCCGTTGCCGAGTTGCTGCATCGACCGTGAGCGGAAGCGGTGTCGAGCTGATTGTACTTTGACGATGCACGCGACGGAATAATCGAAAGGCCGGGATCCGTAGATCCCGGCCCCGCTTCAAGGTCGCTGAAGCTTCGCTCACCCCGTGCTGACGGAGGTCTCGATCGCGGCCGCCTTGCCGTTCCAGTATTTCGGGAACCAGGTGGTGTGGGTCAGCACCGCGAAGTGAACGAGAATGGCGATCACGGCGACGCTGCCGAGAAACAGCGGCAATCCCACGGTCGGCTTGACGACGGTCCAGATTCTTGCCTGATTTGACATCTGCTGATCTCCTTACTTCAGCCAGGGCGAATAGACGAAAGCGAGAAAGTGAGCGACGATCGCGATCGCGCCGAAGATGCGCGTGCCGTCGATCACATGCTTGTGGATTTCTTCCGATTCCGCGATGGTCAGACCGGTCGGCCAGCCCCTGTTCGGATCGTCTGCCATATTATCACGCTCCTCAATTCCTTAGATCAATGTCGTGCTGAACCTGCACGCAGGTACTGCCGCCAGATCGAACCACGCCAACATTCCGAACAAGCAACGATTGCGACGAATCTTGTCCAGGCAGCGCCTGCTTCCTTGTTAGCAGTCTTCCAAGTATCGATAGACGACGTGTCATCGGTCAATTTCATATTCATCACCCGATCGACAACAATCGGCCATCCACCGTCGCCGCCCCGCATCGTTCATGCTGTTCGATTTGGAAATTGAACTAATCATTCCTAGTTGCAGTCGATTGATCTTTCGATCGCCACTGATCTCGGCCGACGTAGCAGGTCGATCACCATGACGAATCGCGAAGGAAGATGTGCCGGCACGGTTGATCGTCACCGCTTTCCAGCGCTCTCAACACTGCTCCGACAATCGGCTTTGCATGATAGCGGCGCCTGACGCTGCGGTACGAAGCGAGCCTACGGACAACATGCGAGAGGGCGAGCATGGTGGACGGGCGAAGCGGTCGAGCGTACCCCAAGAGGTAGCGACGCAATCGATTCGAAGATCTGTCGCAGGGCGCGAGAATAAGTCGATCGACTTCATCGCGCCGACAGAACGTTCGCCTCCATCGAGCGACATATAAGAGGCCTTACTACTTATTTTTGGCGACCGCTTGCCGAGACCGTTTCGTTCGGGCGATTTTACGCCTCATGCAGCAGATTGATCTCGTGACGTCGGATTCCCCGTGATGAACGAGCATCGGGACAGCACACCGCTTTCGGTCGACCGGCGTGAGATGCTGGTCGCGGCTGCGGTCGGATTGGTCGCATCGATCATTCCGATTGTGAAGGCCCCGACGTCCGATCGAATCGAGGCGGCGATCGGTGAGTTGATAGGAAGCGCGACGCCTCGGGACGGCGGGATTGTGCTGCAAGTTCCGGAGACCGCCGAAAACGGCGCGGCGGTGCCGGTCACCGTCCTGGTCGACAGCCCTATGACTGCGGAGCGCCATGTCCGCGCCATTCACCTCATCGCGACCAGGAACCCCACGCCGGGGATCGCCAGCTTCAGGCTGACGCCAGCCTCCGGCAAGGCCCAGGTTTCGATGCGGATCCGGCTCGCCGAAAGGCAAACGCTTCTGGTGTTTGCCGAACACAGCGACGGCACGGTCGATCGCGCCGCGGCGGAGATCAAGGTGAGTGTCGGAGGGTTCCTGACGTGACCGCTCCGCTCAGCAGCCGCCCGCGCGTCAGGATTCCTCCCGCTGCGAAAGCAGGAGAGATCATCGAGATCCGCACGCTGCTCGAACATCCGATGGAAACCGGTCTGCGCCGGACGCCAGATGGGCAGCCGATCCCTCGCGACATCCTGGCCCGCTTCGAGGCCCAGGCCAATGGCGAGACGTTTCTGCACATCGACTTTCGCAACGCGACCTCAGCCAATCCGGACCTTGTCTTTCACGCGCGCGTTGCCGCTGCGACCGACTTCAAGTTCGTCTGGACCCACGAAGACGGTCGCAGCATCAGCACGTCCGTGCACGTTGCCGTGACCTAGCCATGGTGTACGCGCCCGTCCCCGACGACCCGAGCCTTCCACCGATCCGGATCAATCTGCTCTCGGATACGCAGACAAGGCCGAGCGCGGGCATGCGGGCCGCGATGGCGGCGGCGGACGTTGGCGACGAACAGATCGGCGCCGATCCCACGGTGAACAGCCTGTGCGAGCGCGTCGCCGCGCTGCTCGGCAAGCAGGCCGCCGTGTTCATGCCCTCGGGCACCATCTGCAATATCGCAGCGACGCTCGCGCATTGCCGCCCGGGCGACGAGATCCTGGCGCATGAGGTTGCGCACATCGTTTCGCTCGAGGGCTGCACCCACGCCGCGCTCGGTGGCGTTCAGATCAAAGCATTGCGGGGCGCCAATGGACAATTCTCGCCCGATACGCTCCGCGCAGCGCTTCGTCCGCCGGACCGGCATCAGGCGAAGCAGACGCTGGTGAGCGTCGAGCAGACGACCAATCTCGGCGGCGGCACGGTCTGGGACATCTCCACACTCGCTTCGGTCGCGGCTCTCGCCAAGGCCGCCGGCCTCGCGACGCATATGGACGGCGCACGGCTGCTGAATGCCAGCGTCGCCGCTGGCGTCGCGCCGCTCGAGATGGTGGCGGGCTGGGACTCCGTCTGGATCGATTTCAGCAAAGGCCTCGGCGCGCCGCTCGGCGCGGTGCTCGCCGGGTCACGCGACTTCATCGACGAGGTCTGGCGCTGGAAACAGCGGCTCGGCGGCTCGCTGCGGCAGGCCGGCATCTGTGCCGCCGCCTGCCACTACGCGCTCGATCACAACATCGACCGCCTCGCCGACGATCACGCCAACGCCCGGCTGCTCGCCGACGGGCTATCGCAGTTTGACGGCGTCGACGTGCAGTCCCCCGAGACCAATCTGGTGTTCTTCGACGTCGGCAACGCCGGCATCTCCAATGAAGACCTCACAGCCGCGCTGCGTCAGAACGGTGTTCTGGTTTCGATTATGGGCGGCCGGATGCGCGCCTGCACTCATCTCGACGTCGGCACCGATCTGATCGAAGCGACGCTCGATATCACCCGTGATATTCTTCAGCGCTCCGCCAGCGAAATTAATAAGCCGCGCCAACTCTCAATTGTCAGGTAACGCGACCGCCGGACGACGCCTCGGTTGCGCACTACCCCATCGTGCTGGCGCGAACCACCGTCGTATAGGTGCGCTCGATCAGCGCCAGCGCGCCGCGATAGCCGACATAGGCGCGCGACAGCACGACCTCGTCGGTGCACGGATAGCCGATCTCGACCAGCGGCGCACCGATCTTGTCCGCCAGCGCCGCCTCCCAGGTCGAGCCGAACACGATCGGCAATTCGCCCGTGAAATCGGCCTGCCGGATCAATTCGTGAATCCGGTGACCGTCCTGCTCGAACAGAGCCTCGGCACCCGTGTTATCGGCCAGCGCGCGATATTGCTTCTGGATCGTCTCGCGAAAATCCGCCGGCGGATTCTCGCTGATCACCATCGGACCCGGATTGAGACCGAGCTGCTCAACCAGGAAACTCGCCACCGCGAGATTGTAGGCGCTTTCGCTGACCACGATCGCTGTCGACGGCAGCCGATACTGGCTGGTGCAGCCGGCGTAGAACGAGGCGAAGTCGCGGAGATAGACGTAGTGCTCCTTCTCCTCCTGCGCGATGAAGACCTCCGCACGGGCGCGATCGAGACCTGCGAAATCGACCACCTGGCGCAGGAAGGCGCTGGTGGCCTTGGCGCCGATCGGGATCGTCGGCACGTGCAGGAACGGCTGGCCGTAAAGGTCTTCGAGATGCGCGGCGGTGGCGAGGCCGAGCCACGGCGACAGGACCAGATTGAATTGCGCACGCTGAATCGCGCGCCACTCCTCGACGCCGGCCGACGACGGGCCGAACAGGATGTTGACCTGAAGCCCGATGCCTTCGAGGATCCGCCTGATCTCGGTGAGATCGCCGCGCCAGAACGGATTCTGATAGGGCAGCAACGACCAGACATTGACCAGGCCGTGCTGCAGCGGCGCATCGTTGGTGTCAACGAACTGGTCGATGATAGCGCGAATGACGGTTTCGTGGCCCGTGAAATTATTGCCGCGATAGCCGCTGGTCTCGGCGAAAACGATCGGCACGCCCTGTTTCTGATAGCTCCGCACGACGCTGCCGACGTCGTCGCCGACCAGCCCCGGGATGCAGCCGGACTGCACCACGAACAGATCGGCCTGCATCACCTTCAGCGTCGACCGGATCAGTTCGTCGAGGCGATCGGCGCCGCCGAAGATCACTTCCTGGTTGCCGAGATTGCTGCTCGGCACGTGGAATTCGCCGCCCTGATAGGCGTTGATTCCGGACAGCGCGTGGAATTGCTTGGTGGCGCAGCCCGGTCCGCAATGCGTGATGGGCACCGCACCAGGAATTGCGATCACGCTCGCGAGCGCGCCCAGACTACAGCCGTAGCGAACCTGCTCGATCGCGCCCAGCGAGCTGCAGAACGCGCCGGAAGCGTCGAGATTGTCGGTGACGGGAGACAGCATGCTTGGTCTTTCTCAGGCCGGTTCGGCAATGGCGGCGTAGGGGTCGGTTTCCGCCAGCCACCACGGTTGATACGGGAAGGAGCTGTGCGCGGCGACGTCGTCATAGAACCTCTTGCGCGGCAACACTCGGAGGATAGCGCGGCCGATCGTCAGCAGGCCTTCGTAGCCGAGACCGTCGTTGGAATAGAAGATCGGCAGCACCGGGATTCCCATCCGCCCGGCCAGCACCGCCATCGTGCCGGAGTGACGGCAGATCACGAAGTCCGGCCGCGCCCGCTGCAACGCCGCGTGAGCCTGGAAATGCTGGTCAGGGCTGACCGTGTAGTTCGGCACGTCACCCCAGACGTCGACCAGGTGGCCGAGCGAATCCTGCTGCGGGTCGCCGCTGTCGGTGGCCGGATCGTGGTGGAACGAGAACGCACTATCGACGTCGACGCCCAGTTCGCGCAGATCCGCCAGCAGGCCGTGCGCGAACGCGGCTCCCGCGGCAACGAAGCCGCGCTTGCCTTTGAGCGCGTTGCGCAGCCGCGCCAGCTCCGGCGCGATCCGTGCGCGCTCGCCGGCGATCACGGCCTCGACCTTGTCTTCTGCGCTAGTCAATCGCGCGATGTCGCGCAGCCAATTGTCGGTGGCGTCGAGCCCGTAGGGCAGCGGCGCCTTGACCTCCGGCACGCCGAATTCCTGTTCGAGCCCGGTGGCGAGATAGGACAGCACGAAGCACATCGTGACGGTCGCGGCGGCTTCCGACATCTGCGCCAGCCGCTCCAGCGTGTTGCCGCCCATCACCAGATTGACGCGAAGCCCGAGCGGACCCAGCAATGGCGAGAACACGTCGGGTCCGCCGAGATGAATGACGTTGATCAGATCCGGCTGCCGCTGCGGCGCGTGCGGCACCAGCCGCCGCAGGATGCCGTGCTCGATCACGTCCCAGCCGCTCGACCAGTGCTTCGACTTGAACCCCTCGCAATGCAGGGTCACGACCGGAATGCCGATCTCCTCCTCGACCCGCTTGGCCGCGCCGTCGACATCGTCGCCGATGATCCCGGTCGCGCAGGAGGTGGCGACGAAGATCACGCGCGGATTGTGCCGTTCGAACGCATCGCGGATGGTCTGTTCGAGGCGCTCCACGCCGCCGAACACCATGTCCTGCTCGCCGAGATTGGTGCAGATCGATTTCGGATCTTCGAGCTTCCAGCCGCGCCGCGCCGCGAGATCGCGATAGTAGCGGGCGGTGAACGACTGGCTGGCCGCGCAGCCGATCGGCGAATGCTGCACCACCACCGATTCCTGAATGATCGTGGCGTTGGTGACGGCGATATGCTCGGCGCACATCGAGGCCTGCTGGAATGGGCTCGACTGCTCGCACAGTCGCCGCCCTCCGTTGTCGCAACCTTTGGAGCAGCCATAGGTGAAGGCCGAGTCCCGTACCAGCTGATCGGCGCGACCGTCCCATTGGGTGATGGTGCCGAGCCGCTGGTCGCGGGTTTCGACTTGCGGATTCTTCAGATTGAGCGCCATGGCGCGCCTCGCCTCCTGCAGGATGGATCAGGCCTGGTCGAGCGCCTGCGCGATATCGGCGATGATGTCGTCGACGCTCTCGATGCCGACCGACAGCCGCACGTAGCCGGGCGTGACGCCGGCCGCGAGCTGCTTCTCCGGCGCCAGTTGCGCATGCGTGGTCGACGACGGATGGATCGCCAGGCTGTGCGCGTCACCGATATTGGCGACGTGGAACAGCAGCTTCAGCGAGTTGATGAAGCGGCGGCCGGCCGCGAAGCCGCCGGGGAGTTCGAAGCCGACCAGCGCGCCATAGCCGCCTTGCAGATAGGTGTCGGCGCGTCGGCGCGCATCGCCGCTCTGCAAGCCCGGATAGATCACCGTCTCGACTTTGGGATGCTTCGACAGATAGTCCGCCACCTTGGCCGCGTTGGCGGTCTGCTGCCGGATGCGTAGCGGAAGCGTCTCCAGCCCCTGAATCAGCTGAAACGCATTCTGCGGCGACAGCGCCGGGCCGAGGTCGCGCAGCAGACCGGCGCGCGCCGCGAAGGCGTAAGCCACCGGCCCAAATGGGCGCGCGATGTCCGGCCAGTTGCGGCCGTTGTAGGACGGGTCCGGGCCGGTGATCAGCCGGTGCCGGTCGGCAAACTCCTCCCACGGGAACAAGCCGCTGTCGATGATGACACCGCCGATGGTGGTGCCGTGGCCGCCGATATATTTGGTCGCCGAATGCACCACGATCGATGCGCCGTGGTCGATCGGCCGCGCCAGCAGTGGCGCCGCGGTGTTGTCGATGATCAGCGGGATGCCGAAGCTGCGGCCGATGTCGGCGACTTCGCGGATCGGGAACACGTTGAGCTTCGGGTTCGGCAGCGTCTCGCCGAAGTACAATCTGGTGCGGTCGTCCGTCGCCGCGCGGAACGCCTCAGGATCCGCCGGATCGACGAAGCGCGCCTCGATGCCGAACCGCTCCAGCCGGTTGGCGAAGAAATTCCAGGTACCGCCATAGAGATCGGTGCCGGTGACGATGTTGTCGCCGGCCTGCACCAGCGTCAGCACCGACAGCGCGACGGCCGCCTGCCCCGACGCCAGCGCCAGCGCCGCCGCACCGCCCTCGATCGCCGCGAGACGCTCCTCCAGCACATGCGAGGTCGGATTGCCGATCCGCGAATAGACGAACCCGAACTCCTCGAAGTTCACCAGACGGTCGGCGCGTTCGGTGCTCTGCAGATCGAACGACGTACTCTGATAGATCGGCACCTGCGTCGCGCCGGTCGCCGGATCGGCGCGAAACGAACCGCCGTGCAGCGCGAGCGTATCAATGTTGCCAGGATGAAGCGGTTGGACGGTTTGCAGCGACATGGTCGATGTCCTTCGGTTGGCGGCGATGCGTTACGGTCAGGAGGTCGATCGCTTGCCGCGTGCGATCCGATGGTTGACGGCGCGTGCCGCGGCGTCGCCGAGCAATCGGACGCTCTGCACGATGGCGACGAGAACGACCACCATCACGCTGCCTTCATGCTGCTGATCACGCAGTTACGTCGTCCGTTAAGTACCACCTTCAATGCTAGAGACCGTTTCCGACGTTTTCAATCAGCAGCGCGAGAAGGACCGTCCAAATTCGGCACGCGACGGAAAATGAGATTCGCATTTCCGCCCGCAGGCATCACTCATTGCGTTCTCTGGTACGTTCGTAGTCACCGTCTTGCTCGATGGACCTGCCAGCGCCCCGCTGCAGGCGATCAGGGCGATGGCGGCGACCTCGCCGCATCCGCCGTATCGGCCGAGCGGGAATGACTCTCCATCTTCACCCAGATGGGCGACACAAACTAAGCACGGGCCGACGCATGAAAAGCATGGACGATGCTATTTTCAGCGGCGGCTCGACAGTCGTGTAGGACGCCATCATCATTTGCGCCAATGATCCCAACCGGAGGCCCGCCGATGCCCAGCTCATACCGAACGCTCCCTGTCCTCGACCTCACCCGGTTCGACGCAGGCGACGCCCGGCGCGAAGCATTCCTGCGAGATGTCCGCGATGCGGCTTTCGGCCCCGGCTTTTTCTATCTGGTCGGTCACGGAATCTCCGACCGGCTGATCCGCGACGTGGTGACCGCATCACGCAACTTCTTCTCGCTTCCCGATGCCAACAAGCTCGCGATCGAAATGGTCAACTCCCCACATTTCCGCGGCTACACCCGCGCCGGGCGCGAGTTCACGCGTGGCGCGGCAGATTGGCGCGAACAGCTCGACATCGGCGCCGAGCGTGAGGCCTTCCCGTTCAGCCGGTCGGCGCCGGCGTGGACACGTCTGCAGGGTCCCAACCAATGGCCGGACGCCTTGCCGGAATTGAAGCCGCTGCTGCTGCGCTATCAGCTGGAGGTGACCGCGCTCGCGATCAAGGTGCTGCGGGTGTTCGCTGCCGCGCTCGACCAGCCCGAGGACGTATTCGAACCGATCCACGCGCCATCACCGCACCAGCTTATCAAGATCATCCGCTATCCCGGCCGCGATGCGACCGAGAGCGATCAGGGCGTCGGCGCGCACAAGGATTCCGGCTTTGTCACCATCCTTCTGCAAGACACGGTCGCCGGCCTGCAGGTCGAGACCGACGACGGCTGGATCGATGCGCCGCCGCTGCCCGGTTCGTTCGTCGTGAACATCGGCGAGATTCTCGAACTCGCCTCGAACGGCACGCTGCGCGCCAACGTGCATCGCGTGGTGACGCCGCCGGCCGGCAGCGATCGGCTGTCGGTCGCGTTTTTCCTCGGCGCCCGGCTCGACGCTTCCGTGCCTGTGTTGTCGCTGCCGCCTTCGCTCGCGCCGCACGCGCGGGGCATCACGCAGGATCCCAACAATCCACTGTTCCGCGAAGTCGGCCGCAACTACCTCAAGGGCCGGCTGCGCTCGCATCCCGACGTGGCGCGCCGGCACCACGCCGATCTGCTCGAGGATTTCGCGATCGAGCCGAGCCTCGCCTCCGCCTATTAGCGGAAGCGAGGACCGGCATTCAGAGCACCGCGAGCGCCTGTTCGAGATCGTCGATCAGGTCGTCGGCGTCTTCGATGCCGATCGACAGCCTGATCAGATTTGGGTGGATGTCGCGAGCCAGGCGATCGGGCTCCGGCAGCGACGCATGGCTCATGCTCCACGGCTGCCCAACCAGACTCTCGACCGCGCCCAGACTCTCCGCCAGCGCGAACAGCTTGAACCGGCTGAGCACCGCCACGGTCTGCTGATCGTCCGCCTTGAGATACGCCGCGACCATGCCACCGCCGCCATCCATTTGGCGCGTCGCCAATGCATGCTGGGGATGGCTGGCGAGGCCGGGATAAACCACGCGCTCGACCTTCGGATGCGCTTCGAGCCAGTGCGCCACCGCCAGCGCGTTGGCGTTGTGACGCTGCAGCCGCAACGGCAACGTCTTGATCCCGCGCAGCGCCAGGAAGCTCGAAAACGGATCGAGGATGCCGCCGGTGGCGTTCTGCAGGAATTGCAGCTTCTGGATCAGTTCTGGATCGCGCACCACGATGGCGCCGCCGACGATGTCGGAATGGCCGCCGATATATTTGGTGACCGAGTGAACCACGATGTCGATGCCGTGCTCGAGCGGACGTTGCACCGCCGGCGAGGCGAACGTGTTGTCGACCACGGTGAGCACCTTGTGCTCGCGCCCGATCGCGGCGATCGCTTCGAGGTCCGCCAGCCGCAATGTCGGATTGCTCGGCGTCTCGATCCAGATGAAAGCCGTGTTCGGGCGGAGCGCGGCGCGGAGCGCGTCGAGATTCGCGGGGTCGACGTGAGTGATCGTGAGACCGGCCGAATAGCTGCGGACGCGATGGAACAGCCGCCAGCTTCCGCCATACAGATCATCGGAGGCGACGACGTGGCTGCCCTGTTCGGCCAGTTCGAGCAGCGCTGCTTCCGCCGCGAGACCAGAGGCGAACGCGAAACCGGCGATGCCGCGCTCGGCGTCGGCGATCGCCGCTTCGAATGCCGCCCGTGTCGGGTTCTGTGATCGCGCGTATTCGTACCCTTTGTGCACGCCCGGCGCCGACTGCGCGAATGTCGAGGTGGCGTAGATCGGCGTCGTCACCGCGCCGGTCGCCGGATCGAATTGCTGGCCGCCGTGCACGGCGCGGGTGTTGACGCCTCGTGTCCGGACGTTGGTCGACTTATCCATTGCGTTGAACCTTGTCAGTGAACCTTGCTGCGGAGGTGGTTGATCAGGTCGATCCGGGTGATCAGGCCGAGAAAGCGAACACCGTCGACCACGACCACGACATGGCCGCGATCGAACACCGGCATCAGGCTTTCGAACGGTGCTGACGACTGCACCGTTTCGACGCGTTTGCTCATCGCCAGATGCACCGGCTCGGCGAATTTGGCCGGATTGCCGATCGTCGCCATCAGCAGATCCGATTCATCGATGATCCCGACGACCTGATCGTCGACCAGGACCGGCAGCTGCGACACCTCGTAAAGCTTCATCCGCGAATACGCGAAATTGAGGGTGTCGTCGGGACCGACCGTGATCGATGCGCCTTCGTCGTGGCGACGCACGATCAGATCGCGCAGATCGCCGTCGTGACGGCGCGCGAGGAAGCCCTGATCGGCCATCCAGGTGTCGTTGAACATCTTGGACAGATACTTGTTGCCGCCGTCCGGCAGCAGTGTAACGACCCGCTTCGGGCGGTCCTGCTCCCGGCAATAGCGTAACGCCGCCGCGAGCAGCGTTCCCGACGACGAACCGGCCAGAATTCCTTCGCGGCCCAGCAGCTCTCGCGCGGCATGAAACGATTCCGCGTCGGTGACGGTGTAGCCGCGCGTGACCAACCGCAGATCGGCATTGTCCGGGACGAAGTCTTCGCCGATGCCTTCGACCAGCCAGCTTCCGACCTCGCCGGGCTTGCGCCCTTCGACCACATCGACCAGCACCGATCCCTTCGGATCGGCCAGGATGATCTCGGTCGACGGCGAAGCCCGCGCGAAAAACCGGCCGATGCCGGTCAACGTCCCGCCGGACCCGATGCCGCACACCACGGCATCGACCCGGCGGCCCATCTGCTCCCAGATCTCCGGCCCGGTGCCAGACTCATGCGCCAGCGGATTGGCAGGGTTGGCGAACTGATTGACGAAGACGGCGCCGGGTGTTTCCGCTGCAATCTTGCGAGCGAGGTCCTGATAGTACGCCGGATGCCCTTTGCCGACATCGGACCGGGTCATCACCACATCGGCGCCCATCGCCTTGAGGTGGAGCACCTTCTCCCGGCTCATCTTGTCCGGGATCACCAGAATGAGCCGATAGCCCTTGAGGGACGCGATCAACGCCAGACCGAGGCCGGTGTTGCCGGCGGTCGCCTCGACCAAGGTGCCGCCGGGACGCAATTCTCCGCTGCGCTCGAATGCCTCGATCATCGCCAGCGCCGGACGATCCTTGATCGATCCGCCGGGATTCTGGCCTTCGAGCTTGGCGAACAAGCGGCATGGGCCCGTATCGAGCCGCGCCAGATAAACCAGAGGCGTGTTGCCGATCAAGTCGATGACGCCCGTCGGCGCACGGCCCTTCGGCTGGGCGAATTCTGCCAGGCTCACGATCTGTCCCTCGATTTTCCGCCGCTGCGGATCGCCACGCCGAGACGGGCCCTGCGCAAGGTGATGCTCCCTGCTGATCGTCGTCAATATGCTCGGATTAGTTCAGCAAGAAGCCTGCTCACCGGGCACGATCGCAGCAGAGTTGTTTCAACTACCGATGATCGCGTGGAAGTCGTTTCTCGATCGATGCGAGTCCGGCGCGTGACGACAACGCGAGGCGGTCGCCGTATCGACCATGGTGATCGGGATGGCAGCGACCCACTCGCTACATCCCGGGGATGAGTTCACGTCGTGCGTAGCAGCGGACACCAGCGGCCGACGAAATTTCGAAATGCTCATCACTCTTGCCGCGGGACTACGAAAATTCTTCCTCCGCCGGTTGCGCTAAACAAGGGCGTTCGCACAACGAGACGATTTTACGGATCCGGTTCACAAACCACGTGGTGCCCATGGATTCGCCGACACCGACCGCACGGCAGATCAAAGTCGCGATCGCCACCGGCGACGGCGTCACCGTGACCGAACATTTCGGCTACGCGACGCGATTCCAGATCTGGAATTTCGCCGACGGCACGCCGCACCTGCTGGAAACCAGAACCAACCGGCCCGCCTGCGGAGCGGATCGTCGCGAGGCGCGACGCGAGCCGATGGACGAGTCGGTGGAGCTGGTCGCCGACTGCAGCGCCGTGATCGTCGCACGGATCGGCGAATGCGGCGTCAATCGGCTGACCGCGCTCGGCATTCTCGCCTTCGAGACCGAGGACGCCGTCGACACCGCCGTGCGCGAACTGGCAGAGAGCGGCTTGCTGCGCCGGAGCGTCACGTCATGACCGAAGGCGGCGCCGGTCTATCGCAGACGATGACGACGCCAATGCCGGCGTTTCCAGCGCCGGACGGGAATCGTCACAATGTTCTCCCGTCTGTACAGACCAGCGTCCGGATCACGCGGCTGAATCTTCCGGTCAGTCCCACCTGCAACGTCGACTGTGCCTTCTGCGCCCAGGCGTTCGATCAGCAGGATCATCACTCAGATCAAGCATCCAGGCTGCTGACACCGACGCAGGCGATCGAACTCGTCACAAGAACACGAGCCCTCTCTCCTACGTTGTCGGTAGTAGGCATCTCCGGTCCCGGCGAGCCGCTGGCAACGCACCACGCACTCGACGCGCTCGCGAAAGTGCACGAGCGCTGGCCCGATCTCGCGCTTTGCCTCTCGACCAACGGGTTGCTGCTGCCAGACCAGATCGACCACATCGCCGCGTTCGGCATCACGACCCTGACGGTCACCGTAAACGCCGTCGATCCGGTTATTCAGGCTCGGATCACGCCGTCGATCGCCTGGCGCCACCGCCGGCTCGACGGCATCGAGGCCGCCGAGCGACTGATCGGCAACCAGATCGACGGCATCGCGCAGGCATCGGCCCGAGGCCTTGCCGTCAAGGTCAACACCGTGCTGATCCCCACCGTCAACGAAGACCACATCAGCGACATTGCCGAACGGGTCGCCCATGCCGGCGCGCATCTCATCAACATCATTCCTTTGGTCCCGCAGCACCGCTTCGCGCATCTGCCAGCGCCCGGATTGATGAAGCGCTATGTCGCGCGCGCCGATGCCGAACGCTATCTGCGCGTCTCGCACCATTGCCAGCAATGCGCCGCGGACGCCTGCGGGACAGCGCCAAACGACGAACTCGCTACCGCGCTCTGCAGCGTCGCCGACATCCGGACTGAACCGACTTTTTCACATGGATGAGCCCCCAATCCCCTCACGCATTCGAACACTGCGTGACAAATGAAGGACCACTCAATGGCAACCCTATTGTTCGACGACGGACGCAAAGCGACTGCTGACGACATTGCGCTCCTGGCAAGAACCCATCGCATCGTCGTCGAGCACCAGCCAATTCCGGCAGGGCTGGAGTCGTTGTTGCACCAACCTCTGCTGGATCGCCATGCCGAAGAGCAGTTGCTGTCCGCGGTGCCGCCGCGCCCAGAGTTTCCCGCGCGCGATTTGATCGTGCTGCATCCCGACCGGCCGGACAACGAAGAGTTGGCTACCAAATTCGAGAGCTGGCACCGGCATGGCGGCGACGAAATCCGTCATATCCTCGACGGCGCGGGCGTCTTCGGCGTCATCGTCGACGGCCAGCGGGCCGCGCTTCACGTCGGGCCGGGTGATTTCATCGTGGTGCCGGCAGGTCTCGAGCACAATTTCCGGCTGACCTCGACGCGGCGGATCAAGGCGCTGCGTTATCTCAGCGATGCCGCCGGCTGGGCTGCGGAGTTCACCGGCCGCGCAGCATAGCGGACTCACCCACTCGCGGTCATCGGACTTCCTCCGCGGAGGCCTAAATCGACAGCCGACGATGCCAACGTCATTTGGGCCGCCGCAATGATTAACTCACAGTCGAGGCACGAAGAGTGAGCTGTTCTCCGAAACAAGCGCCTGGGAAAACGCCGTTTCAAATTACGTGAGAGCCGTTGTATTTGCTCGCGCCCCGCCGTTAGATCGGACGTAATCGGTGCCGATCTATCGACGCACGCTCCAATGGCGTCGGCGGTCGGTGATGGCGATGTACTCGAATGCTCTTTGGTTATCGCCCGACATGTCCCGTCCGCTCGATGCACTCGACCGCAAGATCCTGCAGGTGATGCAGGAGAATGCGTCTCTTTCGGTCGCGGCAATCGCCAGTCGGATCGGCCTGTCATCCACACCCTGCTGGAAGCGCATGCAGCGGCTGGAAATGGAGGGCGTCATCACCGGACGGGTGGCGCTGGTCGATCAGGCGAAAATCGGGCTCGGCCTGTCCGTCTTCGTGTTCGTCGAGAGCGGAGATCATTCCAAGGGCTGGCAGGTCCAATTCTCGCAGACCCTCAGCGCCATGCCGGAAGTGATGGAAATCTACCGGATGGCCGGCGACGTCGACTACGTGCTTCGCGTGGTCACGGCCGACATGAAGAGCTTCGACACGTTCTATCGCAAGCTGATCAGCACCGCCTTGCTCAAGAACGTCACATCGCGGTTCGCGATGGAGAAGATCAAGTCGGTCACCGCCCTCCCGGTGCCCATGCCGGACTAGCGTCGAACGACATCGGCGCCCGGGTCGGAGCGGGTCGGACGCCTCCCTCCGCATCATCGCTGCGGACGCATGTCCGCTGGATCGATGCCCGCCACGACCACCGGCTTCTTCATCGCGTCGCGACGGAACGGCTCGCCGAGTTCCTGATTCAGGATCACTTCGATGAAGGTGGTGACGCCGTCGTCCTGCGCCGCGCAGGCCGTGCTGATCGCCGCGGTCAGGTCGCCGGCGGTTCGCGCAACCACGCCCTTCAGCCCGCAAGCTTCCGCCACGCGAGCGTAGCTGAGATTGGGATTGAGTTCGGTGCCGACGAAATTGTCGTCGTACCACAGCGTGGTATTGCGCTTCTCGGCGCCCCATTGATAGTTGCGGAAGATCACCATGGTGATCGCCGGCCACGGCTTGCGACCGATCGAGCCCATCTCGCTCATCGAGATGCCGAAGGCACCGTCGCCGGCGAAGCCGACCACGGGCACGTCGGGCTGGCCGATCTTGGCGCCAACGATCGCCGGAAAGCCATAGCCGCAGGGGCCGAACAGGCCCGGCGCGAGATATTTGCGGCCCTCGTCGAACGTCGGATAGGCGTTGCCGATCGCGCAATTGTTGCCGATGTCGGACGAGATGATCGCCTGCTTCGGCAAACCGTCCTGGATCGCGCGCCAGGCTTGGCGCGGCGACATCCGCTCCGGATCGCGCGTCCGTGCGCGTTCGTTCCAATTGGTACCGTCGTCGTCGTCCTCGTGATCGATCCCCGACAACGCCTGCAGCCACGCCGACTTCGCCTGATGAACGATCGCCTTGCGCGCGTCGCGGCCGGAATCGTCGGCGTGCGGTGCGAGCTCCGCCAATATCTGCCGCGCCACCTGGGCGGCATCGCCAGCGATCGCGACACTCACCGGCTTGGTGAGGCCGATCCGATCCGGGTTGATGTCCACTTGAATCAGCTTGGCGTTGTTCGGCCAGTAGTCGATGCCATAGCCCGGCAGGGTCGAAAACGGATTGAGCCGTGTGCCGAGCGCCAGCACGACGTCGGCCCTGGCGATCACCTCCATCGCGGCCTTGGAGCCGTTGTAGCCGAGCGGGCCGAGCGCCAGCGGGTGGCTGCCGGGGAAGCTGTCATTGTGCTGATAGCCGGAGCACACCGGCGCGTCGAGCCGCTCGGCGAGCGTCACCGTGTCAGCAATCGCATCGCCGATCACCACGCCTGCGCCGGCCAGGATCACCGGAAATTGCGCACCCGACAGCAGCCGCGCCGCCTCGGCGATCGCCGCGGGGCCACCGCTCGGGCGCTCGAAGCTAACGATCTGCGGCAGTTCGATGTCGATCACATGGGTCCAGAAATCGCGCGGCACGTTAATCTGCGCCGGCGCCGAGCCACGGATCGCCTTGCCGATCACGCGGTTCAGCACCTCGGCGATCCGCGACGGATCGCGCACCTCTTCCTGATAGCAGACCATGTCGCGAAACAGCGCCATCTGTTCGACTTCCTGAAAGCCACCCTGCCCGATCGTCTTGTTGGCGGCCTGCGGCGTTACCAGCAGCATCGGCGTGTGATTCCAGTAGGCCGTCTTCACCGAGGTGACGAAATTGGTGATACCCGGCCCGTTCTGCGCAACCAGCATCGCGATCTTCCCGGTCGACCTGGTGAAGCCGTCGCAGATCAGCGCCGCGTTGCCCTCGTGCGCACAATCCCAGAAGATGATGCCGGCCCTCGGAAACAGATCCGAGATCGGCATGAAGGCCGAACCGATGATCCCGAAAGCGTGCTGGATGCCGTGGCGCTGCAGCACTTTGACGAAGGCTTCTTCGGTGGTCATCTTCATGGTCGGTTCCTGTTGGTCGGCTGGATTCGAGAAGATTGGCGATGGCAGCTCACGCAGCAGCTTGCGTTGCGCCCCGGATGTCAGTGACTTGCGACTTGCGGTGGCCGCTCGGCCAATCGACGCCGAACAGCGTCCGGGATCTCCGCCGGGGTGTCGACGACGGTCACTCCCGCACGCTCGAGCGCATTGCGCTTGCCCGCGTAGCTGCCGCCGGACGCGCCGACGATGGCGCCGGCGTGGCCCATCTTCTTGCCGGGCGGCGCCGCGCGGCCGGCGATGAAGGCAACTACCGGCTTCGACATTCCCGCCGCGTGAATCGCCGCGTCTTCCTCCATCGCGCCGCCGATCTCGCCGACCAGGACGACCGCCTGCGTCCGCGGATCGCGATCGAGTGCTTCGAGAGCGTCACGCGTCGTGGTGCCGATCATCGGATCGCCGCCGATGCCGATGAAGGCGGACTGCCCGAGCCCGGCGCGGGTGAGATTCAGCGACACCAGCGTGCCGAGGCTGCCGCTGCGCGACACCACGCCGATCGCACCGGGGCGGAAGATGGTGTCGTTGTGTCCGGGCATGATGCCGACGAAGCCTTCGCCCGGCGTCACCAGTCCGGCCGTGTTCGGCCCAAGAATGCGAGTCCCGTTGATCCGCGCCACCGCATGGATCGCCATCACGTCGTGAATCGGGATGTGCTCGGTCAGCACCACCAGCAGCTTCGCGCCGGCCTCGATCGCGTCGAGCGCCGCATGCTTCGCCAGCGCCGGCGGGATGAACATCACCGCGACGTCGAACGGCGTCTCGGCCATCGCGCGTTGCGCCGACGCATAGATCGGCGCATCGAGATAGATGTCGCCGGCCCGCTTCGGATTGACGCCGGCGACGATGCGGGTGCCGGCGCCAATCATCTTCTCGGTCCAGAACGAGCCCTGCTTGCCGGTGATCCCCTGCACCAGAACGCGGTGCTGCTTGCGGAAGATGATCATGACGCGGCCTCGACGGCAGCCTTGACCGCGTCTTCCATCAGGTCGAACGGCTCGATCCCGAGTTGCTCGCGCACCAGCCGGATCGCCTCGTCTTCGCCGGTGCCGTGAATCGAGAAGAACACCGGGACCGACGGATTCAATTTGTGCCAGGCCTGCACGACGCCTGCGGCCATCACATCGGTCCGCGCGAACGCGCCGCAAAAATTCACGACGAGACTCTTCACTCCGGGATTGTCCAGCACCAGCCCGAGTGCAATCTCCGACTTGGTGTACGCCTCGCCGCCGATCTCGAGGAAATTGGCCGGCCGGCCGCCGTAATGCCGGATGACGTCCATCGTCGTCATGGTCAGCCCGGCGCCGTTGGCGAGTACGCCGACATTGCCGTCGAACTGCAGGAATTTCAGACCGGCGGCCGCGCCACGCCGCTCCAGCTCGGTCGCTGGTTCGGCCGCCGCGGCGGCGGCGAGCACCGGCTGACGAAATGCGGCCGCGTCATCGAGCGTGACCTTGGCATCGAGGGCAACGACACGCCCGTCCACCAGCACCGCCAGCGGATTGATCTCGACCAGTTCGGCGTCGCTGCCAACGAAGGCGTCGTAGAGCCGGACCAGCACATCGACGACTGCGCCGCGCGCGTCGTGCAGATCGAGCCCGGCCGTGAACTGCTCCGCCTCGTCCCGCGTAAAGCCGTGCAGCAGATCGACCTCGTGGCGGCGCAACCTCGCCGGCGCGCGCGCCGCCGTGGCTTCGATTTCGACTCCGCCGTCCGGAGAAAACAGCACGAGCGGGGTGCGGCGCACCGGGTCGCACAGCACAGCGACATAGTACTCCCGCGCGATAGTTGCACGCTGCTCGACCAGCACGCTGAACACCCGATGGCCATCGATGGTCATCGCCAGGATGTCGCGCGCGACCGCTTCGGCCTGCTCGGCGCTATCTGCCGGCCGGATGCCGCCAGCCTTGCCGCGCTTGCCGGTCGGCACCTGCGCCTTGACCATCGCCGGTCCCAGCGCGGCGACGGCAGCGGCGGCTTCCTCGGGCGTCGCGCAAAGGCGCGCCGGCAGCGTCGCGATGCCGGCAGGCGTCAGCACCAGAGTCTTGGCGGCGTATTCGAGCAGATTCATCATCACTGCCCCGGGATCACGACGCGTCGCCGCGCGGCGTGTAGCCGATCTTCGCCCAATGCGGCCCGAACAGCTCCTGCTCGCTCGGACGATCCTCCGGGATCACCCGCACCAGATGAGTGATGTTGAGGAAGTGGCGATAGTTGAGATTTTCGGAGATCGAGTTCTTCTGCCAGGAGCCGCAGCCCATCGACAGCGTGAAGTTGAGACCCGAGTCGAACCCGCCGCCATTGCCGAAGGTGTGGGCAAAATTCACCAGGACGCGCGCGACGTCGAGATCGGCCGCGAGTTCATCGCCGCGCGCGGCGTTGCGCGAATGCAGCCCGACCGAATGGCCGCGCCCCTGGTAAGCGAGAATGTCGTGCACGATCGCCTTGGCGGCGGCGAAGTCGCGAGCGCGATACACCGTGAGCACCAGCGCGAGCTTCTCGCCCGACAGCGGATGCGCTTTTCCGACTCCGACCTCCTCGGCAAGGAAGAACCGCGCCGATGCGGCTTCCGCCGGCAACGCGAACGCGGACGCCAGCACAGAAGCATCCCGCGCGATCAGATTGCGGTCGAGCTTGCCGCCCTGCCACAACGTACTCTCGATCCGCTGCTTCTCCTCCGCGCTGCAGAGATAGGCGCCCGCCTGGCGCAAGGCATCGATCGCCTGATCGTAGACCGCATCGACGATCACCAGCGCGTTCTCCGACGAACAGGAGGTGGCGTTGTCGAAGGTCTTCGACGCCGCGATCTTCGCCGCCGCCTCTGTGAGATCGGCCGTTTCGTCGATGATCACCGGGACGTTGCCGACGCCGACGCCGATGGCCGGCGTGCCGCTGGCGGCCGCACGGCGGACGTTGTCCTGGGATCCAGTAACCACGACGAGATCGACCACTTTCATCAAGGCGTCGGTCGCCTCCTTGGTCACCGGCGCCGGCAGCACCTGCACCAGATCCGGATCCAGCGCGATTGATGCAAGCTCCGCCCGCATCAGCTCGACCGCGCGCGCGGTCGTGGCGTAGCCGAGCGGCGATGGCGCGATGATAATGGCGTTGCGGCCCTTCAGCGCCATCATTGCCTTGTTGACCGGCGTTGCGCCCGGATTGGTCGACGGCGTCAGCGCCGCGACGACACCGATCGGCTTGGCGTATTTGACGAGGCCACGCGCAACGTCCTCCTCGATCACCCCGACGGATTTCACCCGCAGCAGGTCGCGCAGCGTCCCGAACGTCTTGCGCTGCTTCTTCACGATCTTGTCCGGCACATTGCCGAGCGCCGTATCGGCCACCGCGAGCGCCGCCAATTCGCGGGCGCGATCCGGCCGATAGATCGCCCAGGCGAGTGCGCGCACCGCCGAGTCGGCGCTCTCCTGGCTGACGCCGGCGAACGCAGCCTGAGCCTTCCGCGCTCGGCGGACGACGGTTGCGATGACATCGGGGTCCTGCGGGACGAACGTTTCGTTGTCCGCCATCGCACTCGTCATCTGTCCTACCTCGGCAAGCCATTTGCTTCAGCAGGTACTTTTGGTTCGGCTCATCACGCCAGACTTTGCCTCAGATCAAATCACCGCTTGTCTTCCTTGGATTCGAAAGAGCGTTCCAGCGAATGCCAACTAAGCAGTCAGCCTGTTCTGTTCGCTGGGGACACATCGGAATATCTGTTTCTCGCCAGCGCGATCGATTTGGCCCCTCCCAGCCGCCCTAACCGCACCTACGCGGGCACGAAATGATTTTCTCAATCAACAACGTCGCGAAGTACAAACGATCCGCCTTCACGAAAACTGCAGAATTGCCGACGGAAAGCGCCGCCGGCAAGATGAGGTTCAAGACAAAGCTCAATCGGCGGTGCGATCGCCTATCCGCGCCGACTTCACTCTTCTCGTCAGGAAGGCTCCGTAATGATCTCGCGACGTTCCATCCTGCTGTCGGCCTTCGCGTCGACCTTGGCTGCCACATCGATCGGCTTCTCCGGCCAACCTGGCTTCGCGCAGGCGTCGGACACGGTCAGGATCGGCTACCAGCGCTCCTCGACGCTGATCGCGATTCTGAAGTCGAACGGCGAACTGGAAAAGGCGCTGGCGCCGCTCGGCGTGAAGGTGACCTGGAACGAATTCACCAGCGGCCTGCCGCTGCTCGAGTCGATCAATGTCGGCAGTGTCGATTTCGGCGCGGATGTTGCCGACACCGTACCGATCTTCGCGCAGGCGGCCGGTGCGCAACTCGCCTATGTGGCCGAAGAGAAGGCATCGCCGTCGGCACAGGCAATTCTCGTCGCCGAGAAATCGCCGATTCACGCACTCGCCGACCTCAAAGGCAAGAAAGTCGCGGTGACCAAGGGCGCCGGCAGTCACTATCTGCTGCTCGCGGCGCTCGCCAAGGCCGGGCTGACCTTCAAGGACATCACCCCGGCTTATCTCGCGCCGGCCGATGGCCGCGCCGCCTTCGTCAGCAACAATGTCGATGCCTGGGTGGCATGGGACCCGTTCTATACCAGCGCGCGTCACCAGACCAACGCGCGCGTTCTGTCGGACGGCTCCGACGGGCTCGCCAGCTACAAGCGCTATTATCTCGCCTCCGCGGCGTTCGCCGACAAGCGCAGCGACGTGCTGAACGTGATCTATGCAAAGCTCGCGGAGACCGGGCGCTGGGTCAAGCAACATCCCAAGGACGCGGCGGCTCTGCTCGCGGGACTGTGGAGCATCGAACCCGCGATCGTCGAAGAGGCCAACAGCCACCGCTCCTACGCGGTCGATCGGGTCACGCCCGACGGCCTGTCCGAGCAACAGAAGATCGCGGACGTGTTTTTCGCCGAAGGCCTGATCCCCACCAAGGTGAAGACCGACGCGGTGAAGATCTGGACGCCCCGCGGCTCTTGAACCGGCCGCGCCACACATTCGATCAGCGAAACCGAACGACCATCGACCGGCAGCGGTGAGATAGCATGTCTTCGCAAGCGGCAAATATCATCGATCTGAGATCCTATCGCGAACGCCGCAAGGCTCTTCAATTGAAGGAATCTCCGATCGCCGTCCAGCACGCGGTTCAGCCGTTTCCGTTCTATGCGCCGACCTTCTTCTTCGGCTTCTGGCCGTGCTGGGTGATGGCTCCGATGCCGATGATGATGTCGGGATGGTCCGGAGAATCGACATATGACTGATGCGGGACTTCCGCTGGGGGCGAATGGCGGAGCGGAGCTCGGGCACCTGTCCGTCGATCTGCCCACCATCGTCGGCCGGAATCTCCGTCGCTTGCGGATCCGGCAGGGCCATTCGCTCGAACGCCTCGCCAAGCAGTCAGGCGTCAGCCGCGCCATGCTCGGCCAGATCGAAACCGGCAAGAGCACGCCGACGATCGGCCTGCTGTGGAAAGTCGCAACCGCACTCGGCGTGCCGTTCGCAAACCTGATCGCCACCGAAGACGCGCATCATCCGCAGGTGTTCCGGCGCAAGAGCGCCAAGCTGTTATCGTCGAACCAGGGCCAGTTCACCTCGCGCGCGCTGTTTCCCTACGACGGCGAGCGGCAGGTGGAATTCTACGAACTGAGGCTCGCGCCGTTGCATCGCGAGGAAGCCGAGGCGCACGCGCCGGGCACACGGGAAAATCTGGTGGTCTCCAAGGGCGCGGTCGAGATCACCGCCGGCACGGAGCGCCCGGTGATCCTGACCGAAGGCGACGCCATCCTGTTCGAAGCCGACGTCGCGCACAGCTATCGTAATCTCGGCACCGACGAAGCCGTGCTATTCCTGGTGATGACTTACGTCGAGGCGATCGGCTGACGCCAAGGCTCCGCGCAGCAAGGCGCCACGCAGCAAAAAGGCCGGCGAACGCCGGCCCTTCTGGCTGATCAAGAGACCGAGACGTCAGGCCTTGGCGGGCATCATGCCCATCATCGTCATGCCGCCGCAGTTCATCATCATCGGCATGCCATTGCCCATCATGGTCATCATGGTCTGGCAGCACTGCATGAACATGTCCTTCATCGCCGGATCCATCGGCGCCATTTCGCAGGTCATCATCCCGGCCGGCGACATCGTGCAGGTCATCTTGCACATCATCATCGGCATCGGCATTGGCATCGGCATGCCGGGCATCCCCATCATCGACATCCCGGCCATCATCGGGTTCATCATCACGGGGCTCATCATCGAATTCATCATCGGGTTCATGCCACCCATCATCGGCATCATGGGCATCATCTGCATCGCGGTGTTCATGGCTCGCTCCATCGATCTGAGACGAAATTGACTTCGTCTGTCCCGAGTAAAAGTACGAGCATGCTCCAAATCGCTCAACGACAACCAAAACCGTCTCGTCGCTTTCCTCCAACAAAGCATCCGAGCCGTCGCCCGAACGGACAGCTTTTCCGTTATCACGGACACGCCTCCGTTATCTTGACGGGTGTAGTCCGCGACGCAGGGCCATTGATGACCTGATCGCATGCTTAGGCTGGCGCAACTTGCAGATTTGTGAGTCGATCGCTCGAGTCCGCGTGGTCGAACGCGCGACCCGCGGCCGCCGGCGCGGCTCAGAGCACGCGAAAACCGTGGGTGCCGTCGCGGGCGAGTTGCTCGACCAGGCCGAACTCCCAGTCAAGATAGGCTTGCATCGCGGCCGCGGCATTGTCGGTGCCTTCGTAGGGACGCTTGTAAACGTCATCGACGTCGACCGCGGCCCGTGCGATGCCGGACTCGAGCGGCAGCCCGGCGGCTTCCCAGGCTTGCGTGCCGCCTGCCAATAGCACCGCCAGGCGATCGGTCAGCGCCAACAACTCCGCAGCGGCGTAGTGCGCCAGCGCGCCGTCCCACGACGTCAGCACCAGACGCCCCTCCGGCCGCAGCCGGTGCAACGCCTCGGCCAGTTGTGCGCGCACCGCGAACCAGGCGCCCGGAATGTGGCCGGCCGCATGACGCGGGCTCGGCGCCAGATCGATCACGATCGCAGAGTCCAGCTCAGCCGCAAGTTCTGCGGGCGTTATCGCCGTGATCGCTGCGTCTGGTAACGGCGGCCGGCGTGGCGGCCGGGGTCCTGTCTCGAGGTCGCCCGCGATCGGCCCCTGCAAGACATGGACGTCGCGCCAACCCATCTGGATCAACCACGAGGCGGCGAGCGTCGCCCGCACGCCGTCATCGTCGGCCAGTACCAGACGGGCATGGCGCACGCCGACCCATTCGTCGGTCGCCTGCACCAACTGCCCGCCGGGTGCAGAGCGAAAGCCGGCCAGATGCCCGGCTTCGAATTCCTCCGGCGTGCGGACGTCGAGCAGGTACAACGTCACGTCGCGCTGGCTGCGCGAGCGAGCCAGTGTATCTCGATCGATGGTTCGTACGCCGACGCGATCCGCCAGCGCTTGCGCGCGCTCGCGCGCGACCTCCCTCGCCGTCTCGGACAGTTTCGGAAACCGCTTGTCCGCCCCGCGCTCCACCTGCAATCCCGCCAGCGTCCAGCCGATCGTGCCGTTGCGCAGCGCATAGACCTTGTTGGGAACACCAGCATTGATCAGCGATTGCGTGCCGATGATCGACCTCGTCCGTCCGGCGCAATTGACGATCACTGTCGTCTCCGGCCGCGGCGCGACATCCTGCAGTCGCAGCACCAGTTCGCCGCCCGGCACGCTGGTGCCGGTCGGGATCGACATCGTGCGATATTCCTCGAAGCGGCGCGAATCCAGCACGACGATGTCGGCCTGATCCTTGATCAGTCGCTCGACCTCCGCGGCCGGCAGCGACGGCGTATGCCGCTGCGACTCCACCAACTCGCCGAACGCCTTGCTCGGCACGTTGACGTCGATGAACACTTCGCCGCCTGCGCGACGCCAGCCATCGAGCCCACCGTCGAGCCGCGCGACGTTGCTGTAGCCGAGCGAAGCCAGCTTATGCGCGGCACGCGCGACCAAGCCTTCGCCGTCGTCGTAGAGCACGATCGGCGCGTCAAGGCGTGGCACCAGATCGAGCACATCCAGTTCGATCCGGCTGAGCGGCAGCGGCACCGCGAACAGCGGATGGCCGCGCGAAAACGGCCCCTCCTCCCGCACATCGAGCAAGGCGATTTCGCGCCCCTCGATCAAAGCTGCATGAATGTCCGCGACGCTGACGACACGGGTGGTCGGATGTTGTGATGACGTCACGCGTCAATCCTGAGCGGTGAATGCGACGGTGCTACGGATATCGCCAATGCCGACCAAGGGAAAGAGATCGGGCGGCGCCGCTTCGGCAGCAGGCGCTTCAGAGCGCCTGCAACCGCTCGGCATCCTGCAGCCGGGAGCAATAGGTCTCGGCGGTGTACAGCGCCGCAACCGGATTGTGCCCGAGCACCCGGTCCTTGACCACCAGCGTCGTCACCGGCGCCTTCGAATAGCGATAGAACAGTGAGTCGTGGCCGACGCACAGGCCGATCATCACGTTGAGATCGGTGTTCACCGCGTTCAGCGCCTTGGCCTGCAAGGCAGGATTGCACATTCCCTCGAAGCTGCCGCTCTTGATCTTCAGCTCCTCGGGAATGCCGATCGCGGTCTTGTCAACCGAGCCGAGCTTGCAAGCGACGGTGTAGGGCCTGAAGCCGGCGCGTTCGAGCACTTTGACGAAGATCTTGGCCTCCGACATCAACCCGACGCAGCTCGCCACGCCGATCTTCTGCGCACCGATCCGACGCGCGAACGCGACGGTCTCCTCGACCCGCGACAGCTTGCCGTAATACAGCCCTTCGACCTCAGCCGCGGCATGCGCGATCCGCCCGTCAAGGCCGGCGCCGGTGTAAAGTTCGAGGGTTTCGTTCAACAGATCGGTATCGACCGCTTCGGTGAGACAGAATTTTGGAAACTTCTGGTCTCGTCGATCGCAGTTCAGCGGGCCGCAATCCGCGCAGGACAGCTCCGCGACGCTCTTCTTCACCATGTTGCGTCCAGTCCGAGCAGTCCGAGAATGTCGTGGCGCAGATCGGCCAGACGCTGATCGCCGCGCCGCCGCGGATACGGCAGATCGACCGCGATGTCGGCCTTGATGCGGGCCGGCCGATCACTGAACACGATGACGCGTTGCGCCAGAAACAGCGCCTCCTCGACGTCGTGTGTCACCAGCAGCGTGGTGAAGCCATTGCGCTGCCACAGCGACACGATCTCGGTCTGCATGCTGAGCCGCGTCAGCGAGTCGAGCTTGCCGAGCGGCTCGTCGAGAATCAGGATCTGCGGATCGTTGACCAGCGCCCGCGCCAGCGACACCCGCTGCGCCATGCCGCCCGAGAGTTGATGCGGATAGGCGTTGGCGAAGCTGCTGAGGCCCACCAGTTCGAGCGCCGCGTCGACGCGGTGACGCTCGCTCTTGATGATGCCCTGCGCTTCGAGCCCGAGCGCGACGTTCTTCCACACCGTGCGCCACGGAAACAGCGTCGGGTCCTGGAACACCACCACCCGCGACGGATGCGGGCCGGTGATGACGCGGCCGTCCTCCAGCAGGCGGCCGGAGCGCGGCGGCTCGAGCCCCGCGACCAGCCGCAGCAGCGTGGACTTGCCGCAGCCGGATGGGCCGAGCAGCGCGACGAACTCGCCGGGCTTGGCGTTCAGCGTGACATGGTCGAGCACCGGCAGCACCTTGCCGTCGATGTCGAAGTGATGGCTGACGTCATCGACGTCGAGCGCAGCGCCGGCGAGCGTCGCCTCCTGTTTCAACGCCAGTGCGCTCACCATTTGACGACACCCTTCTGCCAGATCAGCAAGCGATCCCGCACCTTGAACAACAGCGTAATCGCACCCGAGCACAGTAGAGACATCACCAGCAGCGCTGCGTACATGTTGGAATAGGACGCCCAGCCCTGGGCCCATTGCAGATACCAGCCCAGCCCGGATTTGACGCCCATCATCTCCGCGACCACCAGCACAGCGAAGGAGGCGCCGAGCCCCATGAACAGGCCGACGAAGACGTGCGGCAGCGCCGCCGGAATCGCGACCTTGAACACCAGGAACGACGGCTTGGCGCCGAGCGTGCGCGCGACGTCGTAGTAAGCGTTGCTAACGCTGGCGACCCCCGACCAGGTCAGCACCGTCACCGGAAAGCCGGTGGCGAGCGCGATCAGGAAAGTGGAGGCGCTCCAGCTCGACGGAAACGCGAAGAACGCGATCGGCAACCACGCGGTCGCCGGCAGCGGCCCGATGAACCGCAGCAGCGGGTGCACCCAGTACCCGACCGCACGCGACCAGCCGATCGAGACGCCGGTGATGAATCCCAGCCCTGCGCCGATCGCGTAGCCACCGAGTTGCAGCTTGATCGAGGAGATCACGCTATCGAGCAGCTTCGGCAGATCGTCGGTGAAGACCTCGACGATCGCCTGCGGCGGCGGAAAGAACGGCAGCGGCAGCCAGCCGAGCTTGGCGGTGGCGACTTCCCACACCGAAAACACCGCACCGAGCACCACCAGCCAGGGTGCACGGTGCCGGACCAATGCGGCCGCTCGCTCCGACCACAACCCGGCAATCGATGCGACCAGCAGCACGCCGGCGATCACCAATGCGCCAATCGCCACCTCGTTGGTGCGCGTCCAGTCCCCGAGATCCTCCCGCCACCAGCACGACAGACCGAACACCATCCAGACCGCGCTCGCCGCAAAGCCGACGACACGTCCGCGCAGGCCGCGGAGAACCGTGGGGAATCCCGCCGTCTCCGACGAGGCGACCGGCAGATCGAGCGTCTCAGACGCGGAATACGTCGGCATAGATTTTGTCCGCGAACTTGGTGGTGTCGGTCGACTGCTTGATCACCGACACGATCTTCAGATCGTCGGCATAGAGCTTCAGCTCGCTCTTCAGCCGATCGCCGGTCGGATGATGATCGTGGGTGTGGTAGCGGATCAGTTCCACCAGATCCTCTTCGGTGACCGTCTTCGGCGCGAAGGGCAGGAACGACTTTGCCGCCTTCTCGGGATTCTTCGAGCAGAACTGCGCGGCATCTAGCAGCCCCTGCGTCAACGCCCTCGCCACCAGCGGCTCGTCGCGGATCAGACTGGCGCGCGCGCCGACCACACAGCAACTGACGTTGGCATAGATGCCGTTGAGATTGGACGCGACCTCGGTGAATTCACCGTCCTTGAGCCACGCGTAGGTCAGTGGATCGGATCCGGTCAGCGCATGCACCTCCCCCTTCTCGACGGCGAGCCGCACCAGATTGCCCGGATACTGTCGCCATTCGACATCCTTGACCGGATCGATGCCGGCCTTGGCGAGCTGGATCGAGAAGAAGTTCTTGTCGGGACTGGTGAGGTCTGCGGTCGCGACGATCTTGCCCTTGAGGTCAGCCAGAGTCTTGATGCCGGATTTTGCCGGCGCCAGCGCGCGCAGACATCCGCCGTGCGTGCCGGCGACGATCTTGACGTCGAAGCCCTGCTCCAGCGGCTTCAGCCAGCGCAGCGCCATGCCGACGCCGCCGTCGCTCTTGCCGGTCGCGATCGCCTCGAGCAACTGATCGGTCGATCCCGAAAAGTTCACCAGCTCGACGTCGAGATTCTGCTTCTGGAAGAAGCCGTAGTCGATCGCCACCGGCACCTGCACCGAACACACGGCGTTGGCGTTCCAGGAAAACTTCAGCTTGCGAGGTGCGCCGGTCAGCACCGGCGCGGCTCCCTCTGCGGACGCGCGGCAGATCGGAGCATCGGCGAAATCATAAGGAGCGGGACGTCCCGGCAGCGCCTGCGCGCCGAACAAGCCGGACGGCAACGCCACCGACGTCGCCGCCGCACCGAGCAGCAATTTGCGGCGGCTCAGGCCGTGGTCGTTCTGATCTCTCATGATGCCTCCAGTTCGATCGACCTGCCGGCGACGATCGACGATCGTTGCAGTCGTTATTTGATCAGCGCAGCAACGCCGCGCCTCATGCCCACACCATATTGCGGAGACGCCGCTACATGGTCAATGAAACCGCGTTTCAAATGTGGCGCGGGATTGAGAACACGACCATCGCGCATAACTAACAACATGGCCGAACGCTATCGTGGGCCAGTCTTGTAGTCACACAGGATACGAACAACGCACCGATCGGCTTGCGCCAAAACGAGTCGACCTTCCTTTGCTCCACCCGCGGAATCATTGGTCACGCACGCGCCATCGACAGGATCGCGAGCGCTGTTGCGCAGCGCTCTGTTGAACGCCTATATCCCGACGCTAGCTCTCACCGCATCGCAGGCCGTCCGCGCGAAGTTCTTCTAGGCCAACGTCGCGTAGCAATCGTATTCCTCTCTATCGGCGTCCGCATTTGTAACAGTATTTCATTGCCGGGCCGGCCATTTGGAGAGAAATTGCGAGGCCTTTCCGCACTGGGTCGCCTTCGCGATCTTCGATGTCGTCGACGATTTACGGATGATCGCGTCGCCGCACGTCTCAGGAGTAACAATGTCTTTTCGGCGCAGACTCGATCAGCGCGAATTCATGGCTGGCGCGGCGTTCGTTCTGTTCGGGATCTCGTTTTCACTCGTCGCCGTCAATTACCCGTTGGGAACGGCGATGCGAATGGGACCGGGCTATTTCCCGGCCCTGCTCGGTCTGCTGCTGTCCTGCATCGGCGTGCTGATCGGAATCAGTGCACTACGCCGCCGGCCGATCACCGACCGATCGGCCAGCAACGCGCCGTTCAACTGGTCTTGCCTTCGTCCGGCGCTGCTGATCTCCGCCAGCGTTCTGCTGTTTGCCGCAGCAATCGAATCGGCCGGACTGGCGCTCGCCACGTTCGGAGTCGTCGCCGTGAGCGGCCTCGCGAACCGCGAGGCACGTTGGCCCGCCGTGTCGGCTTCCGGAATTGCCCTGTCGGTGATGTCGGTCGGCATCTTCGCCTACGGGCTGAGGTTGCCGTTTAGGGTCGCGCCGTTCTGATGGAGCTGTTCAGTCACTCGGCCACGGCTCCGAAGCCGCGCTGTCACTCACCAATCTCGGTTACTTGTCGCGAAGGCATCGCCGCGTTCCTGACGAAACGCGCGCCGGTCTTCTCCGGCCGTTGAGGATTTCCAGAATGTGGAAATGTCGACGGGCTGTTCGCCGAGTGCGCCGAGGTGATGCAAGCTATCGTCCATCTCCCGCAGCCGGTAATCGCCCGCGTTCACGGCGTCGCCTATGACTATACCCGTGCAGTGATGGCGAAGAACCTTCAGGCCCAGCATGCCCAGGAAGGACTCGACGCCTTTCTCAGCAAGCGCCAGCCGGTGTGGCGCGGGCAGTAGGCGTAAGCTGACTGAGACGTTTAACGACGACGTGCGGCGGTCGTTCTATCATCTGTCGGAGCAGCGCGTTGCGATCGTGTTCGGCCCCTGGCCGGCAGCCGACAGCCGGCGCCCGCTTCCTGTATTTCCAGGGACCGGACGGCATGGTGTTCGATTGTCCGGTCGGCATCGACGGGATCACAGACGGTCGCGGTCTCACTGTTCGATGCGGTGCTGATAACCGGCTACGCCAGCATCATGGGGCCGGCGGATACTATTTGTTCGAATACTTCCTCAATTCCAGCCGGGCGATCTGGTTGCGGTGCACTTCGTCCGGACCATCGGCCAGGCGTAGCAGCCGCGCCGTCGCATATGCGGCCGTCAGGCCGAAATCATTGCTCGTGCCGCCACCGCCATGCGCCTGGATCGCCCAGTCGATCACCTGGCAGGCCATGTTGGGCACCGCGACCTTGATCATTGCGATCTCGGTCTTGGCGACCTTGTTGCCGACCGTATCCATCGCATGGGCCGCATTGAGCGTGAGCAAACGGGCCTGCTCGATCATGATGCGGGATTCCGCGATCCGCTCCTGCGTCACGGTCTGTTCCGAGACCGGCTTGCCGAATGCCACCCGGCTGGCGGCGCGTCGGCACATCTTTTCCAGCGTTCGCTCGGCGAGCCCGATCAGTCGCATACAGTGGTGAATACGTCCGGGCCCAAGGCGCCCCTGAGCGATCTCGAATCCCCGCCCCTCGCCGAGCAGAATATTCGACACCGGGACACGAACGTCACGAAACACCACTTCGGATGCACGATCCGGAACGCCGTAGAAGCCGAACACCGGAATCGGGCGAAGCACCTCGACGCCCGGCGTATCCATCGGCACCAGGATCATCGATTGCTGCTGATGCCGGTTCGGATTGTCCGGATCGGTCTTGCCCATGAAGATGCAGATCTTGCAGCGCGGGTCGGTGGCATTGGTGGTGTACCATTTGCGTCCGTTGATGACGTAGCTGTCGCCATCGCGCACGATACGGCTCTCGATATTGGTTGCATCGCTGGACGCCACCGCGGGCTCGGTCATGGCGAAGCAAGACCGGATCTCACCGGCCAGCAGTGGCTTTAGCCAACGCTCCTGATGCTCGGCGGTCCCGTAGCGCGCCAGCACTTCCATATTTCCGGTGTCGGGAGCCGAGCAATTGAAGACTTCGGGCGCGAGATGTGAGCGGCCCATTACTTCGCAAAGACTGGCATATTCGAGATTGGTAAGGCCCGCGCCATGTTCGCTGTCGGGCAGAAATAGATTCCAGAGACCCTGCTCGCGCGCGAGCGGCTTGAGCTCCTCGACTGTCGGATAGACCTTCCAGGGGCCGAGTTCTTCAGCTTCTTTGTAGAAGCGTTCCTCGTTCGGATAGATGTATCGGTCCATGAAGGACAACAGGCGGTGCTTGACGACGGCAACGCGCTCAGATTCGGGATAAAGCATGGAGTCTCGCAAGTGGGATTGTTGGAATAGTAACCGCGCTGTCCTGTTTAATGGATCGCGGCGTACATGATCTTTTCTTCCGTCGCTTCGGACGCGGGCATTTCCTCGACGATGCGTCCGCCGCGGGCCACGAGTATCCGATCGGACAGAGCCAGCACTTCCGGCAGATACGAGGAGATCACCACGACAGCTTTGCCGCTCTTGGCAAGTTCCCGAATAGAGGCGTGAATCTGCGGGATCGCGCCGACGTCGACACCGCGCGTCGGTTCGTCGAAGATCACCAGTGACGGCTCCTGCGCCAGCGACTTCGCCACCACCACCTTCTGCTGGTTTCCGCCGGAATATTCGATGATCTTCAAACTGCGCTTGAGCGCCGAGATCGACAGCGCCTTGACCCACCGATCGGCGACCTGCTTACGCTTCCTGAGCGAATAGAACAGGCTTCGTCCTTTGGGCGAGGCGAGATAGCCGAGATAGATGTTATCATCGGCCGTCATGGTCTCGAAAAAGCCATCGAGCTTGCGGTCCTCGGTGATGTAGACGATGCCGTCGCGGATCGCCTGACGCGGCACGCGATAGCGGATCGGCTTGTCGTTCAGATACACCAGTCCGCCGCGGAGGAAGTTGCGCTTGCGGGCCCCGCAGATGATGTGCGCAATCTCGGTTCGGCCCGATCCGACCAGGCCCGCGATGCCGACGACCTCCCCCTCATAGACCGAGAACGACATGTTCTTGACGACGTTCCCCATGGTGACGTTCTCGACCGCCAACACGCGCTTGCGCTTGGCAGGCTCGGCATCGTGCACCGGTGGAAGCGCCGCATCTCCGGCGATTTCGGCGGCCGCGTAGTGGCTCGTCGCGACGTCGCGTCCGACCATCATGCGCACGATCTTCGGCCGGTCGAGTTCGTTCGCCGGACCGGTATGTACCAGCTTGCCGTCGCGCAGGATCGTGATCCGGTCGGCAATCTTCAGCGCTTCTTCCAAAGCGTGCGAAATGAAAATGACGCCGACGCCCTTCGCGCGCAGGCTGTTGAGCAGGTGGAACAGATGCTGGATCTCTTCCGGAGTGAGGCTGGCGGTCGGTTCGTCGAAGATGATGACGCGCGCATTGTGGCGGACCGCACGGGCGATCTCCACCATCTGACGCTTCGCGGTGCCGAGCGTTTCCACCAGCGCCAATGGATCGACGTTGAAATTCAGGGCCTGTTGTGACTGCTGCGCGGCGATGTTGATCTTGCGGTAGATCGTGAACCAGCTCTCCATGCCGAGCTCGAGGTTCTGCGCGACCGTCATCGACGGCACCAGGCTGGTTTCCTGGTAAACCATGGCAACCCCTTGCGCCAACGCTTCGCCGGGCGAGGAGAAAGACACCTTCTCTCCGCCGAGAAGATAGTCGCCGGATGTCAGCTTGATGGCGCCCGCTATGGCTTTGCACAAGGTCGATTTGCCCGCGCCGTTCTCGCCCAGCAACGCATGGATCTCGCCGGGGCGCAGCGTAAAGTCGACCTGGTCGATCGCGTGGACACCGCTGTAGACCTTGCTTCCCGCTGTGATCTGCAGCACCGGAGCGATTTCGATCGTGGTCATGGCGTCCTCCTACTCGGACACGGGGCCGGTGGGCAGTTTGATCAGCTTGCCGTTCCCCTTCGACACGGCGAAGACACGCCCCGCAGGATCCGGCAACACAGCCGTGATCCCGTGAACCTCTCCCGACGTCCGACTGTGAAAGCTCTCGCGCGCAGCACCGTCTGCTCCGATGCGCGCGACGAGACCGTAGGACCGCGGAGGCGCCCAGGGCTTCTGGATGCCGAGTTTCTTGATACGGCCGATCTGCATCGCCTCGCGATAGTCGGCAGCGCCTCCGAGCCGCGGGCCGATCCACAGATGCGGCTCGACGGCTTCCAGCATCCGCATGCGAAACGCGTCCTCGCGCAACACGAACTCGGTCAATTGGGTGCGCAAACCGAAGAACGCGAGCCAATAGTCGCCGCGAGAGCCACGCGATATGCGGGACGGATACCCGGCAAAATTCTTCACCAGAATGCGCGGCGCGCCGCCATCAAGGGACAGCGCGCTCAGCCGATGCGCCCAGGATTCGGTGACCAGCAGACCGCGACCGTCGTGAGACACGACGAGACCTGCGGGCCAGTCGAGACCGTTGGCAATGACACGCGCTTCCGACAGATTTGCGTCGCAGGAGATGATCCGGCCGGACGGCGGTCGTTTCTCGAGAAGGTCGCGATGCCATTCGGAGGCGGGATTGTGACGCGACCCGTCGGCGATGTAGATCCGACCGTCGTCTCCGATCGCCAGCGCCGTCGGGCATCGCAGCGGCTCACCCGCCACACCCGTCAGCCGCGCGACGATTGCTCCATCAGCATCGAGAGACACAACTCCCTGCCCCGACAGAGCAGCGACCAGCCCGGATGTCGCGGACCATGCCAGCGCGCCGACCTCGGCGTCGAACACCGCGAAAGTCCGGCGTTCGACAAAATCAGGACCGCCGCACGCCAGAATTGTCCGACCGCTCGACACATACAACGTGCCGTGCGCATCGAGCGCGAGCGCGTCCGGTGCCTCGATCGCTTCACCGAGAACAGACGCGCGATCGAGGCGCTCGTTCGGCGAGAGGTTTCCGTCCAACACCGGGATCGCGTGCACGTCGCGATTCGGGAAGAAGATCCGGTCGATGATGTCACGCGCCAGAGACATGCTTCGCCTTCGCTGTAGTGATCGAACGCACGTTGCTTGCTGCAAAGCCGGAATTGCTTTGGCTATTCGACGACCAGTAGGACTTCCACCCGGTCCAGTTCACGTCGCCGTTCGGCAGCTTGACGCGACCAATCCGGTTGTTCTCGAGCCCGCCGATATAGAGATAGCCCTTGTGTTCGCGCATCGAAGTAATCGTCGGATGAGAACGTCCACCCGGATCCCACAAGGATTCGAGAACGCGACCGGTGTCGTCGAACTTGATGACGCAACCGTTGTTGATGCCGGGACACATCCACTCGTCCGGCGGGATCTGCTTCACCATCCGCGTGCGGAATGCGGGGTCCGCCATCGCAAGGTCGTAGACCGGTGATCGAAGCCCCACGAGCGCGAGCCAATAGGTCCCGTCGGAGGCGCGGTTCACGTTGTCCGGATAGCCCGGTAGATTGTCGACCAGCAGCTCGAGCTGGCCGGCCTTCTCGCCGGCAATCCAGTATCTGTAGATCCGGCAAAGCCACGTCGAGACCCAGAGCACCGATTGCCCGTCGTGAGACACGCATACGCCGTTCGGGAACGCCAGGCCGGACAGCACCGTGCTGGTCTTTCCCGTCGCCGGATCGTGGCAAACGATGCGGCCATTGCCCCGCCCCTCGAAGCCGTCCAGTGCCCAATCCGAAAGATCGTAGCGTGTCGTCGCATCGCTGAAATAGATCTTGCCGTCCGGCGCGACGTCGAGATCGTCGGCAAGCCACAGCCGCGAGTCGTCCTTGAAGCGATACCAGGTTCGGTTGGTCTCGTCGGTGACCTTGAAGACGGTGCGGTCGGGCTTCACGCCGTAGACGCCCATGCCGGCCACGCAGACGAGAATGTTCTTGTCGCGGTCGAGCGCCATGCCGAGCGGACGTCCGCCGATGCGGGCGAACTCCTCGCGCACTTCGTAGTCCGGGGCGAGAAACCGAATGATCGAGCCGTTGCGATTCACCGTGTAGAGATGATCGTGCTCGTCGAGGATGATATCTTCAGGCCCCTCGATCTTGTCGAGCGCGATCGCCTCGGCATTTTTCAGCCGATCGTTCTCGGCGAAGACCGTGCCGCTGTCACGCGCGATCGAGGCCGGGGGTTCGAATTCGACCAGCGACGGCGTGACGTAGATCTTCTGCAGGAGCTTGCCTTTGTTCTTCACGAACTTGACGTTGAAGGCCACGGCGGCGAGCAGGATTGCGCCGATGATCGCGGTGGTCAGGCTGCCATGCGTGCCGAGTTGCACCAGGCCGTTGATGAGCAGGAAGATGATGGCGGCGCCCATCAGCGCTCGGCTGATGGTGCCGCGGCCGCCGGACAGGCTGATGCCGCCGAGCACCGCCGCGGCGAGCGCGTTCACCTCCCAGCCGACGCCGGTGTCGGTGCCGGCGCTGTTCTGGCGTGCGGCATAGAGAATCCCCGCGAGCGACGCCATCATGCCGGACAGCACATAGGCCATGAACAGCGACCACTTCACATCGATGCCCGCGTGGCGCGCCGCTTTGCGGCTGGAGCCCACCGCCATGATGTGAACGCCGGAACGAATTCGCGTCAGATAGAAGTGCGCGACGATGCCGACGACGAGCAGGCAAACCATATTGATCGGGATGCCGAACAGGAAGCCGCCGCCGAGGAAATCCCACGCTGCGCTATCCGAGGATGCGCCCGCGAGTTCGACCGCAAAATGCCCGGTGATCTTGTTGTAGGCGGCACGCAGGATGATAAGGACCACCATCGTGGTGAGGAACGGCCGCGTCTTCGCATAGGCGATCAGCCCGCCATTGATCGCGCCGATCAACGCCCCCCACGCCATGACGGCGACGATGGTGAGCGGCAGCGGCCACTCGAGGATCATCAGGAAATACAGCGTCAGGAAATCCGCCATCGCGAAGACGGCGCCGACGGAGAGATCGAGCCCGCCGGAGAGAATCGAGATGGCCATCGCCATCGCGACGAATCCCTGCTCGGGAAAGCTCCGCATCAATTGCTGGAGTTGCGGGATCGAGGTGTAGCCCGGGATCATCACGATGAACGCGACGAACACCACCAGCAGCAGCGTGAACGGAACGATCGGCTCCATCCAGCGCTTTTCGAGGAGTTCGCCGAGCAGAAGCTGGGGCGAAAGGCGGTACCATAGACGGCGCAGGGACTTCATGAGCAACAGACTTTCGGACAGCCGATGCCATCCCACAGCGGAATGGCATCCGTGATGTCGGGCAAACGCTGAGGTTGCCGGCTATTCCTTCGGGACGACGAAGCAATACTGACGATCGTCCTTGCTGGAGACCCAATAGTTCGTCGTGTAGTAGGCGAACTGGGTCGTTCCGGCGGGTCGGTTGTCCTGCAGCAGAGTCAGGACCGCGTTGGCGATCGCTTCGCCTTGCGTGTCGGCGCGATAGGACAGGTTCTTGGTGAACAGGCCCTGCTCGACCATGTCGCAATCCGCCGGCTGGCCATCGCTTGCGACGAAGATCTTCACTTCGCCCTTCTTGCCGGCGTTCTTCACGACCTGCGCCGCACCCACCGTCTGAGGCCCCCAGACGCTGAAGATCCCGCACAGGTCCGGGTTCTGCTGCAGCACATTGGTAGTGATGTCGGAAGCCTTGTTGGCGTCCCAATTGGTCGGCTGCGAGGACACGACCTTGATCGACGGGTCGGTCTTGAACACTTCCATCGCCGCCTTGACCATGTCGAGCGAATAGGCCGCGGTCGCTTCGCCTTGCAGGATCGATATCTTGCCCGATCCCTTCCCGCCGCCGCAGGCCTTGATCACTTCTCCGGCCAGCATGCGACCGAGCTTCGGCACGTCGGCGCCCACATAGGCGTCGGTGAGCTGGTTCGAGGCCATGTTGACCTGGATCACCTTGATCCCTGCGTCCATCGCCCGCTTCAATTCGCGCGCCAGCAATGTCGTCGTCGGATTCTGCACGATCAGCACGTCGGGCTTTTCGTTGATCAGCGACGACACCGCCTGCAACTGCACGTCCGACTTCATGTTCGGATCGCGCGTCACCATCTTGATCCCGTAATCGTCGAAGTGGGCTTTCATCACGCGAGTCCACTCGCCTTCAAGAACGCCCATCCAGACCGGCACCCAGGCGACGGTCTTGCCCTTTACGGCTTTCTCGAATTTCTGAAGCAGTTCGGCGCGCGGATCGGCGGCCATCGCCTGGCTTCCACCGACCATCAACGCGGTCGTAGCCAGCGCAAGAAGGATGCGGCGACGACGGCCGTGCTCTGTGCTTTTGTGGATCATGTCTTCCTCCCCGTTTGATTTCTTTTTGTTCGATCGGGCGTATCAGTCGCCCTGTTTGGCGGTTTCTTCGTCGCGCGGGTGAATGTAGCTGTCGAGAATGATCGCGAGCAGCAGCACCCCGCCCTTGATGATGTCCTGGGTCTGGATATCGAGATTCATGATCGTCATGGCGTTCAGCAGAACGCCGATCAGAAGCGTACCGGCGATCACGCTGAGGACGTTGCCGCGACCGCCGACGAGGCTGACGCCGCCCAGCACCACAACCAGAATGACGTCGAAGATCATCGTGGATTCGACGACCTGGAGATGCATCAGGGACGTCGATCCCACCATGATGATGCCGCCGATGTAGCCGATGGTCGCCGACAGCGCATATTCGATCATGGTGAGCGGACGCGTCGCGATGCCGGACATCCGCGCGGCCTGCGCATTGTCGCCATGGGCGTAGATGAACCGTCCGATCACCGTGCGCGACAGGAACAGGTGGAGCAACAGCGCGCAGATGGCGAAGGCGATCAGCGGGACCGGCACGCCGCCCAGCACCGTACCACCCAGCAGGAGCAGAAATTCGTGCCCCGGCTGCAGGAACACCTGATAGTGCGGGACCACGAGCGCGCGGGTGAGCCCAAGCACCAGCAGGCCGGACGCGAGCGTCGTGAACAGCGGCGGAATTTCGATGACGGAGACGAAGTAGCCGTTCACGACCCCGACCAGGATCGCCAGCACCAGACCGAACATGATAGCAGCGGCCGCCGGCCATCCGCTGTTGATCAGCGTCACCGCGATGGCGCTCGAACAGGCCAGCGTTGCGATCTGCGACAAGTCGATGCCGCGGCCGATCACCACCACCGCCATCCCGAGCGCGAGGATGCCGAGGATCGAGATGTTGCGGGCCAGGGTGAACAGGTTGCCCAACGTGACGAACCCGGGAAGCGCGGCGCTCAGCACAACGAAAAGCGCGAGAGTCACGCCGAGAACGAGCAACGACTGACTTGGCTTGAAAGGCGCACGACGACGTGCGCCGACCAACGCTTCGCTGGACACGTTCCCCTCCTGGTCCTTCGGCCGAGCGCTCGAACGATCAATCGCGCGACCAGCGTTTCCTCACGGGGCAGTTCGCCCTCTGTGCCTGCAACTTGCGTGCAGCCACTCTTGTTAGTTGCGTATTATTTGTTATAACAAAAACATCACAAGGTTCCGAGCATGTCAATAACCATTCGCACGCCGTCGGACGATGACCTTCTGTCCCATCCCTTCGGGCGACCGATTTCGAAGGAGAGCGTGAGCCAGCAGGCCTATGCGGCGATCCGCGACTCCTTGATGCGGAGTCGTCTGAAGCCGGGACAGAAGCTCGTTGCACGGCAAGTCGCGGATGAACTCGGCATCAGCGTGACGCCGGTACGCGAGTCGCTGCTACGTCTCGCATCCGAACACGTGCTGACGATCGACGAGCGCGGGACGGTGATCGTGCCGCGGCTGACGCGCGCGCGCTGCATTGAAATTCGCGACCTGCGCCGTCTGCTCGAAGGCGAAGGCGCCGCACGCGCCGCGCAGCACGCCACGGAATCCGATGTGGCCGGTCTCGAAGCAATCCACGCCCGCTACACAGAAACCGAATCCCAAAACGACTTTGCCAGGGCCCTCGTCGAGAACGAGAACTTCCACTTCGCGGTTTGCCGCTTGGCGCAAGCGCCTGCCCTGTTTCGGCTCGTCGAGAACCTCTGGATGCAATTCGGACCGATTTTATCGGCCTTGTACGATAGCGCGAGCAGACCGTTCCACGACAGCAAGCACGGCCATCTCGCCGTCATCGAAGCGCTCAGGAGCCGCGACGCGGAGGCCGCCCGCCATGCGATGAGTGAGGATATTCTGATCGGCGGCGCCGCCTTGCTGGAACGATTTTCGGACTGATCGCACGATCGGCTCGAGATTTGGCGGCGATGCCGATCAATTCAAGCGCCGCGACATTCGCCCGGAATGCCGGCACCGATCACTACCGAGCCGGGATCGCCTGCGTTCGGCGGGCCTCAGAACATCACATTGGCGAACACGCGGCTTCGTTGGAGCGGGAGCGCTGCTCCCATACATCCGATGCGATGCCCATCCGGAACACCACGGCTCAGGCCGTCTCTTGCACGGTATGGGCGGTGATCGTGTAGCCAAACGGATCCTGGAAGGCAAAATAACGCCCAAACGGCCCGTCCTTCGGCGGAAAGGCAATCGGCACGTCGCGTGAGGCGAGGTGGTCGTGCAAGGCGTCGGCATCGTCGCACCCGAACCAGATGGCGATACCATGGCCAAGTATGTCGACCGCATCGAGATCGACTACGGGCGCGCGCACGGCGAAGGGGATAGGCTTAGTGTCGAAAACCACGGCTCCGGGCGGTCCATTCGGGACCGCAGTCAATCCTACGACCTTGGTATAGAACGTGTGAGCCGCATCGAGGTCGGCGACCTGGATGCCTATGAAGTCGGGTCCGATGAGGCGCGGCACTCGAGTTGTCCTTTTCGTGGGAAGATGCCAATATCAGGCAACTGATATAATGTAAGCCCCCTGATATGACAAGTCTCAAGGCGACATCCATCCCCGTAGACCAACCCTTCTTGCCGCATGAAACGCTCGGCTATGCGCTGAAGCGCGCGCAGCAGGCGATGCGCCTGCATATGGACCGGCAGTTGAAGGAGATCGGACTGAACGCGCCGCAATACAACGTGTTGGTGAGCCTCGAGGCCGAACCAGGCGCCTCGAACGCAAGGCTGGCGCGTCGGGCGTTTGTGACCCCGCAGACCATGCAGGCCATGCTGGTGAAGCTCGAACAGTTAGGTCTGATCGAGCGCAGCCCGGATGCGGAGCATGGACGCATTCAACGAACCGAGCTGACGGAGGAAGGGCGGGCGTCTCTGGCGCAAGCTCACCTGGCCGCCCAGAATTCGGAACGGCTGGCACGTGAGGCTGCGACTCCAGATGCCATCGAGATGCTCACGAGGGTTGCGGAGGCGCTTGCATAGCCGCACCAACTTCCTCCACGGGAGGGGCTATAGCGTAAACGGACCGCTCATCTTTGTCTGGCGCGACCCGCCACAAACCATTGATTACATTTGGTAAAATCTGTTTTCGGGCGAACGGTTTCCACCATGCCGCTTGCTCTCGGAGGCATAGGCCGCCGCCCCTATCAAATAACAATACTGACGCTTATTATAGGATAGCGTAAAAGCCTATAATAAGCCGGTTGCCTTTATGGATTTGGGACTCTACGAACTGGATGAGCATGGCCGCCGGCTATTTCGACCGACCATGCCTCCCTTCCCGCCTCTGGAAGACGTCCACGACGTCCTGGAAGCAGCGAACGCCGCGGTCAGAGAGTTCGACCGGCGTCTCACGGAATGGGACCGGCACGGCGCTGTCGGTCGGTTGTTCGCGCGGCTCGATGCTGTCCATTCCTCAGGAGCGGAAGGATCGACCACCACCTTCACCGACCTTCTCGAGTACGAGAGCGCGTTGCGAACGGCGCCGGATGTCGACGACGCCACCATCGTTGCCGCCTGCGCCGATGGGTTGAATGAGGACCTCGTCTGGACAACGCCGGAAGACCTCGTGCTTCGCCTCCACCGGCGCCTGTTCGAAAACCACCGCAACAGGATGCTGGCCGCCGGTGCCGGACATTTCAAAGCGCTTCCGAATTACGCCGGTGATCCCGACGTTCCCGGCGGGATGTTCGGTTACACAAGCCCGACCTCCGTCGAGCCAGCGCTGCGTGAATGGCGGGCTTTCACGCTCGCAACCCGTCCGGCGATGCCCGAACTTCTTAGGCAGTTGCTGTCGCACTGGATGTTCGAGCACATCCACCCAATGGCCGACGGCAACGGCCGCATCGGGCGCCTCCTTGTCCCGATCCTGATGAAGCGGAAAGGACAGACGAGCACTGCCTGCACGTACTTTGGCGAGGCCGTTCACGAGAACAAGAGCCTCTACATTGGAATGCTCAAGGACGCTCGCATCACCGGCAAGACGACAAACTACTCACGGCAGATGCTTGCATTCATCCGCACGACGGCATCAGCCAACATCAACCGTCTCGATGGGCTGCAATCGATCGAGAAAGATTGGAGAGCGCGCTTCGGAAGAGTTCGCTCCGACAGCGTCGTGCACCGCATGATCGCCTACGCGATGGTCAAACCTGTTTTCACCATCAATGATGCCCAGCAGGATCTCGAGGTTAGTTTTGCGGCGGCCAACGGCGCGGCGAGAACATTGGCCGATGAAGGCCTTCTGACGGTGCCGCAAGACGTCAAGCGCAACCGTCTCTTCTATGCAGACGAGGTGTTGCGGCTGTTTGATCGCTTCCGTCCAACGTCCCCTTCGAATTCTGCGCTTCAGTGACGGACCTCAGAGTGTCTCTCGTCGGCGCCGCCAGTTCCGACAGAATTCCAGGGCCGAGATCATCTCCTTCTCGACGGTCGAGACCGAAACACCCAGTTCGCGGGCGATCTGCGGATAGGTCATGCCGTCGACCCTGCTCAAAAGAAAGATGCGCTGGGTGCGTCGCGGCAGCGTCTGCAGCGAGCGCAACAGCGCGTCGAGATCCATCCGGCTCGCAACCGCATCCTCGGGGCCTACCACGCCGGGCTGAAGCTGCTCGCGCGACACGCCTTCGGCATAGGAGGTGCGCACGCGTTCGGCGCGCATGACGTCACGCGCAAGATTGCGCGCCGTCGTCACGACAAGACCGACGTCGCGCTTGCCGACATCTCGGTTCATCAGTTTGATGAAGGTTTCGTGGACGACGTCCTCGGCGGTATGCACGTCGCCTGTGATGCGGCGGACCAGCCGCTGAAGGTGGCCCTGCTCTGTCCCGAAGATATTGAGCAGTTCTGTCCCAGACGACATGGTATCCTCATCGTCGCGCATCAGCCCAATCCGAACAGCGAGCGTCCGGAGACAATATTGAGGCTGCCGCAGCACTATTTAACGATACAAAAGCGATGTCTTCAGAGGTTACTACTGGCGATATTCTAAGCGTATTAGTCTCAGCAGTGTCAACGGCAACGACCCCACTGCGATTGCTGACTGGTTGAATTCTAAACTGTGCACCGAACACACATTTACGGCTTTTGCCGCTGTGGACCGTTTACCCCATGAGGCTCCACACGCCCGGGGCGTTTCGCGGAAAAGTCCATGCCGATGCACTTATCCAAGCGCCAGATCTCCAGGCGCCAGATCTCGACGCGCCAAGTCTCCGTGCGCGAAGTCTCCATGCGAGAAGTCGCTGAACGCGCGACATTCCAGAGCTTTGCCAATTGCTATTTGCGCGAGGTCGACCCGGGCGTGCCGTCTGCGCATCAGCCGGAATGCGGCGGTGCGCTTGTCGACTACATCGAATGGTCCTGCGCCGCCGCCGCCGCATCGCTTCGTGCCGAAGTCGAACGGCATTCGCTGTGTGGGCCGCTTCGCTTCGGGCGGGTCTTCGTCCGCCGGGCGCAGGAGAATGACTGGCGCGAGATCGCCCCGCTGCGCGCGCTCTATCTCATGGTGCAGGAATGCTACGCCGGCATGGGCGCGGAACGGGCAGATGCGTTGCGCCACGAGGAGGCAGGACTGCTGGGGCGCGTGCTGACGAGCTACCATGGTATGGCCGACGGCCTGGAAGCGGCGGCGGGATGCGGTGGGCTGAACTTCATCGACTGCGAGCAGAGCCTGATATTCGGGCATTGGTTGCATCCGACCCCCAAGAGCCTTCAAGGCATCACGGACTGGCAGCGGCCAACCTATGCGCCCGAGCACCGCGGGCGCTTCCCGCTTGTTTTTTTCGCCGCCGACGCGGCGCTGATACGGCAGGATGCCGCGCCGGGCTGTTCGCTACCCGAGATTCTGGAAGCCCTGATTGCGCCGGACCAACGTCCCCGGTTACGTCCTGGCGAAGTGTTGATTCCGATGCATCCGCTGCAAGCCGAGGCGCTGATGCTGGATCCCGCGATTGCGGAGCTGACCGCCACGGGACGGTTACGCTGCCTCGGTCCGATCGGCACCTGTTTCTCCCCCACCTCCTCGGTCCGGACGCTCTACAGCGCGGATGTGCCGTGGATGCTGAAATTCTCGCTGCCGGTGCGGATCACCAATTCGTTGCGCGTGAACCGCATGTCCGAGTTGGAAGCAGGCGTCGCCGTATCGCGCCTGTTCGCGCGAACGGACATTCTCGCGCGCCATCCGCGCTTTCGCCTGATCCGCGATCCCGCCTATGTCACGCTCGCACTGCCGGATCGCACGGAGAGCGGCTTCGAGGTCATCTTCCGTGAAAACCCGTTCACGCGAGGATTCGAAAACAACGGCGTCACGATCGCAGCCTTGACGGCCGATCCGCCGCCGGGCACGCACTCCAGGCTCGAGCGGATCATCCGCGGACTCGCCGCGCGCAGCGGCGATTCGATCGTGGAAGCCGGCAGGCGTTGGTTCGCGGCCTATCTCGATTGCGCACTCGATCCGCTGGTCCGGATCTACGACGAACTCGGCGTGGCGTTCGAGGCGCATCAGCAGAACGGACTGCTCGATGTCTCGGCCGGCCTTCCGAGCGCGTTCTACTATCGCGACAATCAGGGTTTCTATTTGTCGAACGCGCATCGCGACCGCCTCACGGCGCTGGCGCCGGAGACCGCCCGCATTGGCGGGCTGTATTTCGACGACTGCTTGATCCAGGAACGCTTCGGCTACTACTTGATCGTCAATCAGGTCTGCTCGGTCATCGCGCGCATGGGCCAGGACGAATTAGTCGCCGAAGAGGCACTGCTCGCCGTGCTCCGCGAGCGACTGGAGCGCCTCGCGACCGAACTCAACGGCGTCGGCGGCGAATTCGCGGCGAGTTTTCTCAGCCGGCCGACCGTGGCCGCCAAGGCCAATCTGCTCACGCGAATGCTCGACATCGACGAGCTGGAGGGCGAGGACGGCCGGGCGATCTATGTGCAATTGCCCAATCCATTGTTCACGGGGCGCCGCGCCGCGCGGCGGGGAGGCATCCGTGCCGCTGCCGTTTGATATCGTCGACCGACCGGACGAACGCGTGGTCCGTCAGCTCGCTGCGGCGGCGCTCTACGAGAACCTTTTCGGACGGTTCGACCTGACCCATCGCGACACGCGTAGCTTCGAATGGTATATCGATGGTCGTGCCTGGCGGGCACGGGGCCGTCTCGGAGCCTTTGGACGCCCGCGGCTCGAACCCGGAACGGTCGCCTGGCGCGGGGACCGCGACTGGCGGCAGGCGTCGATCGACGATGTGGTCGCGGCCCTGCCGGGCGCAGAGCATGACCGAATCCGGCTCGGCCGCGAGCTCGCGCAGACCGAAGCCCTGATGCGCTGGAACAAGCAACATTTGCCGCACCGCGACCGACGCCAGCTGGCCTTCTCTGAACTCGACGCAGCGATTGACGAGGGACATCCCTACCACCCCTGCTTCAAGTCGCGGACCGGCTTCAGCGAAGCCGACCACCGCGCCTACGGACCGGAAGCCGGCAACACATTCCAGCTCGTCTGGCTCGCAGTCGCGCGCGATCTGCTGCATCTGTCGCTGCCGGAGCGTGAAGATCTGTTCTGGGAGCGACAGATCGGCGCCCAGTGGCGGCAGCTCCTTCGCGCGCGCGCCGCTGCGCTCGGCCTCGACGAGCGCAATTTCGGCCTGATGCCGATCCATCCGTGGCAATGGCGCAACCTGGTCGAAGATCGATTGAAGCCCCTGATTCAGTCCGGGCGCGTGTACGAGCTGGGGCCGGCGGGAGATCCCTATCGCGCCAGCCAGTCGGTGCGCTCACTGAGCAATGCGCGCGACCCACGCGCGAGCGGCATCAAACTCGCGATGAACATCGTCAACACCTCGACGCGCCGCACGATCGAACCGCATTCGGTCGGCACCGCCCCGGTTCTGTCGCATTGGCTCGGCGAAGCCGTGAGCCGCGATCCCCTGTTCGGGGATCGTTACCGGCTCGACATCCTGCGCGAACATGCCGGCGCGATCGTGGACCGCGACGGACCGCTCGGCGGGCAGATCGCGGCGATCTGGCGCGAGAGCGTCGAGAGCAAGCTCGCCGAGGGCGAGGCCGCGGCGCCGTTCAACGCGCTGATGGCGGTGGAGACGGATGGACGGCCATTCATCGAGCCGTGGCTGCTCCGCTACGGCATCAAGCAATGGATCGAGCGCTTCATCGCCGTCGCCGTGCTTCCGGTCTGGCGGCTCCTCGTCGTCCACGGCATCGCGACCGAAGCGCACGGGCAGAACATGGTGCTGGTTCATCGCGACGGTTGGCCCGAGCGGCTGATCCTGCGCGATTTTCACGACAGCCTGGAGTACGTACCGGGATTCCTGGCCAATCCGTCGCTGGCACCGGATTTCGAGACGCTGAACCCCGAGTATCGCAGCGCGCAGCCCAATCAATACTACTGGATGCAACGCCCCGAGGATTTGCGCGACCTGTTCGTCGACTGTCTGTTCGTGTTCAACCTCTCGGAAATCTCGCATCTGCTGCAGAGTTTCTACGGCCTGAACGAGGGCGCATTCTGGTATCGCGTGACCCAGCGCCTCCTTGCCGATGCTGCCGAGCACAGGCTCGAAGCCCGGGTCGCCCGGCTCGGCTTCGGCACGCGCGAAATCTCCACCGAGAGCCTGCTCGCTCGCAAGCTCGGCCTGAACGGCCCCGATTTTCAGCACAAGGTCCCGAATGCGCTCGCGGGCCTTTCGCGAATGGCACGGGAGCACGCATGATCCGTATCGACGACCGACATTACGATGGCGCGCTGCTGGAGGCCATGCGCGAACGCGCGGCCCTCGCCCTGGGAGTCGCGGAGCGCGCTGGCCTCAGCTACGCATTGTGCCTGTCCGACCCCGCTGAATTCCTGGCGAGCTTCTTCGCCATCCGCGATGCCGGGGCCAGCGTATTGCCGATCCACCCTTCGACGCCGCGCGCCGCGGCGCGCCGGCTGGCGAACAGCATCGGCTGTCACCGGCTCGTCTGCGACGATTTCACGATCGAAGATCTCGCTGGCGGCGACACCGCTCCCGGGCGTTTGCTGCAGACGACTTCCGGCACCACCGGCGAACCGAAGCGGATTGCCAGGAGCTGGGCCGAGATCGGGCGCGAGATCGAAAGCTACGTCTCGTCGTTCTGCGAACCGGAGGACATGACGCCCGTGATCGCCTGCCCGGTCACGCATTCCTACGGACTGATCTGCGGCCTGCTGGTCGCGCTCAGGCGCGGGCAGGTGCCGCATCTTCTCGGCACGGGCAATCCGAAATTTCTCATCGCCCGCCTGCGCGAGACACACCGGCCGCTGCTGTACTCATCGCCCGCGATGCTCCATACGATCGCCCGCCTGCTGCCGGCGGGCGAAACGATCTTCGCCGCGATGACCTCGGGCACGCTCCTGCCGGAGAACTGGTTCGCGACGATCCGCGCCCGCACCACGCATTTCTTTCAACAATATGGCTGCTCGGAAGCGGGATGTATCGCGATCAATCCCGACCTCGTCGTCGCCGATGACATGGGACGCCCGTTGCCACATCTGTCGATCGAGACCGGCACGGCAGATGCACCGCGCGAGATCGTGCTACGCGCGGGCGAGCGCGAGATTCACACCGCCGATCTCGGCTACCTGAAGGCCGATGGCACCCTCGTCTTCGTCGCAAGGCTCGACGATACGATCAACATCTCCGGTCTCAACGTCTATCCGCGAGAGGTCGAGGATGTGGTGATGGCGATGCCGGGCGTGACGGATGCGGTGGCTTTCCGCAAGCTCGACCCGTTCGCGGGCGAACGGGTCGCCCTCGCCTTCAGCGCCGAGCACGCCGTCGCGCCCGCGAGCCTGCGCGCATGGTGCACGCAGAACCTCGCCGCACACCAGGTGCCGATGGAGGTGGTCCGCGTCGCCTCCGTGCCGCGGCAGGCGAACGGCAAGATCAACCGGCGCGAGATCGCGCGCCTGTATGCCGAGGGTCGGCTCGACCAGCAGACCGTCGCAGGGGCCACAGCATGACCCGCGACGATGTCGTTGCCGCAATCCGCGCCGTGCTCGCCGAGCAGATGGACAACAAACATCTCGACGGCTTCGGCCCGCAATCGCGGCTGAACGCCGATCTGTATCTGGACTCCGTGCTGATGCTGAACCTGTTTCTGCATCTGGAGCTGGACCATGGCCTTCCGGCACCCGACGAGATCGTCGCGGGTTCTGATATCGAGACGGTCGGCGACCTCGCCGCCCTGCTGGCCGACCAAGCACCGGATCGTCCAGACGCGACGGCCGCGGGAGAGACGACCGAGCCCGACGTGCACGGCGAGGTCTATCACGACATCAAGGTCCACTGCTTCGTCTCGTGCCTGTGCGATGCAGTGAAAGCGGCCGGGCTCGATCATCGGCCGATGTACTTCAGCATCTGGGACGCGGACTTCGCCGTCTCCGAGCGATACCAGTTGCTGTATCACACGCCGCAGATCAGCCACGACGTCTTCCGCCGCTGGTTTCAGCGGCTCTACGGCGTGGAGATCATCGAATGGTACGACCATTCGAAGCCGAAGCAGGCCAATCTGGACAAGCTTCTCGACCTGATGGCCGCGCACCGGACCACTGACAGCGTGATGGTGATGCTGGACATGTTTCACCTGCCCGAGCGGGAGAACAAGTTCAACCAGAACCCCTTCCCGCACTATCTCATCGTCGAGCCGACCGAAGATCCAGAGGTCTGGCAGGTGCGCGATCCGGACTTTCGCTGGGAGGGTCCGATCGCGCGCGATCGCCTACTCCACGCGGTCGCGCAGCCGAGCGTCGCGGGCGGCTATGTGTTCGATCGCCGCGCGGTGAAACGGCCCGCGGACGCGGACATCCGCGACTTCTTCCGCGCCTGCTTCATTGCCGACGACAACCCGTTGCTCCGCCGCGTGCGTGAGATCGTGACGGCCCATGTCGAAGGCCGCGACGGCCTCGGCGTGCACGGCCTCGACACTGCGTTGCGCGAATTGCCGGTGATCTCGATCCGTAAATGGGCCTATGAGCACGGCTTCGCTTTCTTCTGGCGTGCGCTCCGCCTGCCGAACGGCGAGTTCTTGCAGTGGTGCGACCGGATCGAGGAACTGGCGCTCGGCCTCAAAGGCCTGCACTTCCTGATTCTGCGACTGGCACAGACCGACGATCATTCCGACGCTGCGAAGGTGTTCGCGACGCTGGACAGGCTCGACGCGCTCGAGACCGCGATCAAACTGCGGCTGCACGCGGTGTTTCTCGACTGGTGTGACGACCAGGGCCGGCCTGCCGCATCGTCGCTCGACAATCGATTGGCGGCAGAATGAAGCTCTTGATCCGCACAGTCGGCTGCTCGGATCATCGGCCCGCGCCGGGCTTCCAGCCGTGCTCCCTGCAAAGGTCCTCGATGTTCATGATCCGACTAATCGCCATTCTGGCCGCCCTCGCCCTTCCGGCGGCCGCCTTCGCTCAGGCCGTCGAAATCCAGACGGCGCAGGGCATCGTCGCACTCCCGGTCAAACCCGAACGCGTCGCCGTGTTCGATATGGCGGCGCTCGACACGCTGGATCTGCTCGGCGTCAGGCCCGCGGGTGTGCCGGATCGAGTGTATCTGCCCGAATTGAAGAAAGCCGCCGCCGGCGCGGAAGTCGTCGGCACCTTGTTCGAACCGGACCTCGAAGCGCTGAGTGCCCTCGGCCCGGATCTCATCATTCTGGGCGGACGCTCCTCGCCGAAATTGAAGCAGACCTCGCGCATCGCACCGACCATCGACATGTCGATCGACGGACAGGATCTGATCAGGGACGCCGAAGCGCGCCTCGACGCCTATGGCCGCCTGTTCGGCCGCGAGGAGACGGCACGCAAGGCGCTGCAGACATTCGAGGCCGCCATCGCCGCGGCGCGCGATGCGGCAAAGGACAAGGGACGCGCGCTGATCCTGATGACGAACGGACCCAAGATCTCGGCCTTCGGCGTCGGGTCGCGGTTCGGCTGGCTTCACAGCACGCTCGGCATCGAACCGGCCGTGACTGCGATGAGCCCCGGAATACACGGCGAGGCGGTCTCCTTCGAATTCGTCCGCAAGGCCGATCCCGACTGGCTGATCGTGGTCGATCGCGCGGTCGCGATCGGCGCCGGCGACAGTCAGGCCCGCGCGACGCTCGACAATGAACTGGTCCGCAGCACCAAAGCCTGGACGCGCGGTCGGGTGATCTATCTCCCCGCTGCCGATCTCTACATTGCGGGAGGCGGCATCCAGGCCATGACCCGCGTTCTCGCGGCCGTCACCCGCGGTTTCTCGGCCACGCAATGATGCCCGTCGAACAGGTGGTCGCTCGCCCGGTCAGCGCAGCCGCACTTCTGATCCTGGCGGGGCTGTTCATCACCAGCCTGTTCGTGGGGGTCGGAGAGGTCTCGGTTCTCGACGCGTTCTCCAACTCCGATGCGCTATATCTCATCGCGGCGAGTCGCCTGCCGCGAACGCTCGCCGCCGTGCTGACGGGGGCCGGCCTGGCGATCGCGGGCCTCGTCATGCAGACGCTGGCGCGCAACCGTTTCGTCGAGCCTACGACGGCGGGGACAGGCCAGAGCGCCGCGCTCGGCATTCTGCTGGTCACGCTGTTCATGCCGTCGAGTTCGATCGCGATCAAAACCATCGTCGCCAGCCTGACCGCGCTTGCCGGCACTTCGCTGTTCCTGTCGATCGCGCATCGATTGCCGCCGACGCAGCCCTTCCTCGTACCGCTGTTCGGGCTGGTCTATGGCGGAGTCGTCGGCGCCGCGGTCACCTTCGTGGCCTGGCATGCCGACCTGCTGCAATTCGTCGAGATCTGGACCAACGGCGAATTTTCCGGCGTTCTGCGCGGGCGCTACGAACTGCTCTGGGTCTCTGCTGCCATGCTGGCGGTGACGTGGATCTTCGCCGACCGCTTCACGCTGATGTCGCTCGGGCGCGACGTCAGCATCGGCCTCGGCCTCGACTACGCCCACATGATGCAGATCGGCCTCGTCATCATATCCGTCGTCACCGCGCTCACCGTCGTGGTGGTCGGGCTCGTGCCGTTCGTCGGGCTGGTGGTGCCCAACATGGTTTCGCGCTTGATGGGCGACAACATGCGGTCGGCGATACCCTGGGTGGCGGGCAGCGGCGCCGCTCTCGTTCTGGCCTGCGACATCATCGGCCGGCTGCTGCGCTTTCCCTACGAGATTCCCGTCGGCACCGTGCTCGGCGTGGTCGGCGCCGCGGCTTTCCTCTGGCTTCTGTTTCGCAGGCCGGCCCATGCGTGATCGCGCAATGATCGTGCTGGCGGCACTCGGCCTGATCGCACTCGCATGCAGCGGCGCTTTCATGACGATCGGACTACGCGGCAATCTGGCGTTCGCGCTCGAACTACGCGGCATCCGCCTGGCCGCCCTCGTTCTCGTGGCGGTGTCTATCGCGGTCTCGACCGTGGTGTTCCAGACCGTGACGGCGAACCGGATCCTGACGCCGTCGATCATGGGGCTAGATGCGCTCTACATCTTCAGCCAGTCGCTGCTGGTGTTCGCGGTCGGCGGGCTCGGCTTCGCGTCACTCGATCCGCGTCTCAAATTCGCCGGCGAGGCCATCGTGATGGTGGCGCTCGCGGGACTCCTATTCCTGCCCCTGCTCAGGTCGCGGATGGACCTGATCCTGATGCTGCTGGCGGGCGTCACGATCGGCGTTCTGTTCCGAAGCCTGTCGTCGCTGCTCGCCCGCCTGATCGACCCCAACGACTTCGCCCTGCTGCAGAGCGCGTCCTATGCCGGCTTCGGCAAGATCCACGGCGAGCTCCTGGTCGCAGCCGGGGTGTTGTCCGCGATCGGAATCGCGATCGCCTGGCGGATGCGCCACGTGCTCGATGTTCTCGCACTCGGGCGCGACACCGCGACGGGCCTCGGCCTCGAATGGACGCGCGTCGTCGCCGGCATGATCATGCTCGTCGCCATGCTGGTCGCCGTCTCCACCGCGCTGGTCGGACCGGTCGCCTTCTTCGGCCTGCTCGTGGTGGCTCTCGGCGAACGGCTGATCGATACCCGTCGACACGCGGTTCTGCTGCCGGTCGCGGCGCTGGTGGCGATCATCGTGCTTGTCGGCGGCCAGACCATCCTTCAGCATGGATTAGGCGGCGTATCCACGCTGGGCGTCGTCATCGAATTCGTGGGCGGCCTGGTCTTCCTCGCAATGCTTCTCCACGGAGTCCGGCGATGATCGTCGTGAAAAATGTCTCGCTCGCCTATCAGGGCGCGAAGATCCTGCGGGATATCAATCTGGAAATTCCCGAAACCGGCGTCACCGCACTGATCGGCCCGAACGGCGCCGGCAAGTCGAGTTTGCTGTCGCTGATCGCGCGGCTCCAGCCGATCCAGACCGGCTCGATCAGTGTCGACGGGCTGCCGATCGGCCACACGCCGAGCCGGGTGCTCGCGCGCATGCTGGCGATCTTGCGGCAGGACCCCGCGATCGCCAGCCGGCTCAAAGTGCGCGAGCTGGTGGCGTTCGGCCGTTTCCCGCACAACAATGGCCGCGCGACGGACGAGGATCGGGCGCTGACACAGGCCGCGCTCGAACGCTTCGACCTGACCGCCTTCGCCGACCGTTTCATCGACACGCTGTCGGGCGGACAACGGCAACTCGTGCTGGTGGCGATGACGTTCTGTCAGGGCACCCGATGGCTGCTGCTCGACGAGCCGCTCAACAACCTCGACATGTTTTATGCCCGTGAGCTGATGCGCTCCCTCCGGGAAGTGGCAGACAGCGAACGGCGCGCGATCGTGATCGTGCTCCACGACATCAATCAGGCCGTCACCTACGCGGACTACATCGTGGCGTTGAAGAACGGCGCCCTCATTGCCAGCGGCACGCCCGACCTGATCGCGAATACCGCGAGCTTGCGGCAGATCTTCGGCTATGACATGCCGGTCGAGACGTATCACGGGAAGCCGATTGTGCTGAATCACCTGTAATGAAAGGATGCCGCGGGAAAATTCCACATTGCAGCAGATCCCATCGTCGGCCCGGATCAGTCATGACGTCGCGGAGCCGGACCGACTGTTTGCAGCCATCCCCGCCTGCGCCCGGGGTCGCCGGGCGTGCGGCATAGAACAGCGGCACTTGCCTTGAGGGGCAGACGCCTGTGCGAGAGAACCTGTGGCGATGGAGTTCGCATCCGACGATAGCGAGAACCGGGAGCGGATATCGCGGGAAGCGATCGAATGGTTCGTCCGCCTGCAGAATCCTCTTGCCTCCGACGATACGCGGCGGGCTTACCGGGATTGGCTGATGGCCGACCCCGCCCATCGCGATGCATTCCGCGACGTGTCGGATTTGTGGAGCGAACTCGATCAGCCCGCCGCTCATCTGGCGGCCTCCGGCTGGCATCGCACTGCCGAAATTCCAGCGTCACCGCAGCGCGGATGGCCGAGCTGGGGGGGCAGGCTTGCCGCTGCTGCCGTCGTCGTCGTTGCACTGGCCGGCGGAATTTCCGTGTGGCGAGATCCCGGCTTGATCGACCGCGCGCTCGCCGATGTCGCGACCTATCCCGGCGAGCGGCGCGAGGTGCGCCTTGCCGATGGAACGCTGGCCTTTCTCGATGGCGACACCGCTCTCAAGACCCGGATGAACGGCGATCGCCGCGAGATCACCATGCTGCGCGGCCGGGTCTGGTTCGATGTGACCAGTGACCCTGCGCGGCCCTTCACCGTCCATGCCGGGCGTGTCGATGCTCGGGTGCTCGGCACGGCGTTCGAGGTCAATCGCGAGGCAGCCGCCGTCACCGTCGAGCGCGGCGAGGTCGCGGTATCCGATCTCGAAAGCCGGCGCGATCCGGTCAAGCTGACGGCCTGGCAACGCGTTGCACTTCGGGACGACGCGACCGGCACCCCGGTCGCCGTCGATCCGGAGCAGATGTTCGCGTGGCGCAGGGGGCTGATCATCCTCGATCGTGCTCCGCTTTCGCAGGTCGTGGAAGAGCTCGACAAGATGGCGCCTGGCCGCGTGGTCATCACCGATCCGGAGCTGAAGCGCCTGACGCTTTCGGGCACCTTTCGGACCAATGAACCGGGTGCGGTGCTGGAAGCCCTGCGAAGTGCGCTGGGATTGAGGACCCTGTCCATCCCGGGCGTCGCGACACTGATCTATCGGTAAACCTCTCCAGTATTTTTGCGGGGTTGGCCCTCCCCGCCCGTTGAACAAACGGGGGTAGCCGATCGCGTGTCCCCTGGTTCGCGGGGGACATCCGGACGATGCGGAATTTCGCAGGCGCTGCCATGCTGAGGTGCGGCGCATCGATGTATGCGATGGCGCTGGCCGTTGCCTGTGTGCCCGAAGCGTGGGCTCAGGCGGATGTCGCTTACAATTTCAATATTCCGGCCAAATCGCGTCTGTCCGCCCTCGCGGATTTCACCGCCACGACCGGAATCCAGGTCGTGCATCTGGGAGCGACCGCGATCGGCGGCAGGTCCCAGGTGGTGCACGGCCGATATCCAGCCGAGACCGCGCTCAGGACGATCCTCGCCGGCTCCGGCCTCGACTATCGCTTCACCGGACCGCGAACCGTCGCGATCGACGCCCCTGGCGGCGCCGGCGCGGTCGCCGGCGGCGGCATCGCGCTGGATACGATCAACGTGACCGGCGCAGGACAAGACATCGGCCGCGACGGCGTCAGCGAGATCAACATCACGAGCGTCGATATCGAACGCCGCAACGCGACCGACCTCAAGGGCGTGTTTCGCGGCGAGCCGAGCCTCATCGTCGGCTCCTCGCTGCCGATGTCCCAGAAGCTCTATGTGCAGGGCATCGAGGAAACCAATCTCGCGGTGTCGATCGACGGCTCGCGGCAGAACAACAAGGTCTTCCACCACAATGCGACGACGATGATCGATCCGAGCCTGCTCAAGGCCGTACGGGTCGATGCGGGCGTGGCGCCCGCCGATGCCGGCTCCGGAGCGCTCGGCGGCGCGATCGCTTATGTGACGAAAGATGCGCGCGACTTCCTGCCTGACGACGGCTTTGGCGGCTCGATCAAGTCCACGTTCAACTTCAATGGCAATACCTCGACGAACAATCTCACCTCGTACGCCCGCCAAGGCGGCTTCGAGGTCCTCGGCTCCTTCACCTACGCCAAGGGCAACGAGTTCAAGGCCGGAAACGGTGAGGAGATTCTCGGCACCGCTACGAACTTTCTGAGCGGCCTCGGCAAGATCGCCTATCAGAGCAGCGAGGGCCACCGCGTATCGCTCAGCCACGAGCAGATCCGTGACGATGCCCTACGCCCGTTTCGGGCGAACGCGGTGCAGATCTTCGGCGGGAAGCCCACGCCTTTGGTGCGCCCATACACCCTCGACCGGCAGAACACGGTCTTCACCTACACCAACGTATCCCCGGACGGTTGGTGGGATCCCAAATTCGTGTTGGGCTACAATCGCTCGAAGGTCACGGTGGACCAGTATTCGGGCGCCACGCTCGATACCTACAGCTACACAAGCGCAGGCATCAGCGACAGCCTCAACGGACGACTGGAGAACAAATTCGCCCTGTCCATCGGCGACATCGTGACCGGCATCGATTTCTATCGGGACCGGACCGAGTACATCGATCGAAGCTATCGGACGGCGGAAACGGCGGACAATATCGGCGCCTATGCCCAGGCTCGGCTGAAACCCTGGCAGCGCACCAAGCTGTCCTTCGGCATCCGCGGAGACCACCAGACCTTCAAGGGCGTCAACGGCTTCAGCTCCAGCGACCAGGGCCTCAGCGGCAACGTCGCCGGCGAATACGAGCTGACCAGCTTCCTCAGCGCCAAGGCCGGATATTCGCACGTCTGGGCCGGCGTGCCGCTTGCCGAAACTTACGTCCAGAACCCCGCCTGGATCTACGGCATCGGACCCAAGTCGACCACGTCCGATAACTACACCGCAGGTCTCGTCGCTTACTATGGCGACTTCCGCGCAGAAGCCGGCATATTCCGGACCCGAGTCAACGACGCACGCGTACCTTTGTGGGCCGCCACCCTGGCGCTGCGAGCCTTCGACGTGGAAACGCAGGGTTTCCACGTAGGCGGCACCTACAACTGGGGCAGCGGCTTCGCGCGGGTGCGGTTCGCGCGCACCGAGGCGGAAATCGATGGCCGGCCGGCCGACAGCTATCTCGGCCAGTACCTCACGGCACCGATCGGCGACGTCCTGACATTCCAATTCGCGCACACCATCGTGTCGTGGAATCTGACGTTCGGCGGCGACGTCGAAATCGTCCTCGACAATGACAAGCTCTTGGACCCCACGACAGGCATCGGCAAGCTCGACGGCTACGAAGTTCTCAATGTCTTTGTCGAGCACCGCCTACTCGCCCTGCCGTCGCTGACGCTACGTGGCGAAGTGCGGAACCTGTTCAACAGACACTACGCAGCGCGCGGCACTTACGGCCTGGAATACGGGACCGGCGTGGTGCGGCCTCTGTACGAACCCGGCCGATCCATCCTGGTCAGCGCCAAGCTCGATTTCTGACCGATGAGCGACGACGTGTACCGGGACGAGAATAGCAGGGAAGCCGCACTCGCGCTGGAGCCGCAAGCCCCGATGGATACGGCCGCGCCCCGGCGACACGCCCGTCGCGCAATCGTCCCACCAATCTGGAGATCAATATGAAGGTTACCATTCGCGCGATGCGCGGCGAGGACGCCGTCGACATCTTCGAGATCGTCAACCAGCACGCATTCCGCTTTTGGACGCTCGCCCTCCCCTATGAATCGTTCGACACCATCAAGAAATGGCTCGAGCCGCAGTCGCCGCGAGACTTGCACTTTTCCGCCGAACTGGATGGCCGCGTCGTCGGCGCGTCCGCATTACGCCCGTTCTATGGGCGCCGCGCGCATGCGGCCGAATTCTGGATCGGCGTGCATGAAGAATACGCCCGACGAGGCATCGGCTCGCGGCTGCTCTCCGCGATGATCGATACCGCCGACAACTGGCTGAATATCAAGCGGATCGAAATGACGGTGTTTACCGACAATGTCGCTGCGCTGGCTCTGTACGACAAGTTCGGTTTCGAGATCGAAGGCACTCACAAGGCCGCGACATTCCGAGAGGGCGCGTTCGTCGACGCCCATTGCATGGCGCGCCTGCGATGATCCCCATTCCGGAAAGAGGCTCGCGATGCTGGTCCAGGCGTAGGAGCCGAACACTCCCTGCAATGAACCACAACACGAACGGCCGCGGCCTCGCCGCCCGCTTCGCACTGTCTTCACACCCGCATTGAACCTGGATCGCATTGGAGCATCACATGAGAAAGCAAACTGGTCCCTTCGCTCTCTTGGTCTCGAGCCTCGGCGCCCTGACTTTTTCCGAAGCCGCGGTAGCGCAAGCGCCGTCTTCGCGCGACCCGACGACGCTCACACCGATCGAAGTCGTGCAACCGCAGGTCCGACAGCGCGCACCTGGTCGCACCGTTCGCGCATCGCCCAATCCGCGCCGGGTCGCTACGCGGCAGCGCCAGCGCGACCCGGCAAACGCCGCGCCGGTGTTTCCAGCGCCTCTCCCGCCTCAGACCGCAACCGTCGGGCAGCCTCCGGTGCCTTATGTCGGCGGCCAGGTCGCCACCGGCGCTCGGCTCGGCCTGTTGGGCAACACCTCCGTCTTCACGGCGCCGTTCAACATCACCAGCTACACGTCGAAGCTGATCGAGGATCAGCAGGCACGCAGCGTCGCAGACGTCGTCCTCAATGATCCGTCGGTCCGCAACGACGCGCCGCCTTTCAGCGAACGCGACTCGTTCTTCATCCGCGGCTTTTCGGTGACCAACCTCGACACCGCTTACGATGGCCTGTTCTACCTCGCCAACCCGCGCCGCGCCTTCCTCGAAGGCATCGAACGCGTCGAAATCCTGAAGGGCCCGAGCGCACTGCTGAGCGGCGGCACCGGACGCGTCGGCGGAACGATCAATCTGATTCCGAAGCGAGCCACCGACGAGCCGCTGACACGCCTGACCACGAGCTACATCAGCAATTCGCAGATCTGGAACCACCTCGATCTCGGCCGCCGCTTTGGCGACAACAAGGAGTGGGGCGTCCGCTTCAACGGCTCCTACCGCAAAGGCGACACACCGCTCGATCTCAACTCGGCCGAGGTCGGCGTCGCGGCTCTCGGTCTCGACTATCGCGGTGAACGCTTCCGCGCTTCGCTGGATCTGAACAGCTCGGTTCAGAACATCACGGCACCGACGTCGCTGTTCAATTCGGCAGTCTCGAACATCGTGATCCCGCCCGCGCAGAACGGCCGGATCAATACATCGAGCCGCGAGGAATTCATCGACAGCCGCTACAAGATGATCGCCGGCCGCGCCGAATACGATCTTCTGCCGGACACGACCATGTACCTCGCCGGCGGTGGCAGCCAATACAACGAAGACTTCCTTACGTCCTCGTACCGGATCACCAATGCGAACGGAACGGCCACCAACTCTCTCGCGGTTCAGCCCCAGAAACTCATGGGATACACCGGCGAGATCGGCGTACGTTCCAAGTTCCGGACCGGCGTCATCGGGCATCAACTGAACGTCTCGGCGGTCGAAGCGAACAACGAGCTCTACCGCGGCGGCGCTCTGGGCTTCACGCCCTTCAGTTACGTGACGAACATCTATAATCCCATCCGCTTGCCGCAGGGCAGCTTCCAGACCAGCGGCTTTGCCAAGTCCGACGACAGGCCGTTGCTATCGCGGCTCACCGCGCGCAGCGTCGCAGTATCCGATACGCTTTCGCTGTTCGACGACCGGCTGCTCGTGACATTGGGCGGTCGCTGGCAGGACATCCTGCTGCGAGGATTCGTGACTGCGTCGGGGCCCCTGCACGGTACGGAGTCGTCGCGCTATCAGGAGGCTCGTTTCAGTCCGGCCGTCGGCGCGGTGATCCGCGCGACCGACCAGCTGTCATTCTATGGAAACTACATCGAGTCGCTCGATTCTGGACCGACGGCGCCGGCACTTGCGAACAACCGCAATACGGTGTTTCCGCCGGTGGTCAGCAAACAGCACGAGATCGGCGCCAAGTACGATTTCGGAATCGTCGGCCTCACGGCTTCGCTGTTCCAGATCGAACAGCCGAACGCCTTCACCGATCCGAACACCAACATCTTCTCCGTCAGCGGTCTGCAGCGCAACCGCGGCATCGAGTTGAGCGCTTTCGGCGAACCGATCAAGGGTGTCCGCCTGGTCGGCGGCATCACCCTCATGGATGCCAAACTGGCTTCCACGATCGGCGGCCGTTATAACGGCAACGACGCTCCGGGCGTGCCGGTCACCGCGCTGAACCTGTACGGCGAGTACGACCTGCCCCACTGGATGGCGCCGGGCGTAACGCTGACCGGTCGCGTGATCCATACCGGCGACGTGTTCTACGATCAGGCGAACACGCAGACTGTGTCCGACTGGACCCGGTTCGACATCGGTGCGCGGTATGCGTTCACGGGCCCAACGGGCAAGCCGGCCGTGCTGCGGGCGGCGATCGAGAACGTGGCCGATACGGCCTACTATCTGTCCGCGGCTCGCGGCTATCTCGCGGTGGGCGCACCGCGGACCTACATGGTGTCAGCGACGTTCAATTTCTAGTCGCCGATCCTGAACGATGCCCCTTCGGTTCCGCCGAGGGGGCAGCCCGAATTCAGCCCGCGGATTGCGCTATGAATTCACGATGGATTCGCAGTTCGAACTCAGGAAGCATCGATGAATTTGCAGTCGGACAACGTCACGCAAAACAGCCGCGCGACCGTGAGCACGGCACATGCGAGCCGATACTTGCAGCAGCTCTGCAAGCATTGGTCGCATAAATTCGAAACCGAGTTCGATCCGGTCAAGGGCCGGATCGCACTTCCCCTGGGCGAGGCACGGCTGGAAGCCGAGCCCGCGTGCCTGGTGATCCATCTGACGGCCGCAGACGCGACCAGTCTGGCGACCCTCAAGACCGTCGTGGTCAGCCATATCGAGCGCTTCGCGTTTCGCGAGACACTTGAGTTCGACTGGGAGTAACCGAAGCTCCCGCAGCAGCGGTCGAACGCGTCGTTTTACTGCAGCACATGCAGGCTGCTGTACGCTCCGCCCCGTCGCATCAGCTCATCGTGCGTGCCCTGTTCGGCAATGCCGGTGTGATCGACCACCACGATGCGGTCGGCATTGCGGATCGTCGCCAGTCGATGCGCGATCACCAGGGTGGTGCGCCCCTTGGAGAGTTCTTCCAGCGAACGCTGGATTTCCCGCTCGGTGCGGGTGTCCAGCGCAGAGGTGGCTTCGTCGAGAATCAGAATCGGCGGATTTTTCAGGAACATGCGCGCGATCGCGAGCCGCTGCTTCTGGCCGCCCGATAGTTTGACGCCGCGCTCGCCGATCACGGTGTCGAGCCCGTCCGGCATCGCCGCGATCATGTCGTCGAGCCGGGCACGGCGCGCCGCGTCGATGATATCGGCTTCGGAAGCACCGAGGCGGCCATAGACGATATTGTCACGGATCGAGCCGCCGAACAGGAAAACGTCCTGCTGCACGATTCCGATCTGGCTGCGCAGCGACGCCAGCGTCATGTCGCGAATGTCGGTGCCGTCGATGGTGATCGAGCCCGCCTCGATCTCGTAGAACCGCGGCAACAACGAACACAGCGTCGTCTTGCCGGTGCCGGATGGTCCGACCACGGCGACGGTCTCGCCGGCGCGGATCTCGAGATCGACATTGCGAAAGACCGGGCGTTCCTTCGCGTAGCTGAAGCTGACGCCGCTGTAGCGCACCTCGCCGCGCAACGCGGTAACGCTGACGGCGCCCGGACGGTCGACGATCTCCGGCTCGGATTCCAGCAAGGCGAGATAGCGGCGGAAGCCGGCAATTCCCTTGGGATAGGTCTCGATCACCGACAGCATCTTGTCGATCGGCCGGAAGAACACGTTGACCAGCAGCAGAAAGCCGATGAAGCCGCCATTCGACAATTCGCCGCGCAAGACGAAATAGCTCCCGGCCACCATCACCACCAGCTGGATGAGACGGGTGCCCATGTAGCTCAACGAGCTGCTCGCGGCGATGATGCGATAGGCCTCGAGCTTGGTGCGGCGATAATTCGCGTTGTCGCGAGCAAACAGCCGGCGTTCGTGATCTTCGTTGGCGAACGCCTGCACGATGCGGATGCCGCCGACATTTTCCACGATGCGGACGTTGAAATCGCCGACCCGACGGTAGAGCTGCTGCCAATTGGCGGTCATCCGCGCGCCGTAGCGTGAGGTGATCCAGGCGGTCAACGGCACGACCACCGCTGTGATCAGCGCCAGCTTGGGATTGACCGCGAACATCAACGCGAACGCACCGACAAACGTCATCGCCGCGATGAACAGATCCTCCGGCCCGTGATGCGCCACTTCGCCGATCTCTTCGAGATCCTTGGTGACCCGCGCCACCAGATGGCCGCTGTTGTTGTTGTCGAAGAAGCGGAACGACTGTTTCTGCAGATGGTCGAAGGCCTTGCGCCTCATCTCGGTCTCGATGTTGATGCCGAGCTTGTGGCCCCAATACACCACCACCGCAATCAGCGCGGTGTTGGTGAGGTAAACCACCAGCAGGCCCGCAGAGGCGAGCAGGATCAGTCCCCATTGCTGGGTCGGCAACAGATCGTCGACGAACGCCCTGATCGCCATCGGAAAGCCGAGTTCGAGCAGAGCCGACACGACCGCGCAGGAGAAATCCAGAATGAACAGCGTCTTCCACGGCCGATAGTAGGCGAAGAACTTGGCGAGCATGTGCTGCGGCATGACGACTTCAGCTTCCATTGCTTCGAGACATGACAGCGTCACCGCGCGGACGCAAAGGCCGCGAGGTCGCTTTCGATCTCAACGGCCGAATCGGATCGGGACTGACGGAACTCTCTGCCCTTCCTTGCCGAGCAACGTTCGCCATCGTCCGTCGCGCTGCCGCCAACAGCGGGGCTCGTAGCCCGACGCGCATCGTCCAATCGCGAGCGCCAGAAACCTTCCGTCGGCACCATGCCCACAACAATCCGCACGCCTGCCGCCATCGGCATCCACGGTCTGAAATATGGAGGTGGGCCTGTCAGATATTGCTGAGGCCCGCGGCCAAATACGATTAGAGATCTTTGCCGCACCCCACAATCGCGCAGGCTTACAATCCATCTAAGCCCTGCGCGACACCGTCGCGATGCCCCAAGCTGTTGCTCATGCCGCCCCCGCGCCAAACCATCGCGCGACGCGCCAGCAAGCTGTGATGCGATCGTCCCGCTGGTCCAATAGGCCAATCAGATTGAGCCGCCGCGTCATGTCGCGTGCCGATCACGCTGGCTACGGTTTCAGGATCAGAGAACCCGCTGGAGATCGCACGTGGATTTTGAACTGTCGAAAGAACAACAGGAGATCAAGGCGCGCGCCGCGGCGTTCGTCGAGGAAGTCTGCCGACCGCTGGAGGACAGCTGGGGCATCGACGACTACGCCGTCGCGCACGACGTGCTGATGGGCGTGGTGGCCAAGTTCCGCGAATACGGATTTCGCGGCCTCGCCGTGCCCAAGGACGCCGGTGGGCAAGGCCTCGGGACGATCGCGAAGTGCCTCGTCTACGAGGAGATCGTCAAATCGCCCGTGATGCACGGCCTGCTGGCGACCTGGTCGGGATTTCTCGACCCGCATCCCGCACTTTACGTCGCGCCCGAATGGCAGAAGGAGGCCTATCTCTATCCGATCCTGAAGGAGGACAAGTTCTATCACATCAACATTTCCGAGCCAGGAGCCGGCTCGGATGCCGCCGGGATCGAGACCACGGCGGTGCGCGACGGCGACAACTACGTCATCAACGGCATCAAGCGCTGGGCGCCGCCGCCGAACCATCCCGGCATCATGCCGAAATATCTGCTGTGCTACGCGGTCACCGATCCCGGCAAGGGTTACGAGGGCATCAGCCTGTTCCTGGTCGACTACCCGAACCCCGGCGTGTCGGTGCTGAAGGAATACACCACGATGGCGCCGGGGACCTATCTCGGCCGCAGCTGCGACTATCAGTACAAGGATTGCGTCGTGCCGGCGAAGAATCTGCTCGGCGCCGAGGGGATGGGCTTCCGCTACATGATGGACCAGCTCAACCGCAACCGCACCGTGATCGGCGCGCGGCTCACCGGCACCGCACGCTGGGCGCAGACACAGGCGGCCAAGCGCGCCCGCGAACGCGAGACGTTCGGCAAGCCGCTGTCCGAGCGCCAGGCGATCCAGTGGATGCTCGCCGAGTCGGAGATGGATCTCGAGCAGTCGCGGCTGATGGTCTATAAGACCGCCTGGATGCTCGATCACGGCCTCGACGCCCGCAAGGAAGCCGCGATGGTGAAATGCTTCGCGCCCCTCGCCGCCTGCCGCGTCATCGATCGCGCCATTCAGATCCACGGCGGTCTCGGCGTCCTGCAGGAAAGCCGGTTCGGCCAGCTCTACTTCCAAAGCCGCATCGCCCAGGTCGCCGAGGGCACCACCGAAGTCATGAAAATGACCATCGCCCGCGAAGTCCTCCGCGACAGCATGACGGCGTGAGCTTCGCGTCTCATCGACCTGAGACGACGACTTTCTCGACTGCAAGCGTACGAGCGGCCTATCCCCGTCATGCCCGGGCTCGTCCCGGGCATCCACGTCTTGCAGTCTCGCAGCGTAGAGAGGCGTGGATGGCCGGGACGAGACCGGCCATGACGAAGGACAGGTGGTCGGACTGATCACAGAGCCTCGCCGGCCTGAGTATCATCGCCCCAAAACAAACGCCCGGCTTTCGCCGGGCGTTTTCAATTTCGCCGACCTGCGCCGGACCTACTTCTCCGCGTCGATCACAGTGCCGATCGGCTTCCATCTGGTGCCGTCGAACTGCATCAACTGCTCCTGGCTCATCGGCGTAAAGTGGGTCGCGCTGGTGTTGAGCTTGATGCCGGGCAGCAGGATTGGCAGTTCCAGATCCTTGATGCTGGCCGCCTGCTTCATCAAATTCTCGCGGGTCAGGTCGTCACCGCAGGCTTTCAGCACGTGTTCGAAGGTCTGGGCGGTGGCGTAGCCGAACACGTAGTAGGTCTCGGACGGATCGGCGTTCGGCATATACTGCTTCATGAACGCCAGATAGTCCTTCATGCCGGGATCCTCGGCCCAGGCCGGATCGTTCGGATCCTTGCGGAACGCGACGGTGATGACGCCCTTCGAATTTTCCAGCCCGGCCGGCACCAGCGTGCTGGAGATCGAGCCGGCCGCGTCGCTCAACAGGTGCAGCGCGTCCCACTTGGTTTCCGCCATCTTCTTGATCGCCTGCGCGGAGAACTTTGGCGTCGAGATGTTGAGGAACACGTCGGCGCCGGTCGACTTCAGCAGCAGGATCTGCGAGTCGGCGGTCGGCTCGGTGATTTCATAGCTGAGCTCCTTGACGATCATGCTGGAGGCCTTGTCGCCCAGCCCGTCGCGGAAGCCCTTGGCGTAGTCCCGGCCGAAATCGTCGTTCTGGTACATCACCGCGACCTTCGCGGTCGGCCGCTCCTTCAGCAGATATTTGGCGTAGATCACGCCCTTGGCGTGGTTGTTCGGCTGCCAGCCCATCGACCACGGATAGGTTTGCGGCTCGGAGACGCGATTGGCGCCGGTGCCGAGAAACAGGCCCGGGACCTTCTTGGTGTTGAGATATTTCTGGATCGCGAAATTGGTCGGAGATCCGAACGTGCCGACGATCGCCAGCACCTCGTCGCTCTCGACCAGCCGCCGCGTCTGCTCCACCGCCTTCGACGGGCTGTAGCCGTCGTCGAGCGAGATCAGGTTGATCTTGCGGCCGTTGATGCCGCCGGCGGCGTTGAGCTTCTCGAAATACGCCGTCATCGCCTTTCCGATCGCCGCGAAGCTCGACGCCGGGCCGCTATACGGCATGGTCTGACCGATCTTCACCTCGGTGTCGGTGACGCCGGGTCCGTAATTCTTGGCGGTGGCCGGCGCGGACGCGGCGACGCACGCGGCGGCACATGCCGCTGCTATCAGCTTCTTCATGTCGATGTCCTGTGTGGTGGATGATGCGGTGGATCAGGCCGGCTGGAGATAGCGCTGCTTGAGCACGTGCTTGAACAGCTTGCCGTTCTCCTGCCGCGGCAATTCCGCCTCGAAATCGATCGAACGCGGACATTTCACGTGAGAGAGCTGGTCGCGACAATACGCCATCAGCTGCTGTGCCAGTGCGGGCGTGGCGCGCGACGGATCCTTGAGCTGGATGACCGCCTTGACCTCCTCGCCATATTCGAGGTTCGGCACGCCGAACACCGCGACGTCCGCGACCAGCGGGTTGAGCGCCAGGCAATTCTCGATTTCAGCCGGATAGATATTGACGCCGCCCGAGATGATCATGTGCGAGCGCCGGTCGGTGAGATAAAGAAAGCCCTCCGCGTCGACGTAGCCGACGTCGCCGATCGTCGACCAGCCCTGCGCGTTGCGCGAGCGCGCGGTCTTGTCGGGGTCGTTGTGATAGACGAAGGTCGGTCCGTCGAAATACACGTCGCCGATCTCGCCGGGGGCGAGTTCTTTGTGGTCCTCGTCGAGGATGTGGATGGTGCCGACGCAGGCCCGCCCGACCGAGCCGCGGTGCGTCAGCCAGTCGGCGGTCGAAATGCAGGTCGCCCCGTTGCGCTCGGAGCCGGCGTAGTACTCCCAGACGATCGGGCCCCACCAGGCGATCATCTGTTCCTTGAGTTCCGGCGGGCACGGCGCTGCGGCGTGGATCGCACAAACGTGCGACGACAGATCGTAGCGGCCGCGGACGTCGTCCGGCAGCCCGAGCAGGCGAAAGAACATCGTCGGCACCCACTGGCTGTGAGTGATGCGATAGCGCTCGATCGCCGCCAGCGCCGGCTCCGCGGCGAATTTCGTCATCACCACCGCCGTGCCGCCGCTCTCCAGCGTCCGCATGGTGAAGCGCAGCGGCGCGCCGTGATACAGCGGCGCCGGCGACAGATAGACGGTGTGATCGTCGAACCCGAAATTCTCCCGCACCCAGTCGCCGGACGCCTGCGCCTGGCGCAGATTGGAGAACAGCGGCTGCTTGATGCCTTTCGGCCGCCCGGTGGTGCCGGACGAATAGAAGAAGTCCTTGCCGACCGGACCATCCGGGATCTCGATCATGCGATCGAACTTCGCGAGCTCCTTGACGTAATCGAGACCGCTGCCGCCCTCGCCGACCGTGAAGATCGTGCAGCCGTGCGGATTATCGGCTTCCAGCGCCTTGACCGCTTCGGTGAACCGCGCCCCGGCGAAGAACACTTTGGCGCCGCTGTCGCGGACGATGTAGGCCGCCTCCTCCGGCTTCAGATGCGTACTCACCGGCGTATAGTACACGCCATGACGGCGCGCGCCCCACAGCAGCTCGAAATAGCGCAGATCGTTGTCGAGCAGGACCGCAATGCCGTCGCCGGCGGATAATCCCATCCACATCAGCAGCTGGGTGACCGCATTGGCGCGACGATCGAGTTCGCGATAGCTGATCGCCTCGTCGGTGAACGCGATCAGCGCGGCGGTCTTGTCGGGATGGCGTTCGGCCCACTGACGTAGCGTTGGCATATCTTCCCCATCAACGGCCTTGAGAGCGGCCCATTGCGGGGAGTATCTGTTCAATAGCGGCCGCGTTGAATGACCGTGCGCGCCATTTCAGTTGGCTGAATCCGACCGCATGGCGGGATTAGCGGCGTGCCGCTCGCGGAATTCGCCCGGCGCCATTCCGGTCCAGCGCCGGAACGCGCGGTGAAACGTGCTGAGTTCGGAGAAGCCGAGCGACAACGCCACCTCCTCCAGCGGCAGCCGCGACTTCTTCAGCATGTGCGTGGCCACGTCTCGCCGCACCTGATCCTTGATCTCCTGAAAGCCGCACTGCTCCTCGTCGAGCAACCGCCGCCGCAAGGTCTGCGGCGACATCGCCACCATCCCGGCGACGTCTTCGAACGACAGCGTACGCTTCAGATTGCGCCGCAGAATGCCGCGCACGCGCTCCGCCACGCTGGCGTCGTCGCGATAGCGCACCAGCAGCGCGCTCGGCATCGACGCCAGGAAACGGCGCAGCCGCTGCTCGTCCGGCATGATCGGCAGATCGAGCAGCTCGGCATCGAACCGGATCTCGGTGCGCGGCTGATCGAACAGCATCGGCGCGCGGTACACCGGTTCGAGCTCGGAGCTGAACGCCTCCTCGGGAAATACGTAGTGCACGGTGATCAGCGGCAGCCGCCGTCCGACCAGCCAGCACATCAGCCCGTAGGTGAACATCAGGATCGCGCCATTGACCATCCGCCGCCGCTTCGGCTGCTCGATCGTGTCGGTGACGTAGACCGAGGCGTCGTGCTCCCCCTCGGCGAGACGCACCACGAAATCGTCGACCACCAGATGATAGAATTGGCAGCCGATCCGGATCGCCTGCCGCAGGCTGCCGCAATGGATCAGCAGCCGGCACATCATGCGGAAGGTGCCCGGCTTGATCGGTCGGCTGCCGAGCAGCCACAGCTCGTCGCGCGTCACCCGCGTCAGCAGCGCGATCATGCGGGCGAACTGATCCTGCGGCAGCCGCGTGCCCGGCTGCTCCAGCTCCTCCGGCCGGATGCCGGCTCGCGCCAGCAGGCGATCGAGATCTAGCCCGGCTTCGCGCGCGCCACTAAGAATGAGGCCGACATATCCCGTGTCGATCGCAGAGCGGGATGAGACCGCTTTGCGCGGTCCGGTTCGGCGTGAGGTGATGTCCGGCATGCCCACAGGATAGCGGCGCCGGCGCATGCTCGCCAGCGTAACCTTGGCGCCCGGCGCCAACCGGAACGGTCGATCCGGTCATTGCGCCGACGCCGCATCCCGGCCACCCCAGGAGACGACGCAATCGAAGGAGCCGCATGATGCGCGCATTGATGAGCTGCGAGCCGGGCGGACCGGAGACGCTGAAGCTGCTCGAGCTGCCGGCCCCGGTCGCCGGTCCCGGCCAGATCGTGATCGCCATCAAGGCCTGCGGCGTCAACTATCCGGATCTGCTGATGATCCAGGACCTCTATCAGGTGAAGGCGCCGCGTCCGTTCGCGCCGGGCGCCGAGGTCGCCGGCGTCGTGACGGCGCTGGGCCCGGACGTCACCGGCTTCCGCGTCGGCGATCGCGTCACAGCGCGGATCGGCACCGGCGGCATGGCCGAAGCGGCGGCGGTCGATGCGGCGCGCTGTGCGCCGATCCCGGACGGCATGTCGTTCGTCGATGCGGCGGTGATGCAGTTCACCTTCGAGACCGCGCTTTATGCGCTGCGCAACCGCGCCCGGTTGAAGCCCGGCGAGACCGTTCTGGTGCTCGGCGCCGGTGGCGGCGTCGGCATCGCCGCGGTGCAGGTCGCGCGTATCATCGGCGCACGCGTAATCGCGGCCGCATCGTCCGAGGACAAACTCGCTTTCGCCCGTCAGCACGGCGCAGCAGACGGCGTGCTGTATCCGGCGAGCGCGCCGGCGGACCGCAAGGAGATCGGCCAGCGCCTCAAGGCGGCGGTCGGAGCCGGCGCCGACGTGGTGATCGATCCGGCCGGCGGCTGGCTTGCCGACACTGCGATCCGCTGCGTCGCAGACGGCGGCCGCTACTGTGTGCTCGGCTTCACCGCCGGCATCCCGTCGCTGCCGCTCAACCTGCCGCTGCTGAAGAATTGCGACGTGCTCGGCGTCAACTGGCGGACCTTCACGCTCACGCAGCCGGACGCACTGGCGGTCAACAAGGCCGAGCTGCAGCTCTGGTACAAGAACGGCCTGCTCTCGGCGGGCGTGACGGCGCGGTTTCCGCTCGCTCAAGGTGGCGAGGCGATCCATCTGCTCGCGGATCGTCGCGCGGTCGGCAAGATCGTCGTGACGATCTGAGCAGTTCTGCGACCGGGCGAGTCAGCACTGAACGCTGCGACACCTGCCGGCACCGGGCCGAGGCCGAACGCGGCTCCGCGCGGTGCGCAGCGCGAGTCTCCCTATTCGACTTCGCCGAGCTCCTTGAGCACCTCGTTGGCCGCCTTGAACGCGTCGAGGCCGGCCGGGATGCCGCAATACACGGTGGCATGCAGCAGCACTTCCTTGATCTCGTCGACGGTCACCCCGTTGGTGATCGCGCCGCGGGTGTGCAGCTTGATTTCCGGCGCGCGGTTGAGCGCGGTGAGCATGGCCAGGTTGAGCATGCTGCGGGTCTTGCGGTCGAGGCCCGGGCGATTCCACGCATAGCCCCAGCACCATTCCGTGGTGATGTGCTGGAACGCCATCATGAAGTCATTGGTCGACTGCAGCGACTTGTCGACATAGTCGGCGCCGAGCACCTCGCGACGCGCCGCAAGGCCGATGTCGAACATGCCGCCGAGAGTGATGGTTTGATCGTAACTCATCCGTTCGTTCCTTCCCTGTTGCCGCGCCGGCGTCCGCCAGGTCATTCAATTCCGTCGTATGGCACGCCGAGTTTTTCGCTTGACCGACAACTCGGCACAGAACTACGCATGGGTCAACGCTCGTCCCGCCGCCCTCCGCGCGGCAATGTCACCGGCGCGCTACAGACGCCGATGTTCTCATCTGTCCATCACGCGAGGCCCACCATCCCATGAAAGCCGTCGTCGTCGAAACCTACACGGACATCGAACAGGTCGCGTTGCAGGATATCGCCGTCCCGCCGCTCCCGCCCGGATCGGTGCGCGTCCGCGTTCGTGCCGTCGGCATCGGTTTCGTCGATGGTCTCAAGGTGCAGGGGCGTTACCAGACCAAGGATCCGCTGCCCTTCATACCCGGAACGGAATTCGCCGGCGAGATCGATGCCGCTGCCGACGATGTCGCCGCCTACCAGCCGGGCATGGCGGTGATGGGCATGACGCGCTCCGGCGCGCTCGCCGAATACGTCGTCGTTCCGGCCGACGCGGTGACGCCGCTCCCGGACGGCGTGTCGCCCGAAGTCGGCGCCGGGTTTCGCGCCAACTACCTGACGGCTCACTATGCGCTGACCGAGCGCGCCAGGCTTGCGGCAGGCGAGCAACTGCTCGTCCTCGGTGCGGCCGGCGGCGTTGGATCGGCCGCGATCCAGCTCGGCAAAATTCTCGGCGCGCGCGTGATCGCGGCGGCCTCCACCGCGGCGAAGCGCGACTTCGCTGTCGGGCTCGGCGCCGACGCGGCGATCGACTACACGCGCACCGACTGGCGCGACGAACTCAAAGCGCTCACCGATGGCCATGGCTGCGACGTCATTATCGATCCGGTCGGCGGCCCGGTCTCGATCGAGGCCTTCCGCTCGATCGCCTGGAACGGCCGCCACGTCGTGGTCGGCTTCGCCGCCGGAAGCATCCCGGCGCTGCCTTTCAATCTGCCGCTGCTGAAAGGCGGCGTGCTGACCGGCGTCGATCTCGCCCAGGTGCCGCGCCGCGAACCGGAGGCTTATCGGCGCGTCAACGCCGAGCTGTTCCGATTGCTGAGCGAAGGCCGGCTGCAGCCGCCGGTCGGTCAGGTGTACGATCTCGCCGACTTCCGCGAGGCCTTCCGCACGCTCGCGGGCCGCGAGGCGCTGGGCAAGGTCGTCGTCCGCGTCACCGCGTAGCGCCGGGACGGCGCAAGGCGGTGCCGACCAGGGCGCCCCCGGAAAAAACGACCAAAAAAATCGAGCAGCCGTGTCGGGTCTCGTTACGCTGATCCGTCTTGAAGGAACTCGCGCAGGCATGTGCAGCGAGTCCGTCCTCGTCTGGCGGATCAAGGGAGACACCATATGAAGATCGTCACCAGCCTCAGCTTTCAGGGTCAATGCCGGGAAGCCTTCGAATTCTACGCCGAGGTGCTTGGCGGCAAGATCACCGCCGCGATGCCATACAGCGACGCGCCGCCGGACATGCCGATCACCGATCCGAAATATAAGACCTGGCTGATGCATTGCTGGCTCGAGGTGGGGGATCAGTCGCTGATGGGCGCCGACATGGACGTCGGCTGGGCTCCGAACATCGCCCAGCCGAAGAACGGCTTCGACGTCACGTTGCACACCACCGATCAGGCCGAAGCCCAACGCTGGCACGAACGGCTGTCCGAAGGCGGCCGGGTGATGATGCCGTTCGCTCCGACGTTCTGGTCGCCGGGTTTCGGCTCGCTGATCGACCGCTTCGGCATCCCGTGGATGATCAACACCCAGCCCGCCGCCTGAGGCGACGACGACGGTCGCACTGCTTCGACCAATCGCCGAGCCTATCGGAGACGACACATGAACCATCCCTATCGTTGGGTGATCGTCGCCGCCGGCGGCCTGCTCGGCTGCGTCGCGGTCGGGGCGATGTTTTCCCTCCCCGTCTTCCTGCAGCCGATGGCGGCCGACACCGGCTGGTCGGTCACCGGCATCTCGACCGCGATGACGATCGGCTTTCTGGCGATGGCGGCGGCCAGCATGGCCTGGGGCAATCTCTCCGACCGGTTCGGACCGCGCCCGGTCGTGCTCGCGGGCTCCGCAGTGCTGGCGGCGAGCCTCGCGCTGGCCAGCCGCGCCAGCTCACTGATCGAATTCCAGTTGCTGTTCGGGATGCTGGTCGGCGCCGCAACGGCCGCGGTGTTCGCCCCGATGATGGCCTGCGTCACCGGTTGGTTCGATACCCAGCGCGGCCTCGCCGTGTCGCTGGTCTCGGCCGGCATGGGGATGGCGCCGCTGACCATGGCGCCGCTCGCCGCCTGGCTGCTGACCGTCACCGACTGGCGCGGCGCGATGCTGATCGTTGCGGCGATCGCCGCAACGCTGATGATCCCCGCCGCGCTGCTGGTGCGTCGCCCGCCGGCGCTGGACGGCGGCTCCGCGCTCGGCGCCGATACGCCGCAAGCCGAGATGACCTTGGCGACGGCGGTGCGCTCGCCGCAATTCGCTACGCTGCTGCTGGCGAACTTCTTCTGCTGCGCAACGCATTCCGGCCCGATCTTCCACACCGTCAGCTACGCGGTCACCTGCGGCATCCCGATGATCGCCGCGGTGTCGATCTACAGCGTCGAGGGACTGTCGGGCATGTTCGGCCGGATCGGCTTCGGCGTCGCCGGCGATCGCTTCGGCGCGCAACGCGTGCTGGTGCTCGGCCTGCTGGCGCAGGCGTTCGGCGTGATGTCCTACGCGTTCGTCAGCGGGCTCGGCGGCTTCTACACGGTGGCCGTGGTGGTCGGCTTCATCTACGCCGGCACGATGCCGCTCTACGCCGTGATTATCCGCGAGAACTTCCCGCTGCGGATGATGGGCACCATCATGGGCGGCATCGGCATGGCCGGCAGTCTCGGCATGTCGACCGGCCCACTGGTCGGCGGCATGATCTACGATCAGTTCGGCAGCTACGCGCCGATGTATCTTGCCGCCTGCGGCATGGGCATCACCGCGATGCTGATCCTCGCCGCGTTCCGGCCATTTCCGCCCCGGCAGGCCGAGATGGCGATGGCTTGAGCGACCCGACTATCCGGATCGCCCGTATAGCCGCTCGTCGGGCGGCGCGATCTCGGTGACGAGGTCGCGCACCAGTGTCTTCTTCGGCAACGGCGCCAGCGCGGTCACGCCCTCCTTGAGGCGGACCGTGCAGGCGTAGTCGACGTCGCCGTCGATCAGCATCATGCATTCTTTGCAGGCGTTGGCATTGATACACGAGTAGCGGAACGACAGCGTCGCATCGGCGGTGAGGCGCAGCGCGCGCAATCCGTCCAGCACCGACTGGCCCGCCTCGAACGATACGTCGAAGCTTTCGACCCGCGGCGCTTCGCCGGGGCCGCCGCGTTGAATTTGCAGCGTCGCTTTCATGCCGCGACCTTTCCGCTCGGCGGCGCGCTGCGGGTCAGGCTCAGTTCGCCGCCCGACAAGGTGATCGTCTGATTGATGGTCCACGCCTCGTCGAGGCCCGGGTGATCCTCGCGCTGATGCGCACCGCGGCTTTCGGTCCTCGCCAACGCGGGCAGCGCAACCGATTGGGCGACCATCACCATGTTGCGCAAATCGAGCCAGTCGACCAGTTCGGCGTCATAGCCGCGCGGAGCCGCAAATGGGCCTGCGCCGACTTCCTGCTTCAGCGCGTCGAGCCCGGCGATCGCTCGGCGAAGCTTGTCCTCGGTCCGGAACGGGCCGACGAGGTCCGCCATCAGCGCCTGCAACTGCGCGATCAGCGCCGCGGGGTTGGCCCGCGGCTCCGACCCTGCGCCGCCTAGTAATTCCATCGACGGCCGCGCGGCCTCGGGCGACCACGCCAGCGACATTTTCGCGGCTCGCCGCGCCGCATTGCGGCCGGCCCGCGCACCGAACACGAAGGCTTCGGTAATCGCGTTGCCCGACAGCCGATTGGCACCGTTGGCGCCGCCGACCGCCTCGCCGCAGGCATAGAGGCCAGGCACGCCGGTTGCGAGCTCGGTGTCGACGCGAACGCCGCCCATGTGATAGTGCGCGATCGGCGCGACCTCGACCGGCGCACGCGCGAGATCGATGCCGTTGGCGGCGAGCCGATCGACCACCGGACCGAAAGCGCGACGAATGTCGGCCTCGGGAACGTGCTGGAAACTAAGATACGCACCACCGGCCGGACTGCCGCGTCCGGCTTCGACTTCCTTGGTGATCGCGTAGGTGGCGAGATCCCGGGTGAGCACGTAGCGGCCGTCGCTGCGCGTGTCCCGGGTCGCGTAGTCTTGCTCAAATTCGCGCATCTGCGCATTCAGCAGCTTGCCGCCGAGCTTGTAGCGGAATGGATCCCACATGATCGGGTCCATGCCGACCAGCCGCGGCGCCAGATGCCCGATCGGAAAGAACTGCACGAACTCCATGTCGATCAGCTCGGCACCGGCGCGCAGCGCCAGCGCGTAGCCGTCTCCCCCCATGTTGGACGACGCACTGTTACGACGATACAGCCGTGTCAGCCCGCCGGTCGCGATCACCACCGCTTTGGCGGCGATCGTCACGATCTCACCGGTGGTGAGATGCAGCGCTGTCGCGCCGCAGGCCACGCCATCGTGCACGGCGATATCGATGATCGCCAGATCGCCGACCCGCCGGATGCCGCTGGCGCCGTTGAGCTGCGTCCGCAACGTTCGCGACACGGCGGGACCGGTGGAGAGAAAATCCACATAGGCGCAGCGCGGACGATCGTGGCCCGGCGCCTGAGCCTGCTTGATATGACCGTCCTCGCGCGCCCAGCCGACCTTCCAGACGTCCATCTCGCGCAAACGATGTGGCCCGTCCTCGCACAGCAGCGCCGCGAGGCTTGGATTGCAAAGTCCGCGGCCGGCCGTCAGCGTGTCGGCCAGATGATGCTCCCAATGATCCGGCGTCTGTTCGCCGAGCGCCGCCGCGACGGTCATCTGCGCCATCACCGTAGCGCCACCGCGACCGATCAGGCTGCGGTCCGCCAGCAGCACGGACGCGCCCTCGCGCGCAGCCTCCAGCGCCGCATACATGCCGGCACCGCCGGCTCCGATGATCAGAACGTCGGTTGCGAGATGGCTCGCTTCCTGACTCGTGTCGCGTGCCCCACCCGAACTCACCATCGCCGCCATCACCTCCCCGGCGCCGCGCAGACGCCTTCAGCCGTACCGCCGCGGTACGACCTTACGGATTGTCCAGACAGGCCAGCGCCAAGTCAAAGCATAGGAGACATGCGTGCGCGGCGCGGAAACGAAGTCAGCTGATGACCTCGATCGTTGCTGTTTTATTCAGCGCCGTGCCTTCGCAATGAACTCGACACGACTTGAGAATCCTATTCTGGCGTGGATGCGTCACGCGATCTGCCGCGAAAGCGCAGGGCGTCGCCACGCCGTTCGAGAACGGCACCTCCTCGACGACGAGGGCAAGATCGTTCGCCGTCAGCCAGTCGGCGCCGGTTGTGGTCGTGAATCTGTGCTGGTTGCGGGAAACATCGACGAGTTGCCGTCGGCGGCCTGCAGGCTCCCCACTCCGTTACCGATACCGTCGAGCAAGTCGTTGATGTCGCTGGCGCGCGCTCCGGTGGAGTCTCCGCGACTTGAGCAAACCGCCGAGCGGCTTCGGCGGCGTGGGTCTCCGCCGCAACAGGTCCCGCACATTGAGCTTTGTCAGTGCGCGACCTAGGGTAGTCGGGCACTGTTCCGATGATGCCAATGACCCGCAAACCACTTGCAACTGCCACCCACGCGCCGCTCCTGCTCGGCGCGACCCTGCTGCTGTTCATCGTGATCGCGGGCGCGCTGTTCCTGAATCTGATGCGGCTGCGGGACAGCTTCTCCTGGGTGCAGCACACCAACGACGTGCTGCTGTCGCTCTCCGGTATCCAGCGTGCCGTGCTCGAAGCGGAAACCAACGAGCGCGGCTACCTCCTGACCGGCATCGACAGCTACAGCGACGGTTATCGCCACGCCCACGACTCGCTGGGGTCGCGGCTCGACAGTCTGCGGGCGCTGGTCGGCGACAATTCCGCCCATGTCGCGCGCGTCGACGAATTGCGGCTGTATGTCGATATGCGCACCGCTCAACTCGGCCGTGTCGTCGAACTCGGCCCGGAGCGGATGCGTGAGGCGCTCGACATTCTCGAACAGGCCCGCACCGACCGGCTGACCGAGCGTGTCGAAGCGAGTCTCACGGCATTCACCCGCGTCGAACAGGCGCTGCTGACCGAGCGGATGCTCAAGCACGACAGCGAAAGTCTCGCAGCCGCGTTGATCACCGCCTGCCTGCTGATCCTCGCCGTCGCCAGCGCGGCGATCGCAGCGTTTCTGCTGGAGCACCAGCGCGCCGCCGCGCGTCAGCAGGAGGCCGACCAGCGGCTGCAAAGCCTGCAGGCCGAGTTGATGAGGGTGGCGCGGCTCAGCACCATGGGCGAAATGTCCAGCGCGCTGGCGCACGAACTCAACCAGCCGCTCGGGGCCATCACCAACTACGTGCAGGGCTCGCGTCGGCTGATCGAGGCCAGCAGCCATCCCGACAAGGCCAAGATCGGCGCGGCGCTCGACAAGGCGGCGCAGCAGACGCTGCGCGCCGGCGCGGTGATCCAGCGGCTGCGCGACTTCGTCGGCCGCGGCGAGACCGACAAGAGCATCGAAAGCCTGCGGGCCATCGCTGAGGACGCATTGTCGCTCGCCTCGGTCGTGACGCGCGACCGTCCGGTCGACGTCTCGCTGGCGCTCGATCCGACGGCCGATCGTGTGCTGGTCGACAAGGTCCAGGTGCAGCAGGTGTTTCTCAACCTGATCCGAAACGCCTTCGAGGCGATGCGTGACGAACCGGAGCGCCGGCTGCGCATCTCCAGCCGTCCGGCCGCGAGCGGCATGGTCGAGATCGTGGTCTCCGACACCGGTCCCGGCCTCGACGCTCAGATCAACGACCGGATGTTCCAGCCTTTCGCCACCACCAAGGCCGACGGGATGGGCATCGGCCTGTCGATCTCGCAGACCATCGTCCAGGCCCACGGCGGCTCGATCACCGCATCGACTCCAGCCGAAGGCGGCACCGTCTTCAGCTTCACACTGCCGCGCGCGGATAACTCGGACGGACATCGAGAAACCGACGCCGCCGATCCTCAAAGAAGCATTTGTTTACGAGCCAAGATTGGCTCCTAATATATGGATAACCTACTCTAAGAGACAGCGGTTCAGCTTGTCGAAATCAAAAAGACTATTTCCATCAAATGCTAGGAACTCAAAAGGCGGAAACTCTACTTCAGCCTCAAAGATTCGAGCCCCCATCTCACAGCGTCCGGATTTTTCACGGGCGACGCTATACTCAGCCAACCCCGACGTCTTCGCCATCGCAACGATTTTTTTCTTACGACAAGGGTCGATGTCATCCACTGTTGTCGCTAAGCTGGAAATGAAGCAAGAATACATAATATACGATAGATTGTAGTAATTAGTCTGCAGACCTTGAATTGCTAAGCGAAGCGCGTTCGACTTTACGTCATTTTGGATTGCCAGATATCTCAGCTTCCGAGCATCCTCATCGAACTTTGGCTTGATATCTCCACGGATCATTTCGCGCAGATGTGATAATTGGTCTGGTGATAATGTCTGGGACGAAGCCTCGCAAGAAGCATTGAAGAACGTGACAAGACAGCCGAGAGCCAGCCCTCGGAAGATTCGAGAAATGCCTATTTTCACTTGAAATGCTTCCTTATACTAAACGTCTGTAGAAATGATCGTATAACCCGATCAACGCCGGCCCAGCATGGACGCGACAGCGCTCGAGTGCGGACCGACCGCCGACCGCATCGCCGGCCTTGAGCGCCGCGAGCAGCGCGGTGTGGGTCTGCTTGAGGGCGGCGAACCGCGACGTGCCGGCGAGTGCCTCGTCGCCGGCGAGCGCGTAGAGCCGCGTCGGCTTGGACTTGCCCTTCAGCATGATCTCGCCGGCCTCGAGCAGCGCCAGGCCGGGCGCGGCGCGCGCGACGTCTTCGGAGACGAGCAAGTCGCTGCGGAATTCCTTCGAGGCGCTTTCGATCCGCGCCGCGACGTTGACCACGTCGCCCATCGCCGAGTAGTTGAAACGCTTGGCCGAGCCCATATTGCCGACGCAGGCGGAGCCGGTGTTGATGCCGACACCGATCCGCACCAGCGGATCGGTGAGCCCGCGCGCCGCGAAGCCGAACGCGTCGGCGTCGTTGAGCTGCTCGACCACCGCCCGCATCTTCAGCGCGGCCCGACAGGCGCGCGTGGCGTGATCCGGGACGTCCACGGGAGCGTTCCAGAACGCCATGATGGAGTCGCCGATATATTTGTCGATGGTGCCGAGTTCATCCTGGATCGCGTCCGACAGCGGCGACAGCAGCGTGTTGATGAAATCGACCAGCTCGGTCGCACTCAGCGTTTCGGAGATCGGCGTGAAGCCGCGCACGTCCATGAACATGACGCTGACATCGCGGGTCTCGCCGCCGAGCCGCATCGGCTCCGTCGATTGTTCGAGCTTGGCCAACAGCGCCGGCGCGAGGTACTGCCCGAACGCCTGGCGGACGAAGGTTTTTTCGCGCACCGAGGCGACGTGCAGCACGCGCTCGACCGCCACGTAGGTCGCCAGCGTCGCCAGCGATGGAAACACCGGATCGATCAGCAGCCGGAAATGCGAAAATGCGATCCAAGAACCGCCGATCGCGTTGAGGAACACCACGCCGCAGGCGATCAGCGAGAACCGGGCGCCGGCGATCAGCAGCAGCGCCGTCACCAGCGTGCCGAGCAGCAGCGTCAGCACGATCTCGAAGCCGTCCGCCCAGTCGGGCCGCTCGATGAAATCCTGCGCGATGATCTGCTCGATCAGTTGCGCCTGGATCGCCACGCCCGGGATCACCTGCCCGAGCGGCGTGGCGCGGGCGTCGAGCAGGCCGGAGGCCGAGGTGCCGACCAGCACGATCGTGCCTTCCAGCCGCTCGCGCATCTCGGCATCCTTCGCCGGATCGAGCACATCCTTGACCGACATGGTGCGGCTGGGCTGCTCGCGGTGATAATAGACCCAGACTTCGCCGTCGCGCGTCAGCGGCAGTTTGAACTGGCCGACCCGCATGTCGACCAGCGCGGCGCGGCCGGTGTCGGCGTCGCCGCTGGCGCCGGTGCCGCGCACCACGATGCCCTTCTGGTTCTGCGCCACGCGCAGCGCCTCGATGGCGAGGCTCGGGTAGATCTGCGTGCCGTCCGACATCAGCATCGGCAGCCGCCGCACCACGCCGGCGCTGTCGCGCGCCGACAGGTTGATGGCGCCGATGCCGGCGGCGGCCTGATCGAGCAGCGGCAGATTCGACACCGCACCGCGGAACGCCGGCAGAACCTGCGTCGGCGTCACACCGACCACCGCCAGCCCGGTCTTCACCGTCGGCCGCGACGTGTTCGGGACGCGGCTGGCCGCGAAACCGAGCACGGTCGGCGTCGTCTGCATCGCCTGTGCGAAGGTCGTATCGTGATCCGGCAGGCTCTTGAGCAGCGCGATGGTGAGATCGCGGTCGGGCAGATCGGCGGTGCCGAGTTCGCCGATGAGCCGGCCCGGCGTCGTGCGGTCCGGCTCGGAGAAGATGATGTCATAAGCCACCACGCCGGCGCCGAGTTCGCCGAGCCGCCTGGTCAGCGCCGCCAGCCGCGTCCGCGGCCACGGCCACTGCCCGAACGCCGCGAGCGAGGCCTCGTCGATGTCGACGATCCGCACCGGCAGATCGGCCACCGGCCGCGGCGACAGCCGCTGATAGGCGTCGAAGGCGCGCTCCTTGATTTCGTTGACGATGCGCGGATCGTAGGCGCGGAGCGCGGTCAGCAGCATCAGCGTCGCCAACGCCGCGGCGACGGCCCTGACCGACTTGCTGCGCCCGAGCCGCCGCAACCGCACCCAGGCGGCCGCCGCACGGCTGCGCAGCGGATGCGCTCCACGGCTCAGACGCCGCATAGCTCACCCCGATTTGACGCACCGCACAGCCGGCCGCCGCGCCGCCGTCCGAACCACGAGCCATGATGAAGACGGAACCGGTTCATGCAATCGAACGTTGAGGTAGCAACGACGGGCCGGATGATTCCGGACCGCAACAACAGAGGTCGCGATGTTAGGAAGATCTGCCGGGTCTGGCCACTGCTTTCGCCGCATGACCGCGACAGTCCTGGCGACGAGGCGATGAGGGAGCGAGGCGATGCTGCGAAGGGAATCCCCGGCCGAGCGACTTGGTTCGCTCCTCGCCCTGGCAATGCTGCCGCTGGTCGCGATCGCCATCTACGCGTTCATGGCTCGCGCCCACGGCCATCCGCATCTCCAGCAGATTGCCGACGAGGCCGCTATCGCCGGCGTCCACGCCCTCGCCGCGAGCGATCATTCCACCGAAGCCGGCCGCCACGCGGCCACCACGGTCGCCGCCAGGCGCGCGATCGGTGATCAACCGGCCACGATCCGATCGGTCACGCCATCGGCGGACAAGCTGTCGGTGTCGATCGAACTGGTCGACCCTGCCAGCAACGCCGAAGCGACCTCGATCGCCCGCTACGTGCCACCCGGCGTCAGGCCGGCCGGGCAGCAAGCCGCTGCGGTTTCCGGTCATGCCGGCCCGGTGGCGCATCGTTTTTGAGCCGCGCTGGCCCACCGCCGGGGCGATTACTTCATCTTCGCGGCGAAAATCCCGGAGCCGAGATAGTTGGTACCGGTGAGCGCCACCGCGCCACCCATTTCGCCCACCGGGCTCGATACGCCTCTGAAGAAGCTGCCGGTCAGCGCCATCTGTCTGTCACCGGTGTTTCCGGCGAGCGAGCCAACGAAATTGCGCGGGTCCTGCATGAACTGCACCTGGCCGACGTAGTTGGTGCTGTCCAGCCCGGTCACCGTCACCTGGCCGGTGCGCGAGCCGAAATTCACCGTGTTGCTGAAATCGGCCGACGCCACGTAGTTGGCGCCGTTATTGTCGATATTGGCTATGACGTGACCGTTATAGGTCGCTACGCCATAGGTCGGCACCTCGGCGACCGTCGTCGGACGGCCCGCGACCCAGAAGCCGAGCGCGTTGTCGAGATAAGGCCCCTGAGTGCTTTGGCTGGTCCACAGGCCCCAGCGCGTGTAGTCGCATTCGCAGAAGGTGGTGGCGGTCGAACCACTCTCCGCGGACAGCATCCGTGCCGTCTCGGGAGTCACCGTGATCATCGCGGCGGTGTGGTTGGTGATCGCCATCCCGTTGATGGTCGACAATGGCTTGCCGGTCTTGTCATGCGCGGCGCTGCCGCCGAAATTATTGTAGTCGGCATAGACGCTTTGCGGGTCGAGCGCCGGATCGGTCGAGCCGAACTGATAGGAGAAGTCGGACGGCAGATAGGCCGAGTCCGGCGGATGCGCGACCTGACCGTTGAAGTTGGCCTGCATCCGCCCTGAGGTCCCGTCGAGCGCGACAGTCGCCGTGCCCCCGATCAGGCCCGTTGAGGGACCGCTCTCTGAATCATTGACGAACGTTCTCATCAGGCCGGTGACGAACCCGGACAGCGACAACGACGGACGCGGATCCGGCGGTGGCGGTGGAGGCGGCGGCGGATTGGGCGTCGGCCGCTGATCGATCTGCTGCTGCACCGCGGCCTGCTGGGTCGAGGTCTGGATCGTCTGGGTCAGCGTTGATGCGACCGGCGGCGGCGGTGGTGGCGGCGGCGGCGAAGGCGTCAGCGAACCCGCGACCGAACCGCCCGGCGTGCCGGTGGCGCGTGCTTCGGCGCGTCGGACATTGGCCGGCGACGCGGTGCCGCGCGCGACACCGCCGCTCTGGCCGCTACCGCTCTGGAACAGCTGGATTTGGCTCAGCACAAAATTAGGTGGCGGCGGACCGGGCGGCGACGGGCCCTGCCCCGGCTGCAACGCGGTGTATTCCCCGGCTCCAAGCGACACCGTGGTGCCGCCTGCCGACACCGTCAGGGCGCCGTAGCCGGCATAGACGTGCCCGACGCCGATCAGCGCCACGCCGCCGCGGATGCCGACCGTCGCCGACGCGGTCTTGATCTCGGCGTCGCCGCTATGGCTGATCTGGCCGCCGACGAACCGCAACGCGCCCTTGCCGAGCGTCGCCGCCAGCTTGCCGCGGCCGGCGTTCGGGTCGTAGACGTATTCGTCGATGGTCAGATCGCTGTTCGGCCCGATCGTCATCGAGGTCTTGTCGACGAACAGCAGCTGCACCGAACCAGCGGAGGTCGTCTGGATCCGCTCCTTGTGGGTGATCGACGAGCCGATCGCGATGGTGCGCATGTTCGCGGTCGCGTTCGGATTCACCGCCGACGCCTTGCCGACCTCCTGCGCCAGCGCGCTGCTGCCGAGCAAGGCGACGATGAGCGCGGCGAACGCGCTGCGGCCGACGCTCACCACCGCCTTCGTCATGGCCGGGCTCGTCCCGGCCATCCACGCCTTTGACGCCGCTGTCTCTGCAAGGCGTGGATGCCCGGCACAAGGCCGGGCATGACGGCGGAGGGAAGTGGGTCTAATCATTCGCATCGCCATCCCCTCAAAACCGCAGCGTCGGGCCGACCGAGGCCGACAGATTGTCGGTGCGGTAGTTCGGCAGATTGGAGTCGATCTTGGTGTAGGTCACCTGGGTGCGCAGGCCGATATTGTCGACGAGTTGCGCATCGAAGATCGCGCCGTAGCGATATTCCTGGTCGCGGCGGACGATCACCGGATCGACGATGAAGTTCGGTGCGTCGTAGCTGGCCTGGCTGAAGCCCGCGGTCGGCGCGAACACGAAAGCGCGCGGCGCGCCGAACACCGGCAGCACGAACTCGATCGGCAGTGCGACGTCGATCGAATAGCGCTTGTAGCTGTTGTAGTCGGCGACCGCCTTGTTGCTGTCGAAGCCCGCGCGCGTCGTCCAATGCACCCCGCCCCAGCGGAAATCCGTCAGGATGGCCGCCGTCAACAGGTCGCCGCTCTGGTCGCTGGCGGTCGGGAAGTAGTTCGAGTCGCTGAAGCGGCGATGCCGGGTTTCGACATAGCCCTCGACCAGGCCGAGGCCGCCGATCTGGGTGCGCGCCGACAGGCCGCCGCCGAGCGCGTTGAAGTAGCTGTAGTCGCCGAGCCAGACCTTGTCGCCGATCGCGTAGTACTTGAACGAGGAGTCCTGCCCCAGCCCGACGCGATGGCCGGCCGTGACCTCGATAAAGCCGAGGTTGAACTGGCGCTGTGTCATCTGCCGCGAGTTCAGGCCGAGGAAAGTCGTCTCGATCGCGTCGCCCCGCAGATTGAGCTTGTAGGCGTAAGCCGCCGCGACCGACTGGAAGGCGTTCCAGTCCGGCTTCTTGCCGAAGCGCGGGTCGAGAATTGCATCCTGGCCGAGCGCGCGCACCTGCAGATCGTTCGGGCCGATGTTGGCGTTGGTCTGGTAGCGCATGCCGGAATGCATGAAGACGCTGTATTCGTAGGGCGCTAGCCGTCGGTCGATCTCCGACAGATAGGCCATCACCTGAGCACGGATGTCGGCCGGGACGTTGCTGCCCTTGATGGCGTCGAGCAGATAGCCGCGCGCGATCTCGTAGGAGGCAAGTTTGAAATACAGCACGCCGAGTTCGAGCTTCACCCGGGGCAGATCCGGATTGAAGAACAGCATGCGCTCGAGCGCGCCGATTGCTGCTTCGTAGTCGCCGCGTGCAACCGCCTCGTGGGCGAATTTGAAGCTGACGTCGAGATCGGACGGCCGTTGATACATCTGCGCGAACAGCGCATCGTAATCCGGCTGAACCGCCGATGCGGGGACGGGTTTCACCGCACTTTGCTGTGCGGAAGCGCCCGACGCGGCGACACCCATCGCCGCCAGCAGACCCAACATGGTGGTTCGTAACGTCACGCAGCACCCCGAAATCAAATGCGATCGAAACCGATGGCTCGTGCATGAGCTAATTCGTCGGGATTTTGCTGAGAACGTTCGCGCTACGGTACCATTTTCTGCGCCATCCAGGCGGGATTGCCCGCGGTCGTGGCTTTTGTGTCACGCGGGACACGATTCAATGTCCTGAAATCGAACGAGATCACACAAGACGACGCCGATTTGAGCATCAGTCCAGCCCGCGCTCCGTGCTGAGCCGGACCATTTCTGTGACGAAGATCGCTTTCTGCTTGTCGTCGAGGGTCGCAAACAGCGGCTCCGCAGCGTCTGCGACGGCGCGCTGGTCGGCGCCCCGGTCGTACAGGAATTGCGCCTCGTTGCGCATCTGCTCGACGATGTCGTCCGGCGGATCGCGCTGCGCCCGCGCCTTGCGCAGAGCGAGCCGCTCGGCGCCGTGCTGGCCGAGATAGTGCATCGCGCTGGAGAACAGGCCCCAGTGCTTCTCCTGCTCCGGCGTGAGGTTCAGCTCACGCTTGATGCGTTCGATATTGGCGTCGGAATCGGCGACGATCTGCTCGGCGGTGAGTTCCGCGGGCACCGCGGCCGCCGGCGCCGCCTTGCCCTTGGCCTGCGCGGCCTTGGCCGCCCTCGCCTGCTTGCGCGCCTCGCGGGCGTTGCGCGGCGGTTCGGTCTGGGTCGCCGGCGCGGCCCGCGGCCGCACCGGGCCGGCCGCGCTCCGACCGTTCTGGCCGGTAACGCCGCCGAGCACCCCGCCGACGACCCCGACCACCCCGCCGATCGCCCCGCCCAGCACCCCGCCGACCGGCCCGGCCGCCTTGTTGCCCTCGCGCGCGCCCTGCTGCACGCCCTGAACGAGCCCCTGCGCGTGGGCCTGCGGCGCCATCGCCGCCAGCAACGCCGTCCCCGCGGCCAGCGTGATCAACACTCGGCCGCGTCGCAATCCAAGTCCCGGCATTCTCAAATGTCCCCATGCTCCGCGCCTGCATGCAACAGCGGACAGTGCGCAGATCGATTCGCCAGGAAGTCTGGCAGACGTCGGCGGCGGGGTGAAGGTGCAGCGCCAGGCGACGCGGCGCTTGCAGACCAATTCCAGGCTGCGATGAAGTGCCGAGTTGAAATCCCCGGCGCGATGCATTCGTCTTGCCCCGGCCGCACCCCGAAGCAGGTTCCCGCCATGACGCAGAGTCTCGTCACCATGCTGTTGTGGTTCGCCGCGATCGGCTGCGGCCTGATGGCCGGTGTGTACTTCGCATTCTCGGCCTTCGTGATGACCTCGCTGGCGCGGCTGCCGCCATCATCCGGCATCGCGGCGATGACCGCCATCAACACCGACATCGTCCGCTCGCCGTTCATGCCGCTGTTCTTCGGCACCACGCTGGCCGCGACCGTGCTGGCGGCGTTGGGCGTGCTGCACTGGGACGCGCCCGGCGCCACGGCGATGATCGCCGGCGGCGCGATCTACGTCCTCGGCATGTTCATCGTAACGATGGTCCGCAACGTGCCACTCAACAACGCATTGGACCGCGCCGATCCGGCGAGCGCAGCGGCGGCCGATTTGTGGACCAGCTACGTGCGCGACTGGACGTGGTGGAATCATGTTCGGACGAGCGCGTCGACTGTAGCGTGCGGAGTGTTCGTCGCGGGGCTGGTTGCAAGCTGACGTCGTCAGCCGCGGGTCCCCGCCGCATCGGCGCGACCGGCATCGAGGCGCACCGGACTCCGGGCATGGCGGCGGCGAAGCCGCTCGCCTAAACTGCCGCCAACGAAACCGCGCGCGGGCCAACGCGCCATCCGGGAAACGCCATGACCACCGACCGTTCACGCACGCAGACGCATCCCTTCGAAATCCGCCACGCCATCGACATCGCCGCACCGCCCGAGACCGTGTTCGACTACGTCACCAACCCGAAGTCGTGGCCCGAATGGCTGCCCTCCTCGCACGCCCTGGATTGCGACGATCGCCCGATGGGCTTCGGCGACACCTTCCACGAACACTGGTCGACCCGCACCGGCCCGGTCGACCTCGACTGGCTGGTCATCGCCTGCGACCGCCCGACCCTGTGGATCGGCCTGACCCAGACCAGCTTCATGGGCCCGGTGATGGTGCACTACACGTTCGAAGCGACCGCGGGTGGCACCACCTTCACCCGCATCCTCCGCAACCCTGCCCGCCCGAAGCCGCCGACGGCGGAGATGGTGGAGCGCATGAGCACGGAAGCGGAGTTGGGATTGGGGAATATCAAGAAGATTGTGGAGACATCAAATTCGTAAGGTGTAATCAATGCCATCCCGCACTTTTTCTAGAAGCGAGACGGCCTCCTTGGAATACTTATGAGAAACCGATTTTTGACCCGTTTTAACAGCACAATGATAGCAATTATCAGTTTCCATGATGTTGACACCCTTGTCTTCCGCAATCTTTCTTATCAATCGATGCGCCCCATGCCAAAGAGGGTATCCTAACTGCTGACCAACTTGCGTGAGAACGAACGGGTGGGTCAGATTAGCATTATTCGCCTCCACCAAGCCTAGAATTCTGGGAAGTTCCTTGTCTGAGCCGACAACATTTTCAAGAGTATCATAATCGACCTCGAATTTCTTCCTCGGAATGTCCGTTCTGATCAGGCGATACATCCTTGAAGCCATTGCACGGAGGACGCGCGTGTTGACTGCCCCTAACTCTCGCTCCTGTGCAATGGCCTTATAGATCCACCCGAAGTCGCCAGCCACGATCGCTCGTACTCTATATTGCCGCTCGCCGCTACCAACTACGTATTCCTCTCTCAGTTCATCGAGCTTGGGAGAGTCCCGCCACTGCACATAGAAGATATTCTTGATAAACCTCTCAGCGCCCCCGATGATCTCAGCGACATCCTCGATAATGTCGGTTACGTTTGGATCTCCGAAGCCATACCCAAAGATGAAGACGGGATGCTCAGCCAAATAAGTCAGAAGTTTTGCAGATATGTATTTTTTCTTGTGCCGATAGTTTCTGTAATCATCTTCAGTCAGCACTATTGTGGAAGGGTCATCCGTACTGCCATGAATCTTGAATATTTCGCCAACCATATTCAAGTTTGAACGGATGACTTGTTCACCCACAATGGGATCGTAACCATCAAACAAACTCTCGAGAAAATTGTCGTAGTTCGTCGTTATAATTGCATGAGGATTAGTGGTCTTTAATAAGAGCAACTCCTCAGCGCGCGGCAACTTTGCAATCTTCGCTTTACTGGGCATCACCTGTGAAATCAGGTCGCAAGCTAGAAATTTCAAATAATTACTTTGCGGCGTCCCCGCTTCAAAGTAGGCCTTGGGGAATCTTGCTTTTCCTTTTTTCCATGCCCACTCAAATACTCTTTCCTGAAGAACCTGCCCTAGAGGGATGGCCTCACCTCCATTCTTCTGGAGGAGATAGTTAAATTCGTCGTCATCCATTCCGATCCGGCCAGCAGCAAGCTTGAGCAATTCAATCCAACCGGGCGCCCCAAAGTACCTTCGAGAGAATCCCGAACCGATGAAAAACACCGGCTGACACTGCATCTCGTCGAGCGTGTTTCGGATTAGGGCATCCTGCTTGTCTACATAAGCCTGATGCTGCGGGCTATCTTTGACTTCCTCGGCAGGCATTCACATCACTCTGTCTGATAAAAGGCGGCCGACAAGATGACGCAACAACCAAAAGATGCAAGCATATAGAAACTCACCCGAGGAACTCATGCGAACACGGGTCTTGACAATTAGCGCGATTTGACTATATTCCTATTCATCCCGTTCGCGAGGGGCGCTTCTCGAGGGCGCTTGCGAGGCGGAGCGGGATACGGCGTCCGCGCGCGGGGTTCGCAGCCTCGCTCCCGGAGGCTTGGGGTTCCCGTCCGGGCCCACTACGGGGCCCTGCCGCTCATGCCGGCTGGACGCGGGACAGGCGAACGGCGGGAAACCGCCGGGATGGAGCGCTAAGGCGCTCCGGCCACGTCCCCGGAAGAACGGTCCCCTCGCCCATAATCGCCGGGGTGGCGCGCCGCAAGGCGACGCGCGGTCCACGCTCTCGCCGCTCGCGCTGGCGATAGCCGGATCGCGACACTACCAACGCCGCGCTTTGCGGCGCGCCGCCGCCCCTCATTTTCGGGGCGGCGCTCCTGGCAAAGCTCGGGCGCTTCGCGCCGCGAGGCTGCGGAGGCGTGGCTGTTTGAAGCTGTTATTTTTGAGCTGAGCGGCCGGGAGATTGCCGGCTGCGAGATGGCGCCGGCGGCCGTGCAGATCGAGGCATCGTCTCCAAGCACGACGTCATCGCCCGACTTGATCGGGCGACCCAGTATTGCAGAGCGCTTGTGTGCTGCCGGTGCAATCAATCGGCGCTCTGGGATACTGGGTCCCCCGCATTCGCGGGGGATGACGACGGTGGGCAAAGTAAAGGCGACGAATTAACCGGGCTATCAGAAGCTCTACTAGCCGAAGCGAGCCATCTGCAATGATGCATCATGAAACGGTGCGAGCGCCCTCGCCTCACGCCACCTTCTTCACGTCCTTGATCTCCGAGAACACGATGCCTTCGGCGCGGTCGCGGGTGTAACCGAGATAGAATTCGTTCTTGGCCAGATACACCGGGTCGCCGTCGACGTCGTCGGCGATCGAGGAATTGTTGGTGGTGATGAAGGTGTCAAGCTTCTTGCGGTCCTCGGCCGAGATCCAGCGCGCGAGCTGGAATTCGGAGACCTCGAAGTCGACCGGGAGCTGATACTCGGCTTCGAGCCGCGCCTTCAGCACGTCGAGCTGCAGCGGGCCGACGACGCCGACCAAAGCGGGCGCGCCGTCGCGCGGGCGAAACACCTGCACGACGCCCTCTTCGGACATCTGCTGCAGCGCTTCCTTCAGCTTCTTGGCCTTCATCGCGTCGCCGAGCCGGACGCGGCGGACGATTTCGGGCGCGAAGCTCGGCACGCCGACGAAGGTGACGTCCTCGCCCTCGGTCAGCGTGTCGCCGATCCGCAGCGTGCCGTGATTGGGAATGCCGACGACGTCGCCGGCGAAAGCTTCGTCGGCCACCGAGCGGTCCTGCGCGAAGAAGAATTGCGGCGCCGACAGGCTCATGTTCTTGCCGGTGCGGACCAGCTTGGCCTTCATGCCGCGCGTCAGCTTGCCGGAGCAAAGTCTGGCGAAGGCGATGCGATCCCGGTGATTGGGATCCATGTTCGCCTGGATCTTGAAGACGAAGGCGCTCATCTTCGGCTCGTCGGCCTCGACCTTGCGCAGGTTCGACTCCTGGGCGCGCGGCGGCGGCGCGTAGCGGCCGAGCCCTTGCAAGAGATCACCGACGCCGAAATTGCGCAGCGCCGAGCCGAAATACACCGGCGTCAGATGGCCTTCGCGGAAGGCCTCGAGGTCGAACGGCTTGCAGGCCTCGGTGGCGAGCGCCAGCTCCTCTTTCACCGCGGCGACGTCGAGATTGGGGTTGCGCTTGCCGAGGTCGTCGATATCGATCTGCTCGGCCGCTCCGGTCTTGGCGCCGCCGCCTTCGAGCAGGCGGATGCCGCCGGTCAGCACGTCGTAGGTGCCGAGGAAATCGCGGCCGCGGCCGACCGGCCAGGTCATCGGCGTGGTGTCGAGCGCCAGCGTCTTCTCGATCTCATCCAGGATGTCGAAGGTGTCGCGGCTTTCACGGTCCATCTTGTTGATGAAGGTGATGATCGGGATGTCGCGCAGCCGGCAGACCTCGAACAGCTTTCGCGTCCGCGCCTCGATGCCCTTGGCGGCGTCGATCACCATCACGGCGCTGTCGACCGCAGTGAGGGTCCGGTAGGTGTCTTCCGAAAAGTCTTCATGGCCCGGCGTATCGAGCAGGTTGAAGACGTGGTTCTCGAACTCGAAGGTCATCACCGAGGTGACCACCGAGATGCCGCGGTCGCGCTCGATCTTCATCCAGTCCGACCGGGTGTTGCGGCGCTCGCCCTTGGCCTTGACCTGACCGGCGAGATTGATCGCGCCGCCGAACAGCAGCAGCTTTTCGGTCAGCGTGGTCTTGCCGGCGTCGGGATGCGAGATGATCGCGAAGGTGCGCCGCCGCGCCACTTCATGGGCGAGCGAAGACGGGGTCGAGGACGGCGCGTCGGCCGGAACAGCGGTGTCGGACATACTCAGCCTGTGGCAGGGAAAGCCGGCGTAATCAAGGGCTTCCGGCGGGTCGCTGCGCGCCTGGTTGCGTGGCGCACCGCTGTCCCTCATATAGAGGTTCGAGGACGACCTCAAAATCACCTTTTCGGCCGGGACGACCCGGCTTCCTCGCAGACCGCGCCAAGCGCCGGTGCTATCCCGCTGGATGGCCTGCACATTTCCCCCGGGATCGAAACCGCCGGAGCTGCGCAAAGGAGGCCTCATGGCCTGGTTCTATCTGTTCATCGCCGGCCTGATGGAAATCGGCTGGGCGATCGGCCTGAAATATACCGAAGGCTTTACCCGTCTGGTCCCGACGGCGCTGACGCTGGCGGCGATGACGGCCAGCATCCTGCTGCTCGGCCTGGCACTGAAGACGCTGCCGATCGGCACCGCCTACGCGATCTGGACCGGCATCGGCGCGGTCGGCACCGCGGCGCTCGGCATCGCGCTGTTCGGCGATCCGGCCACGCTTGCCCGCCTCGCCTGCATCGGCCTGATCGTCGCCGGCATCATCGGGCTGAAGGTGGTCGGTTGAAGTCGCACGGGTCGGCGATCAGAGCCAGCCGACCCGCTTGAATCGGTAATACAGAAACCCGCAGACGCAGGCGATGGTGCCGAGCACGACGTAGTAGCCGTACTCCCACTTCAACTCCGGCATGTGCTCGAAATTCATCCCATAGATGCCTGCAATGGCGGTCGGCACCGCGAGGATGGCGGCCCACGCGGTCAGCCGCCTCGCGATCTCGGTTTGCTGGGCCTGTCCTGCCATCATGGCAGCTTCAAACACGAAGGCCAGGATCTGCAGAAGCTGATCGATGTCCTCTTCGGCGCGATTGACGTGGTCGAGGATGTCCCGGAACAGCGGCTTGAGCGGGGCATCGAGCGCGATCATGTCGCCATGCTCGAGCCGCTTGCAGACGTCGACCATCGGACCGACTGCCCGCTTCAGCTTGAGCAACTCGCGCCGTAGCCGATACAGACCGTCCATCTGGCCGAGATGCGAACGGCGCAGCACCTCTTCCTCGAGATTGTCGACCTCGCCCTGGATCCGGTCGATCACCGGGCGGTAGCTGTCGACGATGAAATCGAGAATGGCATAGAGGATGTAGTCTTCGCCCTCGGCGAACCAGTTCGGGCTGGCTTCGCAGCGCGATCTCACGACATTGTAGGAAGTCGACGCGCCGTGACGGACAGACACGACGTATCCCTTGCCGACGAAGATGTGCGTCTCGCCGAACGCAATCCGCTCGTGCTCCATCTGCGCGGTTCGGGCGACCACGAAGAAGGCGTCATCATATTGTTCGACCTTCGGCGGCTGGCGCGCGTTGGTAGCGTCCTCGATCGCCAGCGGGTGCAAATTGAGCTGCCCGGCAACCCGCGCCAGCAGATCCTTGCTGGGTTCGTGCAGACCGATCCAGACGACGTGGCCGTCCTTGGCGGCCCATTCGCCCGCCTGTTCGATCGTGATGTCGGCGACGAGCTGGCCGTGCGCATAAGCGCTCGCTGCGACGACACCGGGTTCACAGGACGGCGCGTGCGGTTTCGGCGGCGGCGCGTCGATGCTGCGCAATCGGGGCTGCTTCAGCATGACGGGCCGCACTTTCCTCAGCGATTGAATACCTTTGACAAGCGCGAGACGTTCGGCTGGTTCCGCCGCGTGCAGAGCGGTCAGAACGTCGGCAGCAGCCGCGTGCCCCAATAGGCTGCGGCGGCGACGATCGCCGAGGCCGGGATGGTGATCACCCAGGCATAGACGATCGAACTGGCCACGTTCCAGCGCACTGCCGACATCCGCCGCGCCGCGCCGACGCCGACGATGGCACCGGTGATGGTGTGGGTGGTCGACACCGGCACGCCGAGGAAGGTCGCCATGAACAGCGTCGCGGCGCCGCCGGTCTCGGCGCAGAATCCCTGCATCGGCGTCAGCTTGGTGATCCGCAGCCCCATGGTGCGGACGATCCGCCAGCCGCCCATCAGCGTGCCGAGCGCCATCGCCGACTGGCACGAGATCACTACCCAGAACGGCACCGAGAACTCGCTGCCGAGATAGCCCTGCGAGTACAGCAGCACGGCGATGATGCCCATCGTCTTCTGCGCGTCGTTGCCGCCATGGCCGAGCGAATACAGCGATGCGGAGGCGAACTGCAGGATGCGGAACGCGCGATCGACCGCGAACGGCGTCGAGCGTACCGACGCCCAGGACACGATCGCCACCAGCACCAGCGCCAGAAGGAAGCCGACCAGCGGCGACAGCACGATCGCCAGCAGCGCCTTCGACACCCCGCCCCACACAGCGGCCGAAAGTCCGGCCTTGGCCAGCCCGGCGCCGAGCAACCCGCCGATCAGCGCGTGCGACGAACTCGATGGAATCCCGAGCGCCCAGGTGACGATATTCCAGACGATCGCGCCGACCAGGGCGGCGAAGATCACCGCGGAGTCGATCACGCTCGGCTCGATGATGCCGGTGCCGATGGTGTTGGCGACGTGCAGGCCGAACACCAGGAAGGCGACGAAATTGAAGAACGCCGCCCAGAACACCGCATAGTGCGGCCGCAGCACACGGGTCGAGACGATGGTGGCGATCGAATTGGCGGCGTCGTGCAGGCCGTTCAGAAAGTCGAACAGCAGCGCGACGGCGATCAATCCGACCAGAATGGGCAGCCCGATCGAAGCATCCACAATACGGCCCTGCCCTTAGACCTGCTCGATGACGATGCTGTTGATCTCGTTCGCGACGTCATCGAAGCGGTCGGCGACCTTTTCGAGATGGTCGTAGATCTCGGCGCCGACGATGTAGTCCATGGTGTTGGCATTGCGGTGCTTCAGGAAAAGCTCCTTGAGCCCGATATCGTGCAGATCGTCGACCCGGCCCTCGAGCTTGCCGATCTCCTCGGTCATCGCCGTCAGCATTTGCAGGTTTGGCCCGATCGACTTCATCAGCGGCAGCGCCTTGCCCACCAGATTGGCGCTCTCGACCAGCAGCGCGCCGATCTCGCGCATCGGCGGCTCGAACTCGCGAACCTCGAACAGGATCACCGCCTTGGCGGTCTGCTGCATCTGGTCGATGGCGTCGTCCATCGAGGTGATCAGGTTCTTGATGTCGACGCGGTCGAACGGGGTGATGAAGGTTCGGCGCACCGCGGTCAGCACCTCGCGGGTAATGCCGTCCGCCTCGGCCTCGAAATGGCTGACCCGCTGGCAGTGCACCGGCGTCTCGTCGCCTCCCCGCAGCATGTCCTGAAGGGCATGCGCGCCGTGGACCACGGTCTCGGTATGCCGGGCGAACAGGTCGAAAAACCTCTCCTCCTTTGGCAGAAAGGCTCGAAAGTATCGCAGCATTGGAAGCTATCCGATTGATGACACTGGCCCGGGCGTCGGACGCGTCACAGGAGCGTCATAAAACACTTCAGGCGATGGCAGGCAACCCGCCGTTTCGCAGAACCGGGACCGGATCGCAACCCGCGGAAGTTCCCTCCCAGTGGCGTCGCCTCTCTCCGCCAAACGCTCTTTGCCGCTGACATTTTCGAGCCATCCCCAGAAACTGAGGAAGCTGCACTTGCATCGCAGCAAGTGCGGGCAGCCTGGCCAATCCGGCGAATCACTTGAGCCCCGACCGGGAGGCGGCACCCGAAGCCGAACGCATAGTAGCGGTAACCGAGGAAAGAACGCACCGACCGCGACCCCACCTCCCGGATTTTTTTGAGGACGGCGCGGAGCCCGAACGGCCGCTCCGCCCGATCCAAGTTTGTCTCTGACTATCACTACTTAGCAGCGCATGCTGAGCCGAAGTGAGAACTCGCGCGCGGCCCCTCAGGCGAGCGACGCGTATTGAATTCGTAAACGAACTGTTAAACTCGCGCGGACCTGTCACTTCCAACCGCGGCGCTTATCACCGCAGAATTTGGGCGGCCATGCTTCAACGCGCATTGGGTGTCATCGCCGGCGTCGATCGCAAAACGCTGTCGACCTGCCCGCCCTCGGACAAACTGTGGGCCGCGCATCTCGGCGCATCGCTCTGCCTGTCCTTCATCGTGGTGGTCGGCGTGTCGTTTCACGCCACCGGCTACATGATCGCGAATGTGTGGACAAGGCTGCTGGTCTCGGGCGTCATCGGCCTCACCGTGCTGATGTTCGACCGCGCGCTGTGCCAGTCCGACTGGTTCTATCAGGGCACGTTGTGGAATACCGCGCCAATTCAATCGAGCACCGAGGCACGGCAGACGGCGTGGCGGTTCGTCCGCGTCGGTATCAGGTTGATGATGTCGTTCGGGCTCGCCTGGGTCATCGCGATGTTTCTCGAGCTTGCGATCTTCTCCGGCACCATCAACGAGAAGATCGAGGCCGACCGGATCGCCGCCAACCAGCCGATCTATGCGAAGATCGCGCAGTACGAGGCCGGGCTGACCGCCGAGGCGGCACGCCGGCAGGCCGGGATCGACACGCTGGAAGCCCTGCACCGCGACGTCCTTACTGAAGCACCGGCGCTGGAGCCGATGCTTCAGAACCGCACCGACGATATCGATCAGCAGATGAAGGCGCTGGCCACACGCGAGTCCGATATCCGCGCCGACATCGGCCAGATCGATCGCACCATCCAGCGCTACATCGCCGACATGAACGCCGAGGAGTTCGGACTGAAAGCGGCGCCGAACAATTCCGGCCGGCCCGGCGCCGGGCCGCGCTACGAATACGCCCGGAAGCAGAAGGAAGCCTTCATCGCCCAGCGCGCCGCGCGCGAGGCCGAGATCGTCCAGCTGCACCAGAAGCGCGACGAGTTGCGCGCTGCGCAGGCCAGGGTCGCCGGCGACGCGTCGGTTTCGCGCGACCAGGAGCGCGCAGCGATCAGGGCCAAGGCGGATGCTTTGCAGGCCCGCATCGACGCAGCCCGCGCCGACCTGAAACAGTTCGAGGCCGCGAAGGCGGCCGACGTCGCCGACTTCCGTCAAAAGGCGCTGGCGCAATCCTATTATCAGGAGAAGAAGGACCGGATCGATCCGCTGACCCGGATCGCCGCCTATCAGGAATTGAAGAACGATCCCAAGGACGGCGCCACCATGACGCTGTTCTCGTGGATGACGCGCTTGTTCATCATCTTCCTGGAAATCGTTCCGGTGGTTGCGAAAATCTTCTTCTCGCCGCCCAGCGTCTATGCCGCGAAGATCCAGGCGCAGGTCGAACGCGCCCGGCAGCGCATCGAGAACAATGAAGACCTCGACGACGACAAGCCGGCCGCGCCGGCCCCTGCTCCCGCCATGGCGACGATCACGCTGCCGACCATGAGCCTCGACGCGGTCACGATGAAGCAGCCGGAGCCGCAACCAAAGGCCTCCGCGCCGGAGCCCCGCGCGGCACGTCCCTCGCCAGCGTCAACCGACCATGACGGCCGACACGCGTGGCCGGATGCTGCACGCGACGTTTACGATCCGCGCCGGATTGATCGCCGAGATGAGGAGATTTACAGCCGCTGGGACGACGAACGCCGCGCCCCGCAGCGGCACGCTTACCAAGATCGCGATCGCCGCCCGGCCGCGCGTCACGACTTCGACCGGGACTACGATCGGCGCGATTTCGAGCGCCGCAATCCGGATCGGCGGGACTATTCGGCGCGCGCCGTTGCACCGCACGACGAGCCTTCCGGATACGAGGCAGCTCCACGTTACGAACCCGCGCGCAGCCGCGCCACACGGTTCGCAGCGCGCGACTATGCGGACGATGAAGCTGTGTCCGATCACGGCGAGCCTGAGTACATTCCGAGCGAACTCGACGTCCGCAGCCTGATCCGGCCGCGACGTTCCGCACCTCGCCGCGACACGATGTACGAAGCGGACGCCGGCGAGACCTTCGCCGTCCGGAAGAACATGATGCCCGCGCGGCCGGTTGCCGAACGGATCGCGGCGGATGGAATGTCCCGGACGCAGGCCGCTCCGGTTTTCGTTGCGGACGCCAAGGTGAACGCGCTGGTGCAGGAGATGCTGGCCGTCCCGGACATAGCGCGCGTCCAGGACGCTGCGTCCGTCGCGGACCTGCCGCCGATGCCGCTGGGTACGCCCTCGGTGCGCCCGGCAGATTCGCTCGCCGCCGCACCGCTCCAGGTCACCGCGCCAGAATCGGTCCCGGCCGAGGACGCGCCGAGCCAGAGCGCATCGACGGGCGCCGAGGAGGCTGACGCATCGTTGTCCGTGGTCACGGAAGCGACGGCCGAGTCGAGCCGCCTTGAGCAGGCCCCGGCCAGCAGCGCGGAACTTCATCCTGAGCCATCTATGGCCCACACACCTACTGCCGAAGAACAGCCGCCGGCCGACGAGGTTCGCCGCGAGACCCATCTTGCCGCGGCGACCGGCAGTGCGGCTCCGAAATACGCCGCCGACGTCGAGAAGCTGATGAGCGAAGCGTTCGAGCTCACCAAGGTCCGAAAGAAGTCGTCCCGCCCGCGGCGCGAAGCTCCCGTCGCCGCCGAGCATCTCTCCGAAGCGGAACTTCCGCTCGGACCAGTTCCGGTCGACACCCTCTTGCCGAAGCCATAGGGACGCCAGCCACGAACCAAAAAAGCCGCCGCGCAATGCAGTTGCGCGGCGGCTTTGTTGTTCTGACGATCGGGCTGTCGGGCTGTTCGCTATGGTCGAAGCGACGCCCTACAGCGACCGTTTGAAGTAGTGCCCGATCTCGCCGATGATGCCGCGGCGGAAGGTCAGCACGCAGGCGACGAAGATCACACCCTGGATCACCGTGACCCATTGGCCGAAGCCGGCGAGATATTGCTGCATGGCGATGATCACGAAGGCGCCGACCACCGGGCCGAAGATGGTGCCTAGGCCGCCGACCAGCGTCATCAGCACGATTTCACCCGACATCGACCAGTGCACGTCGGTCAGCGACGCATTCTGCGCGACGAACACCTTCAGCGCGCCGGCGAAGCCCGCAAGCGTGCCTGACAGGATGAACGCCATGAGCTTGTACTGGTCGGTCTTGTAACCGAGCGAGATCGCGCGCGGCTCGTTCTCGCGGATCGCCTTGAGCACCTCACCGAACGGCGAGTTGATGGCCCGGTAGATGATCAGGAAGCCGAGCAGGAACCCGGCCAGGATCATGAAATACAGCGTGGTGGCGTTCTGCAGGTCGATCACCCCGAACATCTTGCCTTGCGGGATCCCCTGGATGCCGTCTTCGCCGTGGGTGAACGGCGCCTGCAGATAGATGAAGTACAACAGCTGCGACAGCGCCAGGGTGATCATCGCGAAGTAGATGCCCTGACGGCGGATCGCGATCAGACCAGTGATCACCGATAGCCCCAACGCGGCTGCGGTGCCGACGATGATCGCGAGTTCCGGCGACAGATCCCAGACCTTCAGCGCATGCGCGGTGACATAACCGGCGGTGCCGAGAAACATCGCGTGGCCGAACGAAAGCAGGCCGCCATAACCGATCAAGAGATTGAAGGCGCAGGCCAGCAGCGCGAAGCATAGCCCCTGCATCACGAAGAACGGGTACACCCCGGTGAACGGCACGATCACCAGAACGGCCGTCATCAGCGCGAAGGCGATCATCTCGTCACGCACCGGACGGCGCGTGGTGGTCGGAACGGATTGTTGGGTGATCGAGGTCATGTCAGGTTGTCCGTCCCGTCAGGCCCGAGGGTTTTACAAGCAGCACCAGCACCATCAGGACGAACACGACGGTGTTGGAGGCCTCGGGGTAGAAATATTTGGTCAGGCCTTCGATCACGCCGAGCGCAAAGCCGGTGATGATCGAGCCCATGATCGAGCCCATGCCGCCGATCACCACCACCGCGAACACCACGATGATCAGATCGGCGCCCATCAGCGGCCGGACCTGGTTGATCGGCGCCGACAGCACGCCGGCGAGCGCGGCGAGACCGACGCCGAGGCCGTAGGTCAGCGTGATCATCCGCGGCACGTTGATGCCGAAGGCGCGGACCAGCGTCGGGTTCTCGGTGGCGGCGCGCAGATAGGCGCCGAGTTGCGTCCGCTCGATCAGGTACCAGGTCAGCAGGCAGACCACGAGCGAGAACACGACCACCCAGCCGCGATAGATCGGCAGGAACATGAAGCCGAGATTGATGCCGCCGCGCAGCTCTTCGGGGATCGCGTAAGGCAGGCCGGACGAACCAAAATAGTTTTGGAACAGGCCCTGGATGATCAGCGCGACGCCGAATGTCAGCAGCAGGCCGTACAGATGATCGAGCCCGGACAGCCATTGCAGCAGCGTCCGCTCCATCAGCATACCGAACGCGCCGACAATCAGCGGCGCCAGGATCAGCGCCCACCAATAGCCGATGCCGAACAGGTTCAGCAGGAAGTAAGCGCAGAACGCGCCCATCATATACAGCGCACCGTGGGCGAAGTTGATGATGTTCAGCATGCCGAAGATCACGGCGAGGCCGAGACTCAGCAGCGCATAGAACGAGCCGTTGATCAGCCCGACCAGAAGCTGCGCCAACAAGGCCTGGATATTGATCGACATAGGGTTTCCAGCTCTCAGCGAGAAGTCACGTCAGCGGCGTCAGACGCCGAGATAGGTGTGCAGCTTGTCCATGTTGGCTTCGAGTTCCGAATTGGAGAAGCCGTCGATGATCTTGCCGTGCTCGACCACGTAGTAGCGGTCGGCCACCGTCGAGGCGAAACGGAAGTTCTGCTCCACCAGCAGGATCGTGAAGCCTTCCTTCTTCAGCCGCGCGATGGTGTGGCCGATCTGCTGGATGATCACCGGCGCCAGACCTTCAGTCGGCTCGTCCAGCATCAGGAAGCGCGCGCCGGTGCGCAGAATGCGGGCGATCGCCAGCATCTGTTGCTCGCCGCCGGACAACTTGGTTCCCTGGCTGTTCAGCCGCTCGCGCAGGTTCGGGAACAGTTCGAAGATCTGCTCCTGCGACAGGCCGCCCGGCCGCACCTGCGGCGGCAGCATCAGATTTTCGCGCACGTCGAGGCTGGCGAAGATGCCGCGTTCCTCCGGGCAGAATGCGATGCCGCGCTTGGCGATCTTGTCGGACGATGCGCGGCTGATATCGTGGCCGTCGAACGTGATGGCGCCGGTGCGCTTGCCGATGATGCCCATCACCGACTTCAGCGTCGTGGTCTTGCCGGCGCCGTTGCGGCCGAGCAGCGTCACCACTTCACCGGTGCGCACCTCGAAATTCATTCCGTGCAGAATGTGGGACTCGCCGTACCACGCTTGCAGATCGCGCACGTTGAGCAGCACGTTGCCGCTGGCCGCGGGCGCGGTGCGGTCCAAAGTCGTCGCCTCAACCATGGCCCGCTCCGAGATAGGCTTCCTTGACGCGCGCGTCCTGGGTCAGGTCGTTGTAATGGCCTTCGGCCAGCACCTGTCCACGGGTCAGCACGGTGATCACGTCGGACAGATTGGCGACGACGCTGAGATTATGTTCGACCATCAGGATGGTGTACTTCGCCGAGATCCGCTTGATCAGCGCGGCGATCTTGTCGATGTCCTCGTGGCCCATGCCGGCCATCGGCTCGTCGAGCAGCATCATCTCGGGATCGAGCGCCAGCGTGGTGGCGATCTCCAGGGCGCGCTTGCGGCCGTACGGCATCTCGACTGCAGGGGTGTCGGAAAATTCGCTGAGGCCGACGTCGTCGAGCAGCTCGCGCGCGCGATCATTGTAGCGGTCGAGCACGCTCTTGGACCGCCAGAAATCGAACGAATGGCCGTGCTGGCGCTGCAGTGCGACGCGCACGTTTTCCAGCGCGGTGAAATGCGGGAACACGGCGGAGATCTGGAAAGAACGCACCAGCCCGAGCCGCGCGACGTCCGCCGGCGCAGCTGCGGTGATGTCCTGTCCCTTATAGAGAATCTTGCCCGCTGACGGATGCAGGAACTTGGTGAGCAAATTGAAACACGTCGTCTTGCCGGCACCGTTGGGGCCGATCAACGCGTGGATATGCCCACGGCGCACGCGCAGATTGACGTCGCGGACCGCAAAGAAGCCCGCAAACTCCTTCGTCAGCCCGTGCGTCTCGAGGATGATGTCATCGGCCAAGTAGCACTTCCCCCTGCCCGGTCCGCGGCGGAGGCACGTCCGCGGCCGAATTTTTGTTACTGTCGGTGTCGCCACGCCGTCTCCGGCGAGCCGCCCGTCGATCTGCGGCGGACTATGCCGCTATTCGCCAGCCGTGCGCAAGATGCAATGCAGGCCAGCGTTAGTGAGCTGTCGGTTGTGGAAAAAAACCAGTCAGATCAGGTCAGCGCCTCTTCGTAAGCGTCCGGCCGGAACCCCACCAATAGCTTCGTGCCCTTCTGCAGCACGGGGCGCTTGATCATCGACGGTTGCGCCAGCATCAGGGCAATCGCCTTGGCCGCCGTCAGCCCCTCCTTGTCTGCATCGGGCAGCTTGCGGAAGGTGGTGCCGGCGCGGTTGAGCAGCGTCTCCCATCCGACCTGCTCCGCCCATCGCTTCAGGTGCGCCTCGTCGATGCCCGCCGTCTTATAGTCGTGGAAGTCGTACGCGACGCCGTGACCGTCGAGCCAGGCGCGCGCCTTCTTCATGGTGTCGCAGTTCTTGATGCCGAAGATGATGACGGACAAGCGGAAGCCTCGGGTTCGCAGGGTTGGCCGCATTCAGGCCGCGCGCGCTGTTGCCGTCAAGCGCCGCACCGCGGACGCTGTGGACAGCGGGGCAGCGGGCGTCGGCCGGCGTGCGCATAAGGTCGCAGACGCAGGCCGTCTCGCTGTCACAGGAGTTACATCAACGGCTCCTAGAGCGGGCTGACGCGGTTCGTTCCGGCCGTGTCTGACCAAGCGAGCCCGCCATGTCGACCGAAATTGAGCGCCTGAAGCAGAAACTCGACCGGCTGATCGCCGACATCGAGGCCGATAGCCGTCCGCGCATCGAGGCCTGGGCCGGCAGTATCCATCGTCCGACCTTTCCCGCCAGCGCCTCCAATCTGGCGCATTATCTGGCGCTGCGTCAGCACGACCTGCGCCCTTTGCAGCGCTCACTTTCGGCGCTCGGGCTGTCCTCGCTCGGCCGGCTCGAGAGCCGGGTGATGCCGACGCTGCACGCCGTCCGCGCCACGCTGGGCGAACTCTGCGGCGAGCCGCAGGCGGTGCGTCCCTCGTCGCGGCAATTCTTCGCCGGCGAGCACGAGCTCGAACTGCGCAGCGAGGAGATGTTCGGCGTGCCGGCGAGCGGCCGCTCGACCGCCCTGCTCGTCACCTGCCCGAGCGAAGCCGCCGACGATCCGTCGTTCATGCTCCGGCTCGCCGAGCGCAAGGTCGAGGCGGTGCGGATCAATTGCGCGCATGACGACGCCGCGGCGTGGCAGCGCATGATCAATCACCTGCACGTCGCCGAAGAAACCACCGGCCATCGCATGAAAATCCTGATGGACATCGCAGGGCCCAAGATCCGCACCGGCGCCGCGCGTGCCCCCGAGGGCCGCGAACGCATCCTCACCGGCGACCTGATCGCGATCGTGGCCGAGGGCTCGTTCCACCGCATCGATCTGGCCGATGAGCATTTCGCGATCGAATGCACGCTGAGCGATCCGTTGATCAACAGCGCGGTCGGCGCGCGGGTGTTCGTTGACGACGGCAAGCTGTGCATCCGGATCGAACGCAAGACCGCGTGGGGCCTGATCGGCCGCGTGACCTCGACCTCCGACAAGGGACTGCGGCTGAAGCCGGAGAAAGGCCTCAACTTCCCGGATACGCTGCTCGATATCCCGGCCCTCACCGCCAAGGACCGCGACGATCTCGACTTTGTCGCCGAGCACGCCGATGGCATCGAGTTCTCCTTCGTGCAGTCGGTCGCCGACGTCGAGACGCTGCAGACCGCCCTCGCCGAACGCCGGCCGGACGACTGGCGCAAGCTGGCGCTGGTGCTGAAGATCGAGACGCCCGAAGCGGTCGCCAATCTGCCGGACATTCTGGTGCAGGCCGCGGGCCAGCAGCCGACCGCGGTGATGATCGCGCGCGGCGATCTCGCGGTCGAAATCGGCTTTGCGCGACTCGCGGAGATGCAGGAGGAGATCTTGTGGATCGGCGAAGCCGCGCACGTCCCGGTGATCTGGGCGACGCAGGTACTCGAACAATTGGTCAAGAAGGGCACCCCCTCGCGCGGCGAGATGACCGATGCCGCGATGGCGGCACGCGCCGAGTGCGTGATGCTCAACAAGGGGCCGTATCTGTTCAAGGCGATCACCGAGCTCGACAATCTGCTCGGCCGCATGGCCATCCACCAGCACAAGAAGACGCCGCAGCTCCGCAAGCTGCAAAGCTGGGGCTGAGGCCGCAGCGCTGTTCTTCGATCCAGATCGAGCGCGCCCGGTTCGTCACCGATCTAGAGCATTTCTACCTTTGATAGAAACACGGCCGTCATCATGAGGTGCCCGCTGGGCCGCGCTGTGCGCGGCTGCGGGCCTCGAAGGATGAGCCGCATATCCCTTGGCCGCATCCTTCGAGGCGCGCTACGCGCGGGAGCGCATGCGGCCGCCCGGAAGCTTACCGGACCATCGCAACGCTTCTCGCCGCACAGCGACGGGCGCCGCACCACGGCGCCCGGTTTGTTACAGGGCCAGACTCTGCTGATCCGTAAGCGCGAGCGGCGGTGCGGACGGCAGCGCCACGGCGGCCTCGTCCGCATCGGCGCCGCAACGCCCCAGATAACGTTCGCACTGCATCTCGCGGTCGTAGCCGAGCAGAACGCCGAGGATGAAATCATGCTCGGCGGACAACTCGCACAGCGGCCCGATCAGAAAGCGGCCGACCGCCTTGACCGCCAGCGTGCTGCCGAACACCACATTTACCCGATCCGGGCAGGCCTCGTGGACGTGATGCGCGATGCCGCGATTTTGCAATCGCGCGATCACCGGTGCTGCGGCGTCGGCCGTCATGGTCATCAAGGCCAGCGGCCGCATTCCCTTCGAGAGTTCGTACAGATGATGATTGAAGATCTGCAGCGATGCGTTGCTCAGATCAGCCGACTGACCCATTCGGAGATCCTCTTCTCGGTCTTCGATGACTGATTGTCCTGATCCAGTGGCAGGCCGACGAACTGCCCGTCGCGCTCGGCCTTCGACCCGGTATGGTCATAGCCCGATGTGGGGGTGAAACCGACCACCGTCGACCCTTGCTCGACGACGAGATCGTACAGAACCCCCATCGCATCGACGAAGCAGTCGGGATAATTGACCTGATCGCCCGTACCGAACAACGCCACCTTCTTGCCGCTGAGCCGGGCCTGTGTCAGCTTGTCGAGATGGGCCTCCCAGTCGGCCTGCAAATCGCCCGCTCCGTAGGTCGGCGATCCGAGAATCAGCAGACTGCAATTCTCGAAGTCGGCGACGCTTGCCGTCTTGATATCGATCGCGCGACCATTGGTGTGTTTTGCAATGCGGTTCGCAACCGCTTTCGTGGCTCCGGCATCGGAGCCGAAAATGACGTTCACGCTCATGGGTCTCTAAGTGGTTCGAGGATAATTCGAGAAGCCGCAATCGCATCCGATGCTCAGCGGCGCTCTCCAAAACGAAGTATCCGGACCCTAGTGCCCGGCCTCTCTCGCCTCAAACTTAAATAATCATCTTCTGCGCAAGTTTTGATCAGACTATCACTTTACTAATTCCAAACTAACTCCACGAACGCACGACCGATCGACGATCGGTACGAATTCACCTCATCCACGGCCGAACGGCACCCGCAATTACCGATGAATTTTGATCGCACGCAATTACGCCAGACTGATTCAGGTGGCCCAATACCTGCCGGATTTCTCAGCGGAGATTCGAGAGTGCTGCAATCACCATTGCAGCCTAGCAGGCGATGAGGCGGCCCGCGGTCATGTCGCAGCCATTGCCTTCGTGACGCGCGACAGGAGAGCTCCGGCTCGTCGGGGGCTCCTCAGATCGCAACGCAAGACGGCGCACCGAACCCAGAATAATCAGCCGTCCGAATTGCCCGCATGTCGCCTCGACTGAAGAGCGCGGACGGCCCCCGGCCTGCAATCATACAGGTGGGCGATTCTGCGTGCTGCTGACGACAGGATAGCCGCGCTCTCCGGGCTCGCTGGCGCGGGTCACGTCGACACGCGCATCGGCACGATTGACAAGCGTCGCCACGCCGGCCCTAAGACGGTTCAGCATCCGCTCGTTCGGACATTCCCGCTCGAGCCATTACTCGGTACGCAGGATCGTGGTGCAGGTCGCTGGGGGCGCGGTGAATTCGACGTGGGATGTCGTGGTGGTCGGTGGCGGAATTGCCGGGCTGTGTGCGGCGATCACCGCGCGTCGGCTCGGCGCCTCGGTGCGCCTGCTCGACAATGCCCCTGCCGCCTTGCGCGGCGGCAACGCACGCCACGCCCGGAACTTCCGGGTTGTGCATTCGGTTCCGACGCCCTTTGCGCCCGACAACTATCAGGCCGACGAATTTCTCGCCGAGATTGACGCCATCACCGGCGGCGCACCCCATCGCACTTTGGCCGAACGCCTTGTCGCCGGGTCGGAGACGCTGGTGCCTTGGCTGATCGATAACGGCGTCTCGATGCAGCCGCCGTCCGTTGGCGTCGTGCCCTATTCGCGCCGCACGGTGTTTCCGCTTGGCGGTGGCAAGGCGATGATCAACGCGCTGTATCGCACGGCAGCCGCGCTGGGGATCGTATTCAGCAGCGACAGCGATGTTCGCGGGCTTCGCGAAGCCGCGTGCGGATGGATCGTGGAGATCGGCGGCAATGGAAGCGCCCCCTCCGAGGTTGAAGCCCGCACCGTGATCGTTTGCGCCGGCGGGCCCGGCGGTGATGCTGCCTGGCTTCGGGCGCATCACGGCGCGAGCGGCGACGGCCTCATGATACGCGGGATGCCTTTTGCCGACGGGCGATTACTGGAGCAGTTGTTCGCGATGGGCGCGAGCGCCGTCGGCGACCCGAGCGTCTGCCACATGGTGGCGGTCGATGCGCGCGGGCCGCGGTTCGACGGCGGCATCGTCACCCGGATCACCGCGATCCCCCATGGCATGGTCGTGGACGCCTCCGGCGCGCGGATCGACGCGGCCGGCGCCGGACAGGAACCGACACATTATGCGCGCTGGGGGCCGCGGATCGCCGCGTGCGACGGCCAGACGGCCACTCTCATTCTCGACTCCGACGCCCTGCGCCGCGCCGCGCCGCAAGCCTTCGCGCCGATCGAGGCGGAGTCGGTCGGGTCTCTGGCGACCGCGCTCGGCTGCGATCCGGCCACGCTCCACGCGGCCGTGACTTCCTTCAACGCTGCGCCGCCACCCGGCGCACGCCCGCTGACGCGCGCGCCGTTCGCGGCCTATCCGATGCGCGCCGGCATCACCTTCGTGCACCATGGCGTCGCGGTGGACGATGGGTTGCGCGTGGTGTGGGCGGATGGACGCGTCCACGACAGTCTCTATGCCGCCGGCATGATCATGGCCGCCAATGTGCTGCGCCGCGGTTATCTCGCCGGCCTCGGTCTTACGCTGGCGGCCGTGTTCGGTCGCCTCGCCGGCGAGGAGGCCGCACGCCATGTCGCCCGATGAACTCACCGCGGAAGCCGAACGCCAGTTCCGGATCTGCACCGCGTGCATGTATTGCGACGGGCTGTGCCCGGTGTTCCCGGCGATCGATAATCAGCATCGCTTCGAGCTCAGCGATCTGAACTATCTCTCCAATCTTTGTCACAACTGCCGCGGCTGCTGGACCGCCTGTCAGTACACGCCGCCGCATCCCTTCGCGATCAATCTGCCGGCGACGCTGGCCGCCGTGCGGCAGCGGTCTTATGCGGACTATCTGTGGCCGGCCGCGCTGGGGCACGCGTTTCGTCGGCCCTTTCTCAGCACCGCCCTGATGGTCGGTGCGGCGCTGTTGTTCACGCTGGCTGCCGTACTGCTCTCGACCTCGCCGGCGGCGCTGCTGACCGCCGATGCCGGCGCGGGCGCGTTCTATCGCGTGCTGCCGTGGCCGGTGATGGCTGGTGCCGCGGGTGCGTCGCTGCTCTGGGCAGTGCTATGCATTGCGCTGGCGACGCTGCGCTACTGGCGTGCGATCGCGCCGCCGCTGCCGGCGGGCGCGATCCTCCGGGCGATCCGCCCCGCCTTGCGCGACATCGTCACGCTGCGCCATCTCGGCGGCGGCGGACCAGGCTGCAACGACGTCGACGACACCCCCTCGCATCGACGCCGGATCGCTCACCACGTGATGGTCGCCGGGTTCATCGGCACTCTGCTCTCGACCATGGTGGCGGCGATCTATCACCATGGCTTCGGCTGGCTCGCACCCTATCCGCTGTTCAGCCTGCCGGTGATGCTCGGCGGAGTCGGCGGCGTTGCGATGTTGGTCGGGATCGGCGGGCTGCTGACAATCGAGCGGCGCGCCGACAAGCAGGCGTCCGATCCGCACGAAGTTCAGCTCAACGTCGCGTTCCTGATCCTGCTGGCGCTGGTGACGCTGAGTGGCCTCGCCGTGCTGGCGCTGCGCGACACGGCTGCGATGGGCGGCCTGCTGAGCCTGCACCTCGGGCTGGTGTTCGGCTTCTTCCTGGTGCTGCCGGTCACCAAGGCGATCCACGCCCCGTTCCGGGCCGCCGCGCTGTTGCGCGCCGCGGCTGAGGCGGCCGCGGCCAATCCGAGCACCGGGATGCGAGGCGACTGACCGGTTCCGGGCCATGGGCGCCCAAGGTCTTGATCTATCGCAAGCGCAGGCGAATTTATTGTGCCGGAGCGGCCCGCCACTTGGCGGCAAGCTCGATTGACACCCCGTGGTTTTCAGATCAAACATCCGCCTGCCGACGGTTCCTGTCTTCGGACGGGATGAAAAGGGAATATCGGAAGCCGCCATCCTGACCCGGATGCGACGTGCCGAAGCTGCCCCCGCAACTGTGAACGGCGAGCCATCGCAACATGCCACTGGATGCGTCCGGGAAGGCTGCGCTGGCGACGACCCGTGAGCCAGGAGACCTGCCGTCGCCTGCTGATTGACGCCATTTCGGGCGGGGTGTTCCGGAGTGAAGTTCGGCCGTTCGGAGTGCAGGTCCGTTCGCCGGTTTCGCATCATCGCCAGAGGCGATGATCAACCGACGGATCCGGCGCGATGCCGCTCTCGATTGTCAGCCCGAACGGGCGCGACGGATGCGATCCGGCGCCAGCCGACGCGCGTCCGGCTGATCTCGTGGTGATCGCCGGCTCCGATGCCGAGCTGGCCCGCTACGCGCATGCGTGGCACGGCGCCGGCCGCGAACTGCCCGCTTTGTATCTGGCGAATGCGCTGCGCCTGACGCCGCGTCAGGACGATCAACTGCGTGCGGCCGTCGCCGCTGCGCGCGGCGTGCTGATCCATCTGCCGCCCGGCCTCGCCGAACGGCAGCGCAACCTCGACGCCATCGCAGCCTCGGCCCGCGCGCAGAACATCGCGCTCGCGGTCGTCACCGGCACGGACGACGCGCCTACCGAGCTCGACGCCCTGTCCAACATGCCGCGCACCACGCTGCGCCGCCTCGCCGCGCTATGCCGCCGTCCGGATGCGCGCTCTGCCCGCGCTGTGCTTACCCAATTGTCGCTCTCCGCCGGACTGTCGATCGAGCCGTGGCTCGATGAGCCGGCGGTCGCGGTTCCCGAACAAATCCGCGGAGAAGCGCGATGAACTACGTCTACGAGACCAACGGCGACGCGATCTATCGCCAGTCCTTCGCCATCATCCGCGCCGAGGCCAGGCTGGCGCGCTTTGCGCCGGATGCCGAGACGATCGCCGTCCGCATCATCCACGCCAGCGGCATGGTCGATGTCGCCGACGATATCGTGTTCCACGGCGACTTCGTCGCCGCGGGCCGTGCGGCGCTGCGCGCCGGCGCGCCGATCCTGTGCGATGCGCGGATGGTCGCCAATGGCGTCACCCGCACGCGGCTGCCGGCCGACAACGAGGTGATCTGCACGCTGGGCGATCCGCGCGTGCTGGCACTCGCCGCCGAACTGAAGACAACGCGCTCGGCCGCCGCGCTCGAACTGTGGCGCGATCGGCTGGACGGCGCCGTGGTGGCGATCGGAAACGCGCCGACCGCGCTGTTCCGCCTTCTCGAAATTCTCGCCGAGCCCGGCGCGCCGAAGCCCGCCGCGATCATCGGCATTCCGGTCGGTTTCGTGGGCGCCGCAGAGTCCAAGGAAGCGCTGCTCGAAGCCGCACCCGTCCCCTGCGTCGTGGTGCGTGGCCGCCGCGGCGGCAGCGCGATGGCGGCGGCGGCGATCAATGCGCTGGCGAGCGAACGCGAATGAGCAAGCCCACCGTCTACGGCGTGGGCGTCGGCCCCGGCGATCCGGACCTGATGAGCGTGCGCGCCGCGCGGCTGGTCGGCGCCGCCAAGGTCGTCGCTTACTTCCGCAAGGCCGGCCGTGCCGGCCATGCGCGCACGATCGTCGAAGGCCTGCTCGCGAGCGATGTCGTCGAGGAGCCGCTCGACTATCCGGTGACGACCGAAATCCCGCTCGACGATCCGGCCTATGCGGCGACGCTGCGCAGCTTCTATGAGCAATGCGTCGCGCGGCTGTCGGCGCATGTCGCGGACGGCCGCGATGTCGTCGTGCTGTGCGAAGGCGATCCGTTTCTCTACGGCTCGTTCATGCATCTCTACGACCGGCTGGTCGGCGCCGTGCCGGTCGTGGTGGTGCCGGGCATCTCCGGCATGGCGGCCTGTTGGACCGCGAGCGGCACGCCGATTACTTATGGCGACGACGTGCTGTGCGTGGTGCCGGCGACGCTGCGTGCGGACCGGCTGGCCGAAGTAGTCCGGACGGGCGACGCAGTGGTGATCATGAAGCTCGGCCGCAACCTGCCGAAGGTGCGACGCATCCTGCAAGACGTCGGCCTGCTCGACCGCGCGATCTATGTCGAACGCGGCGCGATGGCCGGCGAAACCGTGCTGCGCCTTGCCGACAAGCCCACCGACGACGCGCCATATTTCTCGATGATCCTCGTCCACGGCCAGGGGCGACGGCCATGAGCGGATCGCTAATTGTCGTCGGCCTCGGCCCCGGTGCGCCGGAACTCATCACGCCGGAAGTCACCGCCGCGCTCGCCGCCGCGACCGATCTGGTCGGCTACGCGCCCTACGTGGCGCGCGTCGACGCCGCGCCCGACGTGCGCCGACATGCCTCGGATAATCGCGAGGAGATCGACCGTGCGGCGTTCGCGCTGAAGCTGGCGGCCGATGGCCGCCGCGTCGTCGTCGTCTCCTCGGGCGATCCCGGCGTATTCGCGATGGCGGCAGCGCTGTTTGAGGCGATCGAAAGCGGCGAGCCGTCGTGGCGCGATCTCGATATCCGCGTGCTGCCCGGCGTCAGCGCGATGTTCGCCGCCGCGGCGCGGATCGGCGCCCCGCTCGGCCACGATTTCTGCGCCATCAATCTGTCGGACAATCTCAAGCCGTGGACCACCGTGGAGAAGCGGCTGCGGGCAGCCGCCGAAGCCGACTTCGTGATCGCCTTGTACAACCCGATCTCGAAGGCGCGGCAGTGGCAGCTCGAAGCGACCTTCGCGCTGCTGCGCGGCATTCATCCCGCATCCGTGCCGGTGATCTTCGCCACCGCAGTCAGCGCACCGCAGGAGCGGATCGACGTCGTGCCGCTCGGCGATGCGCAGCCGGACCGCGCCAACATGCGCACCGTGGTGATGATCGGATCGTCGCAAACCCGCATCATCGAGCGCGCAGGCGGCACGCGCTTCGTCTACACGCCGCGTTCGGTCGGGCTGCTGTCGTGAGCGAGCCAGTCCATCACATCGGCCACGCTGGCGACGGTCGGGCGCGGCAGGATTTGCGGCCGGCGCACCATCACCACCGGCAGCCCGAGATCGCGTGCGGCCTCGATCTTCGCCACCGCGGCGTCGCCGCCGGCGTTCTTGGCCACGACAATGTCGATGCGATGCGATGCGAGCAGCGCGCGATCGCTGGCCCGATCGAATGGTCCACGCGCGACCACGACGTCCACCTGCGTCAACGGCAACGGCCCACGCGGCGGATCGACCAACCGCACCAGATAGGCATGTTGCTGAGCGACGGCGAACAGATCGAGGTTCTGCCGGCCGATGCCGAGAAACACCCGACGCGGCTCCGCGCCGAGCGCGACAGCCGCTGCCGGCAGGTTATCGACCTCGATCCAACGATCGCCGCTCTGCGCCTGCCACGGCGCGCGTTCGAGTGCGAGCAGCGCGACACCAACGGCGGCGCAGGCTTCCACCGCGTTGCGGCTCATCTGCGCCGCGAACGGATGCGTGGCGTCGACCACGCGCGCAATCCGTTCGGCTCGCAAGTAATCGATCAGTCCGGCGACGCCGCCGAAGCCACCGATGCGCGCCGGGATCGACGGCAGCTTCGGCGTCTCGGTGCGCCCGGCAAACGACAGCACCGCGTCGATACGCGGCTCAGCCGCAACGGCCGCGGCGAGACGGCTTGCATCGGCGGTGCCGCCGAGGATCAACAGACGCAGGCGCGGGTCGGAGCGAGGTGTCATGGCGACCAGCGATGACACGACGACACCGTGGCTGTCCATCGTCGGAATTGGCGAGGACGGCCTCGAAGGCCTGTCCGAGAAGGCGCGCACGCTTCTGGCGCAAGCCGAGTTGCTGATCGGCGGCGAGCGCCATCTGGCGATGGTGAGTTCGCTGGGCAAGCCGACGCTGCCCTGGCGCGTGCCGTTCGCGGCGTCGCTGCCCGAGGTGTTGGCGCAGCGCGGCCGCCGTGTCGCCGTGATGTGCTCCGGCGATCCGTTCTGGCACGGCGCCGGCGCCGTCCTGGCGGATCATCTCGCGCCGGAGGAATGGACCGCACTCCCCGCGCCCTCGACCTTTTCGTGGGCCGCGGCGCGGCTCGGCTGGCGTCTAGAAAACACCATCACGCTTGGCCTGCACGCCCAGCCGATCGCTGCCCTGCGATCCTATCTGCGGCCGCAAGCACGGCTGATCGTGCTGCTGCGTGACGGCGCCGCGGTCGCGCAGGTCGCATCCTATCTGACGACGTCGAAATTCGGCGGCTCGCAGCTCACCGTGCTCGAAGCCCTCGGCGGTCCACGCGAACGAGTCCGGCGATCGAATGCCGCCGACTTCGTTCTCACGGATATCACCGCGCCGGTCGCGCTCGGCATCGCGGTTGCGGCCGAGCCCGATGCTGCGATCCTCCCCGTCACGGCGGGCCTGCGCGACGCATTGTTTCAGAGCGACGGCCAACTCACCAAGCGCGAGGTTCGCGCCGTGACGCTGTCGAGCCTCGCACCTATCGGCGGCGAATTGCTGTGGGACGTCGGCGCCGGCTCGGGCTCGATCGGCATCGAATGGCTGCTGGCCGCACGCAGCAACCGCGCGATCGGCATCGAAGTGCGCGCGGATCGGCTGGCGAATGCTCGCGCCAACGCCGAGGCGCTGGGCGTGCCGCATTTCGATCTTCGGCTCGGACAGGCGCCGGACGCCCTCGCGGATCTGCCCACGCCGGACGCGGTGTTCGTCGGCGGCGGCGCGAGCCGGCCGGGCGTGCTTGACGCCGCATGGCAGGCGCTGCCGCAAAGCGGGCGATTGGTGGTCAACGGCGTGACGCTGGAGAGCGAAGCGCTGCTGATCGCCTGGCACGCGCGCCACGGCGGCGACTTGCTACGGTTCGGCGTCGAGCGCGCCGCGCCGGTGGGAGGCCTCACTGCGTGGCGCGCCGCGATGCCGGTGGTGCAATGGAGCGTCCGCAAATGACGCGCGTCGTGATCGGCCTCGGCTTTCGCGCGGCGGCGCCGCAGGCGTCCATCGCCGAAGCGATCGATGCCGCGCGTGACGCCGCGATGCCCGCACGACCGACGCTGCTCGCCGTGCCGGCCGACAAGAGCACATATCAGCCGTTGATCGCTGCGGCAGCGCACGCCGCCCTGCCCTGCGTGGCGATCGACGAGCCGGCATTGCGGCAGGCATCCACGCACGTCGCAACCCATTCCCCACGCGTGATCAGCGCCCGCGGCGTCGGCAGCGTCTGCGAAGCGGCGGCGCTGGCCGCGGCCGGGCCGACGGCGCGCCTTGTCGTCTCTCGCCTGCTGTCGCGCGACCGCCAGGCCACCGCCGCGGTCGCGATCGAGGAGACCAACTGATGACCGTCCACTTCATCGGCGCCGGCCCCGGCGCTCCGGACCTGATCACCGTGCGCGGGCAAGACCTGGTGCGGCGCTGTCCGGTCTGCCTCTACGCCGGATCGCTGGTGCCGCGTGAGATCATCGCGCAGTGTCCGCCGAACGCGCGCATCGTCGATACCGCGCCGCTCGATCTGGACGCCATCACAGCCGAGTTCGTCGCCGCCGATCAGGCCGGCCAAGATGTCGCCCGGCTGCACTCCGGCGACCTCTCGGTGTGGAGCGCGATGGGCGAACAGATCCGCCGGCTCGAGGCGCACGGCATCGCCTACACGGTCACGCCGGGCGTGCCCTCTTTCGCGGCTGCTGCGGCAGCGCTCGGCCGCGAACTCACACTCCCCGAAGTCGCCCAGACCGTGGTGCTGACACGAACGTCCGGCCGCGCCTCTGCGATGCCGCCGCGCGAAACGCTCGAGGCCTACGCTGCGACCGGCGCGACGCTGGCGATCCATCTGTCGATCCATGTGATCGACAAGGTCGTCGCGACGCTGCGCTCGCATTACGGCGACGACTGCGCGGTCGCGGTCGTGGTGCGCGCGAGCTGGCCCGAGGAACAGATCATTCGCGGCACGCTGAATTCAATCGCCGCGCAGGTCGCGGCCGCGGGGATCGATCGCACAGCGCTAATCCTGGTCGGCCCCGCGCTCGCGGCAAGGGATTTCCGCGACAGCGCGTTGTACGACGCGGGCTACGACCGGCGCTATCGGCGCTCCGCGCAGGACGACCGCGCCAGTGACTGATCATAGCTTCACTCATCCGCGCGGACTGATCATCGCCGCGCCATCGACGAACAGCGGCAAGACCACCGTGACGCTGGCGCTGCTCGCCGCGTTGCGCCGACGTGGCCGCGTCGTGCAGCCCTACAAATGCGGGCCGGACTACATCGACCCGGCCTTCCACGCCGCAGCGGCGGGCCGGCCTTGCTACAATCTCGACTCCTGGGCGTTCAGCCGCGGACGCATCGCCGCGCTGCTGGATGCGGCGCGGGATGCTGATCTCACGATCGCCGAGGGCGTGATGGGCCTGTTCGACGGCGGCAGCCATCCCGGCGCCTGGGGCCATGGCGCCACCGCCGATATTGCGGCCGCGACCGGATGGCCGGTGGTGCTGGTGATCGACGTCGCCGGCCAGTCGCAATCCGCCGCAGCTGTCGCGCTGGGCTTCGCACAGTATCGACGCCACGTAACCGTCGCGGGCGTCATCCTCAACAACGTCGCCAGCACGCGCCACGAAGCGCTGGTCCGCGCCGGCTTCGCGGCGCATCCGATTCCGATCCTCGGCACGCTGGCGCGCCATACCAGTCAGTCGATCAAGAACCGTCACCTCGGCCTCGTGCAGGCGCGCGAGCATGATCAGCTCGCGGATCGGCTCGATGCGCTGGCGACGCTGGCCGAGCAAGGCATCGACCTCGCCGCGCTCGAACAGGCGGCGCGACCGTTGCGGTTCGACACGCCCGCAACGCCGGCCTTCATGCCGCCGGGCCAGCGCATCGCGCTCGCCAGCGACGACGCGTTCTCGTTCATCTATCCGCACCTCCTCGCCGGCTGGCGCGCGGCCGGCGCCGAGATGGTGCCGTTCTCCCCGCTCGCCGACGAAGCGCCGGACGATAGCTGCGATGCAGCCTGGCTGCCCGGTGGCTATCCGGAGCTGCACGCTGGCAGGCTCGCCGCGGCATCGCGTTTCATGACGGGCCTGCGCCGCTTCGCCGAGACGCGGCCCGTCCACGGCGAGTGCGGCGGCTACATGACGCTCGGCGCTGGCCTGATCGATGCGGCCGGCCAGCGCCACGCCATGGCCGGCCTGCTCAGCCTGGAAACCGACTTCGCCCAGCGCAAGCTGCATCTCGGTTATCGCGTCGCCACGCTGCACGCGCCGGCCGCCGGGCAACCTGCCGGCGCCGTGCTACGCGGTCACGAGTATCACTACGCGCGCGTGCTCTCGGTTGCCGACGAGCCGCTCGCCCATATCCGCGACGCATCGGGTGCCGCGACCGCGGAGACCGGCAGCCGCCGCGGCCACGTCACCGGAACGTTCTTCCATCTGATCGACAGCGCGCAGGAGATTGCCGCGTGACCCCGGCCTCTCCAACCTCATCCTTCGCCCCTGGCACCGTGGCGCTGGTCGGCGCCGGGCCCGGAGATCCCGATCTCCTGACGCTACGCGCCATCCAGCGGCTGCAAGCCGCGGATGTCGTGCTGTACGATGACCTCGCAGGCGAGGACTTCATGTCCTTTGTCGGGCCCGACGCCGAACTGGTCGCCGTCGGCAAGCGCGCCGGCCATCCCTCACCGCGACAGGACGAAGTCAGCCGATTACTTGTCGCCTACGCGCGCAGCGGCAAGCGCGTGGTGCGGCTGAAGGCCGGCGACCCGACCGTGTTCGCGCGATCGGACGAAGAACTGCGCGCGTTGCGCGACGCCGGCATCGCCGTCGAGATCGTACCCGGGATCACCACCGCGACCGCCGCCGCGGCGGCGCTCGGCGCTTCGCTGACGAAACGCGGCGTCGCGCGCCGCGTGCAGCTCGTCACCGGGCACGATGTCGACGGCCGCCTGCCCGGGGATCTGGATATCACCGCGCTCGCCGACCCCGCCGCCACCACCTGCATCTACATGGGCAAGGCGACCTTTCCGGCCTTGGTCGAGCGCCTGCTCGCGCACGGGCTCGATCCGTCGACACCCGCCGCCATCGTCGAAAGCCTCGGCTCGCCGGCGATGCGCGTCAAGCACGGCAGCATCGTCGAGATCGCCGAGCTGCTTGCAACCGATCGCCCGCACGGCGCCTGCATGATCCTGTACGGATCTGCGTTGGCGCAGGCCTGACCGTCCGGGCGCCCGCCGCTCAGCCCCTTCGCTCGAACGCCAGCCGCAGGCCGAAGCCGATCAGGACGGCGCCGGTCAGCCCATCGATCCTCCGCGTGAATCCGGGCCGGCGCAGCAGCCGCGCGAACGGCTGCGTCGCGGCAGTCAGAGCCGCAAACCACAGCAGCCCCATCGTGCCATGAAGCGCCGCGAGACCGACGCTGAACGCAACCACCGGCACGTCGGCCGGAATGAACTGCGGCAGGAAGCTGACGTAAAACACGCCGACTTTCGGGTTGAGCAGATTGGTCAGCATCCCGCGCCAGAACCAGCCCGATCGCGACGTGCGCGGCATGTCATCGCCGACCGCCTCAAGCGCCTGATGCGCCCCGGGGTGAGACCGCAGCGCCGCGCGGATCATCTGCGCGCCGAGCCAGATCAGATAGGCGGCGCCGGCGATCTGCAGCAGCCGATAGCCGATCTCCGACACCGCCAGCAGCGCGCCGAGCCCGAGCGACACCAGCAGCCCCCACGCCAGCACGCCGGCCGATACGCCCGCCCCCGCCGCCATCGCCGACCGTGCGCCCTCCACAGTCGCGGTCCGCAGCACCAGCGCCGTGTCTAAGCCCGGTGTGATCGTCAGCAATGCGGCCGCGATCGAGAAAGCAACGACAGCAGAAATCGGATCCATGGCGTCCCTCAACGATCAGCACGATGCGTCGACAGCATAATCGACCACGGCCGGCCGAGCAGCTTGGTCAGCCGCTCGACCGCGGCGGCGCTCGCACCCGTCAACGTGTCGGGTCGTTGTGTGCGCTCTACCCGTCCCGGCAACTGCTCAGCGCGCGGGTGTCGGCATTGCTCGACTAATTGAAGCAGTCATGCCCGACAGGCACGCCGGACGAACTGGCAGTTTTTATCTGAAAGAAGGAGCGCAGGTTAATCACGCCACGAATTTTCGTTGCGCAACTCAGATATTACAACTATAGGTTGTGTCGCCAATTTTGGCAGATCTGCAAAGGAGCAGACCCATGTCACTCGGCGTAAGTCCCGACAATTGCACGGTTTTCATTCAGCTTTGGGTCGACATCAACGCCCTCGTGGTCGGCAAGATCAGCGGCTGCTACGGGGTCGATAATCTGCAGGGGAGCGGAGAAGGCACCCCCAACCTGAACTCCAAGGTGGCCACCAACACCAGCGTCTGCTGGCAGGTGCTGCCGATCGATCCGCAATACGCCGGCACGCTGTCGATCACGCAGATCTCGGCGCCGTCCGGCTGGCAGGATCAGCCCGCCCCCTACTCGAAGGGGCAGGACATCTGGACCGGCACCGTCAGCAAGTCGTCGACGAGCGGCAACATCGTCCAGAGCCTCGCCGTCAACTACAACTACGGCGCCCAATCCTGGAGCGGTGAGTTGCCGCTGACCGTCAGCTTCAAGTAGGAGGACGCACAATGGCCAACGCAAACATCGTGGTGAATATCGCCGTCGACGTGAACTACGTCTACTCGCAGAAGCCGGGCTCCTACCTCGGTGCGGGCATCTACATGATGGACAATCATGTGGTGAGCGGCAGCAGCGGCGAAGGTACGCTCGAATTGACGGTCGCAGGTTCGGCCGGCCAATCGGTCGCGTTCAACGCCTTCGCGATCAACCAGCTGCAAGGCACCAACGCGGTCGTCACCATCCAGGGCTTGCAGCAGTCCTCGGGCACCAACGTGTTCGGCAACCAGGGCTGGCCCTCAGCCCAGACCCCGCCGGCCCCGTATCAGTTCCTCGGCTATCTGATGAAGTCGGGGCAGATGACTTACCAGATCAAGATCGGCGTCTCGCCCAACGGCGTGATCTTCCCCACGCAATACTACACCTGGGATCCGTTCTTCAAAGTCGGCACCAACCTGGCCTTTCAGCAATTCAAGGACGCGCCGCGTCTGTGGGCCGACCAGGACTAGCTGCCGCATCGTGCGGCGGGTCTGACATCCGGCGCAACCCAACATCGTCCCTTGACCGCCAGCATGCAGGTGCTGGCGGTCAAGGTGCTGGCGACGCCGAAGATCGCGTCCCGTGGCACGGCCGGCCGCGCTGACATTGTCGTCGTTCAGCCTTCGGCCGCGGCGGTCTGCTGCGCCACCATCTCGGCATCGGCGGCGGTGATCCGCTGAAATGCCGGCCGCGACGCGATCCGCTCGGCGTAGCGCACGAACACATCCCTCTTCGGCACAAGGCCGAACGTCAACGTCCAGTTGAACGCGATCCCCCACAGCACATCCGCGGCCGTGAAGCGGTCGCCGAGCAAATATGGCCCGGTCGCAAGCTGCGCTTCGAGCGCGCCGAGCATCGTGTCGTAGTCGGCATAGGGCGACATCGCGATCGGAGCCGGCTCGCGCTGCATGAACCTGTCGACCACGGCCGGTTCGAACGACGAGCCGTAATAGGCGATCCAGCGCAGATACGGCCCGCGCAGCGGATCGTCCGGCGACGGCGCGAGGCTGGCCTGCGGAAACAGATCGGCCAGATAGATCGTGATGGCCACCTGTTCGGTGACAAGCGCGTCGCCGCGGCGGATCGCCGGCACCTTGCCGAGCGGATTGACGGCGAGATAACCGGGCTGACGCTGCTCCCCGGCCTTCATGTTGAGCACATGGAGATCGTAGGGCGCGCCCAGTTCCTCGAGCAGTACGCGCGTGCCGGTCGCGCGGGTCTGCGGCGAATAGAACAGGGTCACTCGGTTCGGATCGGTCACGGCGCTCTCCATCTGCAGCTTGCGAGGCGACCATCGTAGCAACCCATACCTGACATCCTGTGTCAGGTATGGTTCAATGAATCATGCGCGCGAGCCGAATGTTCTCGATCCTCACCGCCCTGCAGGCCAAGGGCCGAGCCACTGCGCCGGAACTGGCCGAGGCTTGCGAAGTCTCGGTGCGCACGATCTATCGCGACATCGACGCACTCGCCGCGTCGGGCGTGCCGGTCTACGCCGACCGCGGCGCGGACGGTGGCTATCGGCTGCTCGACGGCTATCGCGTGCGGCTCAACGGGCTGTCGCAGAGCGAGGCCGGCGCGCTGTTCCTCGCAGGCCTGCCCGGCCCCGCCGCGGCGCTCGGGCTCGATGCGGCGATGATCGCCGGGCAGAACAAGCTGATGGCCGCCCTGCCGGCGAACCTGCGCGAAGACGCCGGCCGCATGCAGGAACGCTTTCACCTCGACGCGCCCGGCTGGTTCGGCGAGGCCGAACAACCCGAGCACTTGCGCGTCATCGCCGGCGCGGTGCTGCGCGGGACGCTGGTCGAGATCCGCTACCAGAGCTGGCGCGCGCAGAAGCAGCGCCGCATCGCGCCGCTCGGCCTCGTGCTGAAAGGCGGCAGCTGGTATCTGGCCGGACAGGTCGACGGCAGCGTCCGAACCTATCGCATCGCCCGCGTGCTGGACTGCCTGCCGCTCGACGACCGCTTCGCGCGTCCGGCCGATTTCGATCTTTCGGCCTACTGGCAAAGCGCGACGCTGCGGATGGAAGCCGAATTGCACCCCAACGTCGCGACCGTCCGGCTGTCCCCGCTCGGCTTGAAGCTGCTGAACGCGCTCAGCCAGCCCTACGTCAAAACGCGCACGCAACTCGACGATGTTGCCGATGCCGATGGGTGGCGGGTCGCAAGGATCCCGGTCGGCACAACGTCGTGGCATGCGGCGGCTGAATTACTTCGACTCGGGCCTGAGGCGGAAGTGCTCGAGCCGGCGGAGCTACGGGAGACGATGGCGGAGATGACGCGGGCGATGGCGACCAGATACGGCGCTGCGTCGCCAACAGTGACATCGAGGGGAGCAAGCGGGCTTGATTAACAGACGGGTGGTGATATCGGGCTGCTCAGGCGGGGGAAAGTCGAGCCTGCTCGCCGAGTTGAAGGCGCGAGGCCACCGCGTGATCGAGGAGCCCGGACGCCGCATCATCGCCGAGGAAACGGCCGGCTGCAGCAAAGCCCTGCCTTGGGTCGACCTTCCCGCTTTCCTCTGTCGCGCGATCACAATGGCGCTGTCGGACCACGCGAACGCTGCAGAGCACGACGGCTGGACATTCTTCGACCGTGGGCTGATCGATCCGGTCTCGGCGCTGCAAGCCTTGACCGGAGAGGAACTGCTTTGCTCGCTCGGCACGGCGCATCGCTATCATTCACTGATGTTCATGGCCCCGCCTTGGCCCGAGATCTATGTGGCGGATGAAGATCGCCGCCACGACTTTGAAACCGCCGTCGCCGAGTACGAGCGCCTGATCACGAGCTATCCAGCCTTGGACTACGAGGTCCTGCCCCTGCCGAAGACAACCACCGCAGCCCGAGCCGATTTCGTCCTGTCCTTACTCGGCATCAGCAGCTTCCCCACGTGATCGATCACCTCTTTACGCGCACGGCCAGCGGGCCAGACAAAGCCGCGGCACGGAAGATACAGAACGTGACATTCCGAACGGCAACTCTCAGAACAATGACGGTTGACGCCTGGTTTGCACGCATCGAGCGGGCTGTCTCGTAGAGCTGACGGACGGCTGGGTGTGCCCCAACTACACGGGAGCTGCAGCGGGGGCGTGAGGGCTGTTGATCAATTGACGACAGCCTTGGCGCAGCCCAATTGCCGGACAACGAAGACGGCGAGCAGCGTAGCGAACGCTTATTGTCGTTCGTTCTGCGCGCGCTGATCGATGACTGACAACCCATACAGAAACTTTCGAGTGAGAGCCGCAGCCTCCATCGGTGGAAGAGATAACCCGCCGATTTGCCGCCAAACCTGCGATTTGCCCGCACCGCTCGGCGCCAGGGCTTCCAATGGGCCGCATTGATCGCCTTCTATCGCCACGCCTCAGCGGACATAGAGATCGAGATGGGCACGAGCATGAACCCAGTCGCGTCGCGGCGAACGATCCGTCGCGAGCAGCTTCGGAAGATCGTGCGGTTAGCGGACAGCACCATATTCGAGATGGAGCAACGGGGCGCTTTCCAAAGCGCTTCTACCTGACGGCGTCGTAGCGCGACGGCAGGAGATGGCTACCGAGCTGTTGCGCCCACACCGACGCTCGACATCCGCCCCAACTCGTTGGGCTCATTGCCGACACCCTTCGAGCCAAACATCCGAAAAGCCCGCAGGCGCACACACTCCGGCTGCCAGACGCTGGATACGGGCGGCGCGTTCGTCGAGCTTAGCGTCGCTTCGAACGAGATCGTATGAAGCCGGTGCTATCAGCACCGCCGTAAGCCGTATGAACTCAGCTTCGGCCAGTTCGGCTGGAGGGCGCCCATAGATCGCGGAACTTGCCGAATGGAAGCCGACCATCCAGCCATTCGGACCGTTTCCCATTTCCAGCGTCTCCAGCCACAGGGCAAGGATCTGCTCCTTGGAAAGACGCCTCTCCAGCCCAAGTGCATAGCCGGTCTGGCGTATCTTGCCGATGCCGGGATGAAATTCCTCAAAGGCGAGCCGCTTGGCAGCCGATTGAGTGATGGTGGTCAACCCAGCGCCTGGGGTCGAGAAATCTACTCCGGGATGCGTTGAAAAATTCGGGTCTTCGACGGCGAGCAGGATAGCTCGGTGGACGGCCCCCAGGGAGTCGCCACCGCGACCTTGAGCAATCAGCGCGTCGGCACGAGCGCGCAAGCCTTCTGCATCCGATAGCGCATCCCAGTATCCCTTAGCGCCATAACCGACGAGGCCGACCAGCAAGAGAGCGAATGCAACGCCCGCAAATTTAAGTATCCGCATCATTCGATCCGCTATCCTAAGATTCGCCCCCAAGAATTCACTTGCTAAAAATTCATGGCGTATAATCGGCGGCGTTCGGATCGGCCTGAATCATTCCCACTCAATCGTCCCCGGCGGCTTGCTCGTCACATCGTACACCACCCGGTTGACCCCCTTCACCTCGTTGATGATCCGCGTCGCCGTCGCGCCCAGGAACGCCATCTCGAACGGGTAGTAATCCGCCGTCATGCCGTCGGTCGAAGTCACAGCGCGCAGTCCCACCACGTACTCATACGTCCGCCCGTCGCCCATGACGCCGACGGTCTTGACCGGGAGTAGCACGGCGAAGGCCTGCCAGATCTTGTCGTAGAGGCCGGCTTTGCGGATCTGGTCGATGTAGACGGCGTCGGCGTTGCGCAGGATGTCGAGCTTCTCGGCGGTGATCTCGCCGGGGCAGCGAATGGCGAGGCCGGGGCCCGGGAACGGGTGGCGGCCGACGAACACGTCGGGCAGGCCGAGCTCGCGGCCGAGCGCCCTCACCTCGTCCTTGAACAGTTCCCGCAGCGGCTCGACCAGCTTCATGTTCATGCGTTCGGGCAGGCCGCCGACGTTGTGGTGCGACTTGATCGTCACCGACGGGCCGCCGGTGAACGACACGCTTTCGATCACGTCCGGGTACAAAGTGCCCTGCGCCAAAAAGTCGGCGCCGCCGACCACCTTGGCCTCGGCGTCGAACACGTCGATGAACAGCTTGCCGATGATCTTGCGCTTATGCTCCGGATCGGTGACGCCCTTGAGCGCGCCGAGGAAGGTCTCGGACGCATCCACGTGGACCAGCGGGATGTTGTAGTGGTGGCGGAACAGGTCGACGACGGTCTTGGCCTCGTCCTTGCGCAGCATGCCGTGATCGACGAACACGCAGGTGAGCTGATCGCCGATCGCCTCGTGGATCAGAACCGCGGCGACCGCAGAGTCGACACCGCCCGACAGGCCGCAGATCACCTTGCCGCTGCCGACCTGCGCGCGGATTTTCTCGATAGCTTCCTCGCGGAAGGCGCGCATCGTCCAGTCGCCGGTCAGGCCCGCGACCTTGCGGACGAAGTTGCGCAGCAGTTTAGCGCCGTCCGGGGTGTGCACCACCTCGGGGTGGAACTGCATCGCGTAGAACTTGCGGGTGTCGTCGGCGATCACCGAGATCGGCGAGCCCGCCGCCTTGGCGACGCCGCGAAAACCTTCGGGCAGCTTGGTGACGCGGTCGCCATGGCTCATCCAGACGTCGTATGTGCCGCCCTTCTGCCAGACGCCGTCGAACAGCGCGCAATCATCAGTGATCTCGATCTGGGCGCGGCCGAATTCGCGGTGATGGCCGCCTTCGACGGTGCCGCCGAGCTGCGCCGCCATGGTCTGCTCGCCGTAGCAGATGCCGAGCACCGGCACGCCGGCCTCGAGGATCGCCATCGGCGCGGTCGGCGCGTTGTCGTCCAGCACCGAGGCCGGGCCGCCGGACAGAATCACGGCCTTGGGCTTCATCTCGGCGAAGGCGGCTTCGGCCTTCTGGAACGGCACGATCTCGGAATAGACGCCCTCCTCGCGGACGCGGCGCGCGATCAGTTGCGTCACCTGAGAGCCGAAGTCGACGATCAGGATCTTCTCGTGGATCGCGGCGACATGCGGCGAGGTGTCGGCACCGGAGGGGACGACGGACGAAGCGGAAGATGGGTGGGGGGCTGTCATGGGCAGCAAATACGCGACCGCAGCGCGGCTCGCAACGGGGAAATGCCGCCGGGCACAGGCTCGCTCACAGGCGACCCCCAACCTCTCCCCATGCACGGCGCAACCTCTCCCCGCGCGCGGGGAGAGGTCGGATTGCGCAGCAATCCGGGTGAGGGGGCACTTCCGCGCGGCCGAGATTCCGTGCCTGCGTGGGGGGCGCCCCCCCCCCCCCCCCCCCCCCCCCCCCCCGGGGGGGGCC
>NZ_JAJNAL010000019.1 GCF_022271405.1 Rhodopseudomonas infernalis | reverse complement strand
TCTGCAGTCATCCCGCCGACGCACACCGACGCGCCTGGACCGTGGCACCACATATCCCCGTCATTGCGAGCGGAGCGAAGCAATCCAGCCCCGTGCTCGGCGCTGGATTGCTTCGCTTCGCTTCCAATGCCGGTTGGAAAAGCGAATTGGCTACACGGCAGCAGCTCCCGCCGCGGCGGTCACACCGCGGCGGCGAGTTGCGAGAATTCCTTCACGACGCGCTCGTAGACCGGGCGTTTGAACGGCACGATCAGGTCCGGCAGGTTGTGCATCGGCTCCCAGCGCCAGCTGGTGAATTCCGACTTGTGACCAGCCGGCGCGACGACGTCGATTTCGGAATCCGGGCCGGTGAAGCGGATCGCGAACCATTTCTGGCGCTGGCCACGGTAGCGGCCCTTCCAGGCCCGGCCCGCGACGGTGCGGGGGATATCGTAGATCAGCCAGTCGGGGACCTCGCCGATCTTCTCGACCGAGCGCACGTTGGTCTCCTCGTAGAGCTCGCGCTTGGCGGCTTCCCAGGTGTCCTCGCCGGGATCGACGCCGCCCTGCGGCATTTGCCAGACATGGGTGTCGTCGACATGTTCGATGCCGCCAGCGCGGCGTCCGATGAAAACCAGCCCTGCACGGTTGATCAGCATCATGCCGACGCATGTTCGATAGGGCAGGTCCTCGTAGCGCGCCATTCGATCAGTGCCTCCGTTCGCTCGTCGCGAACCTCAAATGTTTCCGGGCGAAGCGATGTTGCTTCGCGCCGGCCAGTCTCCTTAGACCACCAACGCAGCGGGCGGTCACCAGCCCCTCACTTCCACGGCACCGAAGCCGGACTGTTCCGACGACGGAGTTCCACATATCGGGTTTATGCCCTAGGTGGATTTTGATTTCAGCATCGCCGTTGTCAATGGCACCAGGACCACGCCCCGGCTCTCCAAGCTCTTGCTCCAGCTAACAATTCGTTCAATCGAGACGGGCAGCGCCGAGGCCACCCCGATGGCATTGCCGCGCTCCTTGGCGAGCGCTTCGAGCCGCGCCAGCGCCTTGTCGATTTCGGCCGCGGTCGGCACGGTATCGATGGTCAGATCGGCACGGGCGAACGGCATGGCGAGCGATTTGGCCAGCGCGGGAGCGACGCTGCGCGGCGCCGAACCGTCGTCGAGATAGCCCAGCCCGCGCTTGGCGGCGTCGCGGATGATCGGCTGCATCGCCGCGTCGGTCGCCACGAAACGTGCGCCCATGAAGTTGGACACGCCAACATAGCCCTGGAACCGGCTGAGGTGCCAGTTCAGGCGGTCGATATTCTGCTCGGGCGCCGCCGAGCTCAGCATCGTCTGCGGGCCGGGGTCGTTGTCCGGATAGTCGAACGGCTCCATCGGCAGCTGCAGCAGCACCTCGTGCTGCTTGGCGCGCGCCTCCTCGACCAGCTTGCCGGGTTCGGAGCCGTAGGGCGTGAACGCCAGCGCCACCGCGCGCGGCAGCTTCATCACCGCCTCGTTGGTTCGCGCCGCGCCGACGCCGAGGCCGGTGACGACGATCGCGACGGTGGGCATCTTGTCGGCCTTGGCGCGGTCGGCGTCGGTCGCCATCGCATAAGCCGAGAACGGCTTCAGCGTGCCGGCCGCGACTGGGATCATGCCGTAGCGGGATTGCTCGAGCAGCCGGGGATTGATGCCATTGGTGTTGCCGGGCGTTGCGGCCGGCGCGGCGGCCTTGTCGTCGGTCGAGACGACGACGTTCTGGCGCGCTCCGCTCGAGCCGTCGATGATGGTGATGGTCTTTTGTCCCGGCGCTGCTGCGTCCTTGGCTTCGGCGTGATCGGACTTCGTCTCGGCCTTGTCGGTCGCGGCTTTGTCCGCCGGCCCCTTATCGGCCGGCGCTTTCTCGGCCGGCGCCGCAGCGTCTTGCGGGCCCGGCTTCAGCGTGATCCGCGCCATCGGCTCGCCGCCGAGCGGATCATTGTTGAACAGCGCGAAGCCGAGGAAGGCGAGCAGGAACAGTCCCAGGATCGTGGCGATCGCCTGGGTCGCGGTGAACGGCAGCCGAAACCGGCGCAGCCGACCGTGTTTCTGACCCAGCGGTGTGCTCAGTTCGTCCGCCGCCACAGCCAACCGTCTCCCGAATCACCCGCCATGACGATACCACGTCGCGCGCTGCGGGCGGCATCCCAGGCCCGCAACCGCGCAGCCGCCTGGTCTGCTCGGCGCAGCAAAAAGGGCGGCCCGAGAGCCGCCCTTTGCAGAAAGGTCGATATGCGAGGCGATCAGTTCGCCGCTTTGTTGCCGGCCGGCTTGTCGATCGCGGCCTTCTCGCCGCTGGCCGGTGCGGCCGGCGTCGTCGAGGTCGCCTTGATGCCGTGCAGCAGGTCGGCGGCGGTCTTCAGCGCCTTGTCGTCCTTGGCCTCCGGCGGCACGTAGGACTGCGAACCGGTCTTCTCGTCGCCGTCCTGGCCCTTGAGGTGGCCACGCAGCGAGGCTTCGCCCTTGGTGTCGGTGCGGGCCTTGAGGTCCTCCGGCACGTCCTGCAGCACCTCGATGTCCGGGGTGATGCCCTTGGCCTGGATCGACTTGCCTGATGGCGTGTAGTAGCGCGCGGTGGTCAGCCGCAGTGCGCCGTTGCCGCTTCCGAGCGGGATAATGGTCTGCACCGAGCCCTTGCCGAACGAGCGGGTACCGACCAGCGTGGCGCGCTTGTGATCCTGCAGCGCGCCGGCGACAATTTCCGACGCCGAGGCCGAACCGCCGTTGACCAGCACGATCACAGGTTTGCCCTTGGTCAGATCGCCCGCATGCGCCGAGCGGCGCTGGGTCTCTTCGGCGTTGCGGCCGCGGGTCGAAACGATCTCGCCGCGATCCAGGAAGGTGTCGGAGACCGTCACGGCCTCTTCGAGCAGACCGCCCGGATTGTTGCGCAGATCGAGGATGAAGCCCTTCAGCTTGTCGGCGCCGATCTGATTAGTCAGGTTGGCGATTTCCCGCTTGAGCCCTTCGGTGGTCTGCTCGTTGAAGGTGGTGATGCGGATGTAGGCGATGTCGTCGGACTCGACGCGGGCGCGCACCGAGCGAACCCGGATGTTGTCGCGCACCAGCGTGACTTCGATCGGGTTGTCCTGGCCCTTCCGCATGATCTTGAGCTTGATCTTGGTATTGACCGGACCGCGCATCTTCTCGACCGCCTGATTCAGGGTCAGGCCCTGTACGGCTTCGTCGTCGAGATTGGTGATGATGTCGTTGGCCATGATGCCGGCCTTCGAGGCCGGGGTATCGTCGATCGGCGACACTACCTTGATCAGACCGTCTTCCATGGTGACTTCGATGCCCAGACCGCCGAACTCACCGCGGGTCTGCACCTGCATGTCGCGGAAGCTCTTGGCGTCCATGTAGCTCGAATGCGGATCGAGCCCGGTCAGCATGCCGCTGATCGCGGACTCGATCAGCTTGCCGTCGTCCGGCTTCTCGACGTAGTCGCTGCGCACGCGTTCGAAAACGTCGCCGAACAAATTGAGCTGACGATAGGTATCCGAAGTCGCGGCTCGCGCCGTCGAGCCCATCAGTATCGATCGCGGCTGGGTGACGAAAAGTGTCAGCGCAGCGCCCGTGACCGCGCTGAGGAGGATTACCGAAGTCTTGCGCATCATCCGCGAACCTTTTCGCCTTCATTTGCGGCCCACCATGGGCCTGGATCAATGGGAGTGCCGTCCTTACGGAACTCGATATAGAGCACGGGCTGACTGACATTCGCCGCCAGGATCGAAGCGACCTGCGACGTCGTCCCCATGGTCGCCACCGGCTCTCCCGTGAGCACGAATTGGCCGATGTTGACCGAAATCCGCTCCATCCCGGCGATCAGGACATGATATCCGCCACCGGCATTGAGGATCAAGAGTTGTCCATAGGAGCGAAACGGTCCCGCATACACAACCCAACCGTCACACGGGGTTGTGACCTGGGCGCCCGCTCGCGTCGACAATGAAATACCACGCTCGACGCCGCCGACGCCGTCGGGCCGGCCGAACTCCCGGATCTTGCTGCCGTTGACCGGCAGGCCGAGCATGCCTTTGGCGGACGCGAAGGCGATCGCCGGGCTGAGCCGGCCGGGATCCTTCAGCGCCGCGAGGTTCGCCATCGGCGTGCCCTTCTGGCTGGCGGCCGCAGCGGCCTTGGCGGCGCTCTTGAGATCCTGCTCCATCTTGGCGATCAGGCCGGTCAGGCTGTCGACCTGGCGCGACAGCGTCAGCGCGCGGGAGCGTTCGGTTTCGATATCCTTTTCGACGGAGCCTTGCTTGCGCTGCCGTTCGTCGACCAGCGCGGCGAGCCGGGTCTGGTCGGCCGTCATGGCACTGCGGTCGGCGGCGAGCTGATCGCGCTCGGCCGCGATGGTCTTGCGCACGGCGATCAGTTCGCCAAGATCGGTGGCGAGGCGCTCGGCGCGGTCCCGCAGGTTGGGCACGACGGCGCCGAGCAGGATCGCGGTGCGCAGCGACTGCAGCGCATCCTCGGGACGGACCAGCAGGGCCGGCGGGGCACGGCGACCGGCGCGCTGCAGGGCGGCAAGCACTTCGCCGATCTCGCCGCGGCGCTGGTCCAGCGAGGTGCGGATCTGGCCTTCGCGGGCATCAAGCGGCACCAGCCGGGCTTCGGCGTCGTTGATCTTGGTTTCGACGGCCCGCACCTTGGCGGCGATGTCGATCAGTTGCTGATTGAGCTTGGTGCGATCTTCGCCGATCGCCGCGAGGTCGGCCTTGAGCTTGTCCTGCAGTTCGGCGGCACGCTTCTGCTCGGCGCGCGCGGCTTCGAGTTCCTGCGCGCGCTGGCGGATCAGGTCTGCGGTCGCGGCGGCGGAGGGCGCCGGCGTTGCCACAGGTGGCGTCTGCGCGTCAGCGCGATCGATCCAGATGCCGGAAATCAGGCTTGCCGACACCAGCGCAACCGACGGCCAGACGAAGCCGGAGGAGCTCCTCGCGGCCGTGGCCAACTTCTGTTGCGCAAAGTCGTGATGCATCTGATCGCTGCGGCGCTCACTAGGCACGATGATAGGGATGTCCCGCCAAGATCGTCGCGGCCCGGTAGATCTGCTCCAGCAGCATCATTCGGACCATTTGGTGCGGCCACGTCGCGGCGCCAAACGACAGGCACAGCTTTGCCTTGCGCCGCAATTCGGGCGAAAGTCCGTCCGCACCGCCGATCACGAAAATGGTACCGGGTACCGACGCGTCGCGCCAACGACCGAGCTGCGCCGCGAAGCTTGCGCTGTCGAGGCTTTGTCCCCGTTCGTCCAGCGTCACCAGCACGCTGCCTTCGGGTATCGCGGCCGAGATCGCCGCGGCTTCTTCGGCCATCCGGGTCGCTGCGTCGCGCGCGCGACTTTCTCCAAGTTCATGGATGTCGAGCCCGCGAAAGCCGAGCTTGCGGCCGATGTCGTCGAAACGGGTCTTGTAGCGCTCGACAAGGTCGCGTTCCGGACCTTGCTTGAGTTTGCCGACGGCAATGACGGTTAGGCGCATAGTGTCATACGCAGACTCTCGCACCTTCCGCACCGTGCCGTTTCAAAACGGCGCCGGCCGGCAATAGCGACATACACTCACGCCCGCGGCTCGGGGGAGCCCGGGCAGGCGCTACAGCGTCTTCGCCGGCTGAGGGCCCTGCGTCCACAAGCGCTCGAGATTGTAGAACTCGCGGACTTCCGGCCGGAACACGTGCACCACCACGTCGCCGCAATCCATCAGCACCCAATCGCAATTGGTCAGGCCCTCGACATGGATCTTGGTGACGCCTGCTTCCTTAAGCGCTTTCGACACGTTCTCGGCGATCGCACCGACATGACGGTTCGCCCGTCCGCTGGTGACGACCACATAGTCGAACATCGCCGACTTGCCGCGGATGTCGATGGCGATCGTTTCTTCCGCCTTCATGTCATCGAGGCGGGAGAGGATCAGCTTGAGCGTCTCCTCGGCCGACAGCTGCGTCGTGGAGATCGCGTCCGGCGTCGGCGCTTCTGCCGCTGCAGCAGTGCTTCGCGAAGTAACTGCCTTCGACGTTGCTTTCGACGGGGCCTTCGGCTTCACTGCTTTCGCCGCGACTGCCTGGGGCGGCGCCGACTGAGACAATACAGATGTGGTCAGGGACCTTTCCTTTCACTGTATCGCGGGCGGCGAATCCCGCAGCCCGGCAACCATACTAGGCATGTGGGGTTCGGGCTTTCAACATTCCAGACGGCACAGCCGCCTCATTTCTTCCAACTTCCGTCGGGGTTCCGCAGCGCCGTCGACGACATGGGTGACTTCAGGCCTGTCAGGAAAACCCAAGACGGGGGCGCCTGGTCGGCCAGTGTCGTCGCCGCCGAGTTCGGCAGGCGGTAGCGGCGCAGCGCCTGGGCGGCCGGTGCGGCCAGGGCCCGAAAGGTGGCAGGAGGTCGATCGACCACGGCGATCGGCAGCGCCTCCGCGATCGACCGCCAGCGCTGCCAGCGGTGGAACTGCGCCAGATTGTCGGCTCCCATGATCCAGACGAAGTGCGCGCCGGGGCAGTGCTGGCGCAGATAGGCAATCGTGTCGGCGGTGTAGCGGGTGCCGATCGCAGCCTCGAGGCCGCTCACCTGGATCCGCGGATCGTCGGCGATCGCCTGGGCGGCCGCCAACCGGGCATCGAGCTCGCGCAGCGCCGTCACGTCCTTCAGCGGATTGCCGGGCGACACCAGCCACCAGATCCGGTCGAGCTTCAGCCGCGTCAGCGCGAACCGGCTGATCGCGCGGTGCGCTTCGTGCGGGGGATTGAACGAGCCGCCAAGCAGGCCGATCCGCATGCCCCGGCTGTAAGCCGGAACGGCGCGGCGGGCCGCCACGGGATCCGGCGTCAACTCAAGCTCCGGGTTCGGCGGACGAGGGGGTCACGGCCGGGTCTGCCCGGTGCCGTGGACGCGATATTTGAAAGTGGTGAGCTGCTCGGCGCCGACCGGGCCACGGGCGTGAAACTTGCCGGTGGCGATGCCGATCTCGGCGCCGAAGCCGAACTCGCCGCCGTCGGCGAACTGCGTCGAGGCGTTATGCAGCACGATCGCCGAATCCACCTCGGCGAGAAACTTCGTCGCCGCGTGCGCATCTTCGGCCACGATCGCATCGGTGTGGTGCGAGCCGTGCTGATGGATGTGGGCGATCGCGGCGTCGACCCCATCGACCAGCCTGGCGGCGATCACTGCGTCGAGATACTCCGTATCCCAATCCTGATCGGCGGCCGGCTTGACGCGCGCGTCGGCGCGCTGCACGGCGTCGTCGCCGCGGACTTCGCAGCCGGCATCGATCAGCATGCCGATCAGCGGCGCCAGATGCGTCGCGGCCGCGGCACGGTCGATCAGCAGCGTCTCGGCGGCGCCGCACACGCCGGTGCGCCGCATCTTGGCGTTCAGCACGATCGACTTCGCCATGTCGAGGCTGGCGCTGCGATCCACATAAACGTGGTTGACACCTTCCAGATGAGCGAACACCGGCACCCGGGCCTCGCTTTCGACGCGCGCCACAAGGCTCTTGCCGCCGCGCGGCACGATGACGTCGATGGCGCCGTTCAGGCCGCCGAGCAACAGGCCAACGGCGGCGCGATCGCGGGTCGGCACCAGCGTGATCGCCGCTTCGGGCAGACCGGCCTCCCGAAGACCCTGCACCAGACAGTCATGGATCGCGCGGCCGGAGCGGAAGCTTTCCGAACCGCCGCGCAGGATCACGGCGTTGCCGGACTTCAGGCACAGCACGCCGGCGTCGGCGGTGACGTTGGGGCGGCTCTCATAGATCACCGCGACAACGCCGAGCGGCACCCGGACGCGCTCTATGGTCATGCCGTTCGGCCGCTGCCAGCTTTCGGTCACGGCGCCGATCGGATCGGCGATGCCGCGCACGACCGCGATGCCTTCGGCCATCGCCTCGACGCGCGCAGGCGTCAGGGTGAGGCGGTCGAGAAAGGCCGCATTGGCACCGGAGGCCTTGGCGTCGGCGACGTCCTCGGCATTGGCGGCGAGAATCTTGTCAGCGCCGGCGCGGACGGCTTTTTCCATCGCCTCGAGCGCGCGGTTCTTCTGCTCCGGCGGCGCCAGCGCCAGAACCCATGCGGCAGCGCGCGCGCTGCGTCCGAGATCGGTCATCAGCGTCGCCAGTTCGGCGGAGCCGTCGATAGCTTTGAGCGAGGCGGTCATGGGGTGAAGCCTGAAAATCCGTGGTCTGTCATGTAAATAGGCGGAATTTGGCGGTACGCCAAGCTGGTTGCGGGGAAACCGGGTGATGCCTATCCTTTGGGTGTTCTCGGGAGGCGCAGATGGCCGGAAACTACACTCTGGACGAGCACTCGGCGGCATTCGTCGAAAGCCTGGTGGAAAGCGGCCGCTACGAGACGGCCGACGACGTGTTGCGCGACAGCGTTCGCCTGATGCAGGCGCGGGAAGCCAAGCTCGATACGCTGCGGGCCGAGATCCAGAAGGGGCTGGACAGCGGGCCGATGGAAGAGGTCGGCGACATGTTCGAACGTATCAAGGCCGAGGGACGCAAGCGGCTGGCAGCGGAACGTGGCGAATAGGGCACGGAAAAGTCCGCAAGCCGAGCGCGATATTGCGGCGATCTGGAGTTATGTTGCCAAAGACAACGTCAACGCCGCGGATCGTCTGCTCGAAGCCATCGAGAAGGTATTTGACGTTCTGGCGCATTCGCCTTTGCTCGGCAGAGCACGCCCGGAATTGTCCCCAAAACTGCGCAGCTTTCCGTCGGGAAGCTACGTCCTTTACTATCTACCCCTGAAGGACGGCGTGGTTGTCGTTCGTGTTATGCACGGACGGCAGGACATCTCGCCTGAAGACTTCAGGTAAATTTCAAGCCGGCGCCGTGCCGACCACCAGATCATCGCGGTGGATCATCTCGGCGCGGCCGGTGATGCCGAGGATCATCATCACGTCGGACGACGAACGGCCCTTGATCTTGTCGGCATCGTCGGCGTCGTAGGCGACGAGACCGCGGCCGATCTCGTGGGTGTCGGGGCCGCGCACCACCACCGCGTCGCCGCGGGCGAACTGGCCGTCGACACGGATCACGCCGGCCGGCAGCAGGCTCTTGCCGGCGCGTAGCGCCACCACTGCGCCGGCGTCGATCGTCAGCGTCCCCTTCGGCTCCAGCGAGCCGGCGATCCAGCGCTTACGCGCCGTGACGGGATTGGCCGGCGTCAGAAACCAGGTGCAGGGGCCGCCATCTGCGATCGCCTTCAGCGGATGATCGATCTTGCCCGAGGCGATCAGCATGTGGGTGCCGGCGCTGGTCGCGATCTTGCCAGCCTCGATCTTGGTCCGCATGCCGCCGCGCGACAGTTCGGAGCCGGCCGCGCCCGCCATGCCTTCGATTTCCGCGGTGATCGACTCGACCACGGGGATCAGCTGCGCATCGGGGTTGCTGCCGGGCGGCGCGGTGTAGAGGCCGTCGATGTCCGACAGCAGGATCAGCAGGTCGGCGCTCGCCATCGTGGCGACGCGCGCCGCGAGGCGATCATTGTCGCCGTAGCGAATCTCGTTGGTGGCGACGGTGTCGTTCTCGTTGATCACCGGCACCGCGCGCCATTCCAGCAACTTGCCGATGGTGGAGCGGGCGTTGAGGTAGCGGCGGCGCTCTTCGGTGTCCTGGAACGTCACCAGGATCTGGCCGGCGCCGATGTCATGGGCGCCCAGCACCTCCGACCAGGTCCGCGCCAGAGCGATCTGCCCGACGGCGGCGGCGGCCTGACTCTCTTCGAGCTTCAGCGGCCCGCGCGGCAGTTTGAGGCGGCTGCGGCCGAGCGCGATCGAGCCGGACGAGACGATCATCACGTCGCGCCCGCCGCGATGCAGCTCGGCGATGTCGGCGGCGAGCGCCGCGAGCCAGTCCGCCCGGACCTCGCCGGCGTGCGAGTCGATCAGCAGCGAGGAGCCGACCTTGACGACGATGCGGCGGAAATCATGAAGCTTCGGGCTGGCCATCGAACACGGATCTGGGATTTGGCGCATTGCCGCGCCGGGGGGATGCAACGCGTCGTTTTGCAGCACGCCACCGGTCGGCGCAAGCCGCGGCGAACGGCCGGCAGGTCGACGATACGGGGCAAATCGAAATCAAAAGCGGGTAGCCCAGGTATGGCCCGCCTCGGGAGCGGCGTTCGGCTCGTGAGCAACAGTCCATCCCGCACTCATCCGGCCAAGAACTCACCGCGACCGGCCATCGGCCTCGCCGAAGCGTTGGTCGTCGGCATCCGGCGGCCCATCGAGCTTCATCCCAGAGAGGAACTTCGCTCTCACGCTGGCATTCACATCCCGGCGATGTGTCCGATCCAGCTGTGAGTATCAGTTATTTTAGCACCAACCGACATTCAGACGCTGATCGCCCGCACCGAGTTACTTGCCGCGCGGGCATTCGAATGCGCCTTGGCGGCGGACGCCAAGGCGGCGATCGACGACAGCCTGTGGGCCGATTTTCATCGGTCCGGCTTGGGGATGGCGGCGTTTCCGGAGTCGCTCGGCGGCCTCGGCCTGATCGATTCCGATCGCCAGAGTGATTTGTGCACGGTGCTGCGCGTGCTCGGCGCCGGCGATCTGTCGACCGCGCGGCTGATCGAAGGCCATATCAACGCGATCGCGCTGGTCTGCCGCTATGGCACCGCGGCGCAGCAGGCTTCGCTTGCGTCCGATGTTCGCAACGGCGCGTTGGCGGCGGTGTGGGGCGCCGACGATGCGGCCGGTCTGAAGATCGCAAGTCAGGCAGACCATGACGAATTGCGGGGCCGCAAGATCCTCGCGTCGGGCGCCGGCTTCGTGTCGCGCCCGATCGTTACCGCCAAGTCGGGCGACGATCAGTACATGTATCTGTTGCGGATCGCGCCCGATCACCCTGTCGACCTCAGCGGCTGGACCGCGCTTGGCATGCGGTCGACGGCGACCGGCGCGATCGACCTCACCGGCATTCGCATCGGGCCTGACGAACAGGTCGGCGGCGCCGGAGACTTCATGCGCCAGCCGTATCTATCGGGCGGGGCCTGGCGGTTCTGCGCGGCGCATCTGGGCGCGATGGAGCGGCTGGTCGAGTTGTTTCGGCATCACCTCGTGTCACGCGGCCGGGGCGAGGATCCGTATCAGCTACAGCGCGTCGCCAATTGCGTCGCCGCAGCGCGCACCGCGCGGTTCTGGGTCGAGGAGGCTGCGCGCCGGTTCGGCAGCGAAGCCGACGCAGAGGCCATCGTGGCCTTCGCCAATATGACCCGCATGGTCACCGAGCGTGCCGCGCTCGACATCATGGAGAACGTCCAGCGCGGCGTTGGCCTGCAGGGGTTTATCCGGCCCGACCCGATCGAACGGATTTGCCGTGACCTCGCGACGTATTTGCGCCAGCCCGTGCCGGATCTGGCGATGAGCAACGCCGCGCGCGCCTGGCTGACATCATCGCTGGCTGTGGGAGAGTTTTGATTGCTCGCCTCGGATTACTTGGACGCGGTCCGCCGACTGCCGATAGGCACGCTGGGCGATCTCACCGGCGGTCAGCCCTGCGTGGTGCTGTCGCCGCATCCCGATGATGAATCGCTCGGTGCCGGCGGTTTGATTGCCTGTGCCTGCGCCGCCGGCCAGCGCACCGAGGTCGTTTTGATTACGGACGGCGGCGCCTCCCATCCGAAGTCGCCGAGCTACCCTCGGCAACGTCTCATCGAACTGCGACGCGCCGAACTCGAACAGGCTGCCGCGCTGCTCGGGCTGCCGCCCGATCATGTTCATCGACTTGGATTGCCCGACACCCAGGCGCCGACCAAAGGCCCGCCGTTCGACGCCGCCGTCGATGCGATCGCGGCGATCTGCGTGCATGCCGCGGCCAAATCGTTGCTGGTGACATGGGACGGCGATCCGCATTGTGACCATCAGGCGACCGCGCGCATCGCCGAGGCGGTTTGCCGGCGACACAAGGAGATCACGCTGTGGGCGTATCCGATCTGGGGCTGGCATCTCGATCCGGCCGAGCCGCTGAACCGGCCGGCCCCCGAGGGACTGCGGCTCGACATCTCGGCACAGCAGGCCCGCAAGCGCGCGGCGATCGACGCCCACGTGTCGCAGATGACCGATCTGATCGATGACGACCCGGACGGATTCCGCTTCACCGACCAGACCCTGGCGCCGTTCGTCGGGCGTTACGAATACTACTTGAAGGTCACGCCATGAGTCGCCGGACCGAGACGATCGCGGCAGACTATTTTGAGCAAAAATATCGTGCCGACATCGATCCGTGGCGGTTTCGCAGCAGTGACTACGAACGCGAGAAGTACCAGTCGACCCTGGCGGCGCTTGGCCGGCCGCGGTTCGGTTCGGGGCTTGAAGTCGGCTGCTCGATCGGCGTTCTGACCGCCCAGCTCGCGCCGCGCTGCGACAAGCTGCTTGCCATCGACGCATCGCAAACCGCGATCGACGCGGCGCGGGCGGGCGGTGTGCCCGCCAACGTGACGTTCGACGTGGCAACGCTGCCGCAGCAGTTTCCGGCTGGCCGCTTCGATCTGATCGTGCTGTCGGAAGTCTTGTACTACTTCGCGGCGCCGGATCTGGCGGGCGTGGCGCAGCAGTGTATCGACGCGCTGCGGCCGGACGGCGAGATCATCCTGTGCCACTGGCTCGGCGAAACCGACTATCCGCTGACCGGGCTCGAGGCCAGCGATCAGTTTTTCCAAGCGGTGGCAGCTAGGCTGCCGGTTCGAGCCATCGTGAAGGACGAGGTTTATCGGCTGGAGCGGTTGGGGGCGAGCTGATCCGCCGCCGAAGCTGGCGCAGGATCATGTTGGCGACCGCGATCTGCCGCGGCAGATCGGACGGCCGAAGTGGCGCGCCGCGCTGCAGGGCCGGGCTGTCGCAACAGATCCGCCGCCAGGCCTCCTCGAACACGACGCCGGGCTCCGACAGTAGCCGCATCGCATCCTGCGACACCTGCCAGCCACGCGGCAGATCGCGGTGCGCTGGCTGTACTGCCAGCAGACGCCGCAGATGGCCGCGATAGATCGAGCGCCGCGTGGCCTGCAGCGCCGGCTCAAGATCGTCGTCGCATGGCGCGTCGGTCTGCTGGTGACGCAACCGCATCGTATCGGCCGCGCCGCCCTGCGCACGGCCGTCGAGCCGGCACGACGTCACGACCGAAACCGCCATCGAATGGCGGACCTTGAAGCCGGCGCGTTCCAGCGCGGCCGTCAGGGCTGAGTCCTCGCCGACCGGACGCGGCGGCAGGCCGCCGATCGCCTGATAGGAGGCGAGCGTCAGCGCCAGGCTTGCGCCGGACGACACCCGATGGTTCGGCCATGGATCATGCGGGCGCGGATCGCAACGCGCGTCGATCTCGGCGAGCAGCCGCAAATAAGTATCTTCCATCCGGCCACGGGTCAGGAATGCGCTGCCGAGGTCGACGATCTCCAGCGGCTCGGCGTCGATATAGCCGGCGACGCAATCGACGCCGCTCTGCATCTCGCGCATCGTCGCGGCGAACCAGGTCGGCGCCACGCAGCTGTCGGCATCGGTGGTGAGGATCACGCCGTCGATGGCGCCGCGCTCGATCAGCCGCGCCGCCGCAAGGTCCATCGCCTGCTTGCGGGCGCGGCCGGCGGAGAGTTGATCGGGCGGCAGTTGCGCCTCGATCACCACGACCGGATGCGGCACCAACGCGGCGAACGCGCGCACCACCGCGGCGGTGTCGTCGGTGCAATTATTGGCGAAGATCAGGATCTCGAATGCGCCGGTCCGAACCGGAGCGCCGGCCTCGTCGCGCTGCATCGCCAGTGCCGACAGGCAGCGGCGGATGCGTTGAGCCTCGTTGTGTGCGGGAATGGCGACGACGGCGCGGACGGCACTGAAACTGCGGTCGGCCTTCATGCGCGCTTCACCCACTGGTACGTTGTTTGTCCGTCGACCTGCTGTGGCGCAAGGCGATCCAAACCGTCGCAGTGGGAAAGTGATCGTTCGCGATTCTGTTCCAAACGCGGCCGCGATGGCAGCTGCTGATATCGCTGAGGTTCACGAGGCAGCGATGCCCAGGCGAGCGGCGGGCGCCGACGCGGCGCTGGACGTTTGCCTCAGCGCCGCCGGATGACCGTCCACGGCTGCGCCGATCAGGCGTCCTGCGGCGCCCATGGCTTGGCGTCGGCAGCGCTCTCGGCGGCGCCCTTCGCCTTGTCGGACACCGGCGCTTCGCCGATCACGGCCGCAAGCCCGCGCAACGCTTCCGGCACGCCTTGCCCGGTGATGCCGGAGATCAGCAGCGGCGTCTTCTTCGCGGCGCGCTTCAGCCGATCTTTCTGTTTCTTGAGCTCGTCCGGCTCAACCGCGTCGATCTTGTTGAGCGCCACGATCTCGATCTTGTCGGCAAGCGTCTCGGCGTAAGCTTCGAGTTCGCCGCGGACGGTCTTGTAGGCTTTGCCGGCGTGCTCGCAGGTGGCGTCGATCAGGTGCAACAGCACCCGGCAGCGCTCGACATGGCCGAGGAAGCGGTCGCCGAGGCCGGCGCCCTCATGGGCGCCCTCGATCAGGCCCGGAATGTCGGCGAGCACGAATTCGCGGCCGTCGGCATTCACCACGCCGAGCTGCGGATGCAGGGTGGTGAACGGATAGTCGGCGATCTTCGGCTTGGCGGCGCTGACCTTGGACAGGAAGGTCGACTTGCCGGCGTTCGGCAGTCCGACCAGGCCGGCATCGGCGATCAGCTTCAGCCGCAACCAGATCCAGCGCTCCTCGCCGGGCAGGCCCGGATTGGCGTGGCGCGGCGCACGGTTGGTCGATGATTTGAAATGCGCGTTGCCGAAGCCGCCATTGCCGCCCTCGGCCAGTACGAACCGCTCCCCGACTTTGGTGAAGTCGTGGATCAGCGTTTCCTTGTCCTCATCGAAGATCTGGGTTCCGACCGGGACCTTCAGCACGACGTTCTTGCCGTTGGCGCCATGGCGGTCGCTGCCCATGCCGTTGACGCCCTTCTGGGCCTTGAAGTGCTGCTGATAGCGATAGTCGATCAGCGTGTTGAGGCCGTCGGCGGCCTCGACAATCACATCGCCGCCGCGGCCGCCATTGCCACCGTTGGGTCCACCGAACTCGATGAACTTCTCGCGGCGGAACGCCACGCAGCCGTTCCCGCCGTCGCCGGAGCGGATGTAAACCTTAGCTTCATCGAGGAATTTCATGGGGCTATCCGTATCCCAGGGCGAGGGTGCGCGGCAACTGTTCGATCGCCGTCCGCCCAATCGGCTGCGCTGCGTGGCGGCTATTCGGTGGCCGGTCTTGCGTCCGCGCGAAGCGCCGGGCGATAAGCGCGGGCGATCCGGCCATCCGCCGGAGAGCCAAGGGTGCATGATCGATATGGGGCTGCTGCGCAAATTGTCCACCGGCCCCGACGATCATGGCGCGCACGGCGCCGGCATCGTCCTGATGCTGCTGGCGATGCTGGCGTTTTCGTTCGGCGACGCGCTCGGCAAGAAGGTGGTGGCGACCTATCCGGTCGGCGAATTGCTGCTGCTGCGTGCGATCGCCGGGCTGATCGTGCTGGCGCCGCTGATCTGGCGGCAGCGGGCCGCGTTCCGGCGGCTGGAGCGGCCGGGGCTGCAGATGCTGCGGACGCTGGTCGCGGCCTGCGAGGTCGCGGCGTTCTTCATCGCGACGATTTATCTGCCGCTCGCCGACGTCATCACATTTTATCTGGCGTCGGCGCTGTTCGTTTCGGTGGGTGCCGCGCTGTTTCTCGGCGAGCGGATCGACCGGACGCGGGCGGTGGTGATCGTGATCGGCTTCGGCGGCGTGCTGATCGCGCTACAGCCGTCACCGCAGACCATGACCTGGCCGGCGCTGATCGCGATCCTAGCCAGCATGCTGTTCGCGGTGCTGCTGCTGATCACGCGGTTTCTGCGCCAGACCCCCGCGATGGTCCTGGCGTCACAGCAATTCGTCGGTACCGCGCTGCTCGGCGCCGCGCTGATGGCGCCGTCGGGCTGGATGACACCGGCGCCGGTGGATTGGCTGTGGTTCGGGCTGGCGGGCATCGTGTCCGCGGCCGCGCTGCTGTGCGTCAACCGCTCGCTGAGTCTGGCGCCCGCGAGCGTCGTGGTGCCGTATCAGTACACGATGATCATCTTCGCGGCCGCATTCGGCTGGCTGGTGTTCGGCGACGTGCCGACACTGCCGACCGTGGTCGGTGGTGTGGTGATCATCGGTGCGGGCCTGTTCCTGGCGCTCCGCGACCGGAGCAGCGGTGTCGCCAAGTCGGCGATCACCAAGCCCGAACGGACTACGTGATCGTCAGCTTCAGGCCTGCAAAGCGCTCCGCAAGCTTGCGGGCGCGCTCGCGCCGCTCGTCGGACAGAAGTTGGCGCTCCAGGGCTTCGAACGCATCAAGATCGCGGCGGAATTCCTCGCGCGCCTGAAATTCGGCGGCGGTTTGTTCGCTTGGTTCGGACATCTCGGCCTCCTGCTGAGCCGGTCTTGCAACTACACCGGACGCGTTAAAAGGGCGTATTGTGGCGTGTGAGCGGGCAGATAGGCTGGAGCGCTGGTTAAGCGTTCGCCAATCCGCCGGCCCCGGCGGGGCGCGTGGCCCCGCCGCCGCTGCATCAGATGCCGAAGCGGCGATCGAGATCGACGAAGCGGAAGCTGAGCTGTTCGGCGCGCTGGCGCTGCTCGTCGGCGCGAGCCTGTCGCTCGGAGGCTTCGGCGGCGCTGTCGGCCTGTTTGATGTCGTCGGCGATGTCGCGGGCGAGAACGGCTTGGATGTAGCGGTGGGTCAGCATGTCGAACTCCTGTGTGGATGTTCGTGCTAAGCGACCGGGAGACATCTTCGTACTCGGGATGGCCCGAGCACCCATCGGTCTGGTTAAGCGTTGCTGGCCGGAAGGCTGCGACTTTCAGCAATCAAATTAAAAACGGCCGGGCAAAACCCAGCCGTTGCGATTCAGGCGTTCTGAAAGGCGCCGTCAGCGGCTGCGCCGGGTCTTGCCCCAGCTCTTCAGCGACGACCACACGCCGCGGGTCAGACGGAAGCAGTCCACCGGCGTCGACGAGCCGATCGCTTCCATCCGGTGCAGCTCGACGCCGGTCCACTGGAAGCCGCACTTCTCCAGCACGTTACGCGACGCCGGATTGATCACCCGGGCGGCGGAGATCATTTGCTTGACGGCATATTCCTCGAAGGTGAAGTCGATCACCGCGCGCGCCGCTTCGGTGGCGTAGCCGTTGCCCCAATACTCCACGCCGAGCCAATAGCCGAGCTCCGGCGCCTCGCGGTTGCGCCAGTCGACGCCGACCATGCCGACCGGCTCGAAATCCGCCTCGATCAGGAACACCGTCTCGTGGTCCTGGCCCAGCGAGGTCACGAAGCGCGCAGCGTCGTCGCGCGTATAGGGGTGCGGCAGCCGGCGGGTCATCTCGGCGACCCGGCGATCATTGGCGAGGCAAGCAAGTGCCGTAACGTCCGCGAGAGCCGGCTTGCGCAGCGTCAGCCGCTCGGTCTCGAGGACGCAAGGTCTCGCCTCGCGCAACAAGGGTGTGGGTGTTGGGATTTCCTGCAACATCGCGGGCTCCTGATGCATCAATCAAACGGACGCAAACGAAAGGGGAGGTCGGATGTCCCGCCTCCCCTGGAGCCCTTTTGTGCTCCGCCGGTTTGTCAGGACCCGGCGGACACTTGTTTGTCCACCGTCTATTCGGCCGCCTGCGCAATCGGAAGAACCGATACGAAGGTACGGCCGTTAGCTTTGGCGCGGAATTCGACGCGGCCTTCCACCTTGGCGAACAAGGTATGGTCCGTGCCCATGCCGACGTTGAGGCCGGGGTGCCAGGTGGTGCCGCGCTGACGCGCGATGATGTTGCCGGGAATCACGTGCTCGCCGCCATAGGCCTTGATCCCGAGGCGCTTGCCCGCAGAATCACGCCCGTTACGCGATGAACCGCCTGCTTTTTTATGAGCCATGGCTCGTCTCCAAAATCCAAATTCTACCTAGACGATTTCCGCGACGGAATCATCCACTGATTTGACACCGCTGCCGCGCGGCGCCGCTTATTCGGCGGCGTCTGCTGCGGGAGCCGGTTCGGCCTTGACGCGCTTCGGCCGCGGGCCGACCGTCGGCGACTTGCCATCGGCCAGGATTTCGGTGATGCGCAGCACCGTGATCTCGTCGCGATAACCGCGCTTGCGCTTCGAATTCTTGCGGCGGCGCTTCTTGAAGGAGATCACCTTCGGGCCGCGCTTGTGGTCCAGCACCTCGGCCGCGACGGTCGCGCCAGCCACGGTGGGGACGCCGAGCACCGGCGTATCACCGCCCAGCACCAGCACTTCGCCGAGCTGCACGATGCTGCCGACTTCGCCTTCGATCTTGCCTACTTCGAGCACATCTTCCGGAACGACGCGGTACTGCCGGCCGCCGGTTTTGATGACTGCGAACATCGTTTTCATCCTTCGTGTTCGATCCCAGCCTCGGACGAACCGGGCCGGCTTTTTGGTCAGTCGTTGTGGGTAGCGACCTCGAGGGCCGCCGGTCTATGCGAAAGGCTTAGCCCTCTGCTGGGGCTTCGGCACGGGCGCACAAAGCAATACGGCGCGGGACCTGCCCACGCCGGGTGCACGACTTATATCGGCGAGTCGCCGCTCGTCAAGGCGAAAGCGGCAAAAACCTGAATCCCGTCAAGCACAAGCCGACTCCGTGATGTGTCGGGCCGGTGCAACCAACGGGTTCCGCCGCCGTTGTCACCGACTTTCAAACGGGGGAATGACTGATGGCTGAGGATACGCTGACCACCACCACCGCCGGCATCGCCGCTCATGGCTCCCCGCGGCTGCCGTCGGTCGACGTCGACACCTACAATATCGAGCTCAAGGACGAGGATGGCTTTCTCGGCGACCGCGCGTCCAAGGGCGCCTTCCAGCGCATCCTGGACGCCTCCCGCAAGCCACTGAAGAAGAACGGCGACGACCCGCTCGGCAAGAAAGACACCAAGGAAATCAGCAAAAGCACGCTGGACGAGCTGCTGGTCGGCGACGATGTGGCGGCCGCCGCGCTGGTGCACGGCGCGATCGAAGAGTTCGCCCAGGAGCTGGCCTACGTCACCCGGCGCTTCCTCAAGACCAAATCCTGGACCGATACCGAATGCATCGTGGTCGGCGGCGGCTTTCGCCAGAGCCGGGTCGGCGAGCTGGCGATCGCCCGCACCGACATTCTGCTCAAGTCCGAGGGCTTCAAGATCGATCTGGTGCCGATCCGGAACCACCCGGATGAGGCCGGCCTGATCGGTTGCCTGCATTTGGCGCCGTCTTGGATCTTCGAGGGGCACGACAGCATCGTGGCGGTCGATATCGGCGGCTCCAACATCCGCTGCGGCGTGGTCGAGACCAGCTGGAAAAAGGCCAAGGACCTGTCCAAGGCGTCGGTCTGGAAGTCCGACCTGTGGCGTCACGCCGATGACGAGCCGACCCGCGAGGGGGCCGTCAAGCGGCTCACCAAGATGCTGAAGGATCTGATCGCCGACGCCGAGAAGGAAGGCTTCAGGCTGGCGCCGTTCATCGGCATCTCGTGTCCTGGCGTCATTAATGACGACGGGACCATCGAGAAAGGCGCGCAGAATCTGCCGGGCAATTGGGAAAGCAGCAAGTTCCACCTGCCGCGCAGCCTGGTCGAAGGCATCCCGACCATAGGGGATCATGATACCGCGATCCTGATGCACAACGACGGCGTGGCGCAGGGGCTCAGCGAGGTCCCGTTCATGCAGGATTTCACCCGCTGGGGCGTCCTGACCGTCGGCACCGGCCTCGGCAACGCCCGTTTCACCAACCGCAAGCCGAAAGAAAAGGCCAAGAAGGACAAGGCCAAGGAGAAGGACAAGGACCGCAAGGACAAGGACGACTGAGGATGCGGCTGGGCTCAGGCACGACGCTCAAGGGGCGGCGCATCGACGCCTCTCCCTGAGCCTGCCAATGCGCCGCCAGGCGTGGCGCTCGCAACAGTTTTGCGGCGAAGCATCACCGCCCGGCTTGTTTATCCGCCGCGGCTCCCTTAAGAACACCGCCGACCAACACGCGGGCCAGCCCGCGCGCGCGCCGCGGAGAGGTGGCAGAGTGGTCGAATGCACCGCACTCGAAATGCGGCATAGGTGCAAGCCTATCGGGGGTTCGAATCCCTCCCTCTCCGCCACGTTTTCTGACGTCCCGAAAACCCTTTGTAATTCAAGGCTTTCTCACGCGCTCGCGGGCGGTGGGTGTAGCCCCATGGTGTAGCCCCTGAGGCGCGTGGAAATTTGACACAGGGAGACGGAGGCGGCAACGCGTTTGGCCGGCCGTGGTTGCCCAAATCTCGGCCAGCGCCGATCTCCTGTTGCCTGGACACCAACGCAGCATTCGACCCGGATTCTCATTTCTGCCAGCTCAGGCGCTGCGGTCAGGGGCAACGGCCGCACCCGACATATCGCTGGGGTGAAGGCATCGACGCCGGAAGTTGCGGTAAACGAGGGCGATTCCAATAGCGCAACCACAGTGCCGGCCGCCCCTGCCCGCCGACATTATTTCGGCGGCCGATTATCGGATGGTCGTGAGCTTGGGTTAGGCGTCGCAGGCGTATGGATGCGCTGCTCGGCGGTCGGGAGGGGCGGGGCATGCCTCGTCGCTGGCGGCCCGACTATATAGGAACCTGGGGAGGTCTTTACGGCTTCGCGTTGCGAACCGGACGGTTCACTCTGCGAGTTGTCCTTCGGGATCACCGCATCACTGCGTTCTGCTTGCGGCATCGATGGGCCGGCCGCGGGCATCGGGCTATATGATACGATCATTACGGCCAGAAACAGCATGCCAGTCAGCACACCCCCGACAATTGCCGCATTGGTAAATGCGCGCTCGGACTTCCCAGCCGGTCCGGAAACCATCGCCTCGTATTCCGCCTCTGGCAGAAAGCGGTAGAGTCGCTCCCTCCATTGTGACCGTAGATCGCGTTGAATGTTGATGAACTGGAAGCCGCTAAAGATGACGGCCGCTACGTAGGCGCAGAGCACCAGGCCCAGAATGAAAATAGCAATTGAAACCACCGGGCTGCCGATCAATGTGGTCAACCGCGCGGCGATCACGCCGATGCCTGCGAACAGCGCGCCGGCGACGGCAGTTGCAATCTGGCGGGTTGCATCCGATAGCTTGGCGGCTTCGTCCGAGATCGCCTTCCTGAGGTCGGCAAGTGCCTTCAGGGAATCCAGACTGAGTTTTTGCAGTCCGAGTTGCATGGCTATCTTCGCGCCTTCGAGCGCCGAGATAGCCCCCTTCTCGAAAAGAGTTGCTGCCTCCGTACTTCCGACGTTGGTCCGCGCCAGTTCGGTGGTCAGCAACCCATGACGCGTCTCTATCTCCCGATCGAGATCGAAGACCCAACGGCCGGCTGCTTGCAGGGCAGCGAAACCCTTCGGGGACATGAGGTCAATCGCCGGACGCGAAACGGAGTACCTGACGACGGGAGGTCCCCGAAACATCAGCGAGTCGGCCGCTTCCACTTCGTTGCAGAGAGACCTGAATAGCGCTTCGGCAGAACGATCTATCCAGACCTTCGCCGTAGTCTCGCACCATGGCACCTCGACCCCTGCCTTCAGCAGCCATGGTCTGACATCGGCCGGCACTAGCGGCGTCGAGCCTCCCTCGCGCACTATCTTACGCGCCGTCGCCGAAGCGTGGGTCGATACGTATTCCGAGGCGTCGCCCCACGGCGCGAAGCGCACGCTCTGGGTGTCGAACGCGTTCTCGAGCAGGCCACACCACAGGATGGAGCTCTCCGGCGGACGCGACAGCCAGTCCGCAAAACCCGTGTTCGTCAGAACCGCACTCACGTGGGCAGGCACCGGAGGTTTACTCAGACTGACCTTGAAAGGTGCGAAGTCGTCTGCGATTTCGAGTGGATCGACCACGGCGTCGGAGCCGTCTTCGATGATCGGATTCAGGTCGTCATCGCAAACCATTCCGACAAGGGCGACGGCATCGGTCGCCGACAGATTGCCGACGACCAACAACTCGCGAGTCTCTGTCACGATCGCCTGTTTTTCGGCGGCCCACTCGTCAAGCGTTCGAGCGAGAAGTTTCAGGGACGGTCTCATCCAACACCAAGTTCTGCGTTGTTCTAATCGTGATCGTCCAGCCGCCGCCCTCGGTACGTTGTCTCGTCACGGCGCGGTTCTCCTGCTCGCCGGGATACACCAACTGAACGCCTTCAGCGGTATGGACCTTGTGGCGGGGGGCACGTCTGAGCGTGTTCGGATCCGGACGAAAACTAACGCCCGCCAGCTTCTTTTCCTTCAACTGCTTTGCCAAAACCTTGTCGAGCTCCGCCCGGGCCTCCTCCGAGGGTCGGCCCGCGGCGACGAATAGGGCTTCTCGGATTCCTTCGTCGTCCACACTGTCACGCCCCCGCAGATGGTCCTTAGTCGCCGCTAAAGCTGCCGGTACGTCCCCGTTCGGTAGCCGCGACCGGCATTGCTGCAGGGTGGTCCGCAGAACTTCGTTAAGCTTCCGACTGAGCTCTTGCGTGTCTCGATCTCGAACCACCTCAAGGAACTTCTGGAAATAGTCGGTAAGGTCGGGTGCCTCGCCCATCCGATCAATGGCCGACACGTGACTTTCGACTACCCCATTGCGAACGCGCACCAAGCAAGATTTCTGGATTGCGCGCTTCTGTCGAACGAAAGCTTGGACGATCTGGCGCAGTGCGTTGCGGCCATTGTCTTCATACAGCTCGATGGCTTCGCCGTAGTCGTATTTAATCAAACTGTAGAACAGTACGCTTGGGTCGTCGGTACTGAGCTCGAACACGAAGAAGGCTCCGTTACTGCTCGATCCGACGTGATCCTTCGAAAAGCGACGCGACAGCTCCTGTGCACCCTCCTCGAAGCTCGCGGTCTGACTTGCCATCTGTTGAAGCAGGTCGCGGGTGCCAGACCTCTCCTCGAATCGATGAACGCCGCTGACGGCTGCATCCTGGATGCGCGCCAGGAAGAATTCGATGTGTTCGACGCCTTCCATCGTCGGCTGCGGCTCGAACGCCTGCTTTCCCCCGACGACGTGAAGGATCATTTGGTTGATACGTAAGGATGCAAGTTCATCGTCGGTCAGAAAGCTCATGGCGCCCCCGGGAGCACTGCGTCGAACGGGGTGTTGGTTGCAGATTCTCTCCCGCTCACCTTTTAAGCGCGCGCAAAATCTTCTCCAATGCTACTGTCGATTTCCAGGCCACTCGGTGCGCGCCCCCGGGGGGGCGGCGGCTTGCGAGCGCGTTGAGATGTGGGCAGGAATGACACACATCTAGTATAATCGTTTGTTCTTAATTTGTTCTACTCGCGACAAACGCCGGGTTTTCCTGTCTCAAAGCGAATCGCGAACTCAAGCCACCCGATGGCTAGTCGGCAGGCCCCGGCCGCCAGTCGGCGTGATCGTGACCTCCACAGCTGAAGGGACGAGGGCAAGCGTGACGATGACCGCGCCAGCGACTTTCGCCGCTATTTCGACGACAAGGAATTATGATGAGCGAGTTCTTTGGCGAGAAATACGTTGAAGTTGACGAAGCCTTTTTCGCGCCGCCCGCTGCCCGGGTGGCACCGCGCCTGATCGGTTGCGTGTTGCACTCTTACATCCGGGATCTGGAAACCGCGGTTATGCTTATAGACGTCGAGGCCTATGGTGGAGGCGAAGACCGAGCGTCGCACTTCCACCCTGACAATCACTCACTTCGCAATCGGGGAGCCAAGAATCTGACGCCGCCCGGGACCGCACGCATCCATGGCAGCCGCGACATGTGGGCTATGGACATCGTTTGCGGAGAGGTAGACCCCAGGAGCACCGTCCTCCTTAGGGCAGGTATCCCCCTCATCGGAATCGACATCATGGCCGCGCGCCGCAGTCGAGCGCCCGATGCTGACCGAGACGTGAGGGCTCGTGCCCGGGGACACGAAAAGAAGCTCTGCAACGGACCGTTCAAGCTGGGCGAGGCGATGGGCATGGATCCCGCGCTCGACGGTGTACAACTCCTGAACTATCCCCTGCGCCTGCTGCGTCCCCTTAAGCCCGTCTCTGAGCTCCTCAACGGACGGAGAGTAAGGGTTACCCAGGACGAGGATCTGCTCTATCGCTGGGGACATCCAGGCCATCAGACCTGGATCAGGGACAAGTTCGAGAAAGCTAAGGGTATGATGCCGGCGTAGGGTCGAAGGCTGCTGTTCTAGTGCTCAGCTAACTACAATCAGGCTATTTCAGCTATCACGGCTCAGGGCTCCTGAACTGGTGCCAGCAAGCCACGGGAGTAACGTTTCTTCACAGCTGCACGCCGTTGGAGTCTAAATGTGAATTTCGATGACCTGATCGTCGAGCGTCCGCCGACCGCAGGAAAGTCTCTAGACCAACCCGATCGGTACTTCTACGAAGGCGCTGTCATGCTGGCTTACGCCATGCATCTTTTCCGGACCGAGCCCATCCGCGAGGTGAAGATTCACCCTGATGGCCAGCACGCTCGGCAGATCGACTTCCAGAGCTGGCTTGAGCGACGTGGTTTCCGCAGAATCGCGACCGCTCGCAGGCCGTTCGCGGGAACGTTCGAAGATGCGGAGGGTCGCTGTATTGTCATTCATCCCCGGTCTGGACTGAGTGACGTCACCGCGCTTGCCAACGGCATCGTGATCGAAGCTGAGTGTAAGGGAGGTGCGATCGCGACGACGCATCCGGGCCGGCTATCGAGACTCGACAAGGGGCTCTGCGAGATCGTCGGCCGCCTGATGATGAAGGCGCCCGGTAGCCGCCTCGTTGCAGTCATGCCGGCTACCGATGTCACGCGCCGGATCGGGCGCAAGTTGGCTCCCCGCTGCGCGGCCGCCGGCATTGGGATCGCGCTGGTCGACCCCAGAGGGAGGGTCGAGGACGTGGGGGAGTAGGGCGGTGGGATACTTCAACCAGGAAGCAGTCGACGACCTCCACAACGGATTAGCCGATCTGCCACGCGCCCTGCTCGATCTGCGGGAAGCCTATGCGATGCGCGAATACAAAGAGGGACTAGCACGCGAGCACGCGCAGCACGGTCTCTGCCGCCGTCTCGCGACGATGGTCCACTCGGTGCAGACTGTGTTCCAGATTCTGCCGCCGGATCTCGACACAATTCCGGAGAGAGCCGCCGTCATGGATGCTACCGCCGCGATCCAGACCTTCGTCATCAACGCGTTCGGCTGCATGGAGAACTTGGCTTGGATCTGGGTGCTCGAAAAGGATCTCCGCGGAAGGAGGGGCGCAAAGCTCGATCGGCTTGAGATCGGTCTGGGCAAGAGGTACGTCCGCCCCTCCTTTAGCGACGAATTTAGGGCCTTTCTCGATGGCCAGAAGGATTGGCTTGCCAACCTGATCGGCTTCCGGGATGGGCTCGCACACCGTATCCCGCTCTACATTGCTCCCTACGTAATTGACGACACCGCTGCGGAGGCACACAGGGCGCTCGACACGAAGGCGATGGCGGCCCTCGTGGAGGGCAATAGGGTCGAGTACGACCGTCTGCGTGGCGAGCAACAGAAGCTCGGCCGCTTCCGTCCCTGGATGACACACTCAGTCTACGAAAAATCGCCTGCCATTCTATTCCATCCGCAGATGATCCAGGATTTCAAGACCGTCGACTCTTACTGCCGGATGTTGCTCAAGGAATTTGGGAAATGATTGGGCCGGGTTCTCGTCCGGCTAGGGGCGGACCGCGGCGCTCCCCAACGTTTTGGCATCATTGCTCCAGATACTTCGTCGCCGTGTCCTGGAATTTGCGGCCTGTCCGCTTGGCGATGATTGCACCCACCCGCCTCCAGTGCTCCGGAGGACGATTGGCGTCCAACGTGATCCGTTGGTCGCTTTCGCGGGCGCGAGTTCGCGCCTGGTCGTAGGCCGAATCCCCGAACCCTCTCATCAGGTCGGCGGCGTCGGCCTCGGCAAGGACGACGTTCCGCCTCCGACGCTCAAGAATATCCTTGAGAATACCAATCAGCATCGGGGCCTACTCGGGCTCGACGTCGCTGCCAGGTTCATCGACCGTTTCGTCGTCAAGCTTCTCTGCAATATCGAGGCATGCCATTGCCAAGATGTGGGCGGTCGTAGTCATATCAAGAGCAATAGCCAGCTCGCGAGCGCCATCCACCGACCTTCGAAGCTGATTGATCTGATCAACGGTAGCCATTTCCTCACCTGGGGGCATCATGGTTGATGAAGAGGACTCGACAGCCGAGCGCGTCGTCAAGCTTCCTCGATATTCGTCATCGCCGATGGCATCGAGTTACCAGGTTCCTCCTGAGGAGAGCTTGGCTCTCGTCCGTGCCTTTCTGCAGATCTCGTCTCCCGCAGATCGACGACGCGTGCTTGAGTTCGCGCAAAGCGTCGTATCAGGTCAAAAATGACTGCCCTTTACGTCCGGTCCGAAGCCCGGCGGAGGCGTGCCTGTGCTGAGGGGAGGGACGGTGCAAAACGCGAGTTGCGCCAAATCGCGCGTTGACCGACCGAAGCGCGGTCTCGCTAATTTCAATGAGCGTCGCGATCGTCCAGGCATTTTCGATCAAGGCAGGGACGCCGAGCGGGGTCAGTACAAAGCCCGCCTGCTGAAATCGCGGAAGCCACCACATTTCGATCACTGCGCTAACCCGGGTGATGCCTTCTTCCAGGCAGAACTCCTGGACGGCCGCCATCAGCCGAAGATTCAAGTCCCCATCCCGCCGATCCGGGACGATGAAATACCGTGACCATTCCCAGATGTCGGGTGCCGACGGACAGCCGCTCACTGCAGCGAGATGCGGAAATACCTCGCTGATCATGTTTGGTTTTGTGGTCGGATAGAGCCGGTGACCGCCTACGACCCGGCCTTTCTCTAGGGCGAGCAGATAGATCGTATCGTTGTTGTCGTACTGATCGATCTCGCGTCCGTCCGGCCGCTCCAGCGTCTTCCATCCCCGTTCTCCGACGAAGATCTGGTGCCTGATCCTGAAATGCTCCTCCACCGCATCGCCGTAGAGGTGCCGGTCCTTTGCCGAGATAACGTGGATCATTTCCGCCTCCCACCTATGAGCGAGGCGAACTCTCCGGGAATGGACCTTCGATCGAAATTGGGAAAAGTCCCAGTGTAGTATCGGGCTAGGGAGCGATGAGGTTTTGTCGGATGGCGAGCGCGACCGCATGGGTCTTATTTGCCGCCCCCAGCTTCCGACCGGCCGTCGATAGATGTTCCTCAGCCGTACGTTGCGCGATCGCAAGAATTTCGCCGATCTCCCAGGCGGACTTGCCATGGGCTGCCCACCTCAAGGTTTCGCGCTCGCGCGCCGTCAAGCGCGGCCCCACCGGCATTGAATTCGATAGGGATCGAACGCGCTCGAATGCGTACATGGCCATCAGATGAAGCAGCGGCTTGCTGCGGGAACAGAGATCGACATTTGAGCCGCCGAGGGAAACCGCGGCCTCGTATCCCGCCAGGCCGTGTATCGGAACGATGAAGCCGCGAACCATCTGAAAGTCGGCGGCGCGATCCATGACCTCCGCAGCGCGCGGCTCGTCTTTTCGATGATATGGAGCTTCAGCCCATTCGAACGGATTAATTGTTTGCCGAAGGTGACGAACGACCGGATCATGTCTGTCGAAGTTCTTCCGCGTGTAGAGCTCAAACCACTCCTCGGGCCACCGCTTTGCCATCACCATCTGCGAGAATGTCTGCTGATGGTTCGGGATACCCGTGATGATGATCGTTTCGAATCCGAAGGCCGAAAATCCAGATTCGATAGCTCGAAATGCCTCGTCGATCGTCGAAAGAGCCATAAGCCCTTCGATAAAGTCTATGGTGTTCCGCCCATAGTCACCACTCATCATGTTACCAGCGCCGGATAGCCGATCGGTGAGCAGTTCGAGTAGTTAGTTTTTATCATGACGCTTCCGGCCCGCAAGGGGCATAGGCGCTCCTCTCCGACGCGGCTACCCGCCTCGATGACCAGAACGGCACTAGGAATGGCGAAGCATGGACGGGCTGCCTCTCCTCGCACTCGCAGCGCACAGACTCAGCCGGAGCGTTGCCGCGGAATCGGCGGTCGACCCCTTTTTCGATGGCGAAGGCTGTTTGCTACGTCCGCTGATAGAGGTCGGGGCGCCTGGAGACCGCGGCCCCTCGCGCGGGCGCTCTGATCGCGTGGACGCACGTTGGTCTGGTGCGAGGATTCCTGGAGGCCGAGGTCTAGGGTTTACCGCTACCTGTCGACTTGGCGCGCGGACTGGACGCGCGCCTTTGGATTGGAGTTTGCCTCGAAGAGGTCAATCAGTTGGACGCCGAGCGCGTCTGCGATCGCTTCCAGCATGAGAAGCGTCGGGTTCGCCCGCCTGTTCTCGATCAGCGAGATGACACCCTGCTCGACCTCCAGAGCCGCCGCAAGCTGATCCTGCGACCAGCCTTTGGCAAGCCGCAGCCGGCGCATGTTCATCGCGAGGAGTTCGACGGCAATCGACTCCCGCTGAGGAAAACGACGTCCGAATCCGGTCTGGGCCATGGACCGGACGGTCCGGATTTCCTCCAAAAGTAGCCATGTGATTTATCACATATTTTACGTCTCGCCCGGTACGCTCTGCTCGGTCCATCCAGGAGGGGCACATGGGACTGTACGCACTCAAAGGCACCATCGTTCAGCTCGGGCCGTGCGAGCTCGACCTTGATCTCGCCGTCTACGCCTTCATCGAAATCATCGACCCGGAGGGCGCGAGGACTTTGGTCAAGAAGGTCGCAGTCGGCGTCGATGTGCAGGCTGTCATCCAACCTGGATCGCAAGGGACCTTCTTCATCGACGAGGTGTTCGTGGTCGGTCGGCGTATCCTTTCCCAATTGTGGGGCGTGTCGAACGGCGAACGCGACGTGATCGATAGCGCGAACCTTCGAACGATGCTGGCAGCCTCCAACATGTTCAGGGGGATCGTATTCACCCCTATCCTTGGACTCGGCCTGCCCTATCTGCTGGCGGGCATCGGGCAGACCTGGTCGCTTCTCGACGGTTCGGGCAACCGCAGGCGCTTTTTTCACAAGGCCTTGAACGGCGACGTCGACGGACGGTCGGGGCCGCCCCTGCCGGAGCGTTTGGGGCTGGCCCTTGGAAGAGCCGTCGCCGATCTGACCCGGAGGCATGCGGGCAGCTAGACCGACCTAGCTGTGGGCGCATGTCCGATCCTGTGAGGCCCCACCGGAAGACGCTACGCCTAAGCTCGGCCAATTTCGGCCCCGGTGGGCCCTTCAGATCGGTAACCCGAACTGAAGCTCGGTTTCATCCTCAATCTGCAGCGACGACAGCGAGATGCCGAGGAGCCGAACAGGCTTTGGCAAAGGCATCGCCGCCTCGAGAAGTCCGACCGCCCGGCTCGCAAGAGCGTCCCGATTGAGCACGGGCGCGGACATCGTCCGGCTCCGCGATGCGATTTCGAAATCCGAAAACTTGATCTTGAGGGTGACCGTCCGCCCCCGGTTGCCGGTTCTCTCGCAATGCCCCCAAACCTTGTCGATGAGCGGCTGGAGCTCCGCGACCATCGCCTCGAACGAGTTGAGGTCGGAGGAGAAGGTGTTCTCGGCACCGACCGATTTGCGGATGCGGTTGGCCCGAACCGGCCGCTCGTCGACGCCCCTCGAAATCCAGTAGTAGTAGGTCCCGGCCTTTCCGAAATGCGCCTGCAGGAATTCGAGCGTCTGATTCAGAATATCCGCACCGGTTCGGATCCCCAGCGCGTTGAACTTGGCCGCGGTCGCCGGTCCAATTCCATGGAATTTGCCGACCGGCAGCCCTTCGACGAACGAGGGTCCCATCTCCGGCGAGATCACGTATTGGCCGTTCGGCTTGCGGTGATCGGAGGCGAGCTTGGCCAGGAATTTGTTGTAGGAGATACCTGCGGAGGCGTTGAGGCCGGTCACCTCCTTTATTTTTGCCCTGATGGCGAGGGCGATGTCCCGCGCCAGCGGTATATTCTGGTGGTTCTCCGTAACGTCGAGGTAGGCTTCGTCCAGCGATAGCGGCTCGATGATCGCGGTATGCTCCGCGAAGATCTGGCGGATCTGCTGGCTGATCGCCTTGTAGACCTCAAAGCGCGGCTTCACGAAGATCAGGTCGGGACACTGCCGCTTTGCGGTGACGGACGGCATCGCCGACCTGACGCCGAACTTGCGGGCCTCGTAGCTCGCAGCCGCGACGACGCCGCGCTCGCGCGAGCCGCCCACGGCGACCGGCTTGCCCCGCAGCGCCGGATCGTCCCTCTGCTCGACCGAGGCGTAGAACGCATCCATGTCGACATGGATGATCTTGCGATGCGCGGCTTGCGTGGCGTCCGTCATGGCGTCAGGCGGATCCGGGCGCGTCCCCGTCCTTCTTCACGCCCCGAGCAACGATCCGCAGCGCGCCGTCCGGCAGCGGGCGCTGCAGCCTCAGGGCCTCCTCCTGGGGGGCCGACAGCCAGGTCTCGACCTCGGCGGGCGTTGTCAGGATGACCGGCATCGCCTTGGGATGGATGGCGCCGACTTCGGCGTTGGGTCCGGTGGTCAGGAACGCATAGAGATCGTTGGTCGTCTCGCCTTCCTTCACCTTCCGGACCGAGGTCCAATTGGTCCAGATGCCGGCGAAGCACGCGAGGGGGCGGGTCTCGTCGAGTGCGAACCAGATGTCGCCACCCTCGGCCTTGTTGAATTCGCTGAAGCTGTTGAACGGGACCACGCAGCGGTGATCCGGACCCAGCCACCGGGTCCAGTGCTTCGACTTCACGTTGCGGATATTTGTGGTCCCGCCGTCCGGCTCCATCCGCAGCACTTCGTTGAAATCGAAGGCTTTGCCCTTGGCGCGCAGCTTGTCAGCCCGCTTCTGCGCCGCATCCAAGAGCGCCTTCGCCGACGACGGCATGCCCCATCGGGCTGTGACGAGTTCGCGGCCGCCGGCGCCGGTCCGTATGATTGGCGCCCTGTAGTCGGGAAACACGCCGGGCATTGGCGCGAGGTTGCCGACATACTGATTGACGACCCGGAAGAGCGCGATGATGGCCGCCTGGTTGGTGGTGATCGAGTACAGGTTGCACATGGTCAGGTCTCCGGGCCAGCATGCCGGGCGCGCTGCGCGAGTTGGAGCAACGTGGCGGCCGGTCGCTTCCCCGCCTTCGCGCACTTGCTGCAGCGGAGGCGGCTGGCAAGGTCGTGAACGCACGTCGTCGACGGGTGGCGAAGTCCCGCCAGGTCGACCTCGTTAGGCGTCCTGCACCGCGAGCACTCGATTTCGATCCAACAATAGCCGCCGTTGACGGCCTGGTCGATGGTCGGCGACGGGTCGATCGGGCCGCCATCGGCCCACATGCGCTCGTTCCAACTCTCGCACAGCAAGCGGTCCGCCTGCTGGATGAGGGCCTCACCCCTCGCTCTCATCTCGGCCGACTGGGCGGCGAGGATCGTCGTCACAGCCCGGGCGCGTCCCAGCTCTTTCCGCAGCACCTTGCGGTCCCCGCCCGACAGGGGGGTCGGATGATGTTTCGGCGCCATCGAAGCGCCGTCAGCCGAATGCCGGCCAGCAGCCGTCTTCCTCATGGCGGCCGGTCCGCTGCGTGCAGGTCTTGTCTAGGAGACGCCGCCCGGCCTCCTTCCAGGTGGCGTCCGGGCCATACAGCCTGATGGCGTCCGTCCGCTCGATCTCGACCGCCCGGCCGCAGCGCCGGCAGCCGACCTGGAGAAGAGGATGGGAAATCCGGCTCAGAACTGCCGCCCCCGCCGCGCCGTTAGGCGTTAGCCTGCCCCTGTCGGCCTCCGCGGCCTTCAGGATAGCCTGCCAGTATTCAGGCGGCAGAGCGTCGGCTGGGCCAGGCTCGGGTGTTGAAGAGCCCTGTGTGCCGACGGCAGCTGCCAATTGGTCCATCTGTCTCGGTGTCGGCATGCGCCAGCTCGCGGAATGATCGGCCATCCAGTATAGAACATAAAGAGAACGGAAATGTCGAGTCGCTTCTTCGTATGTGCCTAGAGACGCGAGCAGCGCCAATCGGCGCGGGTCAGCCACGCTGGGATTTGAGTAAGCCTCTGACTACTACTGAGAGAATTGCGCCTGCCGTGATCGCCTCTATTCTCTTTGCAATCAAGACACTCCGAGCTTCCGGTGCGATGAGCTACCGCTTGGGAAAGAGTGTGGTTTTTCATTTTATCCGCTCGGACTGCCGATCCCGACTGACAATCAACCTATCCAAGAACGCCGAAGCGCGGAGAGCGGAGAGCGCTCCGGGGCGTCCATCGCGCCGGCTTCGCCCATAGGTGTGCCGCGGCCAAAAATGCCATAAGTTCGCTGAACTCGCAGGCATCAGGATGCTACCGCCCGATAATGTCGGTGGCGGCGCCGCTTCTAGTGGGGTCGGATTTCCTCAGGAGAGCATCGGCGCCGGCCTGCGCCTGCTTTTCGAGTTCGCCGCGCATCAGCCAGTAGACCAGCGGCAACACCAGGGGATTGGCAACACGGCGTTGAAAGATAGCATCCTGGAACTCTCGCGACCACCTTTCGCATTCCGCATCGTCGCACCCGCTCGTCCGGACTGAGTCCAGAAACTTCTCTGCCTCACCCTTCAAGGTCTCGTTAGCAGTCGCGGAATCCGACTGCCTGAAATGCTCGCGGATTGCCCAGAATATCGCGGGGGAGATCGTGGCCGCGACGGCCGCGGAGTCAATTAGCTTGAGATCCTTCGCAACCGCTCCGACCAATAGGGCGAAAAGGGAGGCGATGGCGCCCGCGATCAAATAGGCTCCGTATTTCTTCCGCAGTGAGGAGTCGTAATGCAGGTTCATACGTTGGCAGACTAGGCGGGCCATCGGGTGCCTCGCCGTCGCAATGATTCCGACGTACCAGCCGGAGATACTCGATGGATCGTCGTTCCATCGTCGTGCGGCAGCATCTATTACCTCCACGTCCTCGCGCTTCCCGACGACGAACGAATTCCAAGGCATTTTCAGCACGCCGCAGTCGAATTCCTCGCTGATTTTTGCGGCGACCTTCAGCAACCGACGCTGTATTCGGTCGATCCAGGTCACGTCGAGCGCCGTGGCGATCAAGCCGTAAAGCGCCACGTAGGGCCTGGCTTCCTCGTGCACGAACGCTAGGACCGCGCCTGCGACTGGCAGCACGACGGTGATGATTATCTGAAGTAACTGACAACGGGTGGCGTCGCCATAAATGCGCTGCCGGGCCTTCAGCAAGCGCTGGAATTCAGGCGAGTCCTGATCGTGTGCGATCGTGTTCATCCCGCCCCATCTCATTCGATTACGACGTAAAAAGGCCTGCTCACGCCGACTAGAACATCGTCGCTACGCCTGACCACAAAAGCTTCCGCAATGTGGATGCCGCGATACACCAATTCCTCCCATCTGCCGTCGGCCTTGTTCGAGATCTCGAATCCACCCCGGCCGGCCTTGTTCGACATCGCCTCGGCTCCGGTGTTTGTGATCCTCCACTTGACGTCATACTCCGATGGGACTGAGGTTCCGTCCGAACGCGACGCTCGAAAATACAAACCGCCTCGCGCCCTGCACACCTGGCCCGTCGCCACCATTCGGCCTCCTTGCACATGGCTGGCGGAACGCCACTCCGCCGTCACGGCGATATCCGCAGGCTGAGGCACGCTACGCCAAGGCGGCGCCTGAATGTGCGGCGGTCTCGCGAAGCTCGGTGGAAGAATCGATATGCCTAAGTCCCTGACTAGATCCACGATCCCGCCCCCATGTGCCGCGGTCGAATCCAGGAAGTGTTCGATCAGGGACCGGCTGCCGCTCTCGGTCAGTGCTTGTGCGGTCTTCAAGACCTCGCCTTTCGCGAAATCGCTACCGAACACCCTTTGCCAGGCCGCAATGGACTCTTGCCGGCCTTCAGTTGCATGGGCCTCATCGATCCATTTTCGGTAACGGGCGATCGCAGTCCGGAAGTTTGAATATTGATCGTCTGTGCCAAAAAGGGAGGAGAAATCCTCGCTAGGAAGCTTCGGGTTCGTCACCGCAGGCCTGGTCGGATGAATCCGCAGCCTATTGTCCAAGCGGCCCATCAGGGTCCTGAGGGTGGTGGGAACGTCGGCGAACTCTTCACTGCCCTTCTCGAACCACTGGATCTCGTTGCCGAGCAGCGTCGTAAGCAGGACCGAAGGACAAGTGAAGGTATGCTTGATGTCGCGAAGGTACTTGACCAGCCGTGTCACCTTGCGGAAGGAATTGTTGCCGGAGTACGCGTTCCGCTCCTTCATCCATTCCGTGTACTCGATCGGCGACGTGAGTTCGAAGGTTCCCCTGCGATTGCACACCTCCAGGCTTCCTTCGTACAGGCGGCCGACAACGCAGGGAGCTAGGTCGACCCGGCGATCTCCGGCATATGTGATGGTGACGCAGTAGTCCCACGTCTTCGTCTTGTCCCCATACGCCTTGCTGCCAGAAAAGACGCGACCGAGGCTGTTCACGTACTCCGCGGCAGTCCAGCCGTCGACCTTGTCAACCATCACAAGCAGATCGGCGTCGAACTCTCCACCGTCGACAGGTCGGATGATGGTCTGGTGGGCCCATGAACCCTGCTCGACGAAGGTGCGGACCTTGGGCTTCCAGTCGGATTCCCGGACGAATGACTTGAGCGCAGGGATGCTGGCGTCCAGGAGGTCGATCCTTGTCTTGTTGAGGTTGACCGTATCCTTCAGGAAATCGTCGAAAAGTGAAACGAGCTTCACGATGCGCTCCCTTCAGTCGGATAGTAGCGCTTGAACTCGTCATGCCCGCGGAGCGCTTCAGGGCGGTAGGGAGAGGTTCCGGCCGCGCACTGTACGACGGTCGTTAGCTCAAAACGCCATGCGACGGTCGGGTGGACTTTCGACGCGTTGCCAATATCGCGCAATTTAGTAGGCCAGTTGCGACCGGCCAGCAGGCCCCGCAGCCACGACCAATTCGGCAGCATTTCGGACAATCCGTCGATCGCGTCCCGCATGCCCGCGACCTCGCAATGCTGAACACCTCCGGCGTCAGGATATAGATTCAGCGCCTGACCGACGTCGCCGGTGCCGTCCATCTTCATTCCGTCGACGATAATCGGTCCGGTGAGCAGGCCGTCGGGCACCGAAATGGCTTCCCGACACATCCACTCCAGGGCGATATCCGAAAGACGCGACTCGGGCTCTGGATAGGAGCCGCCGATGTCTGAGTGGTTTCCCGAGAACCACCATTGCTTGAACCGTTCGTGCCCGGGGAATTGTGGTGCGCCCTCGTCGCGTCCACCCCAGCCAACGCGATCGAAGTCCCTCCGGATCTCGTCTATGGCATTCGCGGAACGGGCAAAGGCGACGTGGCGGCTCAGCAGGCGATCGAAGTTGTCGCCCTTCCAGATCGCCTTGTGGGAGCGCGACTCACCAGCTTTCGGGTAGTTCGAAATAGTCTTCGTCGTCGACTTGTTTTGCCAGTACCAGAAAGCACCGAGCGCACCAGCGACGATGGAGAGCTGCGAGATGAAGCCGGTCAGCATGAACCCGGCGTCGAACCACCATGAGCATAGCAAGGCCATGGCAATCGACAGAAGGAGGCCGCCCATGAAAGCGGTGGCCGCAACACCAGCTGCAAGACCGGCTTGGATAACGAAGTACCGCAGGCCCTTCGCTCCCAACGCGGCTACCGTATCAAAGACACCGATGAAGTATGGAGCCACGTTAGAGTCGGAACCGTCTCCGGACCCGTACTTAGCCTGGAAGCGCCTTGCCAATTCGAACCGTTCGGCCTCAAATTCGGCGCGTGGGTGCCCCGCGCCGTGCTCCAACACGGTGTCGACGGCCTCTTTGGCAATATCTTTGGAGGTTTTGCGGAAGCGTAACGGGCCGCCGGCGGCACTGTGGCTGGGCACGCCGCACAGCATCAGCAGATTGGCCAAGCTACGGACCGTGTAGGCGCCGCGACTGAAGCCGAACAGGAAGATCCTGTCTCCCGGCTCATAATGGTTGATGATGAATTCGTAGCAGTCCGCGATGTTGCGCTTGATGCCAGCGCCGGTGACGGACCCGAGCAGCTTTTGAACGAAACGAACCGGGGCGGTGATAGCCGTGGCGCCAATGTCCGTTCCCAGTCCGGCATCGTAAAAGACCACCTGCTTTGCAGGATCGATTCCGGTTTCGGCGTGATCCCGCGAAATGCGGTACATTTTGTAAATGTTGCTGGTGCGCTGCTCAGGTCGAGCTCCGCCGTCCTGGCCGGTCCCATCAGAATAAATCACAATGTTTTTGGTCATATCGGTATCCCCCGGTGAGAGGTCAAAATCAGGGCTTGCGGATGTCGTTTCGTGGTATATACTCATAATCGAGTAGATAATCAAGTATGAGATCATGCCCGAAAAATTCGACCCCATCGAAGCGTCTCGCCTCGAAACACTTTTCGAGGTCTTTACATCCTGCCAAGCCGAACTCAGTCTTCCCCAAGTGCTTGCGCTGATAGCGATCGCCAAGGCTCCCGGACTTTCCGTAAACGAGCTCTCCGAAAGGCTTGAGCAGCCGCAGCAGACGGTGAGCCGACACGTGTCGGTACTTCTGGGGCGCTATCAGCTGTCCGAAACGGTGGTGCCGCGCGCCTTCATTCGCCAGGAAATCAGTACCAGCGATCCCCGGAGCAGGGCGCTGTTTCTTTCCCCAAATGGTCTGGCGCTCCTAAAAGCGCTGGTCGCGGACTCGCACACAACCTAGGCTTCCAGAGGAGGACAGCATGTCGGCAGCAGAACACCTTGCAGGGATGACGCTCGACGGCGGCTGGACGGTCGTCAGCAAAATCGCACACGTTCCGAGTTCTGGAGGAATGTTCTCGGTGCCGTATATCGTCGAAGACAAATCCGGCAAGGAACATTTTTTGAAAGCGCTCGATTTCTCCGAAGCTTTCAACGCGCTCGATCCTGCCCGCGAATTGCAGAACATGACCTCCGCCTACAATCATGAAAGGGACGTTCTTGAGCACTGCCGCGATCGGCGACTTTCGAGGGTTGTGCTTGCCGTGACTCACGGCTACGCGCAGGTCCCGAACTTCGGCGCTATCGATGGACGCGTCGCCTACCTTATCTTCGAGCTCGCAGAGAGCGACGTTCGTAAACAGGTCGATCTCAAAAATCGGCTCGACTGTCTGATCAGCCTCAGCATCCTGAACGACGTGACGCTCGGCATGATGCAGTTGCATCGTGAGACGATCGCTCATCAGGATCTCAAGCCATCCAACGTCCTAACCTATGCCGACGGAGGCTGCCGTGTGGGTGACTTTGGTCGGTCTGCGCGGCGCGGTTATCAGGTCTGGATGGACAATCTCGTAGTGGCCGGCGACCGGACTTACGCTCCGCCGGAGCACCTCTACTCAAATCTCCATCCCGATTTCGTCGTACGGCGGATCGGTTGCGATCTTTATCTGCTTGGAAATTTGGCTGCATTTCTGTTTTCGGGCATCAACGTCACAGCTGCGGTGTTTTCTCGACTCGATCCGGCGTTTCATCCAACCAATTGGAACGGCACTTATGATCAGGTCCTACCTCATCTTCAGCACGCTTTCTCGAAAGTGCTCGTCGATCTAGAGAATGCAGTCGACTCACTGGTTCAAGCCGAAATCGCCACGATGGTGCGAGAGCTGTGCAATCCCGACATCGCGAGGCGAGGCCACCGCAAGGGGATCGGATCCGCGAGCCAGTTTTCGTTGGAGCGGTATAAGTCCTACACGGACCTCCTTCTGAAGCGCACGACCGTGTCGGCGCGCTCGCGTAGCGCTGCATGACGGCACAAGCGTTTCCGAAAAAAAGAGACGTTATTCCTCGGTGGAGGCCGGCCGCGCGCGTTGCTGCGGCGGGAGAGTTGTCAATGCCGGGCAGGCCGATACGGGATGCCCGAATTCCGCAGGAGCTCAAGGACAGACTGGAAGCTTGGCGGAAAAGCGACGACGTTATCGCTGCAGCTGAACTCGTCGAAACGGCTCTCGTTGAAGGACGCGAAAGCGAAGGCGAGCGGGCCGCCCGCTCTTTGGTCCGGGAGGGGAGCGGCGCGACGCCTCTTGTCAAGAAGCAGGCCTCACTCCTGCTCGAGCGGCTGAACCCGGAAGGTTCCGAGTCCCGCAGCATAGACGTCGGATCAGTACGCCAGCACGTGCACCAATATCCAGACGACGCGTTGTCATGGGTAGATCTCGCTTTGGGATACGTATCGAAGGGCGTGAAGGACAAGGCGCAGCGGGCCATGAGAGTCGCCCTGCAACAAGCACCCCACGATCGGCATGTCCTACGCAGCGCCGCGCGGATGTACCTCCACTTCGACGATCCGGAACAGGCACACGACGTGCTGAAGCGAAACGAGGCAACGAAGTGCGATCCCTGGTTGGTGGCCGGAGAGATTGCGCTCTCGTCAGCCGCAGATCGAAAACCCCAGTTCTTGAAGGTAGGGATCACTATGCTGGAGGACGGCGGATTTCAGCCGCTGCATATCTCCGAATTGGCCTCTGCGATCGGAACGGTGCACCTGCGGGACGGCAGCCGTCGCGCGCGCAAGCTCTTCCGAACAAGCTTAATCAACCCGACGGGAAATTCGCTCGCACAAGCAGAGTGGGCGAACCCGCATCTGGGTGGCGAGATAGTCACGTCGAAGCAGATCGATAACGTAGTCGACTCCGGCGAAGCGCGTGCGTTTCACGCTTACTGGCAAGGCGACTTTGACAGTGTCATTCAAGTCTGTGAACAGTGGACGCTGGAAGAACCGTTCGCGTCCAAGCCCTATGCGGTAGGCTCATGCGCGGCCATCACAAAAGGCGATATAGAGCTCGGCTATCGCCTTGCCCATCGGGGTCTTGAATTGGAGCCCGAATCCCTACTATTCCGCAACCACCTGGCCTTCGCACTTATCGAGAAGGGCGACTATGTTCGGGCGTCCCAGATTCTTCGGCAAGCCCTGATCAAAAAGCAAACGGACGATACGCCTGCCGAGTTCTTGGCCGCAACGGCAAGCATGCTGGCCATGCGTCTCGGCGAAGTTGACGACGGAATTGCTGGCTACAAGAAGGTGATCGCAACCTTCAAGCGGCAGGGAAATAGGAATCTTGAGGCATTGGCATCGGCTTACCTTGCCCTTGAGGCCGCTAGGAGCGGCGCAGCGGCAGCGCCTGAATTCATTAAGCAGGCAGAGGATCTGGCGAAGGAAATGAAGTATCAGCCGGACTGCCGAATTGTGGTCCAGCGAGCCAAGATCTGGCAGGCTGCCGTCGAACACCGTCACCGCTCGGGGCGAGGCGAATGAATTGAACTGAATACGCCTTATCGTACGATGGCGGATGCCGGCGGCTGTGCAGTCAAACGTATTCTACCGTTCCACTAACAAGTTTAAGGCAATTCCTGTTTGAGGCGGCCGTAAAAGTCATTCGCGACAGGGGAAAGCTGGTCCCGCGCGGAGGATTCGAGTGCTAGTAGTAGGTATTCTGCAGGTGGCAGGATACGTCAGCAGCGCTGGCGGCAGCTATCCGCCATCCTGCAAGGTTCGGCGAGAACGCCCGCGACCACAACCGCCGGACGTTAGTGCCGCGCCTTTGCGAACGGTCACGGCGATCGACAGTTTCAGTCGCCGCGCTTGGATTTTAACGCCTTGATCACCGCCCGCTCGACGAATTGCCACGCTTTCTGATCGCGTGCAGCCGCGGCTTCCTTCACGGCCTCGATGAGCTCGGGCTTCATGTAGACGAGCATCGCGCGGCGGCCGTCCTTTCTCGCTTTCGTTTTCTTGGCCGTCTTCGCCATCTCCGCTTCCTGACCCGCGTCGCTCGATTCCCTCTTGAAACTATCACGCTGTCGATCGCCCGCGCGGGCTTTTCTTAAAAATTTCGGTCGCGGATTCCGGCGATCGTAATTCCTAGTTCCGTACATAGAGATATCCAATAGATATCTGTTGGATATCGAAATCCTTGACTTTCCCCCCGTTTTGTGATCTAGTTCAAACATCCCTCCAACTGGTCGTCCGACGAATCCGCCTCATCGCGCGCCGATACGCGCGCTCTGTTTTCGCGCGTCTGCGTGCGGGAGCGCGCGCCTGCGCGCCCATGCACCGAGGACCCCCATGCACAAGCCGAGCGCCGCCCTGTTCGTCAGCTTCAAGACCGCTCAAGCGATTCCGAGTGCCCGGCCCCGTCGCCGCGATTTCCTGATCCAGTCCACATTTGACGTCGGCGTGCGCCGCATCGACTTCCACCCCACCGTCGTGGTCGACGACCGGGTGGTCAGAACCGACGCCATCGTCGTCCATCGCGACGACGGCCGCTTCGTGGTCGATTTCGTCGACGCCCGGATACCGGAGGACCCGCAGGGCGAGGGTCTGATGCATCTCGGTTTTGCGCTGGAGTGTTCGGGCATTCTGGCCGTCACGACCGTGGACGTATTGCGCGAACCGCGGCTGTCGGCGGCGCGTAGCATCTGGCGCCACGCCTGGATCCCGCTCGCGGCGGACGACCGGGCGCAGGTCCTGGACGCGCTCGAGGCCGAGGGTCCGATCCCGCTCCGCGCCCTCGACGGGCTGGTCGCCACGCGCCGCGATCCACTGATGGTCGTGTACGCCCTGGCCTGCGAGGGCAGCATCGCCCTCGATCTGACCTCGGGTCTCGATGGGCGCACCCTCGTCCGCGGTACGGGTTACGGCCTCTGCCGTCGCTTCGGCACCTAGACCGCAGCCACAACTCCCAACGTCACGAACTCCGCCGGCGGACCGCAGCAGGCCCGCCACGATCTTTCACGCCCGCACGAAGGATTCGCGAATGTCAGATGCCGCAGCAGTCACCACGATCGTACACCGCCCCTTCGGAGGCCTGCACGGCTACCGCGTCGTCTCCGATCGAGCGAGCCGGGCGGTGGTGCACGCCTTTGCGCTTACGGATCTCGCGGCCGTCGCGGCGGCCGGACTGCTGCGGGGCGGGTGTGCCTACGTCCTACTCGGCGGCGGCCAGGCCTATATCGGCGAGAGCGGCCGGCCGCTGCGCCGGCTCGGCGAGCACGCGGCCGACCCGACAAAAGGATTCGCGCGCGACGCCTTCGTGGTCGGAGGGTGCGATGGCGCCGCGTTCGAGAAAAACCTCGGACTGGATTTCCAGTTCAGGCTCACTCAGGACGCGGTGGAGGCCCGCCAGGTCGCGGTCGTGAAGGGCGCCAGTCCGGTTCGTCCCGACCTTCCGGCAGCGGACCGCTCCACCCACGATCGGATCTACGCCGACGCCGTGCGGCTGCTGCACGACGCCGGCTGCGGAATCTTCACGCCGGTCGCGGCGCCGGACCCCGGCCACGTACCGGTCGAGCCACCGGCGCCCGAGACCAATGCTTCGGACGGTACGGACCCGGCGGACAGCGGCCCGATGTCGATCGGCGTTTCGTCGCTGCCCATGGACGGCGAATCCTTCGAACTGCGTTACTGCCAGGTCTGGGCCCGCGGCTATCGGTCATGCGGGCGCTTCGTCGTTGCTGCAGGCTCGGAAGTGCGGACCGCCACCAACGGTTCCGTGGACGCCCTCACGCGCAGACGCCGCGAGGAGCTTTTTCGCGCTCACGTGCTGGCCGAGATTCCCGGTGTCGGCGACCGGCGACGCCTGATGGTCGCCGTCGCCTTCGCGACCGAATCCATCGCCGCGAAAATCGTGTGCGGCGCGCACAGCGCGCCGCCCTGGACTCCGCTCCGCGACCGCGCCGTCGTGTTGGCGGCCTGACGCGAGCGCCCGCAGCTCTGGCGGCCGCTCCGAATGCCTCGCGGGCCAAGCACGACCGCGGGAGCGCCCACTCCGATCGCGCACCGGCACAGCAACTGCGCGAATCCTTGGGCCGCCGACCGAGCCCGACATCGCACGGCCTGTTAGCCGGCCTCGCCGATCCGCTCTTGAAGCTCTCCGCGCTCGGCGACTGAGACGGCCGGCTCGGCGCGAACATCCTTCGGCAGCTTCCGCGAATCCTTGTGCGTCGCGGCTGCCCGTCCCTTCCCACTCTCACACGCGAGGTCACACGGATGAAGGCCACTAAGAGGTTTCCGGGCACCAAGTCCGGCTTCTCCGCCGCGCGGGCGGCTCAGGAGTTGGCGGATATATGGGACGCGGAGCAGCGCTCGGAGATCGGCGAAGAAGCGGTATCGACCGATCGCAGCGAGGACTCCGCGTCGAGGCCCCGAGAGCGGCCGGGCGCCATGGATGCGATCATCTCGGCTGCGTTCGAGGCTGCGGTCCCGAGGAAGATGCTGCGCCGGTTGCTGCATGGGCAGGCGCTGGCGGCGACCTTGGTCGTTCCCGCCGCCTGCTGGGTCTCGCCGATGGCCGACTACTTGGCGAAGCGACTGGGGACCCGCTGGCTGTTGGATCGCTATGATCGCGAAGCTGATAAAGGCTCGCTGCGACTGGAATCTGACGAGACCGCGCGCATCCTCTCGCGCGGCCGATGCGTGCTGGGGATCGCCCCCGATGCCGACTTCTTCCCCGAGGCGCTGCGACAGACCGCCGACCTCTCTATCGTCGTGCCGCCGCCGAATGGGGCGGTCGTGCATCGGGCGATCGCCCGTTTCCTTGGCCGCTCGCCCGGCATTGCCGCGGATGGCGTCCCGGACGGGCTCGGCCTTCACCACATCGTGGCGGCGCTCCGGCCCGGCTCCGGCGGAGCCACGATTTTGCGCCGCCTGTCGGCCCCGGCCGCGGCCAAGACGGCGGCGACGGAGCGGGTGCCGGATCTCGCGACGGCGGTGGAATACGGCGCAGCGCGCCTCTGGGGCCTGGATTTGGCACGCGACATCGCGGACTTCCGCGCCGGGCGCATTGCCTGGCGCGACCTCGATCGCGGCATCTGCCTGCATTCGCCGCCTGGCTGCGGCAAAAGTTGGTTTCCTAAGATTCTCGCAAAGGCCAGCGGCGTGCCACTGGTCTCCACCTCGGTGGGTGATTGGTTCGCTGGCGGCAACGGCTATCTGGACGCGGTCATCAAGCAGGCGAGGCAGGCATTCGCGGACGCCGCCGATCAAGCCCGCCCAGTCGCCATTCTGCATCTCGATGAGATCGACGCGCTGCCCAATCGGTCCACGATGTCCGACCGTGGCCGCGAATGGTGGACCGCTGTTGTGACCGACGTGCTAACGAGGCTCGATTCCACGTTGACCGGGCGCGACCGCGTTGTCGTTGTCGGCTCGACTAACGACATCGCCCGCGTGGATGCCGCGTTATTGCGACCCGGCCGCCTGGAGCGGGTTGTCGAGATCGCGCCGCCCGATCACGCCGGCATCGTGAATATCTTGCGATTTCACCTCGGCGATGAGGTCCCGCAGGACCTGTCGAGTCTGGCGCCCTTGCTGGAGGGGGCGACCGCCGCGGACCTTATGCAGACGGTCCGCGCGGCACGCCGGATCGCGAGGCACGCCGGCCGCGCCCTGACGCTCGACGATCTGCGCGCTGCAACGCTGCCGTTCGAATCTCATCCGCCGCAGCGACTGTTTCGGATGGCGGTGCACGAAGCGGGACATGTGGTGGCGGCAATGGCGCTGGGGGTCGGCATCGTCGCCCACGTTGTGCTCCGACGAGATGGCGCGTCGGGCGGCCAAATTGCGATCGACTATGCGGACGACGACATCCTCACGCGTCGCGGCATAGAGGACCGGGTCACGGTGGCGCTCGCCGCACGCACGGCCGAGGAACTGCTGATCGGGGCCATGTCAACCGGTAGTGGAGGCGGGGCGGAGTCCGATCTTGGCGCCGCCACGATCGAGATCGCAGCCCTCCATGCCTCATACGGACTGCGGGGCACGCCGCTCTTTCTCGCTGACGCCGGTCCTACGCTGTTGGCCGAGGTCAAGCGGGACCCCATCCTCCGAGCACGGGTATCGCAGGACCTGCTGTACCTCGAGAAGCGCGCGGCCGAGCTGATCGAGGCCAATCGCGCCCTCGTTCTCACTATCGCCCGGCGCCTAGCCGAGACCCGGTACCTGGACCGGCGGCAGATCGACGAGATCGTCAAAGACCGGCTCGTGGTGTCCGACCGAACTCCAAGCGGTGGCTCGTCCTAGCATCGGAAGAGGCGCCGTCGGCGCTTCAACGGCCGAGGTCTGGGATCTTTGAAAGTCAGCAGGAGGATCGCAATGGCACCGAATCCCCGACGCATACTTACCCGCCTCGATGCGGAGGCCGGGAGCCACGATCGGCCGAGTCATCTCATGGAACAGCTGGCGGCACACTACTGCGATCCAGTATTGAAGGCGCCTACGGCAATACGCTGGGCGAAGCTGTGAGAAGATAGACTGGCTTAGAACGGAGACGAAAAGCGATGGAGCTAGGTCAGGACGAGCTGGAGCGCATTCTGGCCCAGCTTCAAGCGAGCGGCCGCTATCGCGTGTTACGCCGCTTTGATCCGCCTTCCCTCTACCACACGCCGGATGGCAGAGCCCTCAAACGCGGCGTGTTTCTCGACGTCGAAACCACTGGGCTCAACCCGCAAACCGACGAGATAATCGAGATAGGGATGGTGCCGTTCGATTACGGACCTGACGGGCGAATCTTCTCAGTCCACGAATCCTTCAGTCGCCTTCGCGATCCAGGGCGCCCGATCCCCGCGGAAGTTGCCGCGCTCACCGGCATCACCGATGAGATGGTCGCCGGTCAATCAATCACTGCGGCCGAGTTGGAGACCTTCCTGAGCGATACAGTGTTGATCGTAGCACATAACGCGGCATTTGATCGTCGCTTCGCCGAGCGACTTTGTGGAGTGTTCGCTCATTTTGCTTGGGCATGTTCGTGGTGCGAAATTCCGTGGGCCGAAGAAGGTTTCGTGGAAGGGACAAAATTGGTGCATCTCGCCGCAGCCTCCGGTTTCTTCTACGACAGACACCGCGCCGAGCACGACTGCAGGGCTGGAATTGAGATGCTCTCACGCCGTCTCCCGAGTAGCGGTCGCCGCGGTCTTGAGATGCTGCTCGAATCCGCCCGTGCGCCCCGGTGGCGGGTCAGGGCCGTTGGCGCTCCGTTCGAGCTTCGCGAATGCTTGAAACGGCGCGGCTATCGCTGGGACGCGGGAGATAACGGTCGGCCAAAGGCCTGGTGGATCGATGTTGCGCAATCTGCTCTCGAAGTCGAAAAAGAATTCTTGTGTCGAGAGATCTATGGACGCGACGAACTGGACATTGAAGCTCAACGCATCGATGCCTTCGATCGGTACTCGGAACGCTGTTAAGGCCAACAAGCGGCTCGAAGACCAAGCAGCAAAACGAGGGGCTCGACGAACCGTGGCTACCCGTCGAGTTCCGGCAGAACCTCGAAATCGATAGGCAACGAAATCGTTTTCCATAGTTAGCCGAAGGCGACCGCACCGAACTCGAGAGCTGACGAGATGAGCGAAGCCAAAGAATACTTCTCGCACGGAAAGAAATTTGTCTTCACTCGAAGTTCGCGATGTAAAAGCCGCACGAGCGATCGCTCTCAGGGTACAGATGAGAGTTCATCCGGACGGAGGATGAGATTCACATCGGCCGATCGGCAAGTTGTCGTAAAGAATGAAGTGGCAAGATATCCGCCAGGTGCGGCGTGGCCGCTGCAATTGAGAGCCGACATGGCAGCCGCCATTATGGACTTCAACAACACCAAAGAGTTGTGCTACGCGGTTGCACAAGGGGATGCCCCATACCCTACCGCTTTTCGTCTGAAGGGCAAAAAGTGGGAGGCAATCTGGGACACGGATAACGTCCGAAGATTTCTCTCGAGAGGCTCGTCGTGATGGCGGGTTCATTTGAACGAAATACCTCCTCAAACTAATTTTGTGGATTTTTGGAAAAGATGGCGTCTTCCGGCAGCCTTGCCAGATCTCTCGCTTGCGCGATCGACCTTCCCGAGGCGATCGCGACCACCGCGCTTAAGGTACTTCGTCAAGAAGAAATGGTGACGAAAAAGGGGCGAGGGACCAGCGCGGCTATGATGTCGGCGGAAGATGTCGCGACGATCTTGATCGCGATTGCCGGCGGCGCAGTGCCGACGCAGATCGTCGAGGTCACGAGCCTCCTCATGAATATGCCAAAAGTCGCGACGCATTCTGAGGGGCCCGTGAAGGGTTTCAATCGGGCGAGGGCAGCATTGAGTCTATTCTACAGTCTTCCCGATCGACCGACCCTGCGAGATGCGCTGGTTGGTCTCATTCGAGAAACGTCTGATTTTTTTGGAGAGAAAGAGGAGTTTGGCCCCGAGGGCTTTGATCCGACTCTCGACTCATCCAGTCTCCGCTTCATGTTAGGCATGGATGCGAGAAAGCTTGGAGGATTTGCTATTCTTCGTGCGCGCGTATCCCTTAACACGATAGCGACGCACTATTTTAGTAGTTGGCCTCAGAGGAGCGAGTTCACCTCCAAGGGAGATATCGACCCGCAGAACTGCTTCGTGATTCCTGCGGGCTTCTTGTCTATAGCTTCTTTTGATGGCAGAGTATTCTCTGCCGCGATCGAGTCCTTCCGTGAGCCGATAACGACTACGCGGGTTCGTTTTCGGCGGCTTGCTCGCCCCTAGCCCGAGTGCACCGGCCTAGCTCGGTAAGTGCCTGGTGCGACTCTAACGATCCGTGATTTCGCGGCCTTCCTTCTACTGTTCAACGCCCGCACAAGCCGTGTTTCGTCGTCTACTTCAAATCGCTTACGTACTTCAGCAAGGATCGATTGCACGTTCATATCGCCCGCCCCATGGACGATTACAGTCTCGGCGTATTCGGTCACTCGGCGTTGATAAGCCATCGTATCAGCGCGTCTACTTGGCTCGATATCGGAGGCCGATGAGGCTGGTTTCAGGATTCGTTTCGCGGTGATCCACCATTTTGAGCGAAGGTGCGGGCCGCTATCACGCGTATATTGAAAAATGCCTCTCACCTTCTTCAGGTGGCGCGTCATCCTGTCTCTCGCAAAGCTCCGTTTGAGGTCTGGGCTTAACTCGTCAAATATCTCGACCCCCAGCATGGGGTGATTGTTGGTCGTTAGAATTTTATTAACTTCTCGCTTGAAGCTAGGGAGCGAATCTCGGGAGTCCCGACGCCGCTCTTGTGATGCTGAGCTACCAATCGGACGCCACTCACCAAAATTGGTCATCTCGATTAGCGGGAGTTCTGCAGATCCAGCCACCAGCATTGGCTGTAACGCTTCTTCAGAGATTCTATTCTTCAGAGCGCTTGGCAAATTTGGATAAATTTCGATCGCGAAAAGGGGCCGGTCTACATCACGGAGGAGATCCGCCGTCACCCCAGTCGCGGCTATGTGCAATGGGATGCCTTCGGAAGCCTGCCCTTCTTTGGCGCGCAACTTAGGGTAGAAATATCCACTGTTGTGATAAAGACGTTGCGAAGAACGAAGGAGCGTGCCGAAGTACCTCGCTGAGTAGCGTCGGCGAACGGAAGATGGAAGGCCTTGATAGATCTGTCTGGCAGGCAGGGGCTGCTTCGCCTTCAACAGAACGTCTTCCGCAATTTCTTCCACGTAAGCAAATGAGCCTAGTTCAATCAACTCTGCATTCTCGGACTCTGTTTGCCGCGCGCCGAATTCGGGAGCCGTACTTAAGCTCGGATCTCTGAATTGACGATGGCGGCTGTTTTGCCTCAGAGGCCTGTTTGAATTTAAGTCGAAATCGATTGGAGAAGATTGATCGCTGCCTTTGTGACGGCCATTCACCCGACGTTGCGGTGAAGGCACAAGCGCCGGACTGATCGTGCGGGCACTATCGTTGCCACCGGGCAACGGAGGGCGAGTATCGACCGCTGGCGTAGTCGAATCGTGCCTACAATCTTGGGATGAGACATCTCTCTTCTGAAGTGGGTGCGCCGTAAGCTTCCCCTCCGTAGCGATTAGCCCTCCTTCCAGGAAGTCGGCGGCTGCCTCGATCGGAACCAAGGTGGCGTCGGCAAATTGCTCGCGGTGTGCCGGTGGTGCCATTTGGGATGCCGTCGCTTTACAGTCGGCGGTTTGCGCCTCGCTGGCGGTGTGAATTCTTGGCGGTCCGGGTTTGGTCTTGTTTTCGGACGTTCTTTCGGTGGACTTCGCAGCCTGAGGGGGCGGACTTTCACAGAGCAGCGACGGCGTGTCTTCGGGAGCGCCAGTCGCCTTAGACCAATTCTCGGCCCTTGGTTCGCCCGGACTGGTCCTTTGCTCTAGAACTGCGACGAGTTTGTTTACCGTGTCGATCAGTGCGGAAACGTTGTTGTTCGCCTGTACAGCCAACTCGATCAACGCATTCACCACAGGAGTGCTGTCCTCTAATGGTGCTGGTTCATCGGTAATAGATGAACCTCTCACTCGCCGGCCGAGCCATTCCCTCTTATGAGGCCCTGCAATGGAATTTGAAACGCGGGCCTCTGCAGCGAGCTGCTGCACCGTAAAATTAACGCCCAATTGCTCGTACAGCTTGCAGCAAGCCTTATCTAATCGGTCGATGCGCTCAGATTTCATGAATTTCACCGCCCCCCGGTAACGTGAGCATGAGACCCGTTCCGACTTAATGGGGGTCTAAGGCGCGTGCTGGTTCAAACGTAGTTTGATCGGAAATCCACTCACTGGTTTATCGAGAGTCAATCTGTTGACATTGGCCGTCGAAAAGCAGCCGTCGCGGCCGGTAATCTGATTGATAACGGCGCGGTAATATGCGGTAATCTAGCTCTTGCTAATTCTTCATGAGTTCTTTCGACTCATTCCGACTTTTGAGAACTCAAAAGGCATAAGTGTAGTTTGTAGAGCCAGGTCAGAGTCGGAATGGGATTCGGAAGAGCCTTATTTATAGGGGCTTCTCTTCACTGATCAGAAGCGCGGGGAGGTTCAAATCCACCACCCACGTGTCTATTTCCTCGAAAAGAGGGGTCTCATTCCGACTTGAGTGTCTTTCGTTCCGACTCGAAAGTTCGAATTGGTATGGTAAGCGCTTACGGTATCTGACCGCACGGCATTTCTGGTTGCCAGTACTTACCTCATAGAACTTTAGGTTTTCGAGCAGCGTAAGGTTAACCACGCCAAACGCTGCTTTATCATCGGATATTGAGCCGTTCGTATCAGGCGTTGATATTGGAGCGATCGTCAAAGAGGAACGCAGCCATGCCTCAGTTACCTGTTTCCGTTCTCCCTCCGTACCTCCGCCTGCATCAGGGGCGGGACAACGAGCTCTATTTTCGCTTTGAGGTGCCTACGCGTGATCGAAAGGCCGGCTTCGAGCCCTGCTGCGTGCCTCTCGGCACCGACGTGAAGGTGGCGATCAGGAGGGTAGAGAACGAGCTTCTGCCCCGCCTGTACGCATTTCGCGAGGGCGGAAGGGCCATCATGATTCCACAGGGGCCGGTGCCGGGGACTATCGACGAGTTGATCCAGGTGTACACGACAGACCCCTCCGGTACGTTTCTCAACAACAATAGCGAGCGCGGGCAAAAAAAGATTCGCTACTATCTGTCCCGCGGCGCCGACCACATCTTCCGCGAAGGTCCATACGCAGGCAGGCGCTTTGGCTCGTTGCCGATCGACAAGCTCACCGCGGCCGATGGTAGGCGGTTCCGCATCGAATTCGAGAAGGTCGAAGAGAGAAGCGACGACACCGGCGAGAAGGAGATCCGGAAGCGGCCGCGTAGCGCGCAATTGACGTTCGAAGCGTTCAAAAGCATGTTGTTTTCAACGAAGGGGGTGCACGAGCTAGTTCCTTCAGAAAATCCCTTCGCAAAACTCAAATTCGCTCGCCATTACACTGAGGAAATTTACGCAGCCACGCTGGAGGATCTCCTTCGAATCATATTCGCCGCCGAACAAATGAAATGCTCCTCGATTGCTACAATGTGTCTTGTCGCGTACGACCTCCAGATCCGTGTCGAATCGATCGGGGGGCGACTGCTGGTCGAGCACTACAAGCCCGCCGATCGCCCTGACCAGATGCTGATCACGCACTGGAAGACGAAGCACAAACGCTGGATCCATCTGCACGACCGCGACGGCAATCCGCTCTACGGTGCTCTCGAGGCGAGGCTCGACCAGTGCAAGGGCGACCGGACTTCCGGAATTTTGATTCCGCGAGACGGGACGACCGATAAGCCTTGGGGCGGTCGGGACGAATCGCTGTCGAACACCTTCTATACGAAGTATCACCAAGTTGCCGCCGCTGCCGGTCTCGTTGCGGATTGCAAGTTCACCTCGTTCCGACATGGTGGGATCACTGAATCCGCCGAGGCAGGATGCACCGAGCCCGAGGTCATGATCTTGTCCGGTCACCTTCATCCGAACACGGCGCATCGCTACATCAAGAAGACACGATCCCGCCGCGAGAAGGCGCGGCTCAAGGTCGTCGCCAATCGCGACGCGGAGTTGGCTCGTATGAGGCCAAGCAATCTGCCCCGAGAGATGATTTCCAAACCCTCCGATCGAAACGATACGGCTTGATCGGGATATCGATCTCGAAGCTGCGACGGTGGCGGATATCATCCGCGCCGTCGCGTATCTGATGCCGGCGTTGGAGATCGTCGGCAGCCGCATCACCAACTGGGACATTGGGATCGCCGATACGGTTGCCGACAACGCGTCGTCGGGGGCTGTTAGTGTTGGGCGGCCTGGTTCGTCGGCTGGGACGGCCTAGATCTTCGCGCGATGCAGATGCGGATGACGCGAGGCGAAGAAGTCGTATCGCAGGGCAGCGGTGCGGCCGGTCTAGGCAATCCACTCAGCGCGATAGTCTGGCTGGCCGGCGAAGTAGCACGCCGCAAGCGTTCGCTACGGGCCACAAGCAGACTTGGCGCATCTCTGTGTTGGAGGCGCCCTCGGTCAGCAGCGTTGTGTCGTTTCTTCAGGCTATGGGCTTTCAACGATCGATTTTGCTTCGAGGAACGACTCAAGGCCATACACGCCGAACTCGCGACCGAGGCCTGACTGTTTCACGCCTCCAAACGGCGCCCGCAATTCCGGCGCGATCCGGTTGGTTAGGACTTCGCCGGCGCGGAGTTCGCGCGCTACGCGTTGCGCCCGCGCCGGATCGCCAGACCAGACATAGGCGAACAGCCCATAGACCGTATCGTTGGCGAGTTCGATCGCGTCGTCTTCATCGCGGTAGCAGACGATCGAGATCACCGGTCCGAAGATCTCTTCCCTGAAGATCTCCATGTCGCGCGATACGTTGCCGAAGATGGTTGGCCGAACGAAATAGCCGCGGTCGAATCCATCGGGCCGGCCGAGGCCGCCGGCGACGAGCGTGGCGCCCTGCTCGATGCCGCCGGCGATGAACCGTTGCACGCGCTCGAACTGGGCACGGCTCGCCAGCGGCCCCAGCTCGGTGTCGGGGTCGGTCGGCAGGCCCACCTTCAGGGCGTCGATGGCCAATCGGGTGATCGCCTTGACCTCGTCGATCTTGCTGACAGGAACGAGGATGCGGGTGGCCGCGATGCAGGCTTGGCCGTTGTTCTGCAGTCCCGCGCGCAGCGCCATCGGGACGGCGACGGCGAGATCGGCATCGTCGAGGATGATCGCCGGGGCCTTGCCCGACAACGACAGGCTGACGCGCTTCATCGACTCGACCGCGGACCCGGCGATCGCCTTTCCGGTCGGCGTCGAGCCGGTGAATGAGGCACGCGCGATCCGAGGATGTCTCGCCAGCTCGTCGCCGACCTCCTGGCCGCGGCCATTGACGAAATTAACAAGCCCAGCCGGAAGCCCCGCGTCGTGAATCGCTTCGGCGACGATGTGGGCCTGCAGGCCGGCGAATTCGCTGGGCTTGACGACGCAGGCGCATCCGGCGGCGAGCGCGGACGCCAGCTTGCTGCAGATGGTCCCGGCGGCAGCGTTCCAGGGGGCGAACAGCGCCGAGACGCCCACCGGCTCCATCAGCACGATGGCGTCGCCGATCCGGTGGCTGAACTCGTAGTCGGTCAGCACCTCCGCGGTGAGGCTGAAGCAGTCCGAGGCGTACTGGCTGATCCAGCGTGCGCGGCCGAGCGGCGCGCCGTACTCGGCGATGGTGGCGTCGCGAATGTCGTCGGAACGGCGCAGCACGGCCGCCGCCAGAGCACGTAGCAGGTCGAGCCGCTCCCGCTTCGTCGTCCGCGAGAAGCGCGCCTGCGCGCGGCTCGCCGCGTCGATCGCGCGCTGCGCGTCGCGCCTGCTGCCGAGGCGGAGCGTGCCGATCGCGGTCTCGGTCGCTGGATTGACGATATCGAGGTTCTCGGTCCCCGACACCGCGACGAAGCTGCCGTCGATATAGCTCGTGTCGATCGTGCGCATGGGAACCAGCCTTCCTTGATCGGGGCAGAACGGCGACCGCGTCTCGCTCGGTTCGCTGTCCGGGGCGCGGATCGGTCCGCGGTTGCGGCGGCAACCTATCGGCTGAGGGACGGCTCGCAATTCGCCGGAGCGGCGATGCACCTATACCCAAGGCGTAGTGCGGCAAACGCGCAGCCGATTCCGCCCGGAGCAGCGCCGGCGCAATGATCGCCTGCAGCACCGATCAGGAGATAGGCCGATGTCAGACACACTTGTTCATTCCCGCCGCCGCCTGCTGAGCGTCGCAGCCGGCACGCTCGCGGCAGCGTCGTTCGGCATCGCAGCGCCGGCGGCCGCGGAACCGAAGCCCGCGCCGGCGAAGGCAGGCGTGGGCGCAGCGTTCGGCCCGCTCGATCACATTGTCGCCGGTCCCTTGAACGTCGCCTATGTCGACGCCGGGCCGAAAGCCGGCCCGGTCGTGATCCTGCTGCACGGCTGGCCGTACGACATTCATGCCTTCGCCGAGGTCGTGCCGATCCTGGTCGGCAGCGGCTATCGCATCGTCGTGCCCTATCTTCGCGGCTACGGCGACACCCGGTTCCTGTCGAGCGACACGATCCGCAACGGCCAGCAGGCCGCGCTCGCGGTCGACATCATCGATCTCATGGATGCGCTGAAGATCGAGCGCGCACACCTCGCGGGATTTGATTGGGGCGCCCGCACCGCGGACATCATCGCCGCGCTGTGGCCGCAGCGCTGCCTCAGCCTGGTGTCGGTCAGCGGCTATCTGATTGGCAGCCAGGCGGCCAACGAGACGCCGCTGCCGCCGAAGGCCGAGCTGCAATGGTGGTACCAGTATTACTTCGCGACCGAGCGCGGCCGGGCCGGATACGACAAGTACCGGGCCGAATTCGCCCGGCTGATCTGGCAGCTGGCATCGCCGCATTGGGCGTTCGACGACGCCACCTTTGCGCGGTCCGCGGCGGCGTTCGACAATCCCGATCACGTTGCGATCTCGATCCACAACTACCGCTGGCGGCTCGGCCTCGCCGAGGGCGAGGCGAAATACGACGATCTGGAACGCAAGCTCTCGGCATTCCCCGCCGTCACGGTGCCGACGATCACGCTCGAAGGCGACGCCAACGGCGCCCCGCACCCGCCGCCGGCCAGCTACGCTAAAAAGTTCACCGGCAAATATGCGCACCGCCTGATCACGGGCGGAATCGGACACAATCTGCCGCAGGAGGCGCCGCAGGCGTTCGCGACCGCGATCATCGACGTCGCCGGCGGTGGCTAGGTCCGTTCATCCGCCCGCCGCCGGATGCCATGCGTAGCCACACAAGCCAGCAAGTAATCTTCTCATACCAGAGGCGATCATGAAACTGCCGCTCGCCGGATTGTTTGTGACTGTCGCCGTGGCCTGCGTGCTTGCGGGCCTGTCTCCCGCAGCGCAGATCGTCGATACCGAAGACGCGCCGGGCACGCGCGCCGCCTCGCCGATCTATGGCGTGACCTTGCCGGAGGGCTACCGGACATGGCCGCTGGTCGCTCCTGCCGAGGAAGGCGAACCGCTCAACGAACTGCGCGCGGTGCTCGGCAATCCAATCGCTATGGAGGCTTATGGGAAAGGAGAACTGCCATTTCCGGATGGCTCGGTGCTGGTGAAGCTCGCCTGGAAGCGGACCCCGTCCAGTGAGTTCGAGCCGGCTTCCGTTCCGGGCGCAGCAACAACGGTGCAAGTGATGGTCAAGGACTCGCGCAAATTCGCCGACAGCGGCGGGTGGGGCTTCGGCCGGTTCGTGCAGGGCCGGCCGGCCAACGAGGCGGAGCACCAGACCTGCTTTGCCTGCCATCAAGCACGTGTCGTCGGCCACGACTACGTCTTCTCTCGCTACGCCCGCTGAGCGCTGTGCGGAACGCAGCGGTTCAGCAGCGCGGGTGATGCGCACTGTTCGTCGGGGCCTTCTGTGGTAAGATGGTATGTCTTGCTCATGGCCGTTGGTCACGGGCCTCTCCGGCCTGGACAGTCGAGCCTGAAGAGGAGCTGACGATGCCATCTCGTCTCCAGCCGCGGGCCCTGGCGAAGGTCGGCCTCGATTGCGTGTTCGCCGGCGCGGTGGTCGCGATCACGGTCGCCGGCGGATTTGGTCTGCAGGCGTTACTGGCGGTCGCGCCATCGGCTTCGCTGTTTTCCTGCGGGGTGATGTATGTGGCCTGGCGACGGGGCATCGCCGCGGCCGTCGCGGCGATCGTGATGGCAATCCTGGCGTTCGACTACTTCTTCCTTCCGCCGTTACACAGCTTCGCCATCCGGGCGCACGACGTTCCGCAACTGGTGTTCTTCGCCGCCGCCGCGCTGTTCGTCGCCTATCTGTGCGATTCCAATCGTCGGATCAACCACGCCCGGCGTCGGCTCGAACTCGAATTGCGCGCGAGCCATCGCCGCGTCGCCGAGGCGCAGCGCGAGCTGCAACAGACCGTCGACTCGATCCCCGCCATGCTGTCGGTGTATCGGCCGGACGGCATCCACAGCCTCGTCAACAGAACCTGGATGGACTACACGGGACTATCTCTCGAAGAGGCGGCCCGGAAGGGCGGAACGCTGTTTCATCCGGACGATCCGGAGCGCGAGACCTGGCGGCAGGCACTGGCGAGCGGCAGACCGATGGCCGCCGAGGCTCCGATCCGCGGCGCTGATGGGACGTTCCAGTGGTTCAGCATCCGCCGGGCGCCGCTGCGCGACGCCGGCGGCCGCATCCAGAAATGGTTCTCCATCGGTTTCAATATCGAGGACCGCAAGATCGCCGAAGATGCGTTGCGCGACCGAGAAGCGCGGCTTGCGGCCACCGAGCGCGAATTGCGCCTCACGCTCGATTTGATTCCGACGCTGGCGTGGCGGACGGCCGCGGACGGCTTGGCTGAGTATCTCAATCAGCGCTGGCTTGACTATACCGGGCTGTCGCTGGAAGCCGCGCGTGGCTGGGGCTGGATTTCCGTTGTCCATCCGGACGATCGCGCGCAGCTGCACGACCGATGGCAGGAGATGCTGGCCTCGCACAAACCCGGCGAGATCGAGGCGCGGATGCGCCGCCTCGACGGCAACTATCGCTGGTTTCTGTTTCGCGCCGAACCGCATCGCGGCAATGGCGGCGAGATCGTGGGCTGGTACGGCACCAATACCGACATCGAGGACCGCAAGCGCGCCGAATTCGAATTGCAGCGCAGCCGGCTGTATCTGGCCGAGGCCCAAAAGCTCAGCAAGACTGGAAGCTTTGCTTGGGATGCCGCCGCCGATCGGCATCAATGGTCGGACGAGACCTATCAGATCGCGGCAATCGAACCGGCGACGGTCGTGACGACCGACCTGCTGCTGCAGCGGATACATCCCGACGATCGCCTCAAGATGATCAACGAACTGGGGCGCGCGAAGGATGGCGCGGAGGCGTGGGACTACGAAATCCGAATGTTGATGCCGGACCAGTCGAGCAAGCAGCTGCGTGTCGTCGCCCATCGGCTCCACCGCGGCGACGAGGCCGGCGAGATCGTCGGCGCTCTGATGGATATCACCGAGACGCGGCGGGCGCAGGAGGCGCTCAACGCCGCACGAAACGCGCTTGCTCATGCCGGGCGTATCGCCACCCTGGGCGAGATCAGCGCGACGATCGCCCACGAGGTCAATCAGCCGCTGGCTGCGATCGTCGCCAACGGCCAGGCCTGTCTGCGGTTTCTCGATCGCCCGGCGCCGAACCTGGACGATGTGCGGGGCGCGGTCGAGTGGATCGTCAAGGATGGCAACCGGGCGGCGGAAGTCATTCGCCGTGTCCGAGGCCTGATGACCAAGGCCGAGTTCGAGCGCCGGCAGCTCGGCCTCGAAAGCGTCGTCGCCGAGGTGGTGGCCTTGATTCAAAACGAAATCCACTCCCAGGGCATCGTTCTGCGCTGCGATTTCGGCGCTGCGCCGCCGGTGATGGCCGACCACGTGCAGTTGCAGCAGGTGGTGCTCAACCTCATCGTCAACGCCATCGAGGCGATGCACCAGGTGGTGGATCGGCCGCGGATGCTGACGATCAGCACGTCGTGCGACACGGCCGGCCGGGCGATCGTGGCGGTGGAAGACAGTGGCATCGGCGTTCCCGACGATCCGCAAGCGCTGTTCGATCCGTTCGTCAGCACCAAGCCGAATGGTCTGGGCATGGGCCTGTCGATTTGCCGCTCGATCATCGAGGAGCACGGCGGACGATTGTGGGCGACCGCCAATGCGGGTCATCCGGGCGCGACATTCCGGTTCACGCTCGCCTCGGCGACCGAACTGGCGCGAGCCGCCGAATGACGGACACGTCCGACACGCGGCAGTTGGTGCTGGTGGTCGATGATGACGAGTCGATGCGCGTCGCCTTGACCTATCTGTTCCGGTCGATGGATCTCCAGGTGAAAGTGTTCGGCTCGGCCGCGCAGGTGCTCGAAGCCGGAATTCCGGAGATACCGTGCTGCCTGGTGCTCGACATCCGTCTGCCCGGCGTCAGCGGCCTCGATTTTCAGGACGCGCTGGCGAAGGCCGGGCTGGACATTCCAATCGTGTTCATGACCGGCCACGGCGATATTCCGATGTCGGTGCGGGCGATGAAGGCCGGTGCGGTGGATTTTCTCACCAAGCCGTTCCGTGACCAGGACATGTTGGACGCAGTCACGCGCGCACTCGCCAAGGATCGCGCGCGGCGCGAGGGCGAGGGCGCCCTGGCCGATCTGCGGCAGCGTTTCGAGTCGCTGACGCCGCGGCAACGGCAATTGTTTACCTTCGTCGCCGCCGGGCTGATGAACAAGCAGATTGCCGGCGAGCTGAACGTCAGCGAAGTCACCGTCAAGATCCATCGCGGCATCATGATGAAGAAGATGGACGCGCGGACGGTCGCCGATCTGGTGCGCAAGGCCGAAGTGCTCGGGGTGAGGCCGCCGATCTGACGGGCGCGCTTCGGCGGCGTTCAGAGCACCATGCCGCCGTCGATGGTCAGGTTGGCGCCGGTCATATAGCCGGCATCGCTGCTCGCCAGATACGACACTAGCGCGGCGATCTCGCCGGGCTTGCCGATCCGCCGAAGAGGAATCTTGTCGACCAGACCCGCGATCATCCCGGCGGTCATGTCGGTTTCGATCGGACCGGGCTGGACGTTGTTAACGGTGATGCCGCGCGGCGCCAGTTCGAGCGCGAGGCTCTGGATCAGGCTCGCGACAGCGGCCTTCGTCATCGCGTAGACGCCGCCTTCGAGCGAGCCGGTTCGCACCGCGCCGTTGCTGCCGATCGTGATGATCCGCCCGCCGTCGCGGAGCACCGGCATCGACGTCTGGATCGCGAGAAACACGCCGCGGATATTGACGTCGACGAGCAGGTCGAAATCCTCGCGGGGAAACGTCCGCAGCGGGCCGACGCGAAGCGCGCCGGCGTTGACGACGACGACGTCGAGCGGTCCGAGCTCGCGCGAAACCGTCTCGATAGCGCGGCGGACTTCCGACGGATCCCGGCTATCAGCCCGAACCGCGATCGCCCGGCCTCCGCCCGTCCTGATCGAATTGCTGATGGCTTCGGCTTTGTCGGCGTTGGCAAGATAGGTCAGGGCGACCGCGAAGCCGTCGTCGGCCAGTTGCTGCGCGATCGCGGCGCCGATGCCACGCGAGCCTCCGAACACGATCGCCGCCGCGCTTTGTCGATCGGTGGCAGCATCAGTCATGGCATGTCCTTTCGGCAGAAATCGCGGCGGTGACGTAGCCGTACCCTGCGGGTCGAACGGCCTCGTCGCCTATCGGCTTCACGCATAGGCCGGCTAACACGTTGGTCGTAGCGGCGGATCGGACGTCGCGTGCGACCGCTTGATCTGCCGGCGCGATCGCCCTAAGCAAGGGCACCGCTCCTTCTCATTGCTTGGAACCGCGACGATGATTTCATCTCGAGCCGCAATGCCGACCCGCCTTGCCTCTCGGGAGTATCATCCTCATGTCTGCGCCCATCGTTCTCTCCAAGCTGACTCTCGCCACGCCGAGTGGCCGACCTCTTCTCACTGACCTAGATCTCAGCTTTGCGCGCGAGCGCACCGGCCTCGTCGGGCGCAGTGGCGTCGGCAAGTCGACGCTGCTCGCGGTGATTGCCGGCGAACGCGCCGCGTCTGACGGGACCGTTACGACTGCCGGACGGATTTCGCTGTTGCGCCAGGAGGCTCAGCCTCGACCCGGCCAGACCGTCGCCGACCTGTTCGACGCGCGTGCCGCGCTGGCGCTGCTGGGCAAGGCGGAGCGGGATGAGATCGCGCCGAGCGAGCTCGCCGAGGTCGATTGGACGATCGGGCAACGCATGGCCTCATCGCTGGCGCGGTTCGGCCTCGAGGTCGATCTCGAGGCCGCTCTGGCTGCTCTGTCGGGCGGCCAGGCGACGCGTGCGCGCCTCGCCGCGCTGACGTTCTCCGAGCCGGACTTCGTGCTGCTGGACGAGCCGACCAACAATCTCGATCGGGACGGTCGACGCGCCGTCCTCGATCTGCTCGCCGGCTGGCGCGGCGGGGCGATCGTCGTCAGCCACGACCGGGAATTGCTCGAAACGGTCGACGCCATCGTCGAGCTCACGTCGCTGGGAGCGGCGCGCTACGGCGGCAACTGGAGTCGCTACGTCGAACGCAAGGATCTCGACCTGTCGGCGGCGACGCGCGATTTGGCGGAGGCGGAGCGGCGTCTGGCCGAGACCGGGCGCAAGGCGCAGGCCGCGGCCGAGCGGCAGGCGCGGCGGGACGGGGCGGGCACACGCAAGCAGGCGAAGGGCGGAATGCCGCGCATTCTGGCCGGCGCGCGGAAGGATCGCAGCGAGGACAGCGGCGGTGAGCTCGCCCGCACCGCCTCGCGCCAGCGACTCGAAGCGCTGGCCCGGCTCGATATCGCCCGGCAGCGTGTCGAAGTTCTCCAGACGCCGTCGGTCGCGCTGGCGCCGACCGGCCTTGCCGCCGGCAAGACGGTGCTCGCGTTCGACCTGGTCAGCGTGGGCTATCAGCCGGGCCGGCCGGTCCTGAGCGATCTGTCGCTGTCGATCACTGGCCCGGAGCGCGTCGCGGTCCTCGGGCGCAACGGGACCGGCAAGACGACGCTGCTGAAGCTGATCAGCGGCGAGTTGCAACCCTGGCTTGGCACCGTGCAGGTCGTGCCGCGTCTCGCGGTATTCGATCAACAGGTCAGCCTGCTGCGGCCGTCGGATTCGGTTCTCGCTAATTTTCAGCGGATCAATCCGGATGCGGACGTCAACGCCTGCCGCGCGGCGTTGGCGCGCCTGCTGTTTCGCGGCGACGCCGCGCTGCAGATCGTCGGCCAGTTGAGCGGCGGCCAGGTGTTGCGCGCCGGGCTCGCCTGCGTCCTCGGCGGACCACAGCCGCCTTTTCTGTTGGTCCTTGACGAGCCGACCAACCACCTCGACCTCGACTCGATCCGCGCGATCGAGGCCGGTCTTCTCGCCTATGACGGGGCGCTGATGGTCGTCAGCCATGACGAAGCGTTCATCGATGCGATCGGAGTATCTAGGAGAATTGATCTGACCGAGCAGAAGCCCAAGTGAAGGTGGGTTCACCAACCTTTGAAGTTTTACGTCCGCTGGACGCAATCGTTCGGCAGCTTATGCATCGATCGCCCGAGAGCCGCAGCGCCATCTCGCCCAGGCCCCGTTTCCTGAAGCCTGGTTTCAATTCAAAAACCTATCCCACAGTCTAGATTTATTGTTGCTCCGACCGGCCTCAAATGGAGGCGGCAATCGGAGACAAAGCCCACTCGTTTGACCGCATAGGTTGACGAGGGTTGACCGATTGACTCCGCATCATGACAGAGTCGCTCGATGAACAGATTGAATTGGATGGAAGCCGCTCCCCAAGGAGCTAGGGCTTTCGGAGGCATTCATCACTATATCACCACAAGCACCCATCTGCCGTCGCAGCTTATCCACCTCGTGTTCCTGCGCGTGTCGCAGATCAATGGCTGCGCTCACTGTATCGACATACATGCGCGCGACCTGATGAAGGGCGGCATGTCGGTCGACAAGGTCATGTTGGTCCCGGTGTGGGACGAGGCTTCCTACCTATTCTCCGATCAGGAACAAGCTGCACTGGCATGGGCCGAGGAGGTTACGCGTGTCAGCGAAACGCACGCGTCGGACCAAGCATATGCCGCCGCCTCGGCAGTCTTCGAACCGAGGGACCTGGTGGATCTCACGATCGCCATCGCTACCATGAATGCGTTCAACCGACTTGGTATAAGTTTCCGCCTTCCTCCGGCAGCCAAGACCCCTTGACGAAGCGGGGGAGGGAGCGTCGACGATATTCCTCGCTTCTCCGCTGCCCTTGCTCGCGACCGTTGAGGCCGACCTCAGCGGTCCCCAATGCACAGCGAAGTTTCTTCTCCGAGCAGGTCTAAAGGCAGAGCGGACCAGCTTTGTCTCCCGGCGCAAAACCAAAAGCTAACGTGTGTCCGGACGGCGAAATCGAGCGCAACCATCTGTCGCCAATAGTCATTGGCCTCAGATATCCTAAACCTCCGCATAGGCTGGACTAATCGCCCGTACGATCGCCTTCGATTGCTCGCGCCCCCTAGTATCAGCACCGTGAAACCGAGGCACGTCGACACGCGTGCCGCCATTCGGGGAGCTCGCGATGAATGCTGAAGACCAATCCCGAACGACGATCGATCGGCGTGCCATGCTGATCGGCGCCGCCGGTCTGGTAGGGGCGCTTTCCATGCCGGCCGGCCCGGCGTTCGCCGCACCTCGGCAGTCTCCGCTCTCCAGCAGAAGGACCGCACCGATGAGCACCGTCACCACCAAGGACAACGTCGAGATCTTCTACAAGGACTGGGGCCCGAAATCCGCGCAGCCGATCGTGTTTCATCACGGCTGGCCGCTGTCATCGGACGACTGGGACACCCAGATGCTGTTCTTCCTGAAGCACGGCTATCGCGTCGTCGGCATCGACCGGCGCGGCCACGGCCGCTCGGAGCAGGTCGCCGACGGCCACGACATGGATCACTACGCGGCGGACGCCGCCGCCGTGGTCGAACATCTCGATCTGCGCAAGGCGATTCACGTCGGTCACTCCACAGGCGGCGGCGAGGCGACACGCTACGTGGCGCGCCATGGCCTGCCGCAGGGCCGAGTCGCCAAGCTGATCATCATCGGCGCGGTGCCACCGCTGATGCTGAAGACGGAAGCCAATCCCGGCGGCCTGCCGGTCGAGGTGTTCGACGGATTGCGCGCCAGTCTCGCGGCCAATCGTTCGCAGTTTTACATCGATTTCCCGTCGGGCCCGTTCTACGGCTTCAACCGGCCGGGCGTGGCGACGATCCAGAGCGTCGTCCAAAATTGGTGGCGGCAGGGCATGATGGGCGCCGCCAACGCCCATTACGACGGCATCAAGGCGTTCTCCGAAACCGACTTCACCGAAGACCTCAAGGCCATCGATGTACCGGCGCTGGTGATGCACGGCGAGGACGACCAGATCGTGCCGATCGCCGACGCCGCGCCGCTGTCGGCCAAGCTGCTGAAGCGCAGCACGCTGAAGACCTATCCGAAGTTTCCGCACGGCATGTGCACCACCCATGCCGATGTGGTGAACCCCGACATGCTCGCATTCATCAAGGCGTAGCCTCGGTTGCTTCGTCGTTTGACCCGGCGGCGCTGCGTTCGTCTGCGCCGCCGGGCCGGGGGCGGCCATAACAACAGGGAAGGACACAGGATGCGGATAGTTGTGATCGGGGGCACCGGCCTCATCGGATCAAAAGCCATCGAGGTGCTGCGCCGCGCCGGCCATGAGGCGATCGCAGCCGCGCCGAGCACCGGCGTCAACACAGTGACGGGCGAGGGCCTCGACGCCGCGCTGGCAGGGGCCGAGGTCGTCGTCGACCTGGCCAATTCGCCGTCGTTCGAGCCTCCGGCGGTGCTGGACTTCTTCACCACGCACGAGGCCAATCTGGTCGCGGCCGAATTGCGCGCTCGCGTGAAGCATCACGTGGTGCTTTCGATCGTCGGCACCGACCGACTCCCGGGGAACGCCTATTTCCAAGCCAAAGTGGCCCAGGAGAACGTCGTCAAGCGTTCCGGCGTGCCGTACACCGTGATCCGTTCGACCCAGTTCATGGAGTTTATCGGCACGATCGCCGAATCAGGCGACCAAAACGGCGTGGTGCATGTCGCGGCCGGACTGTTCCAACCGATCGCCGCGGACGATGTTGCGGCGATTGTCGCCGAGACGGCGCAATCCAAGCCTCGCTACGGCACCGTTGAAATCGCCGGGCCGGAGCGCGCGCCGTTCCACGACTTCGTCAGACGTTATCTGGCTTTGTCGAACGATCCGCGGCCGGTGCGGTCCGATCCGCAATGGGCGTATTTCGGCAACCGGCTCGAGCGGTTTTCTTTGGTGCCGCTCGCGGATGCGCGGCTCGGTCGGATCGACTTCGCCACGTGGGGCACCCAGCGCGCCGCAGCGCTCGTCTAAACAATTGGAGGTCGGCAGATGTGGAATCCAGCAGGCTTGCTCGTCCTGGCACAGCTCATCGCGACACCCGTCGCGGCGCATTCCGAACAGATGCGGCGGAGCGATCGCTTGCCCGGTGCGACCGACGCCACGGTCACGCTGGTGTACCAGCATGCGCTCCCCGGCGTACCAGGCAAGAGCCTCAAGGGTGTGCTGGTCGAGTACGGGCCGGGCGGTTCATCGCCGCCGCATACGCACGCGCGCTCGGCGATCATTTACGCCACGGTGCTGGAAGGACAGGTGCGTAGCAAGGTCAACGACGGGCCCGAGAAGGTCTACAGCGCTGGCGAGAACTGGACCGAACTTCCGGGCGATCATCATGGCGTCAGCGCCAATGCCAGCGCCACCAAGCCCGCGAAGCTGCTCGCGGTATTCGTGGTCGACACGCACGACACCCAACTCACTGTTCCGGATCTCAAGTAACGTTGCGGATCGTCGTGGCGATCGGCCGCACGCCGATAGCCTGCAAGGATCACGGACGATGAAGACCACACCGCAATGTCCCATCGGCAGCGACTTCGACGTGTCCGCCACGGCGGCGGACGTGCTGGCGGGTGTGGATCTGACAGGGCGAACCGTCGTCGTGACCGGCGGGGCGTCGGGGCTAGGTTTGGAGACCACGCGGGCGCTCAGCGACGCAGGCGCCACGGTGGTCGTCCCGGCCCGCGATCCGGAGCGGGCGCGCGTTGCGCTCAGCGGCATCGCGGCGGTCGAGATCGAGCAGCTCGATCTGATCGACCCGGTCTCGGTGGCGGCCTTCGCGGCGCGCTTTCTCGCCAGCGGACGGCCGCTGCCGATCCTGATCGCCGGCGCGGGCATCATGGCGACGCCGCAAGGGCGCGACGCTTCGGGCAACGAATTGCAATTCGCCACCAACCATCTCGGTCACTTCCGGCTGGTCCGCGCGCTCTGGCCTGCGCTGCTGCGGGCGAACGGTGCGCGCGTCGTGGCAGTGTCGTCGCGCGGGCATCAGCTGGCCGGCGTCGATTTCGCCGATCCGAATTTCATTCGACGCACCTATGACAAATGGAAGGCCTACGGGCAGTCCAAGACCGCCAACGCTTTGTTCGCCATGGCGCTGGATGCGCGCGGCCAGGCTCACGGCATCCGCGCGTTCTCGCTGCATCCCGGTCAAATCCTCACCGATCTGGCGCGGCATCTGAGCGCAGAGGAGATAGCGGCGTTCGGCGCGCGCGATGCAAACGGCGTGGCGAAGGTCGATCCGGCCCGCGGGATGAAGACCCCGCAGCAGGGTGCAGCCACCAGCGTATGGTGCGCGACCAGCCCACGCCTTGACGGGCGGGGTGGCGTTTACTGCGAGGATTGCGACATCGCGCCGGTCTATCGTGGCGACGAATCGCGCAAGGGCGTCGCACCATGGGCAGCCGATCGGGTACAAGCCGAGCGGCTGTGGGCGCTGAGCGAAACGCTGACGGCCCGTTGAGCGGCCGCTCCTGCCTACCGACTGCCGGATTCTCGGCGCCATGCGCCCGGACTGATCCCGGCGATCGACGAGAACACCCGGGTGAGATGGCTTTGGTTGGCGAACCCCGCGGCGATCGCCACCTCGGAAAGCGGCAACTTGCGGTCCGACAGCAGTTGCTTGGCTTTCGACACGCGCTGCTCCATCAGCCACCGGTGCGGCGGCAAGCCGGTCGAGATCCGAAACGCGCGTGAAAAATGGCTGGTCGAAAGCCCGAATTCGGCGGCGAGGCGCTGAAGCGACAACTTGCCTTCGAGATCGGCCGCGAGCAGTTCGCAGGCACGCCTGGTCTGCCAGGCGGCGAGGCCGCCGCGCACCGGGCCCGAGACGTCGAGTCCGCCATAGGCCTGGATTACGTGCGATCCAATAGCGAGCAACAGGTGATCGACGAACAGTTGATTGACCTCGTGGGGCCGATGTAGCCCGGCGAGCAGCGATGCGCTGATGTGGCGGACGATGTCGTCGTCGCTGCCGATTCCGGGCTGGTAGGCGAGATCACCGACACGTCGCGTACCGGCCTGTTGCCCAATCGAGTTCAGTGCGGTGCGCGGCAGATAGAAGAATACCGAATGAAACGGCTTGTCGATGACGTATCGCGGGTCGCGGCGGAGGTCATACAGATAGGTGGCGCCGCTATGAACGTCCGCGGTGATCACCGGGCGACCTTCCTCCCAGCATTCACACTGCGAATAGTCGCGCAGCTTGAGGCTGACCAGATAGGCGTCCTCGCCGGGCAGCGAACCGGACAGGCCGCATTCGGGCGCATTGTTGCGACACTCGGTGACGGCAAGCTCGGTGCTGTGCAGAGAGCGCGTGGTCAGGACGGGTGCCGGGTCGGATCGTAATCTCCGCCCGAGGGTTCGTCCGTAAGCGTTGGCCTGGTTCATGACTTTAGTCCTCGCCGGAAGGGCGTCCTCACGGCAAACACCAAGATGCGAGTGAATTGCATAATCCGATATCGCCGGCGCTACGTCCATACCGCGAATGGGCGTTTTTGAGACGAACCGTTCACAGATCGGCGATGCGGGCGGACTCACGCGTGCGTGACCGTTGGCCGCACGGGCAGGCGCAGAAATCGGAAAAACGCGATCGGATCGGGAAAGACGGGATTTGTGAGCCCCGTAAAGCTACCGGCACGTTGAGTTCCGACGTGGCGTCGCCGACTGGAGCTACACGATGATGCTGAGAACGACGATTGCCAGTGCGCCTGCGTATCCGCGCGACCTGCCGGCAATGAAGACGTCGACCGCTGCAGCGGTCCGCCCGCTCGTGGTGATCGTGGACGATGACGACGAGGTGCGGTCCGCCTTGCACGAACTGCTGCTGTCGGTCGATCTCGACTCCCTCTGCTTTGCGACGACGCAGGAATTGCTGCATACCGAACTGCCTGACAGGCCCGGCTGTCTGATCCTCGACGTCCGGATGCCAGGGCTGAGCGGGCTCGATCTGCAGCAACGCCTGATCCGCAGCGGCAACACGAAACCGATCATCTTTCTGACCGGTCACGGCGACATCGCCATGACGGTGCAGGCGATGAAGGCGGGCGCGGTCGACTTTCTCACCAAGCCGGTGCGGGACCAGGCGCTGCTCGATGCCGTGGGTGACGCGATCGAGCGGGACATCGCACAGACCGTCGCGGCGTTACGCATCAGGCAGGCGAGCGCGCGCTACGCGATGCTCACGCCGCGGGAGCGGCAAGTGCTGCGCGAGGTCGCCAAAGGCCGGCTCAACAAGCAAATCGCGTTCGACCTCGGCCTGAGCGAGATCACCATCAAGCTGCATCGCGCCAACGGCAGTCGCAAAATGCAGGCGCGGTCGGCGACCGAGCTGATCCGGATCTGGGAACTGCTACCAGAGGAATTGCGGAACGGAGAGGGGGGCTAAACCTCGGGATAGGTACCGGCCTGTGGTGGATGAGCAGATGGTCCCCGGCGATGCCAGTTTCTACGACCCCTCTGCTCGAAGGCCCTCTCGTCGCCGTTGTCGACGACGACGAGTCGGTACGCGAAGCGTTGTGCGATCTTCTGGCGGTGATGGACATTCGTTGCCGCGCGTTCGATCGGGCGGAGGCATTCCTGATCACCTATCGGGCAGGAGCATTCGACTGCCTCATCACCGACGTTCGAATGCCGGGCCTGAGCGGGCTCGACCTGCAGGACCGGCTGCGGCGGATCTCTCCGCCGCTGCCGGTGATATTCATTTCGGCCGACACCAGTGCCGCGACGCGTGCGCGCGCGCTGGCCGGCGGAGCAATTGCGTTCCTGGCGAAACCGATCAGCGGTGGCGCGCTGTATGAGCATCTTCGTGTCATCCTGAAACCAGGACGCTCGACGCGCATGGATGATTCGCACCATGAGTAGTGTCTTCCGAGATCGGCCCGGCCGTGCAGGCGCGGCGTTCGGCAGCGGACGCAGCCTGGCTGACGCCGCGACATCGGCGCATGATGCGTCGCCGGCGTCGTCAATGCCCGACAGGACGGCGACCGGCGAGGAAAAGTATCGCAGCCTGATCCAGCATCTTCCCACTGCCTTGTGGCAGGTCGATTCCCGCCGGACCGGGGCAGTGATGGATCTCATACGCGTCGAAGGCGTCAGGGATATCGCGGCGTTCCTGGACGCCAATCCGGACTTCGTCGAAAACGCCAAGGACACTGTGGTGGTTTCCGAAGTCAACATCGCCGCCGTGGCACTGTTTCGCGCGAAGCGGCCGAACGATCTGATCCGGCCGGTGCGCTATCTGTTCGAGGCCGATCCTGATCTCGCCAAGCGGGTGATGGTGGCCCACTACAATGGAGAACGAAATCTCATCGAAGAGACCAGGATGCTGGCGTTCGATGGCACGGTGATCGATGTGCGGTTTTCGGTGACCTTTCCGCGACCGCCGGAACAGCTCGACACCACCTTCATCAGCATCCAGGACATCAGCCCGCGCCTGAATACCGAGCGTCAATTGCGGAAGCTGCAAGCCGATTTTGCCCGGGCGGCGCGGATCGCCACGCTCGGAGAGTTGGCAACGTCGATCGCTCACGAGATCAGCCAACCGCTCACCGCGATCGTGTCGAACGGCGAGGCCAGCCTGCGCTGGCTCGCGCGCGGCGACCACGACTGCGAAAAGGTGGCACAGCTCACATCGAAGATCGTGACCAATGCGCGCCGTGCCAGCGATATCATCCAGCGCATGCGAGGCATGGCAGCCAAGCACGAGCTGGAAAGGCACCCCCTCGACCTCAACGACGCGGTCCAGGAAGCGATGATGTTCATCGGCCACGACGTCGAGTCGAAGACGATCGTGCTGACGACGGCATTCGACGCAGGACGGCCGACCGTCGTGGCTGACCGCGTGCAGCTCCAGCAGGTCGTCATCAATCTGCTGATCAACAGCGTCCAGGCCTTGGTCCGTCGAGGCGGTGAATGCGGCCGCATCGAGGTCCGGACTAGCCGCGACGGCGGCGGCTTCGCCAGCATCAGCGTGGGCGACAACGGGCCGGGCATCGCCGAGGCCGACCTCGAGCGCGTGTTCGACAGTTTCTTCAGCACCAAGGAGTCCGGGCTCGGCGTCGGTCTGGCGATCTGCCAGACCATCGTCGCGGCGCATGGCGGAGAGATCCGCGCGGCCAACCGGCCGCAGGGCGGCGCGCAGTTCGTCTTCACCGTGCCGTTGGCGGATCCTGGTCTCGATCAGGCGTCTTGAACCGCGAGCTTCCATCCCTCGGCGGTCACCGCCGTCACCTACGCCTGCGCACAGGTCGATCCAGCCTCAAGTATCAGGCCCGCTGCCGGTGCGCATGATGGCCTAGTGCGGCGTCTGCCGCCATCATCACAGCGAACCCAGGCGCGTCGACCGCTGAGACGCCATGGGGCGTTCCGTGACTCCTCGGGAGATCAGATGTGAGACCTTCGATCGCAGATCGGGCCGTCGCGGCAGGGGTCGAGACGTCATCGGATGTTTCTGAAGCCGACAGGCATTCCTCCGTTTCACCCGCCCCGGCGGAAGAGATGAAGCGTGTGCTCGGAGCGGCGCCGCTGCGTTTCGCGTCCGAACGCTCCGGCGGCGCTTTCGCGCTGTGGCGGCACGGCCCGCTGCACGACGTCGTGGCGCCGATGGCCGACGACGTAGTGATGGCCTATCGCGGCCCGATCCGGCGCCTGGAGCGCCGCGCCGATGGCGCGGTTGCGATCGGCACCGCGCGTGAAGGCGTTGTCACCATCATTCCGGCGGAGTCGAGCGCGCGATGGGACATCGCCGGGCCTATCGAAGTCGTGCAGCTCTATCTGCCGCGTAGCAAGCTGCGCCAGATCGCCGACGAGAATGGGGCCAGCGGCGACAGCCTCGCGGAGCGCACCGGCTTTCCCGATCCGATCACGGCGCGCCTTTTGATCAGCGCCGCGGACGTGATCGAGGACAACGCCGCGCTCGACGCGCTGTTCAGGCAGCAGCTGATCGATCTGCTGGCGATTCGCATGCTGGTTGCGCACGCATCGTCGTCGGTCGTGACGGCGCCGGCGCGCGGTGGCCTCGCACCTCACGTTCTGCGGCGCGCGATCGACCGTCTGCGCTCCAGCGAGGACGACGAGGTTTCGCTCGCGGCCCTTGCCGAGGAGGCGGGCCTGTCGCGCTTTCACTTCTGCCGGGCGTTCAAGGACAGCACCGGCCTGTCGCCATTCTCTTGGCTGCGGCAGCGGCGGCTGGAGCAGGCAATGGAAATGCTGCGCGACGGCACCCCCGTCGTGTCGGTCGCCGCTGCGCTCGGCTACGCGTCGCAGACGGCGTTCGCGGCGGCGTTCAAGCGGCTGACCGGCGTTTCGCCGACGGATTGGCGCCGCAACGCGAGCTGACGGCAATCGCGCTGCAGCCGCCGCAATCGCTCTGGCGCGGTCGTGTCCCGGCTTCGCTACTCAACATGCACCAAAATGCCAACAAAACCGGAGACGATCGATGTTCGACAGCTCAATGCGCGGTTGGCTGATCGCGATGGCGCGACGCAGGATCCTGGCGACGACGCTGATCTACGCCGCCTTGCTGACCATCCGCTCCGCCTCGAGCGCGGGTGAGGACGCGCGCGATCTCGCGGCGCTCGCGACCCCGGTGCGGCAGACGTCGAGCGTCACGATGACGACCCTGCGCATCGGCGACATCCGTCCGAACCCGACCGCATGCATTCCGCACTGCGTGGCGGCTTTCACCCGTCCGTCGAAGCTGTCCTGCCCGCCGTAGGCCGCGTGGCGGCCTGCACCCCATCGACTTCCTCATCCCCCAACAGGAGCACGACATGCGCCTCGTCATCATCGGCGCCGGCTTTGCCGGCATGTACGCTGCACTTTCCTCCGCCCGCCTGCGCGACATCGAAGGCGTCTCGCCCGAGCGCATGCAGATCACGCTGATCGCCCCGCAGCCCTCGCTCGTCGTCCGGCCCCGGCTCTACGAACCGAATCCGGAAAAGATGACCGCGCCGCTCGGTCCGGTGCTCGCCGCGATCGACGTCGACTACGTGCAGGGCTCGGTGGAGGCGATCGACAGCGCGGCGCGCACGGTTGAGATCGTCGCGGCCAACGGCGACCGCACGACGCTGGAATACGATCGACTGGTGCTCGCGACCGGCAGCCGGCTGTTCAAGCCGAACCTGCCGGGACTCGCCGAGCACGGCTTCAGCATCGACAGCTACGACGATGCGGTGGCGCTGGACCGGCATCTGCACGGCCTGGCGAAGCAGCCGCCATCGGCGGCGCGGAACACGGTGGTGGTCGCCGGCGGCGGCTTCACCGGCATCGAGGCGGCGACCGAGATGCCGGCACGGCTGCGCGCCATTCTCGGCAACGACGCCAAGCCGCGGGTGGTGATCGTCGAGCGCGGCGAAGCGGTCGGGCCCGACATGGGGCCGGGGCCGCGGCCCTTGATCGAGGCGGCGCTGGCGAAACTCGGCATCGAGGCGCGGCTCGGCGTCGGGGTCGCGGCGCTTGATGCGTCGGGAGTGACGCTGTCGGACGGCGCGCGGATCGACGCGGCGACCGTGGTGTGGGCGGCCGGCATGCGGGCTGCGCCGCTGACGACGCAGATCCCGGCCGAGCGCGACAATCTCGGCCGGCTGCTGGTCGATCGGCAGTTGCGCGTCCCCGGCGTCGCCGGCGTCTTCGCCACCGGCGACGCCGCGCATGCCGCCAGCGACGATATTGGCAATACCGCGCTGATGTCGTGCCAGCACGCGACCCGAATGGGCGCCTTCGCAGGCCACAACGCCGCGGCCGAGCTGCTGAAACTGCCGACCAGAACCTATCACCAGGAGGTCTACGTCACCTGCCTCGACCTCGGTGCAGCCGGAGCGCTGTTCACCCGCGGCTGGGAGCGCGCCGTCGAAGTCACCGGCGACGAGGCCAAGAAGATCAAACAGGAGGTCAACACCGTGTGGATCTATCCGCCGCCCGCCGAGCGGGCCGCAGCGCTGGCCTCCGCCGACCCCGAACGCGTCACGGCGCTGTAGCCTTTTCAGATGCTGGAGAATCGAGGATGACTGACGACGATGCAGAGAAACTGCACTCGGCCAAGCCGAGCCGGGCGCGCATGGTGATCGGCGCATTGCTCTGCGCTGGCGCGGTTGCGCTTGCGGCGGGGGGCTGGGCCTGGGCCAACACCGGCGGCGAGGCATGGACCGACAACGCGTATGTGCGCGGTGACGTCACGTCGCTGGCGCCGAAGGTCGGCGGCTACGTCACCACGGTCGAGGTCGACGACAATCAGCAGGTCCGCACCGGCGAGGCGTTGTTCCGCATCGACGATCGCGACTACCGAGCGCGTTTCGCCCAGGCCGAAGCCAATGTCGAGGCGGCATCGGCGAGGCTGAGCAACGTCGACGCCGAAAGCCGGTTGCAGCGCGCGCTGGTCCACCAGGCCGAAGCGCAACTCCGTGCGGCAGAGGCAGAGCGAACGCTGGCGATCAAGACCGCCGACCGCCGGCGCGAATTGCTACGCACCAACACCGTCAGCCAGGCCCAGGTCGACGAAACCGAGGCGGGACGCGCGCGCGCCGAAGCGGCGCTCGCGGCAGCCTCGGCGACGCTCGACGCCCAGCGGCTGAAGATCGCGGTGCTCGACACCCAGCGCGAGGCCGGCGTCGCGGCGCTGGCTCAGGCCAGGGCGGCACGCGATCTCGCGCAGATCGATCTCGACAACACGGTGATCAAGGCGCCGATCGACGGCGTCATCGGCAATCGCCAGGTCCGCGTCGGCCGGCTGGTCGCGCCCGGCGCGGTGCTACTCGACATCGTGCCGGTCGACGACGTTTGGCTGGTGGCGAACTTCAAGGAGACGCGGATTGAACATATCGCGCCTGGCCAGCGCGCCCGCGTCACCATCGACGGCTTCCCCGATCAGGTGTTCGACGGCATCGTCGACAGCCTCGCGCCGGGCAGCGGCTCTGCTTTCAGCCTGCTGCCGACCGACAACGCAACCGGTAATTTCGTCCGCGTCGTGCAGCGCGTCCCGGTGAAGATCCGCCTCGTCGGTGCGCCTCTGGTCGGCCGGCTGGTGCCGGGTCTGTCCGCACGGGTGACGATCGCGCTGAGGCCATCGCCGTGAGCCGCGTCGCGGCGCTCGAGCAGGGCGGACGGCTGGCCCAGTCGGCGCTGGTGCTCGGCATCGTCCTCGCCGCGCTGACTGAAGCGATCGCCGGGACGGTGCTGTCGCTCGGCCGCGCCGACATCATCGGCGACACTTACGCGACGCCGGACGAGTTCGCCTGGCTCGACGTCGGCTACACCACCGCCAAGCTGATCGGCTTCGTCGCCGCGCCGCTGCTGCTGGAGCGCATCGATGCGCGCCGCCTCGTCGCCGCCGCGACGCTGGCGATGGGCATAGCCTGCGCCGCGGCCGTGCCGACAACGCGGCTCGAACTGCTGGTGGCGCTGCGGGTGGTGCAGGGCCTCGCCGGCGGCGCGCTGCTTGTTGCTGGTCAGGTGCTGCTGTTCGCCGCCTATGCGCGGTCCAGCCAGCCGTTGCTGCAGGCGCTGTTCGCGCTGGGCTCGGTGGTCGCACCCGCGACGATCGCGCCGGCGCTGCAGGGCTGGCTGCTCGATCACAAGACCTGGAGCTGGATCTTCTTCAGCGTGGTACCGGTCGCGATGTTGGCGTCGGGGCTACTGATCGCCGGGAGCCGTCCAGTGCAGACGGCCACTGCGGGTCGGCGGCTCGACAGGCTAGGCTTGCTACTCATCGTCGTCACGCTGTTCTGCGCCAGCTATGTGCTCAGCCAGGGCAGCCGATGGGACTGGTTCGGGCAACCGCGCATCGTCTGGTTGACGGCGATAGGCGCAGTCGCGGCGTTTCTGTTCGTCGCGCAGCAGATCGCAGCCGGGCCGCGCGCGCTGCTCGATCTGGCCTGCTTTCGATCGGACGACTTCACTTTCGCCTTCGTCGTCAGTTTCGTCGCCGGCGCTGCGCTGTTCGGCAGCGCTTACGTGATCCCGTCGTTCGCGGTGTCGCTGCTCGCCTTTCCGCCGACCGATGCAGGCCTGCTGCTGCTGCCGAGCGGCGCGCTGTTCGCTGGCTCGCTGTTCGTCGCGGCGCTGGTCATGCAGGTCTGGCGCGTGCCACCGATTGCCACCGTGCCGTTCGGAATCCTGATGGTGATGGCGGCGATGTGGATGCTGTCGGGCTCGACCAGCGAAAGCGGCGCTGCCGACATGACACCGGCGCTTCTGCTGCGCGGCTTCGGGCTCGGTTTCCTATTCCTGTCGATCACCCTTGTCGCGTTCGCCGATCTCGGCGACCGCGTACGCGCCTACGGCATCGGGCTGTTCGACCTCGGTCGGCAGATCGGCGGCCTGATCGGAGTCGCCGGCCTGCAGACACTGATCGACCATCAGGTCGCCGGCAATCTCGTGGTGATCGGCTCGCACGTCTCGACCAGCCTCGTCGCCGTCAACGATCGGCTGGGCGCGATCACGGCGCTGCTGGCTGCGCGCGGTATGGAGACGGCGGCGGCATCGCGCGCCGCGGTCGGGCTCCTGAACAGGGCCGTGGCGACGCAGGCTACCGTGATCGCGTTCGACACCGCGTTCGTGTCCGTCGCGCTGCTGTTCGTCGTCGCGGCGCCGCTGCTGATCATGGTCAAGATCACGCTGACCGTCGCGGCCAAGCTGCGCGCGTCCCGAGTCCCCAAATCCCGCCTGAAGGAGATTGTGTATGCAGACTGATCGCGTCGTCATTGTCACCGGCGGCGGCTCCGGCATCGGCCGGGCCGCGGCGCTCTGCTTTGCCGAGCACGGGGCCCGGGTGCTGGTCACCGGCCGCCGCGCCGGCCCGATCGACGAGACCGCGGCGCTGCACACCAATATCAAGGCACTGGTGGCTGATGTGGCGTCGGCCGACGACGCCCAGCGCACCGTCGCCGCCGCACTGGACAGCTGGGGCCGGATCGATGCGCTGGTCAATAATGCCGGTGCCGGCGCGATCCTGCCGCTGGCCGACGTGACGGCCGCGCTGATCGGGCAGATTTTCGCCGTCAACGTCGTCGGGCCGAGCCTGCTTGCCGCCGCCGCGCTACCGCATCTCGCCGCGACGCGTGGCGCGATCGTCAACATCTCGAGCACGTTCGGTCACAAGCCCGGCGCTGGACTGTCGCACTACGCGGCCAGCAAGGCGGCGCTTGAACATCTCACCCGCTGCTGGGCGCTCGAACTCGCGCCGCGCGGCATCCGCGTCAATGCCGTCGCCGCTGGCCCGACCGAGTCGGGCGCGCTCACCGGCATGATGGGGCTCTCCGACGCACAGGCCGAAGCGGTGAAGGCCGACGAACTGGCGCAGATTCCGCTCGGCCGCCGCGGCGTTCCCGACGACGTCGCCGCCTGGATCGTGCGGCTCGCCGATCCGTCCGCGGACTGGATCACCGGGCAGGTGCTCGCGGTCGACGGTGGGCTCGGACTGGTGTGAGCCGGCGTTGCGGCACGCGGCGTTCGGCACAATTGCGCGACACATGCCGCAATCACGCTGGCGCAGTGCGCCGCCACGCTCGGTAACTTGGCCGTCGTGAGATCCACCGAGCAAAGGAGAACGACATGAATCTCGTAGTCCGCAATCAGCCGCAGCCGGCGCAGATGAAACTGACGATCACGCCGGTCGCCGGATCGGGATCGAAGGAGCCGGTGCCGTCGCGCTACGCCCTGCGCGTCGGCGACATCGACGTGATGGTGATCAGCGATGGCGTGCTGCCGCTGCCGACCGCGATGCTGGCGCACAACGCCGACCCGGTCGCCCGGGCGGCTTGGCTGCACGATAAGTTTCTGCCGCAGGACGCGTTCGATTGGCCGCTGAACGCGGTGGCGCTGCGCAGCGGCGAGCAGACCATCCTGGTCGACGCCGGGCTCGGCCTCGATCCCGACCTGCATCTGCCGCGCGCCGGCCAGTTGATCCAGCGGCTGGCGGCCGCCGGGATCGATCTGCCGTCGGTCACCGACATCGTGCTCACCCACATGCACATGGACCATGTCGGCGGCCTGCTGATCGACGGCGTGAAGCAGCGGCTGCGCCCGGACCTGCGCATCCATGTCGCCGCCGCCGAGGTCGCCTTCTGGGAGGCGCCGGACTTCTCACGCACCCAAATGCCGAACGGTTTCCCGGACGCGCTGCGGGCGACGGCGAAGAAGTTTCTCGTCGTCTATCGCAAGAATCTCTGCACATTCGGTGACGAGGTTGAGGTGGCGCCGGGCGTCGTCGCCCGCCGCACCGGCGGCCACACGCCCGGGCACAGTGTGATTCAGCTCGCGTCGAACGGCGAGCGCCTGACCTTCGCAGGCGATGCGGTGTTTCCTGTCAGCTTCGAGCGGCCCGACTGGCACAACGGCTTCGAGCACGATCCGGAGGAGGCGGCCCGTGTCCGTGTCCGCCTGCTGCGCGAGGTGGCCGCGACCGGCGAGCCGCTGGTCGCCACGCATTTGCCGTTCCCGTCGATCGGACGCGTCGCGGTCGATGGCGACGCGTTCTGCTGGGTGCCGGCGTACTGGGACTATTAGTTCAGGCTGAGCGTGAGCCAGGGGCGCAGCTTGTCGCCATCGGCAATGAACCCTTGGCTCTCGTCTCTCGCATCACAGGGGCCAATGGAGAGCATTTCAGCCCAACCTCCGGGGTTAGATGTCCGCTTCGGGTCAGAAGCAGACGTCTTGCTGCCGCATTGACAGTCCGTTGTTCGAATCTTCAAACAAATCCCGAGAAGAAAGTTGTCCGATAACGTCATCGTCCACTTGCTCGGTCGCCTGACGGTCCCATCGCGCAAGAATAGTACGCGCGTCATCTATGATGTTGTGAAAGTTGATTTTTGGATCAGTCGACGATGCGAAGTCCCGCAAAACAGAGCGGTAGGAAAGATCTCGCGGGGGTGCAACGGACGGTGCTGCTCTCTTTAGCTGCGGAAAGAGCTTACGTAGTTGAGGTGCCCCCCAGGCGAGTTCCCACAGGTAACGGACCAATGCCTGAGCGCAAAGATCCGATGACGAGCTGCACTCGTACAAGCCGGTCGGTCTAACCTCGGCGCTGTAGCGGACCTCGGCGGGCCTCAATTCTTCGAGGCCCGCGTCGATCTCGTTCAACCCGTAGGCGCGGCCGAGGCGCGCTGTCGTTTGCCTGACCCCGAGAGCGGGGCCCGGAGTCGAGAAGCGACCATCGTCTCGACGGTCGAGCGAAGAGTGGCCAGGACAAAGATCGTAAACGCTACTTCTTGATCGATCTCGGACTACGTACCAGACCGGCTCTCCGGCCTCGACGAAAACGATTTCGCCAATTATTGCAATCCTCGCCGCGTCGTAGTCCACCTGTTGGCGGCGATCGTCGCGGTCGGATCGGATCACTCGGCCTGACTTACCAAAGAAGAAATCATCATATGTTTGTTCGGCAGATCGGGATGTTCGACTGAGGGGATCGAGAAGAGCGTCGAAGACCTGCCTGTCCTGCCGCTCCAAAGTCAGGAATTGGTCGGCCGTCAGCGGACCGGTCGGCCCGAAGATTGGCCACCATAGAGCTCCGCCGGATAACCGAACACCGAAACGCTGAGCACCTTCGGCCGACGGAATGATATTGAATGCGACAGGGGCGGACGAGTCGTCGACTACCTCAATCGCGATGAAATGGGACGACTTCAATAGGATCGTTCTCGGCCGACGGCAGTTTCGCGGAATGAAGTCGCAAGAATAGTCGAAGCAGGTCTTGATCAGGTGCTGGGGCATTGTGTCAGACCTGATCTCGACGATGGCGATGGCCGGCCACTGACTTCGAGTTCGTTGCCTGGCCCGTCTCTGCCTGCTTCTTCACACGTAGGCGTCGGCGATGGGGCTCCGGTTCCTTGGTCTGCGTGTCGATTTCATACCGCGGGTAGAGCTCGATCGTTTTTTTTAGCGTCTTCACCCAAGCGTCGCCATACTTCATGCTCACGCGTTCGATCTCGATCGGATCGTCGGAGCCGTTGTGGCCTGTGATGAACCTCTCCACCTCGGAATGCATGCCGACGTGGCGAGCGACGCTTTTGAAGCGGTGGCGCCAGCCGTGGTTGGGCTTTACGCCCGTGAGGCCGATATTTTGGTTGACCCATTCGGCGAGCCGCTGAGCAATCTTCCCCCATTGCGGATGCCTTTCCGTATCTCCCTGAGCTCTTCGCGGATCGTAAAAGAGGGGGAGCGACAGGCGTTCGCGCTCTCCGACGTAATGAAGCAGACCCTGTTCGATCAGGTGGGAGTGGACCGGCACGATCCGCATGTAGTCGCCCTTCGTCATCTCCGGGCGGAGGTAGATGCACTCCACACCCGTCTCGGGATCCTTCCTCACGTCTGAGGGCAACAGAGAAGTGATCTCGTTCACCCGGGCCCCCGTGTAGGCGCAGATCCACGGGACCCAGCGCCGCGCGGCGCGCGTTTCGGGCGTCGTCAGATGCGATGCAGTGGCAAGCGTGGCCGTGAGGATTGCTGTCGCCTGGGTATCGGTGAACCCCTTCCGGTTGGACTCTTTGGTTTGCTTCTCGGCTCGCCGCACGCGGATACCCAAGAACGGGTTGCTTGCGAGCTTCCGGCGTTCGACCATGAAGCTGGCGACGGCCTTCAGGGACGCGAGCCAAACGTCCCGCACGGACTTTCGGGCGATGTGCCGTTCGTCGATAAGATGGTCGATCCAACGATAGCCATCGTCCGTCGTCATGCGGGCGAGGTCGGTGTGGCTCACGAACTCGCAGAACTCTTTGATCTTTGGCCGCCACCGAATGGCGGTGCGACCAGTCGGCCCCCCCTTGATCCCCGCGGACGTGCAATAGAACTCAAAAGCTTCGAGGAAGTCGATGGTCGGCGTCGGAACGGGGGCGTACTTCGCGAAGATCGGCGATTCCGAGTAGTCAAGCTGTGTTGCGCGATGTAGGTCCCGGCAGGCTTCGCGGCGCGCCTCCAGGAATAAGGGAAGAAAGCGACGCTGATCCGCTTCGCTCACCTCGAAGCCATTGCGGGTGAGGAAGGACAGCATGTCGGCCTCGTCGTACTCCATCTCCTCGATCTGTTCGTCGGCAGTGCGCTCGCCCATGCCGAACCCCCAGGCGAACCGCGCCGGCGGGTTCGCAAGTTGCGGATCCCGGGTTTGTTGATGAACGAGCCGTTGCAAGCCGCTCAGGTCGCGGGCGGTGAGGTCGCGCGGCGCGGGGACGCGGCCGGAGTTTTGCGCGGCGTGAAGGCGAGCCGCCCAGTCCTTCTCGAGTTCGGCGCTCAGCTTGGCGCAGGCAAGACTCGCCGCCCTCCTGTCCGCCGTCCCGAGGGATCGCCAAACCTCACCCCGGCCGACGATCGACCGGTACTTGGCCGGTACCTTCTTGCGCAGCCACCAGACGTCGGACTTGTCGGACCCGTCTGCGCTCCTTTTCCGGACCGGTGACGGCATTTTCGGATTCCCCATGGTGGAGCCCCTTGGTGTAGCCCCAAGACATGGAAGAACGCCTTATTTCACGGATAAAATTCGAAACATCAGTAGCTTAAGCGAAGGGGGTGGGCAGAATCCCTCCCTCTCCGCCACTCCCGGCCGATTCTACGCCATCATGTGGCATGCCCAAAGATGACGTAGCGGCTGCGGTCGTGACGAGTCGTCGGCAACTCTTCCGGTTATCCTCGTCCACAACGAAGGAATAGAGCATGTCGAAGGGATGCAGGCATATCGCAGGGATTCACACGGTCACGCCGAGTGCGCTCGGCTGTGAGGAATGTCTCAAGATCGGCAGCCCCTGGGTGCATCTGCGGATCTGCCGAACTTGTGGTCACGTCGGATGTTGCGACGATTCCCCGCACAAGCACGCCACGCAGCATTTTCACGCGACACAGCATCCGATCATCGAAGGCTACGATCCGCCGGAGGGCTGGGGATGGTGCTACGTCGACGAGGTCATGTTCGATCTATCGGACCGCATGACGCCGCACAACGGGCCGATTCCGCGCTACGTCTGAAGCCTCCAATCAGGATTCCGCAAGCGGGCGTGCGGAACTGAAACCCGAAGGCTCTCGCGCCTGTCTGCGCGGACGAAGCCCCGGGCGCAGCGTGGCAGCTGTCGCGTCGGTTAGTTCGCGCATACATACAAGATGTTTGGTCGCCCCCCACCTCTTCAGGTAACGCAACGTGGCCCTCATGGCGCTACGGACTCAAGTCCATCTCCGTGTCGAGATGACGAACGCTGTTCCCATTCATTGCGTAGCATCGCAAACTGCAGGGTGTTCTCGTAGATCGGGCGGCCGTCGCGGTCGGTCGTGAACGAGACGAATTCCTTGAAGACGCCCTCCTGGCGCATGCCGAGCCGCGCGCACAGCCGCTGCGACGCGATGTTGTGGTCTTCCACATAGGCGTAGAGGCGGCGGGCCCCTCTGACCGTGAACAGGTCTTCGAACAGCGCGTGCGCGGCTTCCGATGCGAACCCGGCGCCGGCGAACGCCGCGTTGAAATTCCACCCGACCGCGACGGTGTCGTCTTCGGGCACGGCGAAAAGGTCGCCGATCAGCGTGCCGGTCGACTTCAGGCAGACGGCGATGTGCTCGTCGCTCGCGCTAAGCTTGGCTGCCTCTGTCTCTGCAGCCGCCAGATCGTCGAGCTTCATCGACAGGAAGCAGCTCGCCCGTGGCGCGTGCAGATAGGCGAACAGATCGGCCGCATCGGTCGGGCGGAAGTTTCTTAAGACAAGGCGCTGCGTCTCGATCGGATTCATCACCCTTGCCTTTCGATTCACGCCATCTGCGTCGCAGCATCGGTGGCTGACGACCTCAACGTATTTATGGCGACGCCGGCGCGTCCACTCTACGCACCGGACTTCGGCCAGCGCTGCGCACAGATGCTCACGGTCAGAAATTCCGCAGCGATGTTCCCGCGATGCGGAAATCTCACGCGCGCTGCAGTGCGGCCGCGTCAGCTCCATCGTTGACAAGTAATTGCCTTGGCCGCAAGACGCCGGGAGCGGGCGGTGGCCGGTCGGGATCATCGAACGATTTCGATCCCGACAGGGGGGCGGTCCGCAAGCGATCAATCGAGGAGCAAGGCGGCATGAAGACCACCGAACCGATTGCAGGCTATGACATCCCGGCCGTGGAGGCCTGGATCCGCGCCAATGTGCCGGGGCTGAAACCGCCGCTGCGGTGGACACGGCTGCAGGGCGGTCACTCCAATCTGACGTTCATGATCGAAGACGCTAGCGGCCTTAAGGCGGTGATCCGCCGGCCGCCACTGGGTGAGCTGCTGCCGAAGGCGCATGACATGCAGCGCGAATGGGCGCTGATCAGCGCGCTCGGGCCGACCGCAGTGCCGGTGCCGGCGGCGCTCGGCTTCTGCGACGATACGACCGTCACCGGCGCTCGGTTCTACATCATGGGCCACGTCGACGGCCGGCCGCTCTACACCGCCGACGACACACGCCGCCTGGTGCCGGAGCAAAAGCGCGAGAAGCTGGCGCATTCGTTCATCGACGTGCTGGCCGATCTGCACGCGGTCGACCCCGACACAGTCGGCCTCGGCGATCTCGGCAAAAAAGACAGTTACGTGGGCCGCCAGCTCAAGACCTGGTACCAGTCGTGGATGGCCTCGATCGAGCCGGCGAAGTTCGACGATCCGCGCGCCCACAGCATGCGCGAATTCCTGCTCGCGCAATTGCCCGACCAGGGCCCGGCGCGAATCGTCCACGGCGACTATGGCCTGCACAACACCCTGACCGGTTCGGATCATACGATCGTGGCCGTCGTCGACTGGGAAATTTCCACGCTCGGTGATCCGCTTGCCGATCTCGCTTACGCGCTCAACCAGTTCCCCGATCCCAGCGACCGTGACCGGGTGTGGGGTGAAGCGCCGACCGCGATGCCGGGCTTTCCGTCCCGCACCATGCTGGCGGAACGCTACGCGGCGCGCACAGGCCGGGATCTGTCGAAGCTCGATTACTACGTCGGCTTCAATCGCTGGAAGAGCGCCGCGATCACCCACGGCGTCTATGCCCGCTACATGGCGGGACAGAAGAGCGCCGAGGGTGTCGATCTCGACAGCCTGCGGCGCAGGATCGGCGAGCAACTCGATCTCGCCGACCAGGCGATCGGGCGGCTGAAACAGCATGGGCTTTCGGCCTAGGCCCTCCGCCGAACGCGTAACTGCGCGACTGCCGCTTCCAATCGGAGGCGTACCGGCGCCCCTTGTCCTCAATCAAAATCAACCCAGGGAGAAGCAACCATGAAACTCGATTCTTCTGTCGCGGCCGTCGTCACCGGCGGTGCGTCCGGTCTCGGCGCCGCAACGGCGCGCGCGCTGGCGGCGCAAGGCGTAAAGGTCGCGATCTTCGACTTCAACGACGAGAAGGGCGAGGCGATCGCCAAGGAGATCGGCGGCGTGTTCTGCAAGGTCGACGTGACCTCCGACGAGCAGGTCGACGCCGCCTTCGCAAAAGCCCGCGCGGCGCACCAGCAGGAGCGCATCCTGGTCAACTGCGCCGGCACCGGCAACGCGGTGAAGACCGCCGGCCGTGACAAGAAGAGCGGCGAGCCGACGCATTTCCCGATCGATGCGTTCAATCGCATCATCCAGATCAATCTGGTCGGCACCTTCCGCTGCGTCGCCAAGTCGGCGCAGGGCATGCTGTCGCTGCCGCCGCTCGACGACGGCGAGCGCGGCGCGATCGTCAACACCGCGTCGGTCGCGGCCGAAGACGGCCAGATGGGGCAAGCCGCCTATTCGGCTTCGAAGGCCGGCGTCGTCGGCATGACCCTGCCGATCGCACGCGACCTGATGAGCGAAGGAATCCGCGTCAACACCATCCTGCCGGGCATCTTCAACACACCGCTGCTGCAGGGCGCGCCGGAGAACGTCAAGGCGGCGCTCAGCGCGTCGGTGCCGTTTCCGAAGCGGCTCGGGCAACCCGAAGAATATGCCCAGCTGGCGCTGACCATGATCACAAATGGCTACTTCAACGGCGAAGACGTTCGCCTCGACGGCGCCATCCGCATGGCGCCGCGCTGAGCCGCGACGGTCATCCTTCAAACGAGCCCGCGGAACAGGTGCCATTGCGATTGGCTCTTGGTCCGCGGGACGCTTCGGAAGGCCAGTGCTCGACGGACGGCCCGGCACACGGCCAGATGGCTGCGATCGACTGGATATCGCGGGCTTGATCGCAAGCGGGGATTGAACTCTAAGGATATCGCGCTCGTCGGCGTGCGTCGTTCGCCGCCTTGACGCCTCCCGCTTTCGAGCGCCTGCCTCGATCCCAAAGATCATTCCGTCATGCGATTCACCTTCATCCACGCCGCCGATCTGCACATCGACAGCCCGCTGGCCGGGCTGCGGGCCAAGAACGAGGATGTGGCGCGACGGTTTGCCGAGGCGGGGCGCAAGGCCGTGCAGGCGCTGGTCGACGAGACGATCGCCAGCAACGCGGCGTTCCTGATCATCGCCGGTGATATTTTCGACGGCGACTGGAAGGACGTTACCACCGGGCTGTTCTTCGTCGGCGAACTCGGTGCATTGCATCGCGCCGGGATTCCGGTGTTCATCGTCAAGGGCAATCACGACGCCGACAGCCTGATGTCGCGCGATCTGCCCTATCCGGACAGCGTCAAGGTGTTTCCGACCAAGGCGGCGACCGTCGAACTCGAGCGCTTTTGCGTAGCGTTGCACGGCCGCAGCTTCGCGGATCGCGTCAACGCGGATTTCGTTGCGAGCTATCCGGCGCGCCGCGAGGGCTGGCTGAACATCGGCGTGTTGCACACCTCGCTCGACGGCACGCGCGGCCACGAGGGCTATGCGCCGTGCAGCGTCGATGACCTGCGGCGGTTCGGCTACGACTACTGGGCGCTAGGCCACGTCCATGCGGCCGAGATCGTTCACCGCGATCCATGGATCGTGTTTCCGGGCAATCTTCAAGGCCGCAGCGTTCGCGAGACCGGCGCCAAGGGCGCGATGCGCGTCACCGTCGAGGATGGCCGCGTCGTCGACGTCACGCCGCTGGCGCTCGATGGCGCACGCTGGGCTCATCTGACGATCGACATTACGGGCGCCGCCGAAGAGACGCAGGTGCCCGCGCTGGTGAGCGAGCGCCTCGCCGAACTGCATGCGCAGAGCGACGGCCGTGCGCTTGCGGTCCGCGTCACGCTGACCGGCGCGACGCCGCTGCATGGCCGGCTGCTGGCCCGCCGCGAGGCGCTGCAGGACGATCTGCGCGCCGGCGCGCTGCATCTCGCCGCCGATTGCTGGATCGAGCAGCTCAAGATCAAGACGACGCTGCCGGCCCAAGCTGCGACCGCGCAACCGGAGCGGAGCGACATCGATGTCGGCGCGCTGCTGGCTGAAGGCGCGCAGCATCCTGCTCTGGCCACCGCGCTGGCGGAGCTGACCGAGACGATCAAGTCGAAGCTGCCGCGCGACCTGCAGGACGAGTTCGCGGCGTCCGACGTGCTCGGCAGCCTGTCCGACGACGCCCGCGCGTTGCTGGCCGGAGAGCTGTCGTGAGGATCGAGCAGCTCGCGCTGGAGCGCTACGGCATCTTCACCGACCGGATCGTGCCGTTCGCCCCGCAGGCGTCGCTGCACATCGTGCTCGGTGCCAACGAGGCCGGCAAGACTTCGGCGCTGACAGCGATCGGCGATCTGCTGTTCGGATTCGGCGCGCGCACCGACTACGACTTCCTGCACGACAGCAAGCTGCTGCGGCTCGGCGGCAGCTTTCGCCATTCCGACGGCCGCCTGATCACCGCGCGGCGGCGCAAGGGCAACAAGAACACGCTGCTCGACGCCGAGAATCAGCCGTTGCCCGACGATCACTTCGCGGCGCTGCTCGGCGACGTCTCGCGCACCACGTTCAATTCCGAGTTCGGCATGACGGCGCCGGCGCTGCGCGCAGGCGGCGACGAGCTGCTCGGCGCCGGCGGTCGTCTGGCCGAAACGCTGGCGGCGAGTTCGGCCGGCATGGCCGAGCTGTCCCGCATCAAGGACCGGCTGCAGCAGCAGGCCGACGAGCTGTTCACGCCGCGCAAATCCGCCGGCAAGCCGTTCTATCTGGCGGCCGAACGCCGTGACGCGGCCGACAAGGAACTGCGCGACGCCATCGTCACCCGCGACGCGTTGCGGCAAGCGCAGGCGTCGGTGGAGCAGGCCGCGGCCGAGCTGGAGAAGCTGAAGGCCGAGCATGCCGCCTGCGGCAGCACGCTGGCGCGCTGGCAACGGACGCTGCGGGTGCGCTCGCAGCTGAGCCGGCTGGACCGCATCGAGGCCGAGCTGTCCGGGTTTGCGGATCTGCCGCAGGTGGCCGCGCAGACGCTCGCCGAATGGCGCGCCGCGCTCGACAGCAAGACCGCAATCGAAGCGGAGATCGCGACGCTCGACGCCGCGGCGGCCGCGGATGCCGCAGAAATCGCCACGATCCATATCGACGAGGCCTTGCTGGGGGAGGCTGGCACGATCGTCGCGCTGCGCGAGCGGCTCGGCGCCGTGCGCAAAGCCGCGTCCGACCTGCCGCGGCGGCGCCACGACCGCGCCAGCGCGGAGGCTGCGCTGGACGATTGCGCGCGGAAGCTCGGGCTCGCATCTCACGTCGAACTCCTCGCCGCGCTACCGACTGAGCCGGCGCTCGCAGATGCGCGCGATCGCCTCGAGAAGATTCGGCGCGCCACGCAGGAACTGGCCGATATCGAGGCGCGGTACGAGCGGGCGAAGCGCGAACGCGAGGTCCAGGACGCGGCGGGCGACGATCCGCATCTGATCGATCTCGAACCGCTGCGCCAGCGCTTCGACGCGCTCGGCGACATCCCGGCGCAGGAAGAGCGGCTGCGCCGGGACCGGGCCGCGCTGGCAATCGAGTTCGAGGCGATCGGCAATGCCGTCGCCGCGCTCGATCCGACGCCAGGCGCGCCCGACCGTGTGCGCGCACTGCCGGTGCCCGACCATGCCACGATCAGCAAATTCGCCAGCGCGTTCGAACTCAGCGAAACCGAGCTGAAGCGGCTCGATACGGAGATCGCCAAGTTCGATGACGCGATTGCCGCTGCCGAGGCCGAGTTGGCGCGGCTGTCGAGCTCCGGGCCGGTCCCGACCAAGGCCGACCTGATCGCGGCCCGGCAGACGCGCGACGATCGCCTCGGCGCGCTCTACGGCGGGCTCGACGGCGATCGCGACGAGCGCAGGCAACGCTTCGACGGGGTCGCCGAGGCATCGCGGGCAATCGACGGCATCACAGACTCGCTGCTGACCGACACCGAACGCGCGACCCGGCATGAGGACGCGCAGCGGCGGATCGCGGAAACGCGCGGGGACCGCGAGCGCGTCGTCGCCAAGCGCAGCGGCTTGCGGCAAGGCCTGTTCAATATCACCGAAGGATGGGCGAAAGCCTGGGCCGCCTCCGGCTTGCAACCATTGGGCGCGGCCGAAATGCTGCGCTGGCGCGAGCGGTTCGACGAGATCGTCGGCAAGCTGGCGAAGTGCGACCTGCAGCGTGCCGCCATCGACGCGCAGGCGATGGCGCTGAACGACGGCAGAACGGCGATCCTCGGCTTCCTCGGCAGCGTCGGCCGCCACGGCGATCCCAGTGCGCCGGCAGGCGCGCTGTATCGCGAAGCCAAGGCGCGGTACGACCAGTTGGTGGCAGCGTGGAGCGACGCGAAGGCGCGCGCTGCCGCCCTCGCAAGGATCGAGCGCGATCTCGCCGAAGCCGATACCGCGCGCGAGACCTGCGAGCGCAGCCTTGCGGATCAGCGGCAGCATTGGCCGCTGACGATGGGCGCGATAGGCCTCGCCGCAGATGCCTCGCCTGCGCAGGCCGAGGCGGCGCTTTCGGTATGGGGCGCCGTCGGTGTGCCACGCGCCAATCTCGATCGCGAGAGCCGCAGCGTCGACACCATTACGTCCGATCTGCAGGAGTTCGATCGCGACGTCGCGGGCCTGCTGGCTCACGTTGCGCCGGATCTCGGCAACCTTGCGGCGCAGGAAGCGGTGCCGCGCCTCGCCGAACGGCTCGACGATGCCCGCCGGGCCAGCGAGGCCTGCCGTCGTCTGCACGACAACGCGGCCAAGCGCGCGATCAATCGCGGCGCTCTGGTGAGTCGCCTCGAGGCCAGCCTCGACACGCTGCTGCACGCCGGCGACACGCTCGGTGCGGACATCGCGGCAGTGCCGGAGTTGCTGGCACGGCTTGCGATCCGGCTGCAGTTGCAGACCGAACAGAAGGAGCTACGCCGACATCTGCTCGAGATCGGCGACGGATACGATGAGACCGCGCTCCGGCACGAGCGCGACGGGGTAGATCTCGATCGGCTGCAGGCCGACATCGCCAGCGCGACCGAACAACAGGCCGGCCTGTTCAAGGATATCGGTGACGCGTCCGCGGCCCATTATCAGCGGCAGCGCGAACTGGAGGCGCTGACCAAGGGGCGCGACGCCGCGGGCGCCGCGGGCCGGCGACGCGAAGCGGGCGCCGAGCTGCTGTCGGTCGCCGAAGACTGGTTGCTGCGCTCGGCAGCGGCGCTGCTGGCGCGCCGCGTCGTCGAGCTGCACCGCGCCAAGGTGCAGGACCCGATGGTGGCGCGCGCCGGCGAATTGTTCGCGCTGGCGACCGCGGAAGCGTTCGCCGGACTCGGCATCGATTACGACGAAGACGAACCGACGCTGGTGGCGCGCCGCGCTTCGGGCGAGCGTGTACCACTGTCCGGATTGAGCGAGGGCACGCGCGATCAGCTATTCTTGGCACTGCGGCTCGCGCTGCTCGAACGCCGTACATCGGAGCCATTGCCCTTCATCGGCGACGATCTGCTGGCGAGCTTCGACGACCGACGAACGCTGGCGACGCTCCGCCTGCTGGCTGCGGCCGGCCGGCAGCGCCAGATGATCCTGTTCACCCACCACCGCCACGTCGCCGATCTCGCACAGTCTCTGACGGATCATCAGGTCGATCTGATCCAGCTCTAGACCGGTCGGAACGCCTGCCCGGATCAGCTGCCACTCGGGATCGTCCAGCACATCAATAGCGTGGGCGGCGCTTCAGCTTGCTGCATCGAAAAATAAAAGCGGCCCGCGTTGCCGCGAGCCGCTTCCAATTCACATTCGGGAAGTGTGTCGCCTAGCGATATTCTTCCGATTCGCGCAGGCCGCTGATCCACAGCGCCAGCACGGTGACCACAGCGCCGGACAACAGATAAGCGCCCGAGGCCAGCAGGCCGAAATCGGTGGCGAGCAGCAGTGCCGCGAGCGGCGCGAAGCCGGCGCCGAACAGCCAGGCCAAGTCGGCGGTCAGCGCCGAAGCAGTGTAGCGATAGGCCATCCGGAAGCTCGACGCGATCGCGCCGGAGGACTGGCCGAACGACAGGCCGAGCAGCACGAAGCCCAGCATCATGTAGACCGACTCGCCGACCGGGCCGGCGTCGAGCAGTTGCGGCGCGAAGCCGCTGAACACCGCGATCGCGACCGCCGAGCCGATCAGCAGCGGCTTGCGGCCGATCCGGTCCGCCAGATAGCCCGACGCGATGATCGCCAGCACGCCGACGGCGGCGCCGATCGCTTCGATGATCAAGAAGCGGACCGGGCTTTCACGGGTGAACAGGAACACCCAGGACAGCGGGAACACCGTCACCATATGGAACAGCGCGAAGCTGGCCAGCGGCGCGAAAGCGCCGATCACGATGTTGCGGCCCTCGTGGCGAACGGTTTCGACGACGCGGCCGGGCTGCAATTCCCGGCTCTCGAACAGCGAGGCGTATTCGGGCGTCACCACCATGCGCAGCCGGGCGAACAGCGCCACGACGTTGATGGCGAAGGCAACGAAGAACGGGTAGCGCCAACCCCAGCTGAAGAAATCTTCAGCCGACAGATGCCCGGTGAAGTAGGCGAACAGGGTGCTGGCGACGATCAGGCCGAGCGGCGCGCCGAGCTGCGGGATCATGGCGTACCAGCCGCGCTGCTCCTTCGGCGCATTCAGCGCCAGCAGCGAGGCGAGGCCGTCCCATGCGCCGCCCCAGGCCAGACCCTGCGCGGCGCGCGCCAGCGCCAGCAGCCAGATCGAGGCCGCGCCGATCTCGTAATAGCCGGGCAGGAACGCGATCGCGACGGTCGCGGTGCCGAGCAGCAGCATCGCGATGATCAGCTTGGCGCTTTTGCCATAGGTGCGGTCGATCGCCATGAAGATGATCGAGCCGAACGGCCGGGCGATGAAGGCGATGGCGAAGATCGCGAACGAATACAGAGTGCCGTTCAGTTCGCTGGTGAACGGAAACACCAGGCGCGGGAAAACGATCACCGAGGCGATGGCGTAGACGAAGAAGTCGAAGAACTCGGCGGTGCGCCCGATGATGACGCCGATGGCGATATCGTTCGGGTTGGCATGCTTATGCGCCGGATCCGAGCCAAGCCCCGCCGTCGTGGTTCCCGCTGTGGTGGTGTCCGTCATCGCCTCTGCCATTGAAATGTCGAAGGAAAATGTTGCGAGCGCTTCTCACTTTTAGAAGCGATCGCAAATCTGTTTGAGCGGTGATCCCGCACCGCAACATTGGACAAATTGTCCAATGTCCGGATTGTTGCGCCGCAGCTAGCTCGTGTCCTTGCGAGATATTCTCATTCTCAAAGGGCGGAACGCGTGTCACGACTTAAGCTCCTGTTGCTGCTACCCCTGGCCGTGGTTCTGAGCGGCTGCAACTTCGTGGTGATGGCGCCGGCCGGCGATGTGGCTGCGCAACAGCGCGACCTGATCGTCGTGTCGACCGTCCTGATGCTGTTGATCGTGCTGCCGGTGATGGCGCTGACGGTGTGGTTCGCCTGGCGCTATCGGCACAACAACGACGCTGCCAAATATGATCCGGACTGGGATCACTCGACCGGCCTCGAACTGGTGATCTGGTCGGCGCCGCTGCTGATCATCATCTGCCTCGGCGCGATCACCTGGATGGGCACCCATCTGCTCGACCCGTATCGTTCGCTCGACCGGATCGCCGCCAACCGTCCGATCGACCGGGACAAGGCGCCGCTTGAGGTCAACGTCGTGGCGCTCGATTGGAAGTGGCTGTTCATCTACCCAGAATACGGCATCGCCTCGCTCAACGAGATGGCCGCCCCGGTCGATCGCCCGATCAACTTCCGCATCACTTCCTCCTCGGTGATGAACTCGTTCTACGTCCCGGCGCTGGCCGGCATGATCTACGCGATGCCCGGCATGGAGACCAAGCTGCACGCGGTGATCAACCACGCCGGCAACTATCGCGGCCTGTCGGCGAACTACAGCGGCGCCGGCTTCTCCGGCATGCACTTCGCCTTCCATGGTCTCGACGACGCCGGTTTCGATCAGTGGATCGCCCGCGCCAAGGCGAGCCCGGACAAGCTCGGCCGGCCGGAGTATCTGCAGCTCGAGCGCCCGAGCAGCAACGAGAAGCCGCGTGCGTTCGGCGCGGTCGACGGCGATCTGTTCCGCGCCATTCTCAACATGTGCGTCGACACCGGCAAGATGTGCATGAGCGAGATGATGGCGATCGACGCCCGCGGCGGCTCCGGCATGGCCGGCCTCAACAACACGCTGCCGCTCGCCTACGACAAATACGCCCGCCGCGGCACCGCGCTCGGCCCGCAGCCGTCCTTCGTGGCCGGCATCTGCACCCCGGAAGAACCGCAAGGCCGCGTCACCGCGCAGGTGCGTGAATCCACGCCGCTGCTCGGCGCGGGATTGAAACGCCCGTCGCTGGCGCCGCTCGGCTCATCCACCTCGTTCCTGTTCGGCTCGACGTCGAAGTCCCAATCCTGAGGGATCGCATGTTCTCCAATTTCGATATCGTCAAAGCGATCTTCGGCCGGCTGTCGCTGGATTCGCTTCCGCTGCACGAGCCGATTGTCGTGCTCACCTTCGTGGCCGTCGCCATCGGCGGCGCCGCGCTTGTCGCGGGCCTCACCTACTTCAAGCTGTGGGGCTATCTGTGGCGCGAGTGGTTCACCACCGTGGACCACAAGCGCATCGGCATCATGTACATGATCCTCGGCATCGTGATGCTGCTGCGCGGCTTCGCCGACGCCATCATGATGCGCCTGCAGCAGGCGATGGCGTTCGGCGGCTCCGAGGGCTACCTCAACGCCCATCACTACGATCAGGTGTTCACCGCCCACGGCGTGATCATGATCTTCTTCGTGGCGATGCCGCTGGTCACCGGCCTGATGAACTACGTCGTGCCGCTGCAGATCGGCGCCCGCGACGTGTCGTTCCCGTTCCTCAACAATTTCAGCTTCTGGATGACCACCGGCGGCGCCGTGCTGGTGATGATCTCGCTGTTCATCGGTGAGTTCGCCCGCACCGGCTGGCTGGCCTATCCGCCGCTGTCGAACATCGGCTACAGTCCTGACGTCGGCGTCGACTACTACATATGGGCGCTGCAGGTCGCAGGCGTCGGCACGACGCTGTCGGGCGTCAACCTGATCTGCACCATCGTCAAGATGCGGGCGCCCGGCATGACGATGATGCGCATGCCGATCTTCACCTGGACGTCGCTGTGCACCAACGTCCTGATCGTGGCGTCCTTCCCGGTCCTGACCGTGGTGCTGGCGCTGCTGTCGCTCGACCGTTATGTCGGCACCAACTTCTTCACGAACGACTTCGGCGGCAACCCGATGATGTACGTGAACCTGATCTGGATCTGGGGCCACCCCGAGGTCTACATCCTGATCCTGCCGGCGTTCGGCATCTTCTCGGAGGTGACCTCGACGTTCTCGGGCAAGCGGCTGTTCGGCTACACCTCGATGGTTTACGCCACGGTCGTGATCACCATCCTGTCGTATCTGGTGTGGCTGCACCACTTCTTCACGATGGGCTCGGGCGCCAGCGTCAACTCGTTCTTCGGCATCACCACGATGATCATCTCGATCCCGACGGGCGCGAAGATGTTCAACTGGCTGTTCACGATGTATCGCGGCCGCATCCGCTTCGAGCTGCCGATGATGTGGACCATCGCCTTCATGCTGACCTTCGTGATCGGCGGCATGACCGGCGTGCTGCTCGCGGTGCCGCCGGCCGACTTCGTGCTGCACAACAGCCTGTTCCTGGTCGCGCACTTCCACAACGTCATCATCGGCGGCGTGGTGTTCGGTGCGTTCGCCGGCATCGTGTACTGGTTCCCGAAGGCGTTCGGCTTCAAGCTCGATCCGTTCTGGGGCAAGATCTCGTTCTGGAGCTGGGTGGTCGGCTTCTATCTCGCCTTCATGCCGCTCTACGTGCTCGGCCTGATGGGCGTGACCCGCCGGCTGCGCGTGTTCGACGATCAGAGCCTGCAGATCTGGTTCATCCTAGCGGCCATCGGCGCCGGCCTGATCGCGATCGGCATCGCGGCGTTCCTGATCCAGATCGCCGTCAGCGTCATGCGCCGCGAGCAGCTTCGCGACGTCACCGGCGATCCGTGGGACGGCCGCACCCTGGAGTGGGCGACCTCGTCGCCGCCGCCGGACTACAACTTCGCCTTCACCCCGATGGTACACAACACCGACGCGTGGTGGGAGATGAAGCGCGCCGGCTACAAGCGCCCGCTGACCGGCTTCAAGCCGATCCACATGCCGAGCAGCACCGGCACCGGCGTGATCCTCGCGGGCCTCGCTACCGTCGTCGGGTTCGCGCTGATCTGGTACATCTGGTGGCTTGCCGCGCTGGGGTTCATCGCGCTGCTCGCCGTCGCGATCGGCCACACCTTCAACTATCACCGCGACTACCACATCCCGGCTGAGGAAGTGGTGCGCGTCGAAGACGAGCGGACCCGTCTGCTCGCTGCGGGAGCCAAGTGATGAGTGTCGCCGTCGCCAATCCGAAGGACGCGGAACAGGTCTTCTACGTCGTCGACGAACACGCCCATCCGGAAGGCTCGAGCACCATGCTCGGGTTCTGGCTGTACCTGATGAGCGACTGCCTCATCTTCGCGATCCTGTTCGCGACCTACGGTGTGCTCGGCACCAACTACGCGGCCGGGCCGGCGCCGAAGGACCTGTTCGATCTGAAGCTCGTCGCGGTCAACACCGCGATGCTGCTGCTGTCGTCGATCACCTACGGCTTTGCCATGCTGACGATGGAGAAGCGCCGGGTCGGCGCCACCCAGATGTGGCTGGCGATCACCGGCCTGTTTGGCCTCGCCTTCCTCTGCATCGAACTCTACGAGTTCCATCACATGATCCATGAGGGCGCGACGCCGCAGCGCAGTGCCTTCCTGTCCTCGTTCTTCACGCTGGTCGGCACCCACGGTCTGCACGTCACCTTCGGCATCATCTGGCTGGTGACCCTGATGGTGCAGGTCTCCCGCAAGGGACTGATCGAGGCCAACCGTCGCCGCCTGATGTGCCTCAGCATGTTCTGGCACTTCCTCGACGTGGTCTGGATCGGCGTCTTCACCTTCGTGTACCTGTTGGGAGTGCTGCGATGAGCATCAACAATCCGCCCGTCGACGCCCATGGCGAAGACCATCACGGTCATCCGGACGCGCATGCGCACGGCTCGCTGAAGAGCTATCTGATCGGCTTCGGCCTGTCGGTGGTGCTGACCGCGATCCCGTTCTGGCTGGTGATGAGCGGCGCGATCGCCGACAAATCGGTCACCGGGCTGGTGGTCATGGCGTTCGCGGCGGTGCAGATCGTCGTGCACATGATCTACTTCCTGCACATGAACACCTCGTCCGAGCAGGGCTGGACCATGATGGCGCTGATCTTCACCATCGTGATGGTGGTGATCGCGCTGGCCGGTTCGCTGTGGGTGATGCACCACCTCGTCACCAACATGATGCCGGTCCACAACATGGTCCCGACGAAGTGACGGAGCCGGCGATCGTGACCTCAGGCGACGCGCCTGCGCGGGCCCCCGGCCCCGCGCGGCGCCCGTCCTTGTGGCTCACGATCCCGGCGCTGCTCGGCGTCGCCCTGCTGATTTCCCTCGGGGTCTGGCAGGTCGAACGGCGGGCCTGGAAGCTGGCGCTGATCGACCGCGTCGAAGCCCGCATCCACGCCGCGCCCGCACCGCTGCCTTCGGCGGCGGCTTGGCCGGCGGTCACCGCCGCCAACGACGAATATCGCCGCGTCACGGCGACCGGTGAGTTCCAGCACGACCGCGAAACGCTGACGACGGCCGTCACCGAAGCCGGTGGAGGCTTCTGGGTGATCACGCCGCTGCGCATGGCGGACGGTCGGACCGTTCTGATCAACCGCGGATACATCTCCCCCGAGCAGCGCGACCGAACGTCGCGCCGCGACGGCGAGCCGACCGGACCGGTGACGGTGACGGGGCTGCTGCGGATGACCGAACCGAACGGCGGCTTTCTGCGTCATAACGCCCCTGCGGACGAGCGTTGGTACTCGCGGGACGTGCAGGCGATTGCGGGCGCGCGCGGCATCGATCATGTCGCTCCGTTCTTCATCGACGCGGACGCCTCGCTCAATATTGCCGGTCAGCCGATCGGCGGCATGACGGTGGTGCAGTTTCCCAACAACCACCTGACCTATGCGCTCACGTGGTTTTGCCTCGCCTTTATGCTGGCTGGCTGGCTTGTTGTGGGCTTTGCGGGGGAATATCTGCGGGGGGCAAGCGCCAGGCGCCGTTCGGGCACCACGGCGCGATCCGCCCTTTCGACGGGACCCAATGCTGGACCGATCGCCGAGCATCGTTGACGACAAGTCCGACTGGCGCGCCCGAGCCGAGCCGGCCGGCGCCGCGCGATCCGGCGACGAAGCTCTGATGCCGCTCGGCGCCTCGACGCCCGACGACGAAACCGACCGCAAGAACATGTCGCTGCTGATCCAGCTGCGCTGGACGGCGGTGATCGGCCAGATCGTCACCATTGCGGCGGTGCATCTGTGGCTCGGCGCGTCGCTGCCGGTGGTGCCGATGGGCGCCGTCATCGTCGGGCTGATTGCGCTCAACATCGCCAGCCTGATGTGGATGCGCTATCGCTTCGCCATCAGCAACCATGACCTGCTGATCGCCCTGATCCTCGACGTCGTCGCGCTCACGGCGCAGCTCTATCTCAGCGGCGGCGTCACCAATCCGTTCACCTCGCTGTATCTCCTGCAGGTGACGCTCGGCGCGGTGCTGCTCGACAGCCGCTCGAGCTGGTCGCTGGTCGCGGTGGTGTTCACCGCCATCATCTGGCTCACCGAGGCGTCGCGCCCGCTGGTGCTGCCGGAATGGGCCGGCGATCCGATCAACCTGCGGGTCGGCGGCATGCTGCTCGGCTTCGCGCTGAATGCGGTGCTGCTGGTGGTGTTCGTCACCCGCATCCATCGCAACCTGCGCGAACGCGACGCGCATCTGGCATCGCTGCGCCAGCACGCCGCCGAGCAGGACCACATCGTGCGCATGGGCCTGCTCGCGTCGGGCGCGGCGCATGAGCTCGGCACGCCGCTGGCGTCGGTCTCGGTCATCCTCAGCGACTGGCGGCGGATGCCGGCGCTGACAAGTAACCGCGAGCTCGCCGAAGATCTCGCCGAGATGGAGACGGCGCTGAAGCGCTGTCAGTCGATCGTCACCGGGATTCTGGTGTCGGCCGGCGAAGCGCGCGGCGAGGGCTCGTCGCCCACCACGGTGGCGGAATTCCTCGAAGCGCTGGCCGAAGAGTGGCGCAGCGCGCGCAGCCGAACCACCCTGCACGTGGTCAACGCGTTCGGCGACGATTTGCCGATCGTCTCCGACGTGACGTTGAAGCAGGCGGTGTTCAACGTGCTCGACAACGCCTTCGAAGTGTCGCGCTACTGGATCGAGCTGCTGGCCGAGCGCGAGGGCGACAATCTGGTGCTGTCGATCAGCGACCGCGGCCCGGGCTTTGCCAAGGACATGCTGGCGCAGCTCGGCAAGCCGTATCAGTCGAGTAAGGGACGCGCCGGCGGCGGACTCGGCCTGTTCCTGGTGATGAACGTGGTCCGCAAGCTCGGCGGGTCGATGACCGCCGAAAATCTCCGCAACCGCGGCGCCAAGGTCAAGCTGGTGCTGCCGCTCTCGACCCTCGCGATCGGACAGAATTTTGAGTGACACCGAACAGCATACCGAACCCGAAGACCGCTCCCTGCTGATCGTCGAAGACGACGCCGGCTTTGCCAGGACGTTGAAGCGCTCGTTCGAGCGCCGCGGCTACGCGGTGGTGCACGCTTTCACCATCGAGGAAGTGCGCGAGGCGCTCGAGGAGCGCACCTTCGGCTATGCGGTGATCGATCTCAAGCTCGGCGTCGCGTCCGGCCTCGCCTGCGTCGAGCTGCTGCACGCGCAGGATCCGGAGATGCTGATCGTCGTCCTCACCGGCTTTGCCAGCATCGCCACCGCGGTCGAGGCCATCAAGCTCGGCGCCTGTCACTATCTGGCCAAGCCGTCCAACACCGACGACATCGAAGCCGCCTTCCGCAAGGCAGAGGGCAACGCCGACATCGCGCTGGCCAGCCAGCCGACCTCGATCAAGACGCTGGAATGGGAACGTATCCACCAGACGCTGATCGACAGCGAGTTCAACATCTCCGAAGCCGCGCGGCGCCTCGGCATGCATCGTCGCACCCTGGCGCGAAAGCTGGAGAAGCGCCAGGTCCGGTGACCATTGCCGAGATGCCGATGACCGGACCATCGTCTAGCATCAGCCGTCAGTGCCTTTCTCTCATTCGGTATCCACGGCTGCCGGCCAGATATCGTCGGATCCTGCATGGCGGCGCCGCTGAGGCCGTTTGAGCCGCCAGGTTGCTTGGCGGCTTGGCTTCACGTGTACGCCTATTAACCCTTGAGTTGCCGCTTTGCCGGCGTATTCATAGGCCACCCGTTACAGTTGGTGGGACGAGATTCCTTCAGACGGAACCCATCGCAATCAGGCGCGGCTGGCCCTCAGATGCACAGCCACGCCAGCTCATTCCGGTGTCCTTTCATGTTCAAATCCCGCAAATTTCTTATCGGCGCCGCCGCCGCGGCCGGCATCGTCACCATCCCCATGCTGTCGGCGCTGGCGCTGCAGCGGACCCCAACGGCGCAACCCGATCTCGATCTGATCGGCGGAGTCATCGGCTTGGTCGAGCGGGCCTATGTGCATCCGGTCAGCCCCAATGACCTGACCAAGGACGCCCTGAAAGGCATGCTGAACCGGCTCGATCCGCATTCGGATTACATGGACGAGAAAGAATTCAAGGACATGCAGACCGACATGGCGGGGCAGTTCGGCGGCCTCGGCATGCAGATCTCAGGGCAGGGCGGTGTGCCCAAGATCGTCGCGCCGATCGACGGCACGCCGGCGGCCCGCGCCAAGCTCGAGCCCGGCGACGACATCATCAAGGTCGGCGACACCTCGACCCAGGGCATGAGCCTGCGTGAAGTCGTCGACATGCTGCGCGGCACGCCCGGATCCAAGGTGACGATCACCATTCTGCGCGGCAAGGAGTCGCCGTTCGACGTGACCCTGACCCGCGAGATCATCAAGGTCGCGTCGGTGAAGTCGGAGCTCAAGCCCGACGGCATCGGCTACGTGCGGATCAGCCAGTTCGGCAACGACACGTCGGACGGTTTCAAGAATGCGCTGACCAAGCTCAAGAGCGACTCCAAGGACGGGCTGAAGGGGCTGGTCATCGACCTGCGTCAAGATCCCGGTGGCCTGCTCACCGCCGCTGTCGATGTCGCCGGCAATCTGCTCGACGGCGGCACCGTGGTGTCGATCCGCGGCCGCCAGCCCGACGATCAGCGCGTATTCAGCGCGCCTTCCAAGGGCGACATGCTGCCCGGCGTGCCGGTGGTGGTGCTGATCAACGGCGCTTCGGCTTCGGCGTCCGAAATCGTCGCCGGTGCGCTGCAGGATCGCAAGCGCGGAACCGTGATGGGCACGCAGAGCTTCGGCAAGGGCTCGGTGCAGACGGTGATCCCGATCAAGGGCCGCGGTGCGGTCCGGATGACGACGGCGCTGTACTACACACCGTCCGGCCGCTCGATCCAGGACGACGGCATCACGCCGGACATCGTTCAGGAAGCGCCGAAGGATCAGCAGATCGCCGGCGGCGCGATGTTGCGGGAAGGCGCGCTGCGCGGCGCGATCGCAAATCCGGGTCAGCTCGGGGGTAACGGCAAGCCCGGCGCTGCCAAGCCGAAGGCTTCCGGCGGTGCGGCTCCTGCTGACAAGCCTGCGGCTTCGTCGCCGCCGATCAAGGCCGACCTGATCGGTAAGCCCGAGGATGCGCAGCTCAACGCCGCGATCGCCTATCTCGGCAAGCGCGCCGATAACGACAAGGGCGCCGTGAAGGCCCAGTAAGCTCGTTTAGCTTCCGATCTTATTACCTGCTGACGTCATGGACGGGCCGAGCCCGGCCATGACGATGGTGGTCGCCCAAAAATCACGCAGTTGCTGCCCAATTCCTGGCAGCCTTCGAACAAAAGGTTGTGCGCCCGGAGACAAGTTTTTCTGGGACGCGCGGTCTTAGCTCCTGTCGGTTCGGACATGGCCTCCGCCATGACACCATCGAAGGAGCGATCGAATGGTCAAGTCGCCTATTCCCGAGTTTCGCAGCCTGACGAGCGCGGCGCTGATGGGCGCGCTGGTGCTGGTCGGCTTTGCGGCTTCGCAGCCCGCCCATGCGGCCGCGCCGGCAGCCTGCGCGGCGCTGCAGGAGAAGTACCCCGACTGGAAGGGCAAGACCCTCGTCAACGCCATCAATCCGCACACCCCGGGCTACGAGTCGATCGACCCGAAGGATCCGACCAAGTACATCGGCTACGACATCGATCTCGGCGAGGCGATCGGTGACTGCCTCGGCTTCAAGCTGACCTACAAGGCCGTGACCTTCGCGGCGCTGCTCACGACGCTGTCGAGCGGGCAGGCCGACATCGTCATCTCCGACATCTACGCCACCGAGGAGCGCGCCAAGGCCGCCGACTTCGTCACCTATTCCAAGGTGTTCGACGGCGTGCTGGTCGCCAAGGGCAATCCGAAGAAGATCACCGGCATCGACACCTCGCTGTGCGGCACCGCCGCGGCCGAGAACACCGGTTATGTCGAAGTCCCGCTGATCCAGGCGCTGGCGCCGGAGTGCAAGAAGCTCGGCAAGGCGGAGCCGACGATCCAGCTCTACGACAACAACGCCAACTGCATCCAGGCGATCCTCGCCGGCCGCGCCGACACCTACATCAACGACGTCAACACCGTCGACAACGCCGTCAAGGCCTATCCGGACAAGCTCGAAAAGGCGATCGCCGTGACGATCCCCTATCAGGTCGGCATCGCCGTGCCGAAGAACAAGCCGAAGTTCCGCGATGCCGTGAAGGACGCGCTGACCGAGATCTACAAATCCGGCGATCAGCTCGCGCTGCTCAACAAGTGGAAGCTCGATCCGGCCAACCTGATGGAGCCAGGCCTCCTGGTCGTCAAGTAACAGCCGTCAAATCGTAGGGTGGGCAAAGGCGCAAAGCGCCGTGCCACCACCCCACACCGCGACCGATGTCGTGGGGCCCGCGCGGGGGGCCCGTTGGC
>NZ_JAJNAL010000018.1 GCF_022271405.1 Rhodopseudomonas infernalis | reverse complement strand
AGGGCCCAGTATTCCAGAGCGTCGGTGATGATCACGTGCGCCCTGGGATACTGGGCGGCCGGTCGAGCCGGGCGATGACCTCTCTGTGTGGGGCGATGGCTCGTGCCCTTACCGAACTACTTCACTAGCAGCGTGATCAGCACCGGGACCAGCAGTGCGGTGATCAGGGCGTTGAGGCTCATGGCGATGCCGGCGAACACGCCCGCGATGGCGTCGACCTGGAAGGCGCGGGCAGTGCCGATGCCGTGCGAGGCGAGGCCGACCGCGAAGCCGCGGGCGCGGAAATCGCGGATGCCGATCGCGTTCATCAGCGGCGTCACCACGATCGCCCCCATGATGCCGGTGATGATCACCGCGACCGCGGTCAGCGACGGATCGGCATGCAGCGATTCGCTGATGCCCATCGCGACGCCCGCCGTCACCGACTTCGGCGCCAGCGACAGCACCACGACCTCGGGCAGGCCGGCGAGCTGCGCCAGCACCACCACCGAGACGATCGCGGCGACGCAGCCGACGACGAGTGCCAGCGCCATCGGTACGATCGCGGTGACGACCTGATGGCGGTTTTCGTAGAGCGGCACCGCGAGCGCCACGGTGGCGGGACCGAGCAGGAAATGCACGAACTGCGCGCCACCGAAGTAAGTCGTGTAGGAGGTGCCGGTCACCCACAGAAACGCCCCGATGATCCACGTCGCGTGCATCACCGGGTTGACCAGCGGATTGCGGCCGGTGGCCTGCGACACCGCGTCCGCCGCCGCATAGACCAGCAGCGTCACGGTCAACCACAGCAGCGGCGTCTGTGACAGATAGACCCATAGCGAGAACGGATTGCTGCTCATCGCGAGCCTCGCATCGACAGCAGCCGCGCGGTGACCAGGAATGTCACCACCGTGGCCAGCAGCGTGATCAGCACCGAACCGGCCAGCACCAGCGCCATCGCCACGCCGTGGCTGGCGATCATGTCGAGCTGCTGCACGACGCCGACACCGGCCGGCACGAACAGCAGCGACAGATGCGCCAGCATGCCCTTCGCGGCATTCTCGACGCCGTCATTGCGCAGCGGTCCGACCGCCAGCCAGCCGAGCCGGTCGCGCGCCAGCAGCAACAGCAGCAGGAACACCAGCCCGACCACCGGGCCGGGCAGCGGCAGCGCGAGCGCGCGGACCACCACCTCGGCGGCGAGCTGGCACAGCAGAATGAGACCAATACTGGCGATCATGCGATACCCCGGATGTGCGTGAGGGCAGCGATGAGCCGCTTCGCGCGGGCGTGTCAAATCAACGTCCCGCGCGGTGTGTTCGGCACGGGCCGGAAGGTCAGCTCTTCAACCGCTTGTTGCATTCGCTCCAATATCCGCCGCCCTTCTGGATCCATTTCAGGCCGCCGGTGGTGTTGGCGGCCTTGTTGGCCTTCCACTGCTCGGCACAGGTATGCAGCCGGGCGCGCGCCGCCGGCTCCTTGGCGAATTTCGCATCGACCGCGGTGGGGAAGGTGGCCGGGCCGGCCGGGGCTGTGGGCGCTGCAGCGGCGGCCTTCGGTTTCGTCGCCGGTTTGCTGTCCGCCGCCTTCGGTTCTGCGGGTTTGGTCTCCGCCGCTTTGGGCTCTGCCACCGCAGCTTTGTCGTCGGACGCCGCAGGAACGGCGGCGTCGGCGCATTGCGCCTTGCGGAAATCGTTCCAGCCCTCGCCGTTCAGCGTGCCGGCTGTTTTGGCTGCCTGATACTTGGCGCTGCATTCCTGCGCGGTCAGCGCATAGCCCGGCGCAGCGGAAGCCAGCAGCATCAGCATCGTTCCGGCCATACCGGCCGTGAGTTGGGTCAGTCCTCGATCTCTCATCGTCCCGGTCTCCTGCGATCATGAAGCCGTCGCATCCTAGCGCCGGGGTGAGGGCTGACAATCGCCAACTGATTAGCTCGCGCGTATTACCGCTTACCCCGCGCCGCGGACATAGCCGCGCGCGCGGTTCGCATTTGCAGCCGGTATTTTGATTTGCCATAAGGTCGCGTGTCAGAAAATCCTGCCCTCACCGCACCGAGCTTGCGGTCGAAGACCTTGAACGTGCTCGAGACAATCGCAATCGGCGCTGCCGGTGGCGGGTTGTCATATTGGGCGCAGCTTCCCGGCGGACTGATCACCGGCGCGATGGTTGCGGTGGCCGCCGCCGGCCTCGCCGGGCGCAAGATGGGTCTGCCGCCGCCGCTGTCTCACATCGTGCTGATGGCGCTTGGCGTCTCGCTCGGCTCGATGGTGTCGCCGCAGATGATCCACAATCTGTCGTCGTATCCGGTGACGATCGGGCTGCTGGCGGTGGCGACGTTCTGCGCCACCTTCGGCAGCAGCATCTATCTGCAGCGGGTGCACGGCTGGGATCGTACCTCGGCGCTGCTCGCCGGCAGTCCCGGGGCGCTGTCGCAGATCATCATGCTGGCAACCGAGCGCAAGGCGAATGTGCCGGGCATCGCCGTGGTGCAGATCATGAGGGTCATTATCCTCACCAGCGCGGTGCCGCTGCTGCTGGCGGCGACCGGGATGATGGCGCACGGTCCGCTGCCGTCACGCGGGCCGGAAGCGACGCCGCTGGTGCTGGTCGAATTATCCGCGGTGGCGATCGCGGCGTCGCTGCTGCTGCGGCTGATCAATTTTCCGGCGAGCTGGATGTTCGGCGCGATGCTCGGCTCGTCGGTGCTGCACGGCTCCGGGCTGGTCGAAGGCACGCTGCCGCAATGGGCCTATCTGCCGGCGCTGGTCGGGATCGGGACGCTGATCGGCTCGCGGTTCGGCGCCATCAAGGCGCGCACCATCGTCAGCTATCTCGGCGCCGCGCTCGGCTCGTTCGCGGTCGCGATCGCGATCTCGGCGGTGTTCGTGGTCGCCATCATCTTCACCACGCCGGTGCGGCTGGCCGACCTGGTGGTGGCGTTCTCACCGGGCGCGATGGACGCCATGATGGCGCTGGCGCTGACGCTGCACATCGATCCGGTGTTCGTCGGCGCGCATCATCTGTCGCGCTTCATCTACGTGTCGATCGTGACGCCCGGCATCGTGCACTGGTTCGGCCGCAGCCCGGACGATCTGGACGATTGACGAGCAGCGCAGGCGCCGGGTTCGGCACGGCGCCGCGACCGCTCAGGGCTTGGCAAAGATCGCGTCGTTGCGGGCGCGCCAAGCTTGATCGGTGAGCCAGTTATAGTCCTGATCGGGCATCAGAGGCACCTTCTGCATGGCGTCCTTGTCGATCGGGAGGAAGAAGCTCGATCGATCCTGCGTCACCTTGAGGGATCGAATCGGGACGACGATGCTGTCCGTGCCGGTGGTGAAAAAGCCGCCCGAAGCGACGATCGCGTAGTCCCGCCCGTCCTTGGTGCCGAACACGATGTTGCGGACCTCGCCGACGATCTTGTCGTCGGCGCTGCGGACTTCCGCCCCGATCATCTGATCGGTTCGTAGTCCCGGCGTCAGCTGGTCGATCCGGATCAGCGGCTTGGCGTCCTTCTTGTCGCGGCTGCCCGACGGAGCACCGAGACGGACCTTCGGCTCGCGCGCAGCATTCTGGAGATCGGCCTGCTCCTCGTCATTGTCGCCCAGTGATCCCATCGGCGGTCCGGCAATGAGTTCGCGAATATTGGCAAGGAGACGTTCGCAGTCGTCGTGGCGGCCATAAGACCGAAGCGTCAGCGCGGCGTCGCGCAAACTTCTGAGATCGCGGACGGACTGACTATTCGCTGGGCCCAGAAGCCGCGGATTGTTCTGTATCGCTTCCTCCAGCTTGGCGTCTGCGATCTCGCATTCGGCCCGCGCTGCCGTCAAACCGATGGCGCTGAGTATTGCGGTCGCCATCACGAGTCTTGCGATCGTCATTGGGAGTGTTCTTTCTGGCTCGAGCCTTCAGGCATCATGCGAACGCCGCGCAGCGCGGCCGAGATCAGGCGAGACGGCGGGGTGTCCACGTCCCGCGCGTCAACTCGCGAACGGCGTCGATGATCTGCGCCGGTTGACAGGGCTTGACGAAGAATCGGGCGTCGGGCGGGAGATCGCCGGCCTGCAGCTGGAACTGTCCCGACGTCGCGATGATCCTGATCGGCGGCCACCGTTCTCTCACCGCCGCGGCCAGTTTCAGCCCGTTCATGGTGCCCGGCATATCGATGTCCGTGAACATCAGCCGGATGTCGGGATCGCGCTCGAGCGTCCGAATGCCCTCAGCCGCACTGACGGCCTCCACGACATCGAACCCCGCTTCGATCAGGATCTCCACCACGTCCATGCGAATGAACGTTTCATCTTCGACGACGAGAATGCGGATCCGAGGCGGGGTTGAAGGCATGTAATGAGGACTCACAAAAATTGGTGGAATGGCCCGCTCCCGGGAGATGGAGTGCGTTCGCGCATCACGCCTGGCTCACGGCGGGTCGAGTGGAAACTTGATGGTAAACAGAACCCCCTGCGGGATGTTCTTCGAGATCCTGAGCTCGCCCATCAATTGTCGCACCAGGCCGAGGATGACCCGGAAGCCGAGGCTCTTGCGCGGCTCATTGATGTCGAATCCGTCTGGCAGGCCGGCGCCTTCATCGGAAATCTCGACCAGCAGGTGGCCGTTGATTTCCCGGGCGTCCATCCGGATCACACCGGGCCCGTCGACATAGGCGTACTTCACGGCGTTCGTGACCAACTCGTTGACCAGCAGACCCAACGGGATCGCCTTGTCGGCCGACAGGATGATCCGGTCGGAACGGGATTGAAGCGTATGCTCCGGTGCCGAGCTCTGCAGATTTTTGCAAAGATGGCCGACGAAATCCGATAGATCGACGAAGCCGACCTTGCTGCCCCGCCACAGATGATCGTGCACCTCCGCGATCGAGGCGACGCGCATCGCTGCATTTTCCAGCGCGCTGGTGACGTCCGCCGATTCCGAGCCGCGGGCCTGGACGCGGAGCAGGCCGACAACCGACGTCAGGCTGTTCTTGACCCGATGGCTCATCTCACGCGTCAGCAAGGCCTCGTGCTCGAGCGCGGCCTGAAGCTTGGCGTCGGCATGCTGACGTTCGATGGCGATGCCGAGCAGACCGGCGAAGCCGGCGAGAAAATCCGCATCGGCGTCGTCGAACTGCCCAGGATCGGGGGTGTCCGCCTCGAGAATCCCGAATGGCGTGTCGCCCTCGCCGCCCCGTCGGATCAGCACGTTGATGGCCCGCCGGATGCCGTGATCGGCCAGCAGTTTCGGCGTCCGGAACCGTGTCTCTTTCTGCAGATGATTGGAAATCACCGATTGCCCGGTCTGAAACGCATAGCCCGCAGGCGATTCGATGTCGGCGCCGAGCGATACGTGGTCCACCGTACCGGGGGGCCAACCGATCCCTGCCCGCACCACCAGACGTCTCTCGCCCGGATCGTATTCAAGAACCTTGGCGTAAGCACATCCCAGACCGCGTGCGGCGAGATTGGCCGCCTCCTGCAAAATCTGCTGAAAATCGCGCGTCTGGAGCGCGGCCGTACCGAACTCCCGAAGGAGAGCCTGCTGGCGGCGACGGTAGGGAAGTTCGTCCTGGAGATGATCGTGTACGATTTGGGAGGCCGTCTGAGAGACTGGCCTCTGTTCGGTTGGCATAAGCTGTCGATTCTGGTGCGGTCACTGCGCCGAAATGGCTGGCCATACACGGAGGCCTCGATCAGCTTCCGTACCAACCGCGTGAGTGACGACACCCGACAACGCGTCGTGCGGAATCTTGTTCCTGGAGGCCAGCCCACTTCTTCCGGAGGGCGCGTGCGACGGCGATCAGCGCCGGATCCGGACGATGCCCCAGCCTGCCAGCGCTGCCAGCCCCACCGACAGCAGGACGTTGTAGCCGGCCAGTGACAGGCCGAGGAAGCGCCACTGGACGTCGTCGCAGCGCACCACCTTCACCTTGTCGAGCTGATCGAGCAGGCTGCCGGCCTTGCTCAGATCGAGCACCGGGCCGCTGCAGTCGCTCGGCCCCGGCCAGAACTTCCATTCGACACCGGCGTGGTAGGTGCCGAGCCCTGCATTGCCGAGCGCCAGCAGGGTCAGCACCAAGAGGCCGGCGAGCAGCAGCGACACCGGTGCCTCGCGCCAGGCCGCGACCGCCACCAGCGCCGCGAGCGGGATCGCCGCGTAATAGGCATAGCGCTGCTCGAGACAGAGCGGGCAGGGCTGCAGATCGAGCGCCAGCTGGAAATACCAGGCGCCGCCGAGCGCCGCCGCGGCGATCACCGCATAGGCCAGCGCGACGTTCTGGGCGACGCGCGTTCCGCGGTCCAGCCGGGCGCCGATTCGGTATTGGTGGACAGAGGGAGCCGTCACGGTGATCTCCAGTTTCGGCGTCGTATCGCGGCGCCGAGCGGCTGTCGAGATCGCCGCCGATCAAACCGCGGTGTAGGAGCCGCGGCGCGGGCAGCGTCGCCGGGTTGACCCCGACTCCCCGGCCGCTATAGTCCCCGCCGCTTCGCCGCCGGCTCGCTCGGCGGCGCGGGCCCCTGTGGCGGAACTGGTAGACGCGCTCGACTCAAAATCGAGTTCCGCAAGGAGTGCTGGTTCGATTCCGGCCAGGGGCACCATTCTCGGCTTGCCGGGGCAGATCTTGTCGGCCGCCGCCCCCCTTTTCTTGCTCGCCGCCACTAGCGGCTCCTTGTCGACCGGTTGGCCACCCCGCTGAGCGGGGCCCGGGCGATAGCTTGACGATCCGCCGCGGCGTTCGGGCGCTTTGTTGCGCCAGCGGTCGGACAGCAGGCGGCATTGACCGCTGACAACCCATTCGGCCTAGTGTGCGTCTATAAGCGAATTGACACATCCGATCTGTTGTATGAGTGAATCAATTAGTTTTTTGATGATCGTTTTCATTATTATTTGCTGGAGCGAATGTTGTGCAAGCTGGGCAAGGCTGACGGCATCAGCGCTTTCCTGACGCGGTTCGATCCGCCCGCCCGCGCCGTCACGGTGAGTTGGCGCGACGACGCCGAGCTTCAGGCCTACTATCTGCCGCCCGGCGCCGTCGAGCCGACCGGGGCGCCGGGCGTCGTCTGCGTCGGCGAGACCCGCAGCAAGGAAGCTCTGTTTCGGCTGATGGCTCGGCCGTCGCGCGCGCGCGGGCTGGCTCTGCTCTGTGTCGAGCTGGGCGGCCCCGAGGAGGAGCCGCTGCGCGGATCGATCCGCCCGGAGACCTGCATCTCGGCAATGATCGACCATCTGGCTGACGAGCCCGGGATCGATCCGGCACGAATCGCCGTGATCAGCGACGGCACCGCCTCGTCGCTGGTGGCGCGTGGAATTGCGTTCGACGGTCGTGCCGCCGCGGCAGTCTGCGACGGCGGATTGTGGGAGCGCTGGGCCGGCGATCATGCCTCGCCGTCGCCGATATTCCTTGCTGACGCGATGCTGCCGCTCGGCTTCGCAATGCCTTGCCCGACCTTGATCCCGCTTCGCCCCGCCAAAGATATCGATCGGACGTACGCGCGGGGTCTGCTCGCGTCCCGCCTACCGCAACGGTGGGGAGAGGATGGATCCGGACGGGTCGATCTCGGCGACGGCCTTGCGGCCGCTCAGTCCCGGCTCCCGGCCGGATCGATTCTCGATTGGGTGCGCGACCGGCTTCGCGAGAGGATCCGATGACGCCGAGGCGGCGGCTCAGAAGCCGCCGGCGATCTTCAGGCACGCCTTCTCGAGCCGGCCGCTCAACTCGGTGAGCTGGTCGGTGAGTTCGGCAACAGCGTCGTTCGTCAAACCACCGAAGATGAACGCGTTGAGCGAGCGCTCCCCGGCCGCGAGGCCGGTTATCTGCTTCTCGGCCTTGTCGGTGAGGAACAGCTTCACCACCCTGGCGTCCGTTTCGTCCGTCTGCCGACCCAGCAAGCCCTTCTTTTCCAGCACCTTGGACTGAGTGGTGATGAACGACGAATCGACATGCAGCGCCCCCGCGACATGACGGACCGATACCCCATCGCCTTCATCGAGGCGCCTGATCGTCATCAGGATCGCGAATTGCGGACCGCTGATGCCGAGACTCTTGGCGCGATAGTGCCGGATCTCATCCAGATGGACAGCCAGGCTGCCGATGATCGTGCTGAACTCACGGGCCGTCACGGCATCGACCGCAGCCGATCGAACCGCCAAACCAAGCTTCGCCTTCTTGGGCATTCATCCTCCGAGCTAACGATGGCGGATCATATCACCTTTTGCACATCGGTTTCTATATCAAACATTGGTACTGGAATGAGGCGGTGAGGCGACGGCCGCAATGCGTCATGAGGCCGGAGTAAGCCAGGCTGGTCGCCGAGAGCCGCGGGCCCTGTGCTTCCGTCAGCGCTGATCTGGGACGTTCGCGATGGTTCTCGACCGTGCAGCAAAATCGCCGTTCGCTAACAAGACGTCGGCGGCGTAGCACTCCGTCAGTCGTTTTGGCGGGTCAATTATGCCTGTTGCGTAAATACAACGACGACGAGCAAACAATTAGATGATGAGATAAAGGATTTCCATCAACTAATGAAATCAAGCATGATCCATAGCCGACGGGTGGGGCACATACAAATCGTCCCGTTGAGACGTGTGATCGGCTCGCAACGGCCGGTACTCATCGAAGTAATGGTCGCCTGAGGCAAGGACCTGCAGGGCCTGACCTTTTCGCTAATCGCTCTGGAGGGCTGTAATGAAACCGATCAAGACCACATCGATCAGAACATTGGCGCTGGCCTCGGCCGCCGCGTTTCTCGCCTACGGGAGCGCCCAAGCGGCGGATCTTCCGCTGAAGGCCAAGGCCGTCGAATACGTCAAGGTCTGCTCGATCTACGGCGCCGGCTTTTACTACATCCCCGGTACCGACACCTGCATCAAGCTCGGCGGCTACCTGCGGGCTGACGCGACGCTGTATGGATCCAGCGCCTATAACGCGCCGGCATGGGCCAGCAACGCCGGCCAAAAGAACCGTGTCGCCAACAATTTCATCTTCCGCTCGCGCCAGGATATCAACATCGATACCCGGACGGCCACGGAATACGGCCTGGTTCGCACCTATTTCGACGCCACCTTCAACTGGACTACGGGCGACGCAGTCGCCGGCGGCACGCTCGGCGTCTACTACGCGTTCATCCAGTTCGCCGGCTTCACGTTCGGTAAAGCGGTGTCGCAGTTCGACACGCCGTGGACCGGCTATCCGGGCAACAACACCTCGTTCCTGATCGGTGGCTATGACGATGTCACCGGCATCAACCAGATCTCCTACACCGCTGAATTCGGCAATGGCGTGTCGGCCTCGGTCTCGCTGGAAGATCCGTCGTCCTACCTGCAATCGGGGCTGTACAACACCAGCAACCCGGGTCTGACCGCCACTCAGATCAACAACTTCTACCCGGCCGGTATCTACGGCACCAACTCCTACGCCGGTGTCGAGGTCCCCGACATCGTCGGCAAGATCCGCGTCGACCAGGCTTGGGGTCTGTTCCAGGTATCGGCCGCGGCGCATCAGGTTCGCGCCAGCTACTACACGCCGACGCTCGAGACCTCGGGCCATCCGGGCGACACTTGGGGCTACGCCGTGCAAGGTGCCCTGTCGCTCAAGAACCTACCGACCGGCCCCGGCGACAGCTTCAACATCACCGCCACCTATTCGAACGGCGCCACCCGTTACGTGATCGGCGGCGTGAGCCCGACCTCGTTCGCGATCTTCAGCAACAACAGCATCCCCGGCACCTATCAGAGCATGGCGTTCGCCGGTGCGGCTGACGGCGTCTTCAACGGCCTGAACAATATCGTCGGCTCGGCGATCCAGAAGACCACCGCTTGGGGCGTCCGTGGTGCGTTCAACCACAACTGGAGCCCCTTCTGGTCGAGCTCGCTGTTCGGTTCGTATACCGCTATCGACTACAACGGCACCGCATCAGCGATGATCTGCGGCGCGATCGGCAATCCGGTCGGCATGGCCTGCAATCCGGACTTCCGCATTGCCCAGATCGGCACCGTCACCCGCTGGACGCCGGTCAAGAACCTGACGTTCTCGGGCGAAGTCATGTACACCTATCTTGACCAGAGCCACTCCGGCGTCGTGACTTGGAACGCGGTCGGCGGCACCAAGCCGAACGCTGTCACCTACGAGCTGAAGGACCAGGGCGTCTGGAGCGGCAATCTGCGCGTTCAGCGCACGTTCTGATCCCTTTCCGAGACACACGATCAAACCCCGGCGGGCGACCGCCGGGGTTTTTGCTTGCGATGGCCGGCTTGGACGGAATGGCTTGTGGCTTGTGCTCGTCGCCGGGCTGGATCGCCCGTAGCGGCGGCCCCTTTGAAGGCTCAGTTACAGCCTGACGACACCCGGCGTCCCTCCATCCCGCACACCTCCAGATTGCTGACAAACTCATCTATTGCTATCACGTAACAGACTCATATACTTCGCGTGCACGGAAGGCTCTATCCGTGCCTGAACGAAGGAGGCCGCCAAGACTTCTTTCCTTTTGTAATACCTCCAAGAAACCTCCGGCAATGCCCTGCCGGAGGTTTTCGAGTCTGGAGGGATCGCCACCGCCGGACCACCGGCGCCACAGGCCTGACCAGGCGCACCTCACGTTGAATCATGATCGTTTGGCGGATCATTGGCCGTGTCAGCGATCAGCGTTGACGAGGCTGACGAGGCCGTGGCGGTAGCGAAAGCCGGCCTGCAACAAAAGCGCGCCTGCACTGCTATCGCCGCATAGCAACGTCCGCTGTCCGATGGCTGCCGCGTAACGCGGTCGACAGCTACTGGGAAGGCGGAAGCCCTTCAAAAATCGAGCGTCTTGTAGCCGTTCGGCCGCGCTGCGCTGCACCAATGGCAGGCTCCCAATCGCGCCGCCGCTCGACCTACCACCGCGTCAGCCATTGGTCGGATGGTGCTTTTCAGCCAAGCGGTTAGACGAATCGGACCAGTTCCGTGCCGGCGCCCCAGCCCGAACAGAAAGAACCGTGATGGTCCTTCCAAGCTCTCGCGTGCTCGCTCCTCACCTTCGTGCCAAGATCATGACTGCGGCCGACGCCGCCGCGCAGATCCCATCCGGCGCGAATGTCGGCATGAGCGGCTTCACCGGTGCCGGCTATCCCAAGCTGCTGCCGCTTGCGCTTGCCGAACGCATCAACGCGCACCATGCCCGCGGCCAGAAGTTCAAGGTCAGCGTCTGGACCGGCGCCTCGACCGCCCCCGAACTCGACGGTGCGCTCGCCAAGGTCGACGGCATTGAGATGCGGCTGCCATATCAATCCGATCCGACCTGTCGCAAGCGCATCAATGCGGGGCGGATGGAATATATCGACATCCATCTGTCCCACGTCGCCCAGCACGTCTGGTTCGGCTTCCTCGGCAAGCTCGACGTCGCGATCGTCGAAGTGGCCGGTATCCGCGAGGACGGCAGCCTGATCCCGTCGTCGTCGATCGGCAACAACAAGACCTGGCTGGATCTCGCCGACAAGGTGATCCTCGAAGTCAACGCCTGGCAGGACATCCGTCTCGAAGGCATGCACGACGTGTATTACGGCACGCAGCTGCCGCCGCACCGCAAGCCGATCCCGATCCTCGCCACGGGCGATCGCATCGGCGAACAATATCTGCGCTGCGATCCCTCCAAGATCGTCGCGATCGTCGAGACCAATCTGCCGGACCGCAATTCGGGATTCTCCGCGCCCGACGAGAGCTCCCAGGCGATTGCCGAGCACATCCTCGAATTTCTCGGCCATGAGGTGAAGAAAGGCCGGCTGCCGCCGAACCTGCTGCCGCTGCAGTCCGGCGTCGGCAACGTCGCCAACGCGGTGATGGCCGGGCTCGAGAACGGGCCGTTCGAAAACATGACGGCCTACACCGAGGTGCTGCAGGACGGCATGCTCAGCCTGCTCCGCAAGGGCAAGCTGACACTCGCCTCAGCCACCGCGCTGTCGCTGTCGCCGGACGGCTACGACGAATTCCTCCGCAACCTCGATTTCTATCGCGAGCGCATCGTGCTGCGACCGCAGGAGATCTCCAATCATCCGGAGGTGATCCGCCGGCTCGGCGTGATCGCGATGAACGGGCTGATCGAGGCCGACATCTACGGCAACGTCAATTCGACCCACATCACCGGCACCAGCATCATGAACGGCATCGGCGGGTCGGGCGATTTCGCCCGCAACTCCTATCTGTCGTTCTTCATGACGCCGTCGGCCGCCAAGGGCGGCAAGATCTCCTGCATCGTGCCGATGGCCTCGCATGTCGACCACACCGAGCACGACGTCCAGGTGATCGTCACCGAGCAGGGCCTCGCCGATTTGCGCGGGCTGTCGCCCAAGGCGCGGGCGAAGGTGATCATCGAGAACTGCGCGCATCCGACCTTCCGGCCGGCCCTCAAAGAATACTACAAGCGCGCGCTGGAATATTCGCCCGGCCTGCACACCCCCCACATCCTCGATGAAGCGCTGACCTTCCTGCCGAACTGGATGGCCAACAAGGCCGCGCGCGAAGCCTGGCGAGAAGATGCGGTGGTGCAGGCGGATGTTTGGCGGTGAGGTACGCGTCAAATAGGTTTATGAGTAAAGCGGTCGCGATTTACATCCCGCACGACCGACTTCGATTCAAACGAATTCGAAAATAGCTGGTGGAGAAAATGGCGACGAGCGAATTGGGCCGCCTCGAATCGGTTGATCTTCGCAGTATTTGGTCATCCGAATCTGCTGACTTCACGCCTTGGTTAGCAAGAAAGGAAAACTTGGAAATTCTGGCCGAAGCGCTCGGTATAGAAATTGAGTACGAGGCTCATGAGCGCAAGGTTGGTCCTTTTCGCGCTGATATCCTCTGCAAAGAAATTGGCGTCGATAGATGGGTTCTCATAGAGAATCAGCTTGAGCGAACGGATCATGGCCATCTTGGTCAATTGCTGACCTATGCATCGGGGCTTGACGCCGTAACTATCGTATGGATAGCCGCCAAGTTCACCGAGGAACATAGGTCGACGCTGGATTGGTTGAATCGAATCACCGATGAGAGTTTCCGATTTTTCGGGTTGGAGGTCGAGCTTTGGCGAATAGGAGCGTCGCCAGCTGCGCCGAAATTCAACATTGTCTCGATGCCAAACAATTGGACCCAATCGGTCGCTCAAGCGGCGCATGTCATCGATGATGCTGAGTTGTCCGAAATCCGTTCTCTGCAGCGTTCCTACTGGGAGTTGTTCCAAGGGCAACTCAGGAGGTTGGCGGGAGCAGTGGCTGGCAACAAGAAACCTCAAGCTCAATCATGGATGGATTATCCGATCGGGCGAGTGGGCTTCCATCTGAGCGCTGTAATGATACGACCGAAACGGCAGATCCGCGCAGAATTATACATCGCCGGCGAGCAGGCTAAATCAAATCTCGGCCTATTGCTGCTCCAAAAAGAAGCTGTTGAAGGGGAGCTTGGCTATCCGCTGGAATGGGAGGAGCTACCTTCGAGGCGGGATAGTCGCGTGGCATCATATCTCCACGATGTCGATCCCGACGATGAGGCAGATTGGCAGCGGCAACATGAGTGGTTGGCAAAACGGTTGAATGATCTGCATCGTGTCTTCGCATCCCGGGTTGCAAAGTTGGGGCTTGAGGAAGCTGCGTAGGCGGGGCCTCTTAGCGCCAGAGGCGGCCGAAAGCTGCGTGGCTCATTCCGCCGCCTGCAGCCGCGCCTCCTTCTTGCGCGGCGCGATCCAGAACGCGTCCGGGCGGTCGAACAGGAAGCGGGCGCCGGTCTTCAGCGCCAGCCACCAGATGATCAGCGCGCCGACCACGCCGGCGATGTTGACCAGGATGGCGATCACGCCGAGATCGAGGAAGCTGCCGAACTTCAGCAGCAACGTGCGGCTGATCGCCATCGGCAGAAAGAACGCCAGATAGATCACGATCGAATGCTCGCCGCAGAACCGCAGGCCGTCGAGCCAGCGCTTCTCGGCCAGCAGCGTGCCGGTGGCGATGATGGCGCCGGCGCCGGCAAGGCCGAGCACGAGCGAGATCAGAGGCCATTCGCTGACGCCGAGATGCACCAGCGCAGCATTCACCACCGCCCAGGCCGCGAGTCCGGCGAGCGCCAGCGCTGGGCGGGCGCGGGCAGCGTCCGAGAACGCGAAGACGTGCCGGGCGAACAAATAGCCGGCGTAGAAATAGAAGAACCGGGCGCAGAATTCGTCCGGCACCGTCCAGCCGGTCTGCAGATGCAGCGACTCGAGGACGGCCGCGGCGCCCAAGACCAGCAGCGGCGGCAGGCCGCGCGTCGCCTTGGCGACGACGAAAAAGATCGGCAGCAGATAGATGAACCACAACGTGCCGAACGGATCGATGAACGACAGCGCGTACAGCTTGGCGACGCCGGCCCAGCCCACCTGGGCCGCGAAGGAGGGCGCCTTGATGGCGAACTGGATCGTCACCCACAGCGCGTAGAAGTAGGCAAAGTGCACCACCTTGCGGTCCAGATAGGTCCGCCAGTCGCGGTCGATCACCACCGCCAGGAATAGGCCGGAGATCAGGAAGAAGTCCGGCATCCGGAACGGTTTGGCGAACTCGACCACGTAGTGCATGAAACTGGTCTGGCCGGCCGCGGCCTCGACACCCAGCACCGAATGCATCATCACCACCATGATGATGCAGATGCCCTTGGCGTAGTCGACCCAGTCGACCCGGTCGCCATGCATGCGGGCGGGAGCATGTGTGCCGTTCGCGGTCATCGCTGTTCCTGTCTGATGCGGCTCATACGCATCTTCGGCAAGATCGGTTGCGTTAGTGTTGCGCCGGTCAAGGAATGTGCCTGGTTTCGGGAATTGGGTGCGCGGCGGCGATTTTGCCGCGCTTTATGGTTTCTGTTAACCATCGCGCCGTTCCCCTGCCTCCGAGTGATCCTTGCCCCGCACCTTCGACACGCCGCTGCCGATCGACGACGCCCTCGGTGATCTCGCCGCGGCGCTCACCGCGGGCAGCACCGCCGTGCTGGTGGCGCCGCCCGGCGCCGGCAAGACCACGCGGGTGCCGCTGGCGCTGCTCGACGCGCCGTGGCTTTTGGGCCGGAAGATCATCGTGCTGGAGCCGCGCCGCATCGCCGCGCGGGCCAGCGCCGAGCGGATGGCGAAGACGCTCGGCCAGAAGGCCGGCGAGACGGTCGGCTACCGCGTCCGGTTCGGCTCGAAAGTGTCGCGCGCCACCCGCATCGAGGTCGTCACCGAGGGCATCTTCACCCGGCAGATCCTCGACGATCCGGAACTGAGCGGCGTCGGAGCGGTGCTGTTCGACGAATTTCACGAGCGCTCGCTCGACGCCGATCTGGGGCTGGCTCTGGCGCGTGACGCCCAGCAGGGGCTGCGGGAAGACCTGCGCATCCTGGTGATGTCGGCGACGATCGACGGCGCCCGCGTCGCCAGGCTGCTCGGCGAGGCGCCAGTGGTGGAGAGTCTCGGTCGCGCCTTTCCGGTCGACACCCGCTATCTCGGCCGCCGCAGCGACGCGCCGATGGAGCGGCAGATGGCCGAGGCGATCGCGGCCGCGCTGCGCAGCGATGCCGGATCGGTGCTGGCATTCCTGCCCGGCGCCGCCGAGATCCGCCGCACCGAGACGATGCTGCGCGAGCGGGTGCAGGACCCCTCGGTCGAGATCGTGCCGTTGTTCGGCGCGCTCGACGCCGCCGTGCAGGACCGCGCGATCCAGCCGGCGCCCAAGGGGCAGCGCAAGGTCGTGCTGGCCACCTCGATCGCCGAAACATCGCTGACCATCGAAGGCGTCCGCATCGTGGTCGATTGCGGGCTGGCGCGCGTGCCGCGCTATGAGCCGGATCTCGGGCTGACCCGGCTGGAAACGGTCCGGGCCTCGCGCGCCGCGGTCGATCAGCGCCGCGGCCGTGCCGGCCGTATCGAGCCGGGCGTTTGCTACCGGCTGTGGGACGAACCGCAGACCGCGTCGCTGCCGGCCTACACCCAGCCGGAAATCCTGTCCGCCGACCTGTCGTCGCTGCTGCTCGATCTGGCCCAATGGGGCGTCAGCGATCCGGCGACGCTGGCCTTCCTCGATCCGCCGCCGGCGCCGGCGCTGAAGGAGGCGCGCGAACTGCTGCGCGAGCTCGGCGCGCTGGACCCCGATGGCCGCATTACCGACGAGGGCAGGGCCTTACGCGCGATGGCGCTGCCGCCGCGGCTGGCCCGCATGATCGTCGATGCGGCGCGTTGGGATCACGCCGAGGAGGCTGCCGAAATCGCCGCGATCCTCACCGAGCGTGGCCTCGGCGGCGACAGCGCCGATCTCGACGCGCGCCGCGACGGCTTTCGCCGCGACCGCTCCCAGCGCGCCGGCAGCGCCCGGCAGATGGCGCAAAGGTGGGCCGGGCAGGCGTCCTCTTCTTCTCCCTCCCCCCTTGCGGGGGAGGGTCGGGGTGGGGGGGCCACGGGCACGGCTGCGATTCGGGGCACCCCCACCCCCTCCCCGCAAGGGGGAGGGGAGTCAGGCCGCGGCTCGACGGCGCGCGGTGCACAACAACCAGCAGCAGATCTAGCGCTCTCCACGGGCGTGCTCCTCTCCTTCGCGTTTCCCGATCGCGTCGCCAGGAATCGTGGCAACGGCTCGTTCGTGCTGGCCAATGGACGCGGCGCGGCGATCGAGCAGACGTCGGCGTTGGCGCGGGCGCCCTATCTGGCGGTCGGCGAACTCACCGGCACCGCGGCGCAGGGGCGCATTCTGCTTGCTGCGCCGATCACGCTCGCCGAGATCGAGCGGCACTTTGGCCATCAGATCGTCGATGCCGACGAGGTCTCCTTCGATCGCGCCGCGATGGCACTGCGGGCACGGCGGCGGCGCGCCCTGCATGCGATCACGCTCAGCGAGGCGCCGCTGTCGCTGACGACGTCGGAGCACACCGCCCGGGTGCTCGCCGATGGTTTGATCGCCGCCGGGCTCGACCGGCTGCCGTGGTCGAAGCAGCTGCAGCAATGGCGCGGCCGGGTGATGTTCCTGCGCAAGGCCGAAGGTGATCCGTGGCCCGATCTGTCGGACGAGGGCCTGGCCGCGCAGCGTGAGGCGTGGCTGGTGCCGGCCTTGTTCGACAAAACTGGTCTCAAGGACATCTCCGCCTCCGATCTGTCCGACGCGTTGATGAGTCTGCTGCCTTGGGATCTGCGCGCCCGGCTCGACCGCGAGGCACCGACGCATTTCGAAGCGCCGACCGGCTCGCATCTGCCGATCGACTACGAGGCCGAGCAAGGGCCGACCATCGCGGTACGGCTGCAGGAATTGTTCGGGCTGACCACGCACCCCTCGGTCGCCGGCGGCAAGGTCGCGCTGGTGCTGGAGTTGCTGTCGCCGGCGCATCGCCCGGTGCAGGTGACGCGCGACCTGCCGGGATTCTGGCGCGGCTCCTATGCGGGGGTGCGGGCCGATCTGCGCGGCCGCTACCCGCGCCATCCCTGGCCGGAAGATCCGGCCAGCGCGCCGCCGACCCGCCGGGCCAAGCCGCGCGGCACATGACACACCGGCGCATGCGTTGCCGCGCCGGTCATTAAGGCTTCGCTCACCCTTTTGGTCAAAATAGCCGGCAGCGGCGACCGCATCGGTCGCAGACGCCGCGCCCGCGTGATTCTATGGCGCGGCCTTGGCTGGTGTGGGTATGCGTGATGCGTAACATCTTGATGATCGCGGCGGTGCTGGCGATTCTCGGCACTGCGATGGCCGAGATGGCAGACCGGATGATGCCGGCGCCGGCACAGGCCAGCGTGGCCAACAAGGCGACGGTCGGATTGTCGTCACAGGCGGGCACCCGCAGCCTCGCGATCCCGCGCGATCCGCGCGGCCATTTCCAGACCAACGGACGGATCGACGGCCAACGCCTCGCCTTCATGGTCGACACCGGCGCATCCGTGGTCGCGCTCAACGAGCGCTCGGCCGCGCAGTTCGGATTGCGGCCGCGGCCGGCGGACTACACCGCGAAGGTGACGACCGCCAATGGCACCGTGAAGGCCGCGCGGACACGGATCGCGATGCTCGATATCGGCGGACTGATCGTGCGCGACGTCGACGCCATGGTGCTGCCGGACGAAGCGCTATCAGAGAATCTGCTGGGCCTGTCATTTCTGTCGAAGCTGAAGCGCTTCGAATATGCGAATGGCCAGATGGTTCTCGAGCAATAGCCGTCGGCGCGGCGCTTTCGTTCGTCCCCACGTCTAATCGATTGGCGTCGCCCCGAGCATGTCCTTGGCAGCGAGCAGGCCGCCGCCCGCGATCAGCAGCGCCGCCAGCGCGAGTGTCGTGGTGGGCTGCGCATAGCCGGCGATGATCAGAAAGCCCGTCGACAGCAGCGGAGTCGCGTAGCTCGCTGCGCCGAGCACGCGGATGTCGCCGCGCTTCATGCCGATGTCCCAGGCGTAGAAGGCCGCGCCGACCGGGCCGATGCCGAGCGCGAAAATCGCGAGCCATTGCGACGCGCTCTGCGGCCAGACCGTGGTTTCGATCGCGCCGTGCACGAGTGCGGCGAGCCCCGCGGTCGCAAAGCAGAAGCCCGCGACCGCATCGGTGGGTACCGCCTTCAGGCGCCGCGACAACACCGAATAGGTCGCCCAGACGAAGGCGGCCACGAACGCCGCCGCGAGCCCGGGCCAGTGCGCCTGGTCGAGCGCGGCGCCGTTGCCGAGCAGCAGCAGGGCTGTGCCGGCGAGCCCCAGCAGGGCGCCGACGATATGGTGCAGCTTCAGCCGCTCGCCGGGCAGCGCCGACGAGAACAGCACGATCAGCAGCGGCCACAGATAGTTCAGCAGCCCGGCCTCGGCCGGGGGCGCCAGTCGCAGCGCGAGAAAATACAGCGCGTGATAGCCGAACAGTCCGCCGACGCCGACGGCCCACACCAATGCGGGCTGGCGCAGCGCCCGCATCGCGGCGGGGCGCACGGTCCATCCGGTCGACGCCGCCAGCGCGCCGATCGCGAACGTCATTGCGGCGAGCTGGAACGGCGGGATGGTTCCGGTCCCCACCGTCAGCACCGCGAGCAGCGACCACATCAGGATGGCGGATAGACCGATCAGAGTGGCGGTACGCGGCGTCATGGCGAGATCATCGTCAAAGATCGTTCAAAACGAGAAGGCGGACCGTGATGCGGTCCGCCTTCGGCACCTGCACAATGTGGCTGGCTCACGTCATGTACTGGCCGCCATTGATGGTCAGCGTCGAGCCGGTGATGAAACCGGACTCTTCGCCGGCGAGGAACACCACCGCGCGGGCGATCTCGTCGGCTTCGCCGAGCCGGTTGCACGGGATCAGCGGCAGGATCGCTTTCTCCAGCACGTCCTTGGGCACCGCCTGCACCATCTCGGTGTTGATGTAGCCCGGGCAGATCACGTTCACCGTGATGCCGCCGCGCGCGTTCTCGAGCGCCAAGGCCTTGGTGAAGCCGATGTCGCCGGCCTTTGCGGCCGAATAGTTGACCTGGCCGAACTGGCCCTTCTGACCATTGATCGACGAGATGTTGACGATGCGGCCGAACTTGCGCGCCCGCATGCCTTCGATCACCTGCCGGGTCATGTTGAACAGCGAACCGAGATTGGTGTTGATCACCGCGTTCCACTGCTCGAGCGTCATCTTGTGAAACGCGCCGTCGCGCGTGATGCCGGCATTGTTGATCAGAATGTCGACAGGTCCGAGATCGGCCTCGACCTGTTTCACGCCTGCCGCGCAAGCATCGAACGAACTCACGTCCCACTTGTATACTGGAATACCTGCCTCGTCCTTGAAGCGCTCCGCCGCCGAATCATTGCCCGCGTAAGTCGCCGCGACCGCATGACCTGCGGTCTTGAGTGCCTTACTGATTGCCGCACCGATACCGCGCGTTCCCCCAGTTACCAACGCCACACGCGCCATTTCAAACTCCCTCCGCAATGCTCATTCTTTTCTAGATTTCGTTTGTGTCGTCTCGAATAAAATCTGCCCGCTGACGAACATCAAGCAAAAACGCCCGGCAATCTGCCGGGCGTTTGAACATTCGTTGATGCACTGCACCTTGCTACGCGTGTTGCAACATCATGCCGCATCAGCGGCGCGACGTTGCTTCAATCGCGAGCGAGGCACATCGCGATTCCCATACCGCCGCCGATGCACAGCGTCGCGAGTCCCTTCTTCGCATCGCGCTTCTGCATCTCGTGCAGCAGAGTTACCAACACGCGTGCGCCCGATGCACCGACCGGATGACCGATCGCGATCGCGCCGCCATTGACATTGACCTTCGAGACGTCCCAGCCGAGATCCTTGTTCACCGCGCAGGCCTGCGCCGCGAAGGCTTCGTTGGCTTCGATCAAATCCAGATCGGAGATATTCCAGCCGGCCTTCTTCAGCGCCGCGCGTGAGGCGGGAATCGGACCGGTACCCATGATCTTGGGATCGACGCCGGCATGCGCCCACGACACGATGCGGGCCAGCGGTGTCTTGCCTTCCTTGGCGGCCTGGCTCGCCTTCATCAGCACGACCGCGGCGGCGCCGTCGTTGATGCCCGATGCATTCGCCGCGGTGACGGTGCCGTCCTTCTCGAACGCCGGCTTCAGCTTGGTCATCGCCTCGATGGTCGCGCCGTGGCGAGGATACTCGTCGGTGTCGACGATGATATCGCCCTTGCGGGTCTTGATCGTCACAGGGACGATCTCGTCCTTGAACCGGCCGGCCTTCTGCGCCGCCTCGGCCTTCTGCTGCGATGAGACCGCGAACTCGTCCTGCTGCTGACGGGTGATCTGATACTGCTTTGCGACGTTCTCGGCAGTGTTGCCCATGTGATAGCCATTGAAGGCGTCCCACAGACCGTCCTTGATCATGGTGTCGATGAACTCGACGCCGCCCATCTTCACGCCGCCGCGCAGATACTGGGCATGCGGCGCCATGCTCATCGATTCCTGGCCACCGGCGACGACGACATCGGAGTCGCCGTTCATCAGCGCCTGATAGCCGAGCGCCACGGTGCGCAGGCCGGAGCCACACAACTGATTGACGCCCCAGGCCGGGCTTTCGACCGGAATGCCGGCCGCAATCGAGGCCTGGCGGGCGGGGTTCTGACCCTGCGCCGCGGTGAGGATCTGGCCCATGATCACTTCGGAGACGCGGCCAGGCTCGATGCCGGCGCGCTCGAGCGCCGCCTTGATGGCGACAGCGCCGAGATCGTGCGCAGGCGTATTGGCGAAGGCGCCGTTGAAGCTTCCGACAGCGGTGCGGGCAGCGCTGACGATGACGACATCGTCCGACATGGACATCTCCTGGGGCTCGAGTTGATTGAACGATTGTTTGGACGGCGGGTGCCGGTTGGATCGGCCAGCGTCGGCGGCCATCCTGAGAATGCGGCCCCGGCGTGTCAATCGGGGACACGGCTTTCCTGCTTATAAAGTCACGCCGTCGGCACGGTTCAAGGCACCCGGTGCCTGCCGTTTCATCGCTGTCGCACAAAACGGTAGCCGAACCGCATTGGAAGTGCTTACTTTATTGCATTGCGTCTCAGCCCCGTCGTCAGGGAGCGGCGGGTTCCTTTCCTCCATGCGTGTGGGTGCCATGGCGAAATCAGACCAACCAACCACAATCAAAAAATACGCGAACCGGCGACTCTACAACACCGGCACCAGTACCTACGTGACCCTCGAAGATCTCGCGTCGATGGTAAAAGACGGCGAAGACTTCCTCGTCTACGACGCCAAGACCGGGGATGACATCACACGGTCGGTCCTGGCCCAGATCATCTTCGAGCAGGAAAACAAGGCCGGGCAGAACCTGCTGCCGACCACCTTCCTGCGCCAGCTGATCCGCTTCTACGGCGACAGCATGCAGATGGTGGTTCCGAAATATCTCGAGCAATCGATCGATTCGCTGACCCGCGAGCAGGAGAAATTCCGCAAGCAGATGAGCAGCACCTTGAGCATGACGCCGTTCGCGCCGCTCGAGGAAACGGTCCGCCGCAACATGGAGCTGTTTCAGCAGACCTTCTCGATGTTCGTGCCGCGCAAGTCGAGCCTCGATGTCGAGGGCGAAGCCACTCCTGGCGAGCCGGCACGCGAGGCCGACACGATCGACGATCTTCGTCGGCAGATGAAGGACATGCAGGATCGGCTCGATCGGATGTCGCTCGAACAGCCGAAGAAGGACGAGTAGTCCAGACGTCAGCCGCGCGGAGTCGAGACGCACCGCGCGGAGACATCTGGGACTGTCGCCTGCTGCTTCAGGCAACTGGCCAAAGCCAGTCATTCAGTTTCGGCCGGGCTCGTCCCGGTCATTGATGGCTTCAGCGCGAACGTCTCGGCAAGACGTGGATTCGCGGCACTGGCCGGCATGGCGTCGGGCGAGGCGATAACTGATTCCATCGGCCGGGCTTTGAGTCATCCGGCAAAGCCTTGTGACACCCGGCTACTTCGCCAGACGCTCTCGAACGACGTCGTCTTTCGCCACGTCTCTTGTAAGCCAGGGGCGGTGCTCCGAGGCGAGGCCGATCAGGCGTCCCTGGATGTAGTCGCAGCCCCAATCGTGCAGCAGCTGCGCCGACTCGTCGTCCTGCACCCACTCGGCCACTGTCCTGATGCCGAGCCGTCGCGCCAGATCGATCAGCGTCTGCACGAAGGCGCGATCGTCCGCCGAGCGCGCGATGTTCTGCACGAAGGCACCGTCGATCTTGACGATATCGACGCCGAGACTGCGCAGGTTGCGGAATGAGGTGTAGCCGGCGCCGAAATCGTCGATCGCGATCTTTGCACCGAGCTTCTTCAGCCGGGTGACGAAGCCGCGCACCTCATTGATGTCCTGGATTGCCACCGTCTCGGTAATCTCAACGATCAGCCGGTCGGCGACTCCGGGATGCGCCAGCATCAGCGATTCGATGCCGGCCCACCAGTCTGCATCCATCGTGTTGTCCGGCGAAATGTTCAGGCTGAGAGTGGTCTGCGGCGCGGCCGCGAGTTCGGCCACTACCAGTTCGAGCACGCGATGATCGACAAGCCGGATCAGTCCGAGCCGCTCGGCGACCGGCAAGATGTCGGGCGCCAGCAACATCTGGCCGTCGCTCTGCATCATGCGAACCAGGCATTCGTGAAAGGCCAGTGCCCGCGTCGCGGCATCGACGACAGGCTCATAGGCCAGCACGATGCGGCGCTCGTTGAGCGCGGTGACGATCTCGTCGGTGACGCGGATGTTGACCCGGCGCTGGGCATCGCGCTCGACATTCGGCCGCCACATCGACTGCTTGCCGCAGCGGCGGTGCTTCGCCGTCGACAGCGCCTCCTGGGCGCGGTTGATCACCTCGTCGGTGGTGCGGGCGTAGCGCGGGGAGATCACGGCCCCGATCGACGCCGTCACCGACACCGGGCCGGAGCGCGTCGGCACGATGTCGTCGCGCACCGCGGCGAGGAAGCGCTCGGCCGCCACCTGGGCGTCGTCTGCCGTGCAGTTCTTCAGGATCAACCCGAACTTGTTGCCCGAGAAGCGGCCGAGCTGATCGCCGGCGCGCAGCCGCGCGCGGATTCGCTGCGCAATGGTGGCGATGACTTCGTCGGCGACGTCGAAGCCGAGCGAGTCGTTGATGCGCGCCAGATGATCGAGGCCGATCAGCATGAAGCACAGGCCGTTGCGAAAGCGCGACGCCTCTTCGATCGCTTCGGCGAGCGCCGCCACCAGGTGGGTGCGGTTGAGTTCGCCGGTCAGAGCATCGTGCTGCGAAAGCTTCAGCAGTTGCTCGTCGCGGGCGTGACGCTCGTTGTTGATGCGGACCAGACCATCGACCCGCGCCGGCCGCCCGTCCGGGCCCGCGTACCAGCAGCCGCTTTCCTCGATCCAGGTGATCGGCGCCGAGGTCGTCGCCCGCACGCCATATTCGATGCGGTAAGGCACGCAGTGAGCGCCGGCCGCAGCCGCGGTGCTCAGCAAAGCGTCGCTTCGAATTCCCCGCGATGGTTCGATCAGCATGGCGAAAGCGCCACCGGTCGCAAGAGTGTCGGCGGGGATGTCTGGAAAAAGGTCCGGCGCGCGCTCGGTCCAGATCATCGCGTCGGTCGTTAGATCCCACACGAAAGCAGCCTGCCCGAGCGCCGACAGGATTCTAGCCGGCTCCGGGCGGATCGCTTCGGCGGGCGCTGCCGGCGGGTCGAGCGATGGATCGGCGGCTGGCACAACTGCCTCGTTTCGGGACGGGATCAGATGATTCTCCACCGCAGAATAGAGCGCCGCTGACTGTTCAGGCTAGGCCGAGATCGTTAACAATCCGGAAACCCTGTTTGACCCTGACCTGGGAACGTTACGAGGCCGCCGGGCATAATCCTTGCGAAGGTACCTTTGTAGCGAGGCAGGTGTCCCGGCGCGGTGCAGGTTGAACGACGATGGTAGGCATCCGGATCGACCAAGACGACGACATCGGTGGCTTCGGAGCAGCCGAGGCGGTCGAAGCCGAGCTGATCGAGCCGGTGCCGGTGATGTCGTCACCGTCGCGGACGCGCTACACCGACCGTCCTGTCCGGCCCTCGGCCAACTTCATCGCACAATTGTTGGCAATCGAAGGCGGCTACCCGCAGACCCGTGGCGTGTTTCGTGCAGAGCCGGACGAGGCAACCGCAGCCTACCGGTCAGCGCCCGTCTATGCAGCCGGGCGTACCCGGCGGATGTCCTGATGTAAATTCGAGCTTCAGCGCTCGGCCTGAGCGCCGGCAGCGTCGCCGTCAGGCTGCAGTGCCGGCGAGGTCACACGCGGCGAGCCAGTGGGCGCCGCCACCGGCTGTGGGCGGTCGAGGAGAACGGCTTCGGCGATCGACGCCGCAGAACTCGAAGCCGAAGACGCGGTGGCCGCAGCGGAAGCCGATGCAACAGACGATGTCGATTTAGCGGATGCTTCGGGCGATGCGGCGGGTGCGGTCGCCGGTTCGGTTGGAGCGGTCTCCGGCTCGACCTCCGCGGCTTGGTGCGCAACGCGAGGCTGCGGACGGCGGCGCAGCGCGATGCCGGCGAAGAAATCCACCAGCATCAGTGTCGCCAGCAAAAACACCGTGGGGTTGGCGAACTGCGGCAGCAGGACGAATTCGGCGACGGTGCCGGCCAGGACCAGCAGCGACAGCAGATGATCGGTGAGATATTTGGCGCCCGGCCGCCCCGCCTTGATGACTTCGAACAGCAGCAGCAGCACACCGAACGCGACCAGCATGTCGCCGCCGCTGATCGTCCAAACCGCGCCTGAGGGAAGCGGCACACGGGTCAGCGCTGCGTCGAAGCCGACGCCGGGCATCATGAAGATAACGATGTTGCAGATCGCGATCGGGATCAGCAGCAGCGGGAAACCGATGATCGACATCCGCAAAGCCCGTTGTTCAGAAAGACCATACACCGAGGCGCCCCGTTCGGGTGGCCGCGGGCTACTCTCTAACGCAACAGTTGGAGCAGATTCGGGCGTCGGCAGCGATCATCAGAGAGCAGCGATCATCAAAGAGTCGCATCCACCTGCGTCGCGCAACTCCGCGATCGCATCCGCCGGATCAGCATCGCAGTCGAGCGAACTGGTCGGCATAGCCGCAAAATCGACGCGGCGAGGCCGCGCCGATCAAACCTGAGCGAAGCTCAGGCGTCCTTCTTCTTGATGACCTGGCGGCCCTTGTACATCCCGGTCTTGAGGTCGAGATGATGCGGGCGGCGCAGTTCGCCGGAATCCTTGTCTTCCGCGTAGGTCGGGCGCTTCAGCGCGTCCGCCGACCGGCGCATGCCACGCCGCGAGGGCGAAGTTTTTCTTCTCGGAACGGCCATATCGTTGATCCTTGACGGGATTGATGTCGTCGTCCACAGCGGGACGGCCCGGCACTCGCGCGCAGGCGGAAAGCTAAGGCCGGGCTTATAACGGAAGCTGTGGAGGATGGCTAGACCACCGGGCGGCCTAAATCGTCTCAGGAGCCGCTATTTTCGCGCCAGCACGATTGCAATTCGGCGGATCGAGCCCGCGCCACATAGGTTGCGGCCAACCGGCGGACCCCCGGCCCGGGCTTTTTGGCGCTACGAATCCGCGGGTTGGGCAGGATTGCTGCCATCAGAGCGGCTTCCTGCGCGGTGAGCCGGGCCGCCGATCCGCCGAACGCATAGGCCGCACCGGCCTCGGCGCCGAATTGGCCGTCCGGGCCCCATTCGGCGATGTTCAGATAGAGTTCGAGGACGCGCTGCTTCGACAGCACGAAGTCGATCCACAGCGCCAGCGGAAACTCCAGCGCCTTGCGCACGACGCTGCGGCCGGGCCACAGGAACAGGTTCTTGGCGACCTGCTGGGTGATGGTCGAGCCGCCGCGCGTCGCCTCGCCGTCCTGCATGTCGTCGATGACGTCGCGCACCGAATCCCAGTCGATGCCGCGATGGCTGCAGAACTTGGCGTCTTCGGAGGCGACCACGCTGCGCGGCAACGCGGGTGAAATCCGTTCGATGTCGATCCAGTCGCGCGTCACCGCCGCGCCGGTCAGGCTGCGCCAGATCATCAGGGTCGAGACCGGATGGCCGGCGCTGTAAGCCAGCGTCAGCACATAAGGCGCGGCAAGCAGCAGAAGCAGCACCACAAAGGCGGCACGGATCAGGCGTTTCATACGGCCCCACCCGCCGCCCGGCCGCGGCGCTGGGCCACGATGGTCACAGTGCCCGGCATCGGTTCAGCTCCCCTGATACACCACCCCAGCACAGCGCCGAATTGACGAAGCCGGCGCCATGGTGAAATGGTCCGGCCGAATTTTATCTGGAGCACTTTCGAATGGCCACCGGCACGTCCACGATCGATTTCGCCAAACGGCTCGACGCCACCGCCGAGGAGACCGAAGCCCTGCTCGGGCGGCTGTTGTCCGACGACCTGCTGCCCGACGAGATCGCCCGACCGCGCCGGCTGATGGAGGCGATCCGCTATTCGACGCTCGGCGGCGGCAAGCGGCTGCGTCCGTTCCTGGCCGTTGAAAGTGCCGCGGTGTTCGGGGTCGATCGCGCCGGTGCGCTGCTGGTCGGCGCTGCGCTGGAGTGCATCCATTGCTATTCGCTGATCCACGACGATCTGCCGGCGATGGACAATTCCGATCTGCGTCGCGGCCGGCCGACGCTGCACAAGGCCTATGACGACGCCACGGCGATTCTGGCCGGCGACGCGCTGCTGACGCTGGCGTTCGACATCATCACCCGCGACGAAGTGCATCAGGACGCCAAGGTGCGGCTCGATCTCAATCGCGTGCTGGCGCGGTGTGCCGGGCTCGGCGGCATGGTCGGCGGCCAGATGCTCGATCTCGCCGGCGAAGGCCGGTTCGGCGACCGCGAGCCGGTCGATGTGGCAAAGTTGCAGCAGATGAAAACCGGCGCGCTGCTGCGCTACGGCTGCGTTGCCGGCGCCATCCTCGGACAGGCAACGGCAGACCAGTACCGCGCGCTCGACGATTACGGCCGCGCGCTCGGTGAGGCGTTCCAGATCGCCGACGATCTGCTCGACGTCGAAGGCGATGCCGCGGCGCTCGGCAAGCCGGCGGGCGCCGACGCCGCGCTCGGCAAAACCACCTTCGTCACCCAGCTCGGCGTCGACGGCGCCAAGCAGCGCGTGCGCGACCTGATCGCGAAGGCCGACGAGGCGCTGGCGCCGTTCGGTGCCAGGGGCGACGTGCTGCGTGCTGCTGCCCGGTTCGTCGCCGAGCGCAAGAACTGACCGCGGCATGAGCCGCGAAGCGCCCGAGGACAGCCGCCTCCTGCGCTTCCAAAAGCTGCCACGCGCGGTGCGCGTGGTGTATTCGCGGCCGCGGCTGTTCATCTCGATCATCGTCGGCGTCATCGCGGCACTGCTGCTGCCGGCGTGGCTGCGACCAGGCACGCAGGCGCTGATCGCCTGGGACGTCTCGATCGTCGTCTATCTGACGCTGGCATTTGCGATGATGGCGCGCTGCGGCGTCGACTACATCCGCCGCAACGCGGTGTGGCAGGACGACGGCCGCTTCCTGATCCTGCTGGTGACGGCGACCGGCGCGTTCGCCAGCATCGCGGCGATCGTGTTCGAACTCGGCGGCGGCCATCGCGGCAAAGCCGAGCTGGTGCTGGCGATCGTGACCATCGCGCTGTCATGGGCGGCGGTGCACACCACGTTCGCGCTGCACTACGCGCACGAGTACTACCGCGGCAGCCAGGTCGGCGGCCTGGCGTTTCCCGGAAGCGGCGACGATTCCGAACCCGACTATTGGGACTTCGTGTACTTCTCGTTCGTGATCGGCATGACGGCGCAAGTGTCCGACGTCGGCATCACCGACAAGACCATCCGCCGCACCGCGACGGCGCACGGCGTGGCGTCGTTCGTGTTCAATACCGCGCTGGTCGCCCTGATGGTCAACATCGCCGCCAGCGCGCTGTGAGCGTCAGCGGCGCTGCATCGGGCCTTCATCGCCCAGAGTGCGAACGAGGTCGCGCAGCCTCTCGGCTTCGAGCCGGCGCATGCTGGCGCCGGCCTCGTCGCCGCAATCGGCAAATCGCAGATGCTCTTCGTCGGTGCGTCCAAGAAACGCCATCGGCCAGGGGCGAAACGCGCGCTCGGCCGCCACGCCGAACGACAGCACCTGGGTGTCGCCGTGCCGCTCGTCGCGCTGGATGTTCTCGAACACCAGCTCGACCGCGCGAATCTCGCCTTCGAGAAACTGGGCGAACAGACCCCGATCGAACACCAGCGCGCCGGTGACGCCGAGCAGCCGATTGTTGCGGCGCGCCGAGCTCAGGATCGCGCCGAGGCCAGCGTCGATCTCGCCCGCTTCACCGTCGATCCGGTGCTTGCTCCAATACACGCAGCGATACGGCCGGATCGGCACTACGCGACCTTGAAGTGGTCGGACAGACCTGGTCCGGGGGCCGCCTCGCTCAGTCCGAGAAACGTTCGAACTCGCTCGGCGGGCAACGGCCGGCTGATCAGGTAGCCCTGCACATGAGTGCAGCCATCGGCGGCGACCCGCTCCATATGCTCGGCGGTCTCGACGCCTTCGGCGACCGTCGCCATGCCGAGATTCTGGCCGAGCGATGCGATCGCCCGCACGATCGCGCGGTTGCCCGGGTCCTCGGCGGCGCCGCGCACGAAGCTCTGGTCGATCTTGATCTTGTCGAACGGAAAGCTGCGCAGATAGCCGAGCGACGAATAGCCGGTGCCGAAATCGTCGAGGGAGACGCTCACGCCGGTGGCGCGCAGCCGCTGCAGCACACCGAGCGCCGTGCCGCGGGCATCGAGCATCACGCTTTCGGTGATCTCGAGCTCCAGCCGCCGCGGATCGAGACCGCTGTCCGCCAATGCCGACAGCACGATGGTGGCGAGCGCCCGATTGGCGAACTGCACCGCCGAAATGTTGACCGCCACGGTGATGTCGTCCGGCCAATTCGCGGCGTCGCGGCAGGCGGTGCGCAGCACCCATTCGCCGATCGGACTGATGATCCCGGTCTCTTCGGCGAGCGGGATGAAGTCCATCGGCGACACCGGCCCGCGGGTCGGCGAATTCCAGCGCAGCAGCGCCTCGAGCCCGGTGACGCGGCAGCTCTGCAGATCGAATTGCGGCTGATACACCAGTGCAAATTCGCGCAGCGCCAGCGCCCGGCGCAGATCGGTCTCGAGCGCCCGGCGCGCCTTCACGGTCTCGTCCAGACTGGATTCGAAGACGAAGTAATCGACCGAGTGATCCTGTTTGGCGCAACGCAGCGCCAGATCGGCATTTTTGATGGCCTGATCGACATCCGTGACGGCTTGTGCCAGCGGCGCGATGCCGACATTGGCGGTGATGTCGATCAATTGCCCTTCCAGCATATAGGGCCGGCTGAGCAGATCGCGCAGCCGCTTGGCCAGCTGGATGGCGGAGTCCGGCTGCGGCCGGGCCTGCTGGATGATGGCGAACTGATCGCCGTACACTCTGACGACGATGTCCTCGTCGGTCGCCGTGGCTCGGATCCGGCGTGCCACCAACCCCAGCAGTGCGTCGCCGATGTTGCGGCCGAGGGTGTCGTTGACCGCCTTGAAGCGATCGAGATCGATGGTCAGCAACGCGCAATCGTCGCGGATAGCGGACGGACCGGCGAGCAATTCCTGCAGGCGTTCGCGTAGCAGAAGCCGGTTGCCGAGCTCGGTCAGCCGGTCGGTGCGGGCCTGCCTGGTGTCACGCGCGGTCCGCTCGGATTCAGCGGTGATGTCTTCGCAATTGAGGACGTAGCCTTGCGGCACCGCCTTGACACGGATCTGCACGGTGCGACCGTTCACCGACAGCGGCGGAGTCGCAGCGCCGGCCTCTGTCCAGGCCGAGAGCTGCAGCCGTGCCAGCAGATCGTCCGAGGACGTCTCGCCGAATAGTCGCGCGAACGCCGGATTGGTCATCAGCATTCGGCCATCGGGCGCGATCATCGCCAGGCCGGAGTCGATCGTGGTGAACGCCGACAGCGCCAGCGCGGCCGCCTGTTTGCCCGACACCGGGCGCGGTACGCCTCGCGTCTGTGAACGCGACTTCTCCGCTGGTGGAATGGAGTGCACCGGACCCATGCGGATAGAAAAGCCCTCGAATCTTGCCAAAGCTATAACCAGAGGTATTCCCGTCAGCCGACAGTGAATGGCGAGTTAGCGGACGTGTGCAACTCCGAAGTATCCTTGATTCAAATGCCATGGAGCAGAGGGTTGCCCCGCCGTCCTTCCGCGGCCATCGGGAGCCGCCCGGCTTGACCTCGTTCTGTCCTCGGGTGACAGATCGCAGCCGGCTCACCAACATCGCGGTCCCGTGGAAGCCAAATTTCAGATCTTCCTGATCCTGCTTGCGGTGCTGGCGGCAACCTCGCTGGTGGCGCGGCGCGTCCGGATCGCGCCGGCGATCCTGCTGATGCTGGTCGGCATCACGATGGCGTTCATCCCGGGCATGCCGGCGATCGAGCTGCCGCCGGATCTGATCCTGCTGCTGGTGCTGCCGCCGCTGATCTACTCGGCCAGCGTGGCGATGAGCTGGCGCGAGTTCCGCTTCAACCTGCGCGCCATCGGGCTGCTGGCGATCGGCTGCGTGATTTTCACTGCCTGCGCGGTGGCGGTGGCGACGCATTATCTGATCGGGCTGCCGTGGGCGGTCGGCTTTCTGCTCGGCGCCATCGTGGCCCCGCCGGACGTCGTGGCGCCGCTGGCGATCGCGCGCCGGCTCGGCCTGCCGCGGCGGATTATCGTGGTGCTGGAAGGCGAGGGGCTGGCCAACGATGCCACCGCGCTGATCCTGTACCGCTTCGCGCTGGCGGCCATCATGACGGGCGTGTTCTCGCTGCCCAAGGCCTCCGGCACCTTCGTGGCGATCCTGGCCGGGGAGATCGTGTTCGGCCTCGCGATCGGCTGGCTCAGCCTGCGGCTGCGGCGCTGGGCGCGCGACCCGCAGATCGAGATCACGCTGTCGCTGCTGACGCCCTACATCGCCTACTGGATCCCGGAGCATCTCGGCGGCTCGGGCGTGATCGCAACGGTGGCGTGCGGGCTTTTTATCTCGTGGAACGGTCCGCTGCTGATCTCGGCAGCGACGCGGCTGCAGGGCGTGTTCTTCTGGGACCTGGTGATCTACCTGATCGAGGGGCTGCTGTTCCTGCTCACCGGCTTCCAGATGCGGGCGATCGTCGAACGCTCGAAAGGCTTTCCGCTCGACGACATCCTGGTGGCGACGGTGCTGGTCGCCGCCATCGTCATCCTGGCGCGATTCCTCTGGGTGTACCCGGCGACCTACCTGCCGCACCTGCTGAGCCCGCGGGTGCGGGCTCGCGAAACCGCGCCGTCATGGCGCGCCACCTTCGTGGTCGGCTTCACCGGGGTGCGCGGCGCGGTCTCGCTGGCGACCGCGCTGGCGTTGCCGTTCACCCTGCCGGACGGCAGCGGCTTTCCCGACCGTGGCCTGATTCTGTTCGTCGCCTTCGGCGTCATCCTGATCACGCTGGTCGGCCTCGGGCTGACGCTGCCGGCGCTGGTGAAGGCGCTCGGCGTCGCGCGCGACGGCCAGAGCGAACACGTGTTCGAGCACGAGAACGAGATCGCCGCGCGGCGCGATGCGCTCGCCGCAGCGTTCGCGTCCCTGGATGCGATGACCAACGATCGCGAATTGTCCGACGAAGTGGTCAAGCTGCTCCGCGCCCGCCACGAAAGCCGCGCCAACCAGCTGCCCTCGTCGCTCGACGACGACGCCTACGAGGCCACCGCCAACGCCCGCGCGCTGGTCCGCGAACTAATCGCCGTCGAACGCGCGTTCATCCACGCCCAGCTCCGCGACGGCAAGATCACCGACGAAGCGCGGCGCAGGATCGAGCGTGATCTGGATCTCGAAGAGGCGAGTCTGGCGAATAGGGAGTATGGAAAGGCGACGGCGTGAGGGTGGCGGCTCTGTGCGCCCCCGGGATTGGATCGACTCGGGCGCGAATTTGATTTAGGCTGCGATCTGCATTTCAGGTTGATTTTTTAGTTCATTTTTCGCTGGCGTGTTTCGCGATGCGTAATGATTTCCTATTTTTTGGGCGGTATCGAGGGCTCGAGGCGCTCGACAAGAGTCGTGGCTTGGCAACCACGGACAAAGACATGATGACGTGGTGGTATGGCGTGCTGAATATTCTCGACGCCAAGGCCAACGGCCTGATGCGCGTCAATGGCGCTTTCATTACGATCCTGCTGTTCTTTTTCGGCGCGCAACGCGCCGGTTACGAACTGCTGACAAATGCCGAAAGCGGCGCAGCAAAGCTCGTGCTTTCCCTGGTGATAGCCTCGATGTTCTTCTGCTTTCTCGTCGTCCGGGTGGCTTGGAGGTTTCTTGGCGAAGTGAGGAAGGTCGGAGCATCCTACGACTTCGAAAGCGAGGCTCAGCGCCTCGCCAATGTTGCCGACGACAGGACGCACTACTATCTCATCGCATGGTATCTCACGCTTGCCGCCTCGTTTATCTCCGGCCTGATCTTGCTCGACGCCTTTTTGGGACGGAAGGTCTGATCGTTCGATCGCGATAAGAAGGGGATGGGCGCCAGGGACACAAGTATCAATCTGGAAAAGGCTCGGTATCAATTTGGCAAAGGCTGCGATATCGTCGCCCTGCTAGATCGAGGTGCCTATGGAACGCAGGACGTTCGGCGAGCTCGCCACCCCAAATCAGCGCCTCATCAAGATCGCGCGCGCCGCTGTGATGAATGCCTATGCGCCGTATTCCGGGTTTGCCGTTGGAGCAGCCGTGCGGACCCGTACCGGCGGTATCTATTCCGGCGCCAATCTGGAAAATGCCGCTTACGGCGTGGGCATGTGCGCGGAGGTCGGTGCGATCACCGCCGCCAATTCGGCGGGCGACTACGAAATTACCACAATTGCCGTGGTGGGCTTGAAGTTTACATCGCCAAAAGACGCCACTCGCGTTGTGACGCCATGTGGCCGATGTCGGCAATTGATCTTCGAGGCGGGAGAGATTACGCGGGCCGACGTCACGATCTTTTCCTGCAGCGGCGATCTCGCAGAGATCCGTCAGTCGACGATTTCGGAAATGCTTCCCGAGGCATTTGGGCCGGCCAATTTGGGACTGAGGGAGATCTGGCCGACGCTGCGCGCAGAGCTTGCCCGCAGCGTCCAAGACCTTGAAGCGGTCGATGCCGACGTCAGTATCGCTCTCGAGCGATAATCGAGTCAGCTCGGCCGCATCGGCCTACTCCGCCGCCGGCACCATCTGGGCGGCGCCCGGCTTCGGGGCCGCGCCATAACGCTGTTCGATGTAGTCGATCACCAGTGCCTTGAAGTCGCTGGCGATATTCTCGCCGCGCAGGGTGCGGAATTTTTCGCCGTCGACGAACACCGGGGCGGCCGGGGTTTCGCCGGTGCCGGGCAGCGAGATGCCGATGTTGGCGTGCTTGCTCTCGCCCGGGCCGTTGACGATGCAGCCCATCACCGCGACGTTGAGATTCTCGACGCCCGGATAGCGGGTCTTCCAGGTCGGCATTTCGAGGCGGATGAAGTCCTGGATCGAACGCGCCAGTTCCTGGAACGTCGTCGAGGTGGTACGGCCGCAGCCCGGGCAGGCCGCGACCAGCGGCACGAAGGTGCGGAACCCCATGGTCTGCAGCAGTTCCTGCGCGACCTGGACTTCCTTGGTGCGGTCGCCGCCGGGCTCGGGCGTCAGCGAGATCCGGATGGTGTCGCCGATGCCCTGCTGCAACAGGATGCCGAGCGCGGCCGACGAGGCCACGATGCCCTTGGAGCCCATGCCGGCCTCGGTCAGGCCGAGGTGGATGGCATAGTCCGAGCGCGACGCGAGATCCTGATAGACCGCGATCAGGTCCTGCACGGCCGAGACCTTGGCGGACAGGATCATCTTGGTCTTCGGCAGGCCGATCTCTTCGGCGCGGGCGGCCGACAGCAGCGCCGACTGCACCATCGCCTCGCGGGTGACGGCGCGGACGTCGCGCGGGGTGGCGCTGGCGGCGTTGTCGTCCATCAGCCGGGTCAGCAGCTCCTGGTCGAGCGAGCCCCAATTGGCGCCGATCCGGACCGCCTTGTTGTTCTTGATGGCGATCTCGACGATGTCGGCGAACTGGGTGTCGCGCTTGGCCTTGAAGCCGACGTTGCCGGGGTTGATCCGGTACTTGTCGAGCGCCTCGGCACAGGCCGGATAGTCGGCCAGCAGCTTGTGGCCGATATAATGAAAGTCGCCGATCAGCGGCGTGGTCAGGCCGAGCTTGCGCAGGCCGTCGCGGATATGCGGGACGGCAGCGGCGGCCTCCTCGCGGTCGACCGTGATCCGGACCATCTCGGAGCCGGCGCGGGCGAGTGCCGCAACCTGCTGGATGGTGCCCTGGATATCCGCCGTATCGGTGTTGGTCATCGACTGCACGACGATCGGCGCGCCGCCGCCGACGGCGATGTCGCCGACCATGACCTGGGTGGTTTTGTGCCGCGGCGCGGGGCCGGCGACGTCGTTCAGCAGCGGATTTTCGAGCTTGTTCATGGCGTCCAAATATCAGGTTTCGATGACATTCAGCAATCGATCAATCGGCGCAGGAACCCTCCACAGGGCCTGGAACCGGTCCTCAAGCGGCCTTCGCCGGCCGGTTGACGAGATACAGGCCGGCAATCACCAGCAGCGCCGCGAAGCCGAAGGCCGGGGTCAGCGGGTCGTGCATGATGACATAGCCCGCCACCACCCCGAATAAAGGGGTAATGAATGAAAAAGCCGACAATTTGCTGGCCGAATAGGTCTTCACCAGGCTGAACCAGAGCAAAAAGGTCAGGCCGACCACCCAGACCGACTGGTAGGCCATCAGGCCCACGGCGGTCGGGCTAGGCATTTTGTCGAGGGATTCGCCCGAAATCAGCGCCGCGCCGAACAGCAGCGGGATCGAGACCGCGATCTGGTAGCCGAGGCCCTTCTCGGCGGGGGCCTTCTGCAACCGGGTCACCTTGACGATCAGGGTGGTGGCGCCCCACAGCGCGCCGCCGCCGACCAGCATCAGGTCGCCGAGCAGCACCGTGGCGTCGACATCCGGCTGCGGAACCCCGATCGCCAGCGCGACGCCGGCGAAGCTCAGCGCCAGTCCGGACCATTGCAGGGTGCTCAGCCGCTCGCCGAGGAAGTGATAGGAGCCGAGCGCCACGATGAACGGCGCGGTGTAAAGGAAGACCACGCCGCGGGTCGCGGTGGTCAGCATCAGGCCGCGATAGATCATCACGAATTCCAGGCCGAACAGCACGCCGGCGAACAGCCCGGCCTTCAAGGTGCCGTCGCGCTCGAACATCTTGACGCCGCGGGCCCAGGCGATGATCAGCAGCACCACCAGGCCGACACAGGAGCGGATCGCCGCCTGCAGGAACGGCGGAATTTCCTGCAACGTCAGTTTGACGGCGATCTGGTTGAAGCCCCAGCTGAAGCAGCACACCAGCATCAGCAGGATGGCGCCCGCTGTCAGCGGCCGGGCGACCGCGCCGTCTATCGGATGCGCCATCGGACGATGGTCTGCGGGCGAAAATGATCGATCAAAATGGACATTGCGTCTCCGGCTTGTCGCCGTGTTGCTTCGGGCGCGCTCGCGCGGCGAGCAGCGCTCCTCCCCATCAATGAGGCGTAGACCGCGTCAGGTGGATTGGCAATGCCCGCAGATGCCGGTGATCTCCACCACCGACAGCTTCGGCGTGAAGCCGGTCTGGCGCGCCGCCTCGCTCAGGCCCTGCGCCACAGCGGACGCCGAAATCTCGCCGACCGAGCCGCAACATTCGCAAATCAGGAATGCGACCGCGGCGTCGTCGTGCGCGCGTCCGCAGGCGAGGAACGCGTTGCGGCTTTCGATGCGATGCACCAGGCCGTTCTGCATCAGGAAGTCGAGCGCGCGATACACCGTGATCGGCGCCGGCCGCGGCATCACCCGCGCCAGTTCCTCGATCACCTCATAGGCGCCGAGCGGACGGTGGCTCGACAGCAGCGCCCGCAGCACGTGGCGGCGGATCGGGGTCAGGTTCTGGGACCGGTCGGCGCAGATCCGCTCGGCGTATTCGAGGCCTTCGGCCGCACAACGATCATGATCATGACCGGGCGCCGGAAAGGCCGGCTTCAAAGCTGTCATCGGTGGCCTCAACGCTGCAGCATGGCCGCTGTCCCCGCGCGGCGCGATGATGGGTAGTCTACGCTGCTTTCGCCGACAAGTCCCGTCCGGACAGTTCGGGTTCCGCGACCGGACAGCCATGCGCGCGTCACAACGCCTCATGCGGACAATGATACTGCCCCTATTCATAAGCTAGCTTAATTTAAGCCAACTCAGGGAGCGAGACGTCCGATGACCCGTGGGTCTGTCGATCAACATTTCATGTTCACACTGGCCGAGGTGCAGCGGCTGCTGCGCGCCTATGCGGATCGCCAGGCGGCGCGTCATGGCATCACCCGCGCGCAGTGGGCCGTGCTGGCGAAAGTGGAGCGCTGCGAAGGTCTCAAGCAATCCGAGCTCGCCGAGCAGATGGAGATGCAGCCGATCACGCTGACGCGGCTGATCGACAAGCTGTGCGACAACGGTTGGCTGGAGCGGCGCAGCGACGACAGCGATCGCCGCGTCAAGCGTCTGCATCTGCGCAAGGCCGCGCGCCCGCTGCTCGGAAAACTGGCCGGGCTGCGCTCCGAACTCACCGCGACCGCGCTCGCCGGAATCAGCCCGGCGGATGCGCAGCGGCTGCTGACGCAGATGGAAACCATCAAGGAAAACGTCCGCACCGCCATTCAATCCTGCACCGACCAGACCCGAAAGGAACAGCGTTATGGCTGATCCCGTCCTCAAATTTCCTGCCGAACAGAAAGGCGCGTCGAATGACGTCCCCGTGCCGGTCGGCCAGGGTCCGAAGCGTGGCCTCGGCGGCGCGCTGCGCCGTTATCGGCGACCATTGCTGCTGGTGGTTCTGCCGATCGTCGTGCTGATCGCCGGCATTGCGTTCTATCTGTCGGGTGGCCGCTATGTGACCACCGACGACGCCTATGTGGGCGCCCAGAAGGTGTTGATCACGCCGGACGTCGCCGGCAAGATCGTCAGCGTCACCGTCAAGGAAGGCCAGCAGGTCAAGACCGGCGATCAGTTGTTCCAGGTCGACCCGGTGCCGTTCCGGCTCGCGCTGGCTCAGGCGCAGGCCAAGCTCGCCGACGCCAAGACCACGCACGACAACCTCGTCGCCAACGTCAAGATCTACGGTCAGACCATCGAGCTGGTGAACGCCGGCATCGACCTCAAGCAGCGCGACGTCGACCGCAAATCGTCCCTGGTACAAAGCCGCGCCGGCTCGCAGCTCGATCTCGACAATTCCGCCACCGCGCTGGTCACCGCCAAGGCACAGCTGCAGCTGGTGATGCAGCAGCGCTCGACCGCGCTCAATCAGCTGCTCGGCGATCCGGAATTGCCGCTGGAGAAATTCCCCGCCTACATGCAGGCCAAGGCGGCGCTCGACGACGCGCAGCGCAATCTCGACCTCTCGACCATCCGGGCGCCGATGAACGGCACCGCCACCCAGGTCGACAACATTCAGCTCGGCCGCTTCGTCGCCGCCGGCACGCCGGTGTTCAGCGTGATCGACACCAATGCGCCGTGGGTCGACGCCAATCCGAAGGAAAGCGACTTCACCTATGTGGCGGTCGGCCAGAAGGTGACGCTCGACGTCGACGCCTTCCCGGATCATCAGTTCGCCGGCACGGTGTCGTCGCTGTCGCCCGGCACCGGCGCGCAGTTCGCCGTGCTGCCGCCGCAGAACGCCACCGGCAACTTCGTCAAGGTGGTGCAGCGCGTGCCGCTGCGGATCGCGCTCGACGACAACGACCCGATGGTGCGCCGGCTGAAGGCCGGCATGAGCGTCAACGTCGCGATCGACACCCATCACCAGCGCTCGCTCGCCGGCCTGCTCGGCCTCGGCCCGGCCAAAGCCGCGCAGCCTGACGCTGCGCAGCCTGAAGCCGCGGCAGAGGCGAAGTAAGCGATGTCGAGCGCCCCTACAGCCGCGGTCCCGGGCCTGCGCCGGACCATGGTGACGATCTGCGCCATGACGGCGACGATCATGCAGGCGCTCGACACCACCATCGCCAATGTGGCGCTGCCCTATATGCAGGGTTCGCTGTCGGCCTCGCAGGATCAGATCAACTGGGTGCTGACGTCCTATATCGTGGCCGCCGCCATCATGACGGCGCCGGTCGGCTGGATCGCCAACCGGTTCGGCCGCAAGCGCATCTTCATCATCTGTGCGGCCGGCTTCACGGTCGCGTCGGTGATGTGCGGCCTCGCGCAGGATATCACCCAGATGGTGGCGTTCCGGCTGCTGCAGGGCGTGTTCGGCGCCGCGCTGGTGCCGCTGTCGCAGGCCGTGATGCTCGACAGCTACGCGCTGCACGAGCGCGCCAAGGCGATGTCGATCTGGGGCATGGGCGTGATGATGGGGCCGATCATGGGCCCGTCGCTCGGCGCCTGGCTGACCGAGACCTATTCGTGGCACTGGGTGTTCTTCGTCAACCTGCCGTTCGGCGCCTTCACGGTGCTCGGTCTGGCGTTCTTCATGGACGAGACCGAACAGAACAACAAGCTGCGGTTCGACTGGTTCGGCTTCGCGGCGCTCGCGGTCGGCATCGGCGCGATGCAGCTCGCGCTCGACCGCGGCGAGCAGCTCGACTGGTTCAATTCGCCGGAGATCATCATCGAATCGGTCATCTCGGCGGTCGGCTTCTACTACTTCTTCGCCCACTCGTTCACCACGGAGCGGCCGTTCATCCAGTTCGCGATCTTCAAGGATCGCAACTTCATCGGCGGCGTGGTGTTCATGGCGGTGATGGGGCTGGTGCTGTTCTCCACCATGGCGCTGTCGTCGCCCTATCTGCAGAACGTGATCGGCTACCCGATCATGACGGCCGGCCTGCTGCTCGCCTCGCGCGGCTGCGGCACCTTCGTGGCGATGATGATCGTCGGCCGGATCATGCGCCACGTCGAGGCGCGCACGCTGATCGCCACCGGTCTGGCGCTGACCTGCGGGTCGCTCTACGTCATGACCGGCTGGACCGACCAGACCAGCGTGGCGACCATCGTGCAGGTCAGCATCGTGCAGGGCTTCGGCTTCGGTCTGGTGTTCGTGCCGCTGTCGACGGTGGCGTTCATGACGTTGCCGGGCCATCTGCGCACCGACGGCACGTCGATGCTGACGCTGGTGCGCAACGTCGGGAGTTCGATCGGCATCTCGGTGGTGATCGCGCAGCTCACCTCCGGCACCCGGGCGGCCCATGCGGTGCTGGTCGAGCACATCAACCCGTTCAACAACGCGCTGCAGATGCCGAACGTCACCGGCATGATCGATCTGTCGACCACCACCGGCAAGGCGATGATGGATTCGATCGTCACCATGCAGGCGCAGATCATCGCGTTCTCGCACGACTACGCGCTGGTGATGTTCCTCACCGCCGCCGCCGTGCCGATGGCGATCATCATCGGCTCCACCAAAGCGGCGCTCCGCCAGCAAAGCCAGGCGCCGGATCATGCGGCCGTGATCGAGTAGCAGCCCGGGTCGCGCGCGACCGATGCGCGGGCCTTGGCCCGGGCATCCGCGTCGTCCAGCAGTGGTCTGGGCTAAGACGATGTCGGCGGTGACGGAGCCCGTCAATGACGGATTCTTCGACTCATAGGGCGCGTGCCGAAGCGGTGCTGATCGGCTTGGCTTCGGGCCAGGCTCGATCGAGCCTCACACCGGCTTGACGGCCGGCACGAACTGCTTGGTTTCCTGGTCAAGCACCGAGAGTTCGCCATCGGCGACGCCGAAGTACGCGCCGTGGAGCTGGATCTTGCCGCGCTCGACCTGGATCTTGATGCACGGGAAGGTCATCAGGTTCTCGAGGCTGCGGAACACCGCGGCCTTCTCGATCCGGGTGACGAACTCCTGCATGGTCTCGGCAGCGCGCTGCTCGACCACTTCGCCCGGCTTGGTGAACATCGACATCCAGCGCCCGATGAAGTCGCTCGGCGTCAGCGGCGCCGGCTTTTCGACGAAGGCGCGGATGCCGCCGCATTGGGCGTGGCCGAGCACCACGATGTGCTTCACCTTCAGCACCTGCACGGCGAACTCCAGCGCCGCCGAGACGCCGTGGGCGCCGCCGTCGGGCTCGTAGACCGGCACCAGATTGGCGACGTTGCGGACCACGAACATCTCGCCCGGGCCGGCGTCGAAGATCACCTCGGGCGACACCCGCGAGTCGCAGCAGCCGATCAGCATGACCTCGGGCGACTGGCCGCGCTCGGACAGCTCGCGGAAGCGGCTTTGTTCGGTCGGCAGCCGCTGGGTTCGAAACGCTTCGTATCCGGAGATCAGGGAGGTCGGGAAGGCGGCCATCGGCGCGGTCTCTCTAGGGCTGGAGGATCGTGAGCTTCAACATTGCGCGGATGCGGGGACGTGATGCGACCAGGATCCGCGCGCGCCTGATCCCGCACGCATAAACACAGGTCGCCGCAACGAACAAGCCTTCCGGCGCGGGCGGCGAAATGTTATCGGCTCGGCCGATTTTCCTGATTTTGGGGGGCCCCGATGATCCGACCGCGCCGCAGCTTGCTATTCATGCCCGGATCGAACGCGCGTGCGCTGGAGAAGGCGCGGGTGGTGCCGGCCGACGGCCTGATCCTCGACCTCGAGGACGCGGTGGCGCCGGACGCCAAGGCGCAGGCGCGCGAGCAGATCGCCGCGGCGGTGGCGGCCAAGGGCTTCGGCCATCGCGAGGTGCTGGTGCGGATCAACGCGCTGGATTCGCCGTGGTGGCTCGACGACATCGCGATGGCCGCCAAGGTCAAGCCGGACGGCATTCTGGTGCCCAAGGTGTCCAGCGTGCAAGACCTCGCGGCGATCGCCGCCCGGCTGTCGGATCTCAATGCCGACATGGCGATCCGGGTCTGGATCATGATCGAGACCGCGCGCGGCGTGCTGCACGCCGAGGAGCTGGCCGCGCAGGTGCATGATTCCGAAACGCGGCTGGCCGGCTTCGTGTTCGGCCCCAACGATATTTCGCGCGAGACCGGCATCCGCATGCTGCCGGGCCGCTCGACCATGATTCCGATGATGACGCACTGCATCCTGGCTGCGCGCGTCCACGGCCTCGTGGTGCTCGACGGGCCCTACAGCGACATCGCCAATGTGGATGGCCTCGGTGCCGAATGCGCCCAGTCGCGCGATCTCGGTTTCGACGGCAAGACGCTGATCCATCCCGGCCAGATCGATGCCTGCAACGCCGCGTTCACGCCGCCGGCCGACGACATCGCCCAGGCTCGCGCCATCCTCACGGCGTTCGATCGTCCGGAAAATCAGGGCCGCGGCGCCATCCAGCTCGACGGCCGCATGGTCGAACGCCTGCACGCCGAGATCGCCAAGAAGACCATCGCGATCGCCGACGCGATCGAGCGCACGGGGAAGTAAACGGACAGCGAAGCGAGCCGTCCCCGTCACGCCAGCGCTCGTGGCTGGCCAGCCCAAGCACGTCATTCCGGGGCGCGGGCGCAGCTCGCGAACCCGGAATCTCGCAGTTGTGGAAACGGCGGAGTCGCAGAACCCCTCGGGATTCCGGGTTCGCGCTGCTCGCGCCCCGGAATGACGGTGGGTGGGGCGAAGGCACCGGAATGACCGCGGTGGGGCGGAGGCCTTAGGCCCAGGCGCGCTCGGTCTTGAGCTTGTCTTCGTAGCTGTCGATCGACGCCTTCTTTTCCAGCGTCAGGCCGATGTCGTCGAGGCCGTTGATCAGGCAGTGCTTGCGGAACGGGTCGATCTCGAACTTGATCGTGCCGCCGTCGGGGCCGCGGATTTCCTGCGCCGCGAGGTCGATCGTCACGGTGGCGTTGGCGCCGCGCTCGGCGTCGTCGAACAGCTTGTCGAGTTCGTCCTGCGACACCCGGATCGGCAGAATGCCGTTCTTGAAGCAGTTGTTGTAGAAGATGTCGCCGAACGAGGTCGAGATCACGCAGCGGATGCCGAAATCGAGCAGCGCCCACGGCGCATGCTCGCGGCTCGACCCGCAGCCAAAATTGTCGCCCGCGACCAGGATCGACGCCTTGCGATAGGCCGGCTTGTTGAGCACGAAGTCCGGGTTCTCGCTGCCGTCGTCGTTGTAGCGCTGCTCGGAGAACAGCCCCTTGCCGAGGCCGGTGCGCTTGATCGTCTTCAGATACTGCTTCGGAATGATCATGTCGGTGTCGACATTGATGATCTTCAGCGGCGCCGCGACGCCTTCCAGCGTGGTGAACTTGTCCATGGCGATTTTCCCAGATTGAGGCCGGGTTTTAGCCGGCCAGGGCCGGCGTTCCAAGGCGTTTGTTGCGCAGGTGGCTCTGCGCGGGCCTTATCCCGCGCTCAGCCCTCGCCCTGCGCCTCGATCTCTTCCATGTCGGCATCTGACAGGCCGAAATGGTGGCCGATTTCGTGGATCAGGACGTGGCGGACGATCTCGCCGAGGGTGTCGTCGTGGTCGGCCCAATAGTCCAGGATCGGCCGGCGATACAGCCAGATCATGTTGGGCATCGGGGCGATGTCCTGGCTCGATTGCTGAGGCAGGCCGACGCCCTGAAACAGGCCGAGCAGGTCGAACTCGGTCTGCGCCTGCAGTTCGTCCATCACCTCGTCGGTCGGGAAATCGTCGACGCGGATGATCACGCCCTCGCACAGGGTGCGGAACTCCTGCGGCAGCTTGCCGAACACGTCGTGAGCCATCGCTTCGAAGTCGTCGAGCGAGGGCGCTTTGGCGGTGGTCCACATCGGCGTGTTGTAGGGGATGATTGAGCGCTCGGCAAAGCCGGCAAGCGGTTGCGGTTGACGGCAGCGGCCCGATCGGGGACGGTGCCGGCGAGGATCCTGGATGGGGCGGCGGCGATGATCGGACGGATGACGATGGTGGGGCTCGGCGCGGCGCTGCTGCTCGCACAGGCGCCGGTTACCGCACAGGCGCAGTCCAGGACGCAGGCGGCCGCCCAGGCCATCTCTGCAGCCGGCACCGACGTATCGTCGCAGCAGCGCCGCAAACCGCGGCAGCTGCGGATCTATCCGCGGGTCGCGCCGGGCGACGACGTCTACCCGCGCTTCAATCCCGGCCCCAATGCGGTGCGCGACTGCACCGCTACCTATGTGCAGGAATATCGGCCGAGCGGCACCGTGATCACGCCGCGGATGAACTGCTTCTGGCGCCGCGGCTGAGCTGCGGGCTCAGCGCTGGGCTCGGCTGATCAAGCCGGCGACGACTCCGACCGCCATCGATCCGTATACCATGAAGGCCATCGCGGTCTCCACCGGTTCGCCCGCGGCCGGTGCCGCGATCGCCGGCGATGCGGCTGCGACGTTTACGCCAAGCGCCACAATGCCGCACGTCGCGAGCGCCGTTGCTGCGACGCTTCGTCGCCAGCGTGCCTGCGTCATGTTGGTCTCCATTCACCGAATGCCAGCGGATACGCACAAACCCGCCGTTTGTTTCCCAGCGTGCGAAGTAAATAGCAGCCGATCGGGAACGACTTTTGCGCAGCTGCATTCACTCGCGCATGCAGACGCATTCACTTCGCATTCACGTCCCGCGCTTCAGCATGATCACAAGCGGCGCCGTCGCTCTGCGGATCCCTACTAACAAGTCCGCATCATCGGATGAAGCGCATCTCCAACCGAGGAACCTCATCATGAACCTTCTGAAGCTTTCGGGCCTTGCCGCCATCGCCGGCCTGCTAATGATCGCAGCGCCGACCCAGCGCGCCGAGGCTGCGCCGGTCGCGGCCGCCGGCATCGCCAGCAGCGTGCAGCGCGACGTCGTGCCGAACGTGAGCGAAGTACAGTATCGCCATCACCGCCACGGCTATCGCCATCACCATGGCTATCGTCACCATCCGCGCGCGTACCGCCATATGCATCGCCCGCACCGCCACTACGGGTATCACCGCCACGTGCGTCCGCATCACCGCCACTGGCGCTGATCGCAACGCATTGTTCAGCAAACAGGCCCGCGTCGCGGGCCTGTTTTTGTTTTGGCCTGTCGCTTGCGGGCGCGGCGCGCTAACATCGAGGCGGGTTGACACCCGAGGAGAGGATCAAGCGATGCGAACCTGGATCGGCGCCGCGGTCGTGGCTGGTGCATTCGGACTACTCACTCCCATGATGGCGCAAGCGATGGAAGCGCCGCACCGCACCGTGACGCAGCTCGGCCAAGATCGTGGGGCCACCGATTTCAGCGCGCGGCATCGCGGTCGCGCCCATGCGCAGCGCTCGGTGCACGGCCACAAATATCGCAGCGGGCACCGCTATCGCCGCGCCGCACGCACAGCCCCGGCTTACGGCGCACAGCCCTACGGCTATCACCCGGGCGGGATGGCGCCGTTCTTTCCCTTCGGCTTCGGCGGTTACGGCTTCCAGCCGTCCTGGTAAGCGCATCGCGTAGTTGGCGGACGCGGTGGCGCTCCCCGCTGCCGTTCATGGCGCGTTCACCATCGCCTGCCTAGCCTTGCTGCTATGCAAGATCCTTTGCATCCAATCGCCGGCTCACGGCGGATCGGAGGACGGATGGCCATCGCAGTTACGAGATTGATGTCGCGTCCCGTTGGATTAGTTCGCCGGCTTGGCGTGCTGAGCGCCGCGGCGATCGCGGCCTTCGCTGTGACGATCGTTGCGGCGCCGCGCGCCGAGGCGCTGTCGCCGGTGAGCGTCGGCGCGGCTCCGGTCCGTGCGGCGGTGCCCGAGCGTGCTATTCAGGTGCGCGGTGGACATTTCGGCGGCCATCATGGCGGCGGCTTTCACGGTGGCGGCGGCTTTCGCGGTGGGGGTTTCCATGGCGGCGGATTTCGCCACGGGTTTCATGGCGGCGGATTCCGCGGCGGCCAGTTCGGCGGCAGGGCGATCTATCATCACCGGCACTTCGGCGGTGGTCCAAGGTTCTATGGCCATCGGCACGACGGCTTCCGCCGGCACGCCTACGGCCCGCGGTTTTATGGCCCGCGCTCCTATGGCTATGTCGGGCGACGCTACATTGCGCCGGTGTATTACGGCCCGCGCTATTATGGTCCGCGCAGGTTCTGCCGCGTGATCTACACTCATTACGGCCCGCGCCGCGTCTGCCAGTTCCGTCCCTGGCGGCATCATTGGCATCGCCATCACTGGCGCCACCATCATCGCCACCACCGCGCCTGGCGTGTGTACTGGTAAGACGCAGCCGAAACGCAGACAGGCGCCCGATCGGGCGCCAGTCGTGCATCGGCTAATCCCCGATCGTCACCGCCGGGCTTGACCCGGCGGTCCATTCTTCTTTGGAAGATGGATTGCCGGGGCAAGCCCGGCAATGACGACGGTGATGAATTCGCTGCGCAGTTAGTGCCAGTCCCGGATATCGACGAAGTGGCCGGCGATTGCGGCCGCGGCGGCCATCGCGGGCGACACCAGATGGGTGCGGCCCTTGAAGCCCTGGCGGCCTTCGAAGTTGCGGTTCGAGGTCGAGGCGCAGCGCTCTTCCGGCGCCAGCTTGTCCGGGTTCATGGCCAGGCACATCGAGCAGCCCGGCTCGCGCCAGTCGAAGCCGGCCTTGATGAAGATCTTGTCGAGCCCTTCGGCCTCGGCCTGCTCCTTCACCAGACCGGAGCCCGGCACGATCATGGCCTTGACGTTGCCGTTGACGGTCTTGCCCTCGGCCACCTTGGCGGCGGCGCGCAGGTCTTCGATGCGGCCGTTGGTGCAGGAGCCGATAAACATCCGGTCGATCTTGATGTCGGTGATCTTGGTGCCCGGCGTCAGGCCCATATAGGCCAGCGCCCGCTCCTTGGAGAGCCGCTTGGCCTCGTCGGCGATGTCGGCCGGATTCGGCACCTTGCCGGTGATCGAGATGACGTCCTCGGGCGAGGTGCCCCAGGTCACGATCGGCGGCAGCTTGGCGGCGTCGAGCCGCAGCTCGTGGTCGAAATGCGCGCCCTCGTCGGAGCGCAGGGTGTCCCAATAGCGGACCGCCGCGTCCCACAGCTCGCCCTTCGGCGCCATCGGACGGCCCTTGAGGAAGTCGTAGGCCTGCTGGTCCGGCGCGATCAGGCCGGCGCGGGCACCGCCTTCGATCGACATGTTGCAGACCGTCATGCGGCCTTCCATCGACAGCGCGCGGATCGCGTCGCCGGCGTATTCCAGCACGTAGCCGGTGCCGCCCGCGGTGCCGATCTCGCCGATGATCGCCAGGATGATGTCCTTGGCGGTGACGCCGTCCGGCAGCTTGCCGTCGACGGTCACGCGCATGTTCTTGGCCTTTTTCTGGATCAGCGTCTGGGTCGCCAGCACATGCTCGACCTCGGAGGTGCCGATGCCGTGCGCCAGAGCGCCAAACGCGCCGTGCGTCGAGGTGTGGCTGTCGCCGCACACGATGGTGGTGCCGGGCAGGGTGAAGCCCTGCTCCGGGCCGATGACGTGCACCACGCCCTGCCGCTTGTCGAATTCGTTGTAGTAGGTGACGCCGAAGTCACGCGCGTTCTCCGCCAGCGCGGCGATCTGCTCGGCGCTTTCCGGATCGGGATTGGGCTTGGAGCGGTCGCTGGTCGGCACGTTGTGGTCGACCACCGCCAGCGTCTTCTCCGGCGCGTGGACCTTGCGGCCGGTGGTGCGCAGCCCCTCGAACGCCTGCGGCGACGTCACTTCGTGCACCAGATGGCGATCGATGTAGAGCAGGCAGGTTCCGTCGTCGGCCTCGTGGACCAGATGGTCGTTCCAGATCTTGTCGTACAGCGTGGTGGGCTTAGCGGACATGGTGTCGGTCCTTTGGAAGGATCTTTGAATCGTCGAAAAGGGAGGCGATCGCGCGACGCGGATGCGCCGCCGGCGGATCAGCTAATCAGCGCGGCCGTGGTCAGCCGGCCGAAAAACCGCCACGGCAGGCGGCTGCGGTCGTCCAGGACGATGCGGGTGCAATCTGGAAACATTCCATCCATATAGCACGACAAGCGCGGCCGACAATGTGCCGAGGTCGCGCAGGGGAGCACGGCAGGCGCAACAAAAAAGCGCGACCCGAAGGCCGCGCTTTCGAAACTTCAGTCGACGAAGCTGATTACTCGGCGGCGCCAGCGGCGACCTTGGCCGGGCGGTCCTGCTTCTTCTCGACGATGCGGGCCGACTTACCACGCAGGTTGCGCAGGTAATACAGCTTGGCGCGACGCACCTTGCCGCGGCGCACCACCTTGATCGAGTCGATCATCGGGGACAGCAGCGGGAATACGCGCTCGACGCCTTCGCCGTACGAAATCTTGCGCACGGTGAAGCTTTCGTTGATGCCGCCGCCGGAGCGGCCGATGCACACGCCCTCATAGGCCTGCACACGCGAACGCTCGCCTTCGACGACCTTCACGTTGACGATCACGGTGTCGCCGGGACCGAACTCCGGAATCGTCTTGCCGGCGGACAGCTTGTCGAACTGCTCTTTTTCGAGCGTCTGAATGAGGTTCATCGGTAATTCTCCATCGGCGGCGCGCCCGACCATCCCGGCGCGGGCTGCGCGAAGATCCACTGTCCTGCCATTGCACGGATTTGCCGGTGCTATACGGCAATCCTGGGGGTTTGTCACCCGTCCGTCTTGTTTTTTGGTGATTTTCGCGATTCGCTTTTCGGACCCGTGATTTGCGCCGGCCGGAGCGCCCAGAGGTCGGGCCGGCGGGCCCTGGTCAGGGCTTCGGCCTCGGCCTGCCGCCACGCCGCGACCTTGGCGTGGTCGCCCGACGTCAGGACCTCGGGGATCGGGCGGTCCTCGAACAATTGCGGCCGCGTGTACTGCGGATACTCCAGCAGACCGGCCGAAAAGCTCTCCTCGGTGGAGGACTCCAGCTTGCCCATCACGCCCGGCAGCAGCCGGACGCAGGCGTCGATCAGCGCCATCGCGGCGATCTCGCCGCCGGACAGCACATAGTCGCCGATCGAAACTTCCTCGAGCTGGCGGGCGTCGATCACCCGCTGGTCGATGCCCTCGAACCGGCCGCAGACAATCAGCGGGCCGGGGCCGGCGGCGAGGTCCGCGACCCGCGCCTGGGTCAGCGGCCGGCCGCGCGGGCTCATCACCAGGCGGGGGCGCTCGGACGTCGCATCCGCCGCATCGATCGCCGCCGCCAGAACGTCGGCGCGAAGCACCATGCCGGGGCCGCCGCCGGCCGGGGTGTCGTCGACGCTGCGGTGCCGGTCCATGGCCGAGTCACGGATGTCGCGCGCCTCCAGCGCCCAGACCTCGGACGCCAGCGCCCGCCCCGCCAGGCTGACGCCGAGCGGGCCGGGAAACATCTCCGGAAACAGGGTCAGAACAGTGGCTCGCCAGGTCATGAGGAGGCCGTGCAGCGAATTTAGACGTCATGCCCGGACTTGATCCGGGCATCCATCTTCTTCGCAAGAGGATGGATCGCCGGGTCAAGCCCGGCGATGACGACGATTACTACATCACCGAGCCCCGGACAAAGCGCAGCGCGCCGAAGGCGTGATGCGCTGCAGATCCGGCGCCCCGTTTTTTGGAGCCGGCGAAGCAAGCTACCGGGGTCCCGGATCTGCGAGGCAGCACGGCGTGGTGCGTCGCGTCCGGGACACGGGATTGCGTGAGGCTACGCCTCCGGATGGTTCGGCGTGTCGCCTTCGATCTCGCCCGGCGGTTCGATCATCACCCGGCCGGCCGCGAGGTCGACGGTCGGGACCACCGCGTTGGTGAAGGGCAGCAGCAGCGTCGGGCCCGAGGGAGGCGCGATCTCGATGATGTCGCCGGCGCCGAAATCATGCAGCGCCACCACACGGCCGAGCGGCTCGCCGGCGGTGGTGACCGCGGCGAGGCCGATCAAATCAGCGTGGTAGTACTCATCTTCATCGGTGGGCGGCAGCGCGTCGCGCGGCACGTAGAGCTCGATGCCGTTGAGGCGCTCGGCCTCGTCGCGCGTGGTGACGCCCTTCAGCGTCACCACCAGATGGTCCTTGGCCTCGCGCGCGGTCGCGATCTCGAACGACCGCGCCCCGTCCTTGGTGGCGAGCGGCCCGTAGTCGTTCACCGCGAACGGATCGGCGGTGAAGCTCCACAGCCGCACCGCACCGCGCACGCCGTGCGGCGCACCGATCCGGGCGACGCAGACTTGCCGGGCGTCGGAGGTCTGCCCGGACGGCACCGGCGCTTACTTCTTGGCGGCGGCTTCGGCGGCGGCCTTGCGCTCCTTGCGCGGCACGGCCTTTTCCGGGTTGTTGCGCGCTTCACGCTTCTTGACGCCGGTGACGTCGAGGAAGCGGGCGACGCGGTCGGACGGCTGCGCGCCCTTGGCGAGCCAGTCCTTGACCTTGTCGAGGTCGAGCTTGAGGCGGGCTTCGTTGTCCTTCGCCATCAGCGGGTTGAAGTAGCCGAGGCGCTCGATGAAGCGGCCGTCGCGCGGGAAGCGCGAGTCGGCGACGACGACGTGGTAGAACGGGCGCTTCTTGGTACCAGCGCGCGCGAGGCGGATGACGACGGACATGAAGTTCTCCTGAGGTGGGGTTCGGTGTGTTTCAGTGAATAGTTAGTTCGTCATTCCGGGGCGCGCGTAGCGCGAACCCGGAATCCCGAGCTGTTCTGCGAGAGAGATTCCGGGTTCGCCGCTGCGCGGCGCCCCGGAATGACAAAAGAGAGGTGATTGCTCGCCGACTCATTTCTTTTTCCCGAACAGGCCGCCGAGGCCCGGCAGCGTCGGCTTGCCGGGCAGGCCGGTGAGGCCGGGCAGATTGGGCAGGCCGCCGCGCAGGCTGGCGGGCAGATCCTTCGGCAATTCGGGCAGGCCGCCGGGCATCTCGCCGCCCTTCATCTTCTCCTGCATCGCCTTGATCTCGTCGGCCGACGGCATGCCGCCGCCAAAACCCATCGCCTTGGCGAAGCCGGCCATCGGGCCGCCTTTGCCGCGGCCCACGGCCTTCATCATGTCGGCCATGTTGCGGTGCATTTTCAGCAGCTTGTTGACGTCCTCGACCTTGATGCCGGCGCCGGCGGCGATCCTCTTTTTACGGCTGGCCTTGAGGATGTCGGGGTTCTTGCGCTCGTCGCGGGTCATCGAATCGATGATCGCGACCTGGCGGAGCAGAACCTTGTCGTCGACGCCGGCGGCGGCGATCTGGTTCTTCATCTTGGAGATGCCCGGCATCATCCCCATCAGCCCGCCGATGCCGCCCATCTTGGACATCTGCAGCAGCTGTTCGCGCATGTCGGCCAAGTCGAACTTGCCCTTGCGCATCTTCTCGGCGACGGCGGCGGCCTTCTCGGCGTCGAGCGTCGAGGCGGCTTTCTCGACCAGCGAGACGATATCGCCCATGCCGAGGATGCGGCCGGCGATACGGCTGGGGTGAAAGTCTTCGAGCGCATCGGTCTTTTCGCCGGTGCCCATCAGCTTGATCGGCTTGCCGGTGACGGCGCGCATCGACAGCGCGGCGCCGCCGCGGCCATCGCCGTCGATTCGCGTCAGCACGATGCCGGTGAGGCCGACGCGCTGATCGAACGCGCGGGCGAGGTTGACGGCGTCCTGACCGGTCAGTGAGTCCGCGACCAGCAGCACTTCGTGCGGATTGGCGGCGGCTTTGATCTCGGCCGCCTCGCTCATCATGTCTTCGTCGAGCGTGGTGCGGCCGGCGGTGTCGAGCAGCACAACGTCGTAGCCGCCGAGCTTGCCGGCTTCCATCGCGCGGCGCGCGATATCCGGCGGCTTCTGGCCGGCGACGATCGGCAGCGTGTCGATCTCGAGGTCGCGGCCGAGCACCGCGAGCTGCTCCATGGCGGCCGGGCGATAGACGTCGAGCGACGCCATCAGCACCTTGCGCTTGTCGCGCTCGGTCATGCGGCGCGCCAGCTTGGCGGTGGTGGTGGTCTTGCCGGAGCCCTGCAGGCCGACCATCATGATCGGCACCGGCGGCACGGCGTTGAGGTCGATCGCCTGGCTTTCGGAGCCCAGCATGGCGATCAGCTCGTCATTGACGATCTTGACCACCATCTGGCCGGGCTTGACCGACTTGACCACGGTGGCGCCGATCGCCTGCTCGCGGACCTTGTCGGTGAACGAGCGCACCACTTCGAGCGCGACGTCGGCTTCCAGCAGCGCGCGGCGGATCTCGCGCATCGCCGCATCGACATCGGCCTCGCTGAGCGCACCGCGCCCGGTCAGCCGATCGAGAATGCCACCAAGCTTTTCCGACAGATTGTCGAACATCGGCCCAATTCCAGCGACGGCCCTTCGGTGAAAGGCCTACAGAAGCAAACACTTATGGCGCCCGAGGGCGCATCGCGCTGTCGGACGTTGGCCTCCGGCCTCGAGGACCGGTCGGCGGATCGAAAAGAGAACTTTCCGAGATTTCGCCGGCATCTACACGCGACGACGCCGGAAAGTCAAGAATTGCGGCGCTTCAGGTCTTGGCGGGGACTGTTGGGCAATCGAAAAGCTGCTATATATCCGGTGCTTAACGAGGGCGAGGCATATGAAGCACGTCAGTTTGGCGAATGCGCGCGCCAATATCGCGGAACTGCTCGACGAGGTCGAGCGGGGCGAGACGGTTACGATCAGCCGTGAGGGGGTGCGGTCGGTTGAGCTGGCACCTCCGTTTGACGAAAGCAATCGGGCGGATGCCCGGCGAGCTATCGAAGAACTGAAAGAGCTGCGCAAGAAGTCTGGGCCAGCTACCGCAGAAGAGATTATCGCTTGGCGTGACGAAGGTCGTCGCTTCTAAATGCGCTTCGTGCTCGATGCCCCCGTCGCGGCGGCCTATTATTTCGACGATGAGGATGAGTCCGTCGCCGATGCCGCGTTTGCACGCCTCCAAGGCAGTGCAACCGCGGTGGCACCCGCGCTGTTCTGGTTTGAACTCCGGAACGCCTTATTGATCGGATCGAGGCGAGGTCGTATCGACAATCAGCAGATCAAACGCGTGTTGGACCGCATCAATCGCGCGGCCATCACATTTGATCGCCTTCCATCATCGTCGAACGCGCTGTTCGAGCTGGCCCAGCGCCATCGCCTGACCTTCTACGACGCCGCCTATCTCGAACTCGCACAGCGCGAGCGGATCGAGCTGGCGACGCTCGACAAGGCGCTTGTCCGGGCCGCGGAGGCCGAAGGCGTCGGGCTGGTCGGCGCATGAGCGTATGACGTTGATCACCCGCCGCCGCCTTCTGGCGAGCATCGCCGGCCTCGCTACGACCGCCGGCCTGTCCTCTTTCTGGGTATCCCGCATGACCTCGTATAAGGGCCCGATCACCGATCATTTCGACGGTGAGCGCTTCTTCGACCGTGACGGCGTGCCGCCGAAGGGCTGGCTGGACGTGTTGCGCTGGCGGTTAACTACCAAGCCGTCCAGATGGGCCGATTGGGTGCCGAGTCCGTTCGCCGATACGCCGCCGCCGCGGGTCACAGGCGGCACCGCGCGGCTGTCTTATGTCGGCCATGCGAGCTGGCTGATCCAGACCGGCGGGCTCAACATCCTGGTCGACCCGGTGTGGTCCGAGCGGGTGTCGCCGGTGAGTTTCGCCGGGCCGAAGCGTCACAACGATCCGGGCATCGCGTTCGACAAGCTGCCCAAGATCGACATCGTGCTGGTGTCGCACGGCCATTACGATCACCTCGATCTCGCGACGCTGTCGCGACTTGCGGCGACGCATGCGCCGCGGGTGATCACGCCGCTCGGCAACGATCTCACCATGACAGGCCACGATAAGGCTATCCGCGCCGAAGCCTACGATTGGCAGGACCGCGTCGTGCTCGGCGACAGCGTCGCGGTGACGCTGGTCCCGACCCGGCACTGGACCGCGCGCGGCGCGTTCGATCGCAACCGCGCGCTGTGGGCGAGCTTCGTTCTGGAGACGCCGGCCGGCAATATCTATGTGGTCTGCGATTCCGGCTATGGCGAAGGCAAGCACTTCCGGAATGTGGGCGCTCAGCATGGGCCGCTGCGGCTGGCGATCCTGCCGATCGGCGCCTACGAGCCGCGCTGGTTCATGAAGGATCAGCACATGAATCCGGCGGATGCCGTAATGGCGCTAGCAGATTGCGGGGCGCAGCAGGCGCTCGCCAATCACCACTACACATTCCAGCTCACCGACGAGGCGATCGACGCGCCGGAGCAGGATCTGACCGCGGCGCTCGATGCCGCCAGCGTCCCGCGGGAGCGCTTCCAGGTGCTGAAGCCCGGGCAGGTGTTCGAGATTTGATGGTCGCCCAAAGGGGCAAATCTCCGTCATTGCGAGGAGCGAAGCGACGAAGCAATCCACGCCGCGTGCACGGAGATGGATTGCTTCGCGGAGCCTGTCATCGGGCGGCGCTTTGCGCCGACCCGTTGGCTCGCAATGACGGACTTGGGGCTACGCCGTCATCAATAGCTGCCGCAGCTACGGCGTCTTGATCGCCCAGCTCACCAGCACGGTGACGCTCAGCGCTTCTTCGCCGGGCGCAATGGGGGCGCTGGCGGATTGCGTCATCGCCATCTTGCGCATCGGCGCGACGCCCGGCTGCGCGTCCTCGGTGATCACCACCGGCGCGCCGAGGGTGACGCCGGCGGCGCGGGCGTAGATCTCGGCCTTGCGGCGGGCGTCGGCGACCGCCTCGGCGCGGACGTCGTCCAGCACCTTGGACGGATCGGCGACGCGGAAGCTGATGCCGCGGATCTCGTTGGCGCCGGCCTGCACCAGCGTGTCGATCAGGTTGGCGACCCGGGCGATGTCGCGCACCTGCACGGTCACCATGTTGCTGGCCAGATAACCGTTGATCTCGGTGGGGCCGGGCCGGTTGGAGGAGGCGTATTGCGGCTGGATCGACAGCCGCGAGGTCTGGATGTCCTTGCCGTCGAGCCCGGCGTTCTTCAGCTCGAGCAGCACCTTGCCCATCGCCAGATTGTTCGCCTCGGCGGCACCGCGGGCGGTCTTGGCCATATTGGAGACGCCGGCCTCGATCTGGGCGATGTCCGGCGCGACCGATTTGCGGGCCTCGCCGACCACCGTGATGGCCGGCTGCTGCGGTTGCGGCGGCGGCGGTGCCGGCTGCGCATGCAGCGGCGCGGCAGCGACGACGGAGAGGGCGACGGCAGCGAGCAGAGAGCGAAGTTGCATCATTTCATCGGCACATAAACGTTGATGATCAGTTTGTCTTCCGCGGTGGTCAGCGGATCGGTGAGGTACTCTTCCACGAAGGTGTCCTTGGCCTCGATCTTCTTGTCGTCGAGGTGGTTGGTGATCGCCTCGTAGGTGTTGTCCATATTGTCGTACGAACCGCGGTGGACGAACTTCAGCGCCTTGCCGTCCGGCGTGGTGCCCATGCTCATCGTCTTCGGCAGGTTCTTCGGCGTTTCCGGCACCGGCATCTCGGCCTGGAAGGTGAAGCCGTTGTCGTCTGTCGAGGTGTAGACGATCATCGGATTGCCGTTGGGCTTGAGGCCGGCTTTGTCCAGCGTTGCGGTGATCGCCTTGAACGCCTCCATCAACGCCTCGAAGGCGCTGTCCCAGCTCGCCTTGCCCTTCATGATCACCGCGGACTTCGGCTCCAGCGTGATCTCCTCGCCGAACGGATCGGCGGTTTGCACCTTGGCGGGCGGCGTGGTCGGCGCCTGGGCGGCGGGCGGCGGCGTTGCAGGCGTCTCGGTTGCGGCCGGCGGCGTGGCGGGCGCTGCTGGTGTGGCCGGCGTTGCGGGCGGGGCCGGCACAGAAGGCGTCGCCGGAGCCGGCGTTGCCGCGGCCGGTGGCGTGTCGGCGGGCTTGGTTTCGGTCTGGGCGAGCACGCCGGTGACGCCGAGCAGCAAAGCCGCCGCGGAGGTGAGCCCGAGCCAAACGGGGCGGATCAAGCGGGGGCGGTTCATTCCAAATGTCTCCCTGGCCGCAGCGGACGCTGCCGATCGCCGCGATCCGCACGCGCCCGGCGGATCATCGGCGCCGCGTCCTTCCTAACATCCGGCAGGCGCCTTCGTCCCTTGCGATCGGCATGTGGCTTGACTGTGGCGGACTGGCCAAAGCCGCCGTCCTTCGCCATATAGGCGCGACAAGGACATCGAGCATGAGCGCACTGGACAATCGCCTGTTTGCCAAGATGAACGGTATCGGCAACGAGATCGTGGTGGTGGACCTGCGCGACCAGACCGCGCCGGTGACACCCGACGACGCCCGCGCGGTGGCGGCGCATGTGCCTTACGATCAGCTGATGCTGCTGCAGCCGGCGCGGCTGCCCGGCACCGAGGCGTTCGTCCGCATCTACAACAATGACGGCTCGGAATCCGGCGCCTGCGGCAACGGCATGCGCTGCGTCGCCTCGCAGATGTTCGCCGGCAGCGACAAGCAGGGCCTGACCTTCGAGACCCGCGCCGGCCTGCTCAATTGCTGGCGCGGTCCGGCCGAGGGGCTGTTCACCGTCGATATGGGCGAGCCGAAGTTCGGCTGGCAGGACATTCCGCTCGCCGAAGAGTTTCGCGACACCCGCGGCATCGAGCTGCAGATCGGCCCGATCGACGCGCCGATCCTGCATACGCCGTCGGTGGTCAGCATGGGCAACCCGCATGCTGTGTTCTGGGTCGACGACATCGAGGCTTACGATCTGGGCAAGTTCGGGCCGCTGCTCGAAAACCATCCGATGTTTCCGGAGCGCGCCAACATCACGCTCGCCCACATCGTCGATCGCGATCACATCACGATGCGGACCTGGGAGCGCGGCGCCGGGCTGACCAAGGCCTGCGGCTCGGCGGCGTGCGCGACGGCGGTGGCGGCGGCGCGGCTGCGGCGGACGAACCGTGTCGTCGAGATGACGCTGCCGGGCGGCCAACTCACCATCGAGTGGCGCGAGCCCGACAATCACGTGCTGATGACGGGCGGGGCCGAGTTCGAGTTTGAAGGCCGGTTCGATTCGGCGCTGTTCGCGCCGTCGCTTAATTCCAATCCGGCCTGATGACGGTCGAGATCGTCACCTTCGGCTGCCGCCTCAACGCGTTCGAATCCGAAGTGATCCGCCGCGAGGCGGAGGGCGCCGGCCTCGCTGATACGATTGTGGTCAACAGCTGCGCCGTCACCAATGAGGCGGTCGCGCAGGCGCGCCAGCAGATCCGCAAGCTGAAGCGCGCGCGGCCCGGTGCGCGCATCGTCGTCACCGGCTGCGCGGCGCAGACCGAGCCCGCGACCTTCGCCGCAATGGCCGAAGTCGACCGCGTCATCGGCAATGACGACAAGATGCGCGGCGACGCCTGGCGCGCGGCGCGGACGGCGTTCGACGCCGACGCGTTCGGGCTGGGGCGCGAGCAGAAGATCGCCGTCGCCGACATCATGGCGGTGCGCGAAATGGCGCCGCATCTCGTCGATGGGTATCAGCGCGGGCTGCCGCGGGTGTTCGTGCAGGTGCAGAACGGCTGCGACCATCGCTGCACCTTCTGCATCATCCCGTTCGGCCGCGGCAATTCGCGCTCGGTGCCGGTCGGCGCGGTGGTCGATCAGGTTCGCGCGCTGGCCGAGCGCGGCCATGCCGAGATCGTGCTGACCGGCGTCGACCTCACCAGCTACGGCGCCGACCTGCCGGGCGCGCCGAAGCTCGGCACGCTGGTTAAGAAAGTCTTACGCCACGTTCCCGAGCTGCAGCGCCTGCGGATCTCCTCGATCGATCAGGTCGAGGTCGACCGCGACCTGATCGACGCGCTGGCCAGTGAAGAGCGGCTGATGCCGCATCTGCATCTGTCGCTGCAGGCCGGCGACGATCTGATCCTGAAGCGGATGAAGCGGCGGCACGCCCGCTCCGACGCCGTGGCATTCTGCAATGAGGTCCGCCGGCTACGGCCGGACATCGTTCTCGGCGCCGATCTGATCGCCGGCTTTCCGACCGAAACCGATGAGATGTTTCAGCGCTCGCTGGATCTGGTCGAGGACTGCGGCCTCACCTTCCTGCACGTCTTCCCCTATTCCAAACGCCCCGGCACCCCGGCCGCGCGAATGCCGCAGCTCGACGGCCGCGTCATTCGCGACCGCGCCGCGCGTCTGCGTGCCGCCGGCGAAGCGGCGCTGGCGCGGCGCCTGCAGGCGGAAATCGGCGCCACCCGCGCGGTGCTGATCGAAAGCGCCACGCAGGGCCGGACGGAGCACTTCATCCCAGTCGCGATCGAAGGCGGAGTTCCGGGTGAAGTGCGAGCGATGGCCATCCGTGGCCATGATGGAGCCAAGCTCACCGTGTGAGCGCGGCATTGCCTCATCCGCCGACGTCATCGTCCGGCTTGTCCGGACGACCCAGTATCCCAGAGCGCTCGCTTACTACTAACAGCAGCGCTCTGGAATACTGGATCCCCGCCTTCGCGGGGATGACGGTTTGTGGATGGGGTGGGCGCGCGCGAACTAATCGCCCGCCCATCCGCACGCTTGCAGCCGCGGATGCATGTGCGCCGGTGGCTGTGCCGTCACCACCACGGGCGGCTTGTTGCGCGACAGCGGGATGACGATCTCGCGGGCATGCAGGTGCAGCCGCGGTTCGCCGAAGCGGGGGCCGTTGCCGTAGATGTTGTCGCCGACGATCGGCCAGCCCATCGCGGCGCAATGCACCCGCAACTGATGGGTGCGGCCGGTGATCGGCTCGAGCGCCAGCCAGGTCAGATGTGTCGGAGGCGGGGCGCCGACGATCGCGCCCGGCTTGCGAGACAGATCATCAGCCTCGCCCCGCGCAGGGCGAGCTCCCTCTCCCGCTTGCGGGAGAGGGTTGGGGTGAGGGAGCCCCGAGGTGAGCGTCCCGTTGTCGACCCCCACCCCCAACCCCTCCCCGCAAGGGGGAGGGGAGAAGGATCGCCCCATCACCCGCCATTTCGTCAGCGACGGCAGACCTTCCGGATCGATCTTCTGCCACCAGCCGCGTTCGGCGTTGAGGCGGCCGATCGGGAGGTCGATGCTGCCTTCGTCCTCGACCGGGCCGCCCTCGACGATCGCCCAATAGGTCTTGGAAATCTTGCTGTGTTTGAAAAGCAATCCCAGCGTGGCGGTGGCCTTGCGGTGGCGGCCGAGCACCAGGCAGCCGGAGGTGTCGCGGTCGAGCCGATGCGCCAGCACCGGCGGGCGCGGCAGGCCGAAGCGCAGCGCGTCGAACGAGGCTTCGAGGTTGGGGCCGCCCTTCGGGCCGCGATGCACCGGCAGGCCGGGCGGCTTGTCGATCACCAGCATCAGGCCGTCGCGATGCAGCACCCGCGCCTGGATCTCGTCCGGCGTCAGTTCCGGCACGTCGAATTGATCTGCGTGGCTTTCGTTCATGGTCCGAAACGGCTAACACAGCGCCCTGATGAGTGACACGGAAAATGGCAAAACGAGCTGGTGGCGGCGGCTGTCCAGCGGACTGAAACGGACGTCGAGCCAGATCGGCACGGCGCTCACCGATCTGATTTCCAAGCGCAAGCTCGACCGGGCGATGCTCGAGGAGATCGAGGACGTGCTGCTGCGCGCCGATCTCGGCACCGAGGTGGCGGCGCGGATCGCCGCGGCGGTCGGCGAGGGCCGCTACGACAAGATGATCGCGGCCAGCGACGTCAAGGAGATCGTCGCCGCCGAGGTCGAGAAGGTGCTGGCGCCGGTGGCCAAGCCCCTCACCATCGATACGGCCCATAAGCCGTTCGTGGTGCTGGTGGTCGGCGTCAACGGCTCCGGCAAGACCACCACGATCGGCAAGCTCTCGGCCCGTTTCGCGGCGGAAGGGCACAGCGTCATGATGGCGGCCGGCGATACCTTCCGGGCCGCGGCGATCGAGCAGCTCAAGGTCTGGGGCGACCGCACCGGCACGCCGGTGATCGCCGGCGCGCAGGGCTCGGACTCCGCGGGTTTGGCGTTCAACGCGCTGACCGCCGCCAAGGACCAGGGCCGCGACGTGCTGCTGATCGACACCGCCGGCCGGCTGCAGAACCGCGCCGAGCTGATGAACGAGCTGGAAAAGGTCGTGCGCGTCATCAAGAAGGTCGATGCGACGGCGCCGCATGCGGTGCTGCTGGTGCTCGACGCCACCGTCGGCCAGAACGCGCTGTCGCAGGTCGAAGCCTTCACCAAGACGGCCGGCGTGACTGGATTGGTGATGACCAAGCTCGACGGCACCGCGCGTGGCGGCATCCTGGTCGCCATCGCCGAGAAGCACAAGCTGCCGGTGCATTTCGTCGGCGTCGGCGAGGGCGTCGACGATCTGGCGCCGTTCACCGCACGCGATTTCGCCAAGGCGATCGCCGGCACGGAGGCCGCATGAGCGACCAACTGATCGACAAAAAGCAGCCGCATCCGCTGTTCAAGCTGGCGACCGAACTCGGCCCGCTGCTGGTGTTCTTCTTCGTCAATGCCAAGTTCAATCTATTCGCCGCCACCGGCGCCTTCATGGTGGCGGTAATCGCCGCCATCATCGCGTCCTATGTGGTGACGAAGCACGTGCCGATCATGGCGATCGTCACCGCCGTGGTGGTGCTGGTGTTCGGCACGCTGACGCTGGTGCTGCACGACGAGACCTTCATCAAGATGAAGCCGACCATCGTGTACGCGCTGTTCGCCGCGGTGCTCGGTGGCGGCCTGCTGTTCGGCCGCAGCTTCATCGCCATCCTGTTCGACCAGGTGTTCAACCTGACGCCGGAAGGCTGGCGCAAGCTGACGGCGCGCTGGGCCTTGTTCTTCGCCGCGATGGCGGTGCTGAACGAGACGGTGTGGCGGACGCAGTCGACCGAGTTCTGGGTGTCGTTCAAGGTGTTCGGCATGATCCCGCTCACCATGGCGTTTGCCATGCTGCAGATGCCGCTGGCCAAGCGCTACACCGCCGAACCCGCGACGCTCGACAAGAGCGCGTCCGACGAAGGCGACGTGTCGGGGCGCTAAGCGCGATTTTCCGGGCGGCCCCTCCCCGTCATTTCGAGCGCAGCGAAGCAATCCAGCTCAGTACACGGCGCTGGATTGCTTCGTCGCTACGCTCCTCGCAATGACGGCTCGGATTGGTAGAAGGGCTTCGGCACTATCTCCACAGCCGTCATTGCCGGGCTTGACCCGGCAATCCATCCTTCTTGAAGTGATGGATGCCCGGGTCAAGCCCGGGCATGACGTGTTAAGTCGTGGCGACGGATTGCGCCCCCGCTCAGCTCTTCTGCTTCGCGATGATCTTGTCCTTGATGCCCTCGTAGGTCTTCTCGGGGACGATCTTCTTCTGCACCAGCTCGTCCTTGCCCTTGTAGGGGCGGCCCTTGATGATGGCGGCCGAGTAGGCCTTGCCGACACCGGGGAGTGCGTCGAGCTGTTCGGCGGTGGCCGAGTTGATATCGAGCAGCTCGGTCTTCTCCGCCTTGGCGGGCGCCATCTTGCTGTCTTTGGCCGGGGCCATCTTGGTATCGGCCTTGGGCGGCGGCGCCATGGTGCCGGACGGCGCGGTCTGGGTGCCCTGGGCCATCACCGGGCCGCTGGCGAGCAGGCCGAATGCCAGCGCGGCGGCGAGCGGAGCGAGGGCGAGGTGGCGCAGCTTCGAAGTACGCATGGGGTGTCCTCCACGGACGTTGTTAGTAATGCAACCAAGCTAGCCGTCGATTCATGGCGGGTCCATGGCGGTCAAATGAACCGCCGATAAACGCTGATAATTATTTGCGTGGGGCGAGCTGTCCACGCGGCGCAGCGCGACCTCCCCCGCTTGCGGGGGAGGTCGACGCGCGAAGCGCGGCGGGTGAGGGCACTCCGCTCCGCGAGTCGCTGAGTCACTGCTTGGGGCTCCCTCACCCCAGTCCTCTCCCGCGAGCGGGAGAGGGGGCTCGCGGCGGTCGGGGAGGGGGTGAGGATGAACGCTGTTAGGACTTCGCCAGCGCCTTCTCGATCTCGGGCTTGAGTATCTTGTCGAGATTATCCGGCGTGATCGGGCCGACCAGCTTGTAGGCAATCCTGCCGTCGCGGCCGACCACGAAGGTTTCCGGCACCCCGTAGACGCCCCAGTCGATCGCGGCGCGGCCATTGGCGTCGACGCCGACGGCGGCGAACGGATTGCCGTAGCGGCCGAGGAAGCGGCGGGCGTTGTCGGGCTTGTCCTTGTAGTTGATGCCGACGATCTGAATGCGCCGGTCGTCGCCGAGCGCGGTCAGCAGCGGCGCCTCGTCGTGGCAGGGCACGCACCACGACGCCCAGACATTGACGACGCTGACCTTGCCGGCGAACAGCGCCGGCGCGATGCCCGGCACCGGCGTGCCGTCGCGGGCCAGCTCCTCGAGCGGCGGCAGCACGGTCTGCGGCGCTTCGCGGCCGATCAGCACCGAGGGAATCTTGGAGATGTCGCGGTCGCCGAGCCTGAACCAGAACAGCACCGCCAGCCCCGCAAACACCAGCACCGGCAGCACCACCAGCCAGGAGCGCCGCTTCGGCGAAGCGGAGTCGGTGACGGGCGTGCTCATGACATGTCCGTCGCGCTGCGGCCGGAGCGCCGCGTCGCGCCGCGGGCTTCGAGGTCGCGCAGCCGCGCTTTCTGGCGGCGATAATCGATCACCACCCAGGCGGTCAGGATCGCCACCACCAGCGCGGTGGCGGCGTAGGACGAGACGATGAACTCCGCGTAGCGACCGAACATCACGCGGCCTCTGCGCGGCTGGCCTGCATCATCTGCAGCGAGCGCACCCGGCGGCGCAGGATCTCGTTGCGCATCGCCGCGATGTGCAGCGTCAGGAACAACAGCGAGAAGCCGATCGCCATCACCAGCAGCGGCATCAGGAACGATTTGTCGAGCGCCGGCCCGCCGATCCGCATCACCGACGCCGGCTGGTGCAGCGTATTCCACCAGTCGACCGAGAACTTGATGATCGGCAGGTTGATGGCGCCGACCAGCGTCAGCACCGCGGCGGCGCGGGCGGCACGGGACGGGTCCTCGACCGCGCGCCACAGCGCGATCAGGCCGAGATACATCAGGAACAGGATCAGCATCGAGGTCAGCCGCGCATCCCATTCCCAATAGGTGCCCCACATCGGCCGGCCCCACAGCGAGCCGGTGAGCAGCGCCAGGAACGTGAAGGCGGCGCCGATCGGGGCGGCGGTCTTGGCGGCGACGTCGGCGAGCGGATGCCGCCACACCAGCGTGCCGAGCGAGGCGACGCTCATCACCCCCCAGACGAACATCGCCAGCCAGGCGTTCGGCACGTGCACGAACATGATCTTGACGGTGGCGCCCTGCTGGTAGTCGTCCGGCGCCAGCATCGACTGGATAAGACCGATGGCCAGCAGCAGCACCGTCAGCCCCGCGAGCCACGGCAGCAGGCGGCCCGCGAGCGACAGGAACCGGGTCGGATTGGCGAGTTCGGTCAGCGTCATGTCGTTCCTGATAATGGGGCGGGCGGCCGCAGGCAATGACGCCGCGCAGAACCTGCTGCGGAGTTGATCGCGACGATAGTCCGGGCCGCCGGGCTATCGCACCGCAGCAAGTTAGCGGCTGCGGGCTTGCGGCGGCATCCGGGCCAAACCGGAGATGTGGCCGGGCGTCGATCGCGCCTCAGCGGTCCCACACCAACCCGCTCATGCGTGGATCGGCGTTGAACGCAGTACGGCCGAACGCAAGCGAGCTGCGCGGCGCTTCGCAGAACGCGCGCGCGCCGTTGCGGTCGAGGTGGATGCGCCAGCTCTGGCGTTCGACCGGCGCCCTGGCGCCGAATGCGTGCGGCGTCAGCACCGCGACGTTGGCGCCGCCCTGCGGGTCGCGGACCGAAGGATACTTGATGATCTTGCCGCCGTCCGCCCGCGCCGCTTCGCTGAACGCCTGCCCGGCGGCGTAATTCTGAAGGCTCATGATCGTGGCGATGTCGTGCGGCGGCCGCACGGTGAGATCGAGCGCGCGCTCCGAGGTCAGCTCGACCGCGAAAGCGGTGTATTCGGCCGGGTTCTGCGGCCACGGCGTGCCGGGCGATTCGGCGAAGAATGTCAGGCGGTGAAACACCGCCTCGGCGATCGCGGTCGATGGATGCGCGGACGCATAGAACACGCCAGCCTCGGCATTGGGTCGCCGAAAGCGCGAGCCCCAGGGGTTCATGGCGCTGTAGCGGAACGGCGTCATCAGCAGGAAGTCGAGGCCATCGCAGTCCGGCGGAATCGGCGGTTTGGTCTCCTCGACGATTTCCTCGAGCAGCGCCTGTTCCTCGAGCGAGTCCGTCAGCTTCATCGTCGCCGATTGATGCTGCGCCTCGACGATGCGCCAGAACCGTCCCGAAAGCCTCGCCTGCTCAGACCGGAGCGCGTCGCGTATCCAGGTACTGGACGACATGAAACAGCCCCTGGATTTTCTGGATCAGTTCGGCCGGCGATCCCCGCAGCGCGAGGTTGTGGTTCTTCATCCACGCGCGCGCAGCGATCTCGTCCCCGGCCACGATGGCATCGAGCGAGCGGTACAGCCGGACTAACAGCGCGGCGAGCTCGTAAGGCTTACCCCCACCCAGCACGTAGTCGCCGCTCTTCATCCGCGAGACCACCGATTCCGACAGACCGATGACGTTGCCCAGCGCCTTCTGCGACAGGCCGAGGCGTTCGGCCGCCTTGATGGTGGCCTTGGTGAGCACCTGGCCTTTATCGGATACGGCCGGGGACCGGTTCAGGACGGCGATCATTTCGCACTCCTCTTGCTCAAGAAAGAATAGGTGATCTTTCTTTCTCTCACAAGATGAACCCGTATCGCGTTCATCGGTTCCCGAGGCGACTAATCCAGCCCCTGTCTGAGGCTGGCGGCGGCTGCGATCGGGCCGATCACCAGGCTGGCCAGCGACAGCGCGCACAGGATCGAGAACGGCGTGCCGAACGGCACTGGGCCGACGATTGCGGCTTGCGAGGCGGCGACGCCGAAGATCAGCACCGGGATCGCCAGCGGCAGCACCAATACGGCCAGCAGCAAGCCGCCGCGGCGCAACGTCACCGCCAGCGCCGCGCCGATCATGCCGGTGAAGGTCAGGGCCGGGGTTCCGGCCAGCAGCGTCGCCATCACGGCCAGCGAGGCGCTGCCGTCGAGGTTGAGCAGCAGGCCGAGCACCGGGGTCGCGACGATCAGCGGCAGGCCGGTGGCCACCCAATGCGCCAGCGCCTTGGCGGCGCAGGTCAGTTCCAGCGGGGTGCGGCTCATCGCGATCAGGTCGAGCGAGCCATCCTCGGCGTCGGCGGTGAACAGCCGGTCGAGCGTCAGCAGGCTGGCCAGCAGCGCGCCGAGCCACAGGATCGCCGGCCCGAGCCGCTGCAGCAGGTTGAGGTCGGGCCCGACCGCGAACGGCATCAGCACCACGACGGTGAGAAAGAACAGCACCCCGATCAGCGCCCCGCCGCCGACCCGCAGCGCGATCGCGATGTCGCGACGGATGATGGCGCCGAGCGCAGTCATCGGACGGCTCCTGCGGCGCGCGGGTGTCCATGACGAATGCCGTTCCCCGCGGCACCCCCACCCCCGACCCCTCCCCGCAAGGGGGAGGGGAGCCTGGGGGCCGCGAGGGGAGCGGATGGAGAGGTGCAGTCAGTGGATCCCGAGAGGAAGTCGGAGTTACGAGAGAACGAAATGGCACGGCGCCTCGTCCCCCCTCCCCCTTGCGGGGAGGGGTCGGGGGTGGGGGTCCCCGAGCACAGCGCGTGCGATGGAAGAGCTGCAGCTGTAGACCAACTCATGACCCGCTCGCTCATGCCCTCACTCCGATCCGCATCTCGCGCGCCTCGATCCCGAGCGGCAGATGCGTCGCCGCGACGATCAGTCCGCCGCGGGTGAGGTGATCTCTCATCAGGGTCACGAACAGCTCTTGCCCCTTTGCATCCAGCGCGGAGGTCGGCTCGTCGAGCAGCCAGATCGGCCGGCGCACCACCAGTAGGCGAGCGATCGACAGCCGCCGGCGCTGCCCGGCGGAGAGGTAAGCAGCCGGCAGTTCCGCCGCGTGGCCGAGCCCGACCGCGGTGATCGCGGCCGCGAGGTCCGTGGTTTCGCCGCCGAGGAACTCGCGCCAGAACGCCAGATTTTCGCTGACGCTGAGTGATGGCTTGAGGGCGTCGCGATGGCCGAGATAATGCGCCTGTTCGGCGACCGGCGTGTCGGGTTCGCCGCCGTCGACCGTGATGCTACCAGCGGCCGGTTGCAGCAGTCCGGCGATCAGTCGCAGCAGCGACGTCTTGCCTGCGCCGTTCTGTCCGACCAGCGCCAGCGCTTCGCCGTGCGCGACCTCGAAGTCGAGTCCGTCGAATACCTCACGGCCGCCTCGGATGCATCGCAGGCCCAGTCCACGCAGCCGCATTCGTCGTTCGCCTGTTGGGTTGTCGCAGCGGGTTCGTCTTGCTCATAAACGATGCCGCCGCTAGTCATTGTCGAACTGGCGGTGCATCTGGAAAGGTTCTATAAGCCGGAACTTGATGCAGCACACCATCGACGCCTGCAAGCCGGACGGCTTCTCCTCTGGCGTCGGCCCACCGCCTGCCCGTCGACAACGAAAAATCCTGGGACCGCCTTACATGACCTCGCTCGACAGCTTCAAATGCCGGAAGATCCTCAAGGTCGGCAGCAAGTCTTACGTCTATTACAGCCTGCCTGCCGCCGAGAAGAACGGCCTGAAAGGCATCTCCCGCCTGCCGTACTCGATGAAGGTGCTGCTGGAAAATCTGCTGCGCAACGAGGACGACCGCACCGTCAAGAAGGCCGACATCATGGCGGTCGCCAAGTGGATGCGGAAGAAGAAGCTCGAGCACGAAATCGCCTTCCGCCCGGCGCGCGTGCTGATGCAGGATTTCACCGGCGTTCCCGCGGTGGTCGATCTGGCGGCGATGCGCAACGCCATGCAGGCGCTCGGCGGCGACGCCGAAAAGATCAACCCGCTGGTCCCGGTCGACCTCGTCATCGACCACTCGGTGATCGTCAACTTCTTCGGTGACAACAAGGCGTTCGGCAAGAACGTCACCGAGGAGTACAAGCAGAACCAGGAGCGCTACGAGTTCCTGAAGTGGGGCCAGAAGGCGTTCTCGAACTTCTCGGTGGTGCCGCCCGGCACCGGCATCTGCCATCAGGTCAATCTCGAATATCTGGCGCAGACGGTGTGGACCCGGAAGCAGAAGATGACGATCGGCCGCAAGACCGGCACGTTCGAAGTCGCCTATCCGGATTCGCTGGTCGGCACCGATTCGCACACCACCATGGTCAACGGCCTCGCCGTGCTCGGCTGGGGCGTCGGCGGCATCGAGGCGGAAGCCGCGATGCTCGGCCAGCCGCTGTCGATGCTGCTGCCCGAAGTGGTCGGCTTCAAGCTGAGCGGCGCGCTGAAAGAGGGCGTCACCGCCACCGATCTGGTGCTGACCGTGACGCAGATGCTGCGCAAGCAGGGCGTGGTCGGCAAGTTCGTCGAGTTCTTCGGCCCCGGCCTCGACCATCTGTCGGTCGCCGACAAATCGACCATCGCCAACATGGCGCCGGAATACGGCGCGACCTGCGGCTTCTTCCCGGTCGACGCCGAAACCCTCGGCTATCTCAAGACCTCCGGCCGCGCCTCGGCGCGTGTCGCCCTGGTCGAGAAATACGCCAAGGCGCAGGGGCTGTTCCGCACCGCCAAGTCGCCGGACCCGGTGTTCACCGTGACGTTGAAACTCGACCTCGCCGACGTGGTGCCGTCGCTGGCCGGGCCGAAGCGTCCCGAGGGCCGCGTCGCGCTGCCCGCAGTCGCCGAAGGCTTCACCGCCGCGATGGAGACCGAGTACAAGAAAGCGCTGGACGGCGTGCGCTATCCGGTCGACGGCCGCAATTTCGACCTCGGCCATGGCGACGTGGTGATCGCCGCGATCACCTCCTGCACCAACACCTCGAACCCGAGCGTGTTGATCGGCGCCGGCCTGCTGGCCCGCAATGCCGCCGCAAAGGGGCTGAAGTCCGCGCCGTGGGTCAAGACCTCGCTGGCCCCGGGCTCGCAGGTCGTCGCCGAGTATCTGGCGAATTCGGGCCTGCAGAAGGACCTCGATAAGGTCGGCTTCAATCTGGTCGGCTTCGGCTGCACCACCTGCATCGGCAATTCCGGCCCGCTGCCGGAGGAGATCTCGAAGTCGATCAACGACAACGGCATCGTCGCCGCGGCGGTGCTGTCGGGCAACCGCAATTTCGAAGGCCGCGTCTCGCCGGACGTGCAGGCGAACTATCTGGCCTCGCCGCCGCTGGTGGTCGCCTACGCGCTGGCCGGCACCGTGACCAAGAATCTCTCGGTCGACCCGATCGGCACCGGCCGTGACGGCAAGCCCGTCTATTTGAAGGACATCTGGCCGACCACCAAGGAGATCAACGCCTTCGTCAAGAAGTACGTGACGTCGAAGATCTTCAAGGCGCGCTACGCCGACGTGTTCAAGGGCGACACCAACTGGCGCAAGATCAAGACGGTCGACTCTGAGACCTACAAGTGGAACATGTCGTCGACCTACGTGCAGAATCCGCCTTACTTCGAAGGCATGAAGATGCAGCCGGAGCCGATCGTCGACGTGGTCGACGCCCGCATCCTGGCGCTGTTCGGCGACAAGATCACCACCGACCACATCTCGCCGGCGGGTTCGATCAAGCTGACGTCGCCGGCCGGCAAGTATCTGTCGGAGCACCAGGTGCGCCCGGCCGACTTCAACCAGTACGGCACGCGTCGTGGTAACCACGAAGTCATGATGCGCGGCACCTTCGCCAACATCCGCATCAAGAACTTCATGCTGAAGGGCGCCGACGGCAACATCCCGGAAGGCGGCCTGACCAAGCACTGGCCGGACGGCGAGCAGATGTCGATCTACGACGCCGCCATGAAGTACCAGGCCGAGCAGGTGCCGCTCGTCGTGTTCGCCGGCGCCGAATACGGCAACGGTTCGTCGCGCGACTGGGCCGCGAAGGGCACCCGCCTGCTCGGCGTCCGCGCCGTGATCTGCGAGAGCTTCGAGCGCATCCATCGTTCGAACCTGGTCGGCATGGGCGTGCTGCCGCTGACCTTCGAGGACGGCACCTCGTGGTCGTCGCTCGGCCTCAAGGGCGACGAGACGGTCACCATCAAGGGTCTGCAGGGCGATCTCAAGCCGCGGCAGATGCTGGAGGCCGAGATCAAGTCGGCGGCCGGCAAGACGCGCCGCGTGCCTCTGCTGTGCCGCATCGATACGCTCGACGAGCTGGAGTACTATCGTAACGGCGGCATCCTGCATTACGTGCTGCGCAAGCTCGCTGCCTAAGCGAGCGGCCTAAGCGAGTTCCTCGGCCCCAAGCGTGGCCGAAAAGCCTCACTGCGAAGTGAGTGGCAGGTGAACGGAAGGCGGCCTATGCAAAAGGCCGCCTTTTCGTTTTCAAGGCACCCCCGAGCGGCGGCGCACAGCCGTCGCCTGCTCCCGGCAAAGGCGACGATGATCCGAATTCCTGGCTTTTCGCGATGGTCCGGCGCACTCGGTGTGTGCGCACTGGTCGCGGCGACGCATGCGTCGGCCGCCGAGCCGCGTGCGGTGGTGGAGCTGTTCACCTCGCAGGGCTGCTCGTCCTGCCCGCCCGCCGACAAGATCATCGGCGATCTGGCCAAGGATCCGTCCGTCATCGCACTGAGCATGCCGATCGACTACTGGGACTATCTCGGCTGGAAGGATACGCTGGCGGACGCCCGCTTCAGCGCGCGCCAGAAAGCCTATTCGCAGATGCGCGGCGACCGCGACGTCTACACCCCGCAGGTCGTGGTCAACGGCTCGGCGCATCTGGTCGGCAGCAATCGCACCGGCATCGAGGACGCCATCAAGACCACCCACAAGGGCACCGGCATCATGACGGTGCCGGTGGCGATGGCGGTGAGCGGCAAGGAGATCAAGGTGTCGGTGGCGGCGGCGCCGAATGGCGCGGGCGCCCGGCAGGGCGAGGTCTGGATCTGCGCGGTGTCCAAGGCGGTGCCGATCGCGATCGCGCGCGGCGAGAACCGGGGGCGCGAGGTCACCTATCACAACGTCGTGCGCAATCTGCTGAAGGTCGGCGACTGGACCGGCGCGGCCGGCAGCTGGTCGGTGCCGCTGGAGAATATCGCCCATGACGGCGTCGACGCGGCCGCCGTCTATGTCCAGGACGGAAGCCGGGAGCGGCCCGGGCCGATGCTCGGCGGGGCGTTCACGTCGCTGCACTAGAGCTGCGCGGAAGCTGCCGGCTGCGACAGGTCGCGGCCCGACCGGGCGGCTTCAATTGACATCCCACAAACAAAAAGGACCAACTTGCGTCGGTCCAGTGGGGGGATTCGGCTGCTGCGCAGGCCCGGTCCCGACCGCCTCGGGGGGCTGGGGGCTGAGGAATCCGAAACCGAAGGGACCGAGCCAACGCAGTGATCGTAACTTCGCAGCGCGGGTTGGCTATCGCTGGGCGAAATTCGGGCGGTAATAAGATTCGTCTTAACGAAGCTGTGAGGTGTCCGGGTGCGGCGGGCACCATTGCGGCCCACTTGCGGCTTCGTGCTTTAGGTCCCCTTGCGGCGCACTCTCGTCGGCGCAATCATGTCACCCCAGTGACAGGAGGCGCCAATGAGCTTGTATTCCGGGGAGGGCGATCCCAGCGAGAGCCGCGCGGCGGAGCGCCAGGGCATCGCTCCGTCGCAGCCGCGCGTGACGTTCAACCGCCTCGAACTCAACCGCATCCTCAACCTCTACGGCCGCATGGTCGCTGAGGGCGAGTGGCGCGACTACGCCATCGACTTCCTCAAGGATCAGGCGGTGTTCTCGGTCTATCGCCGCGCCTCCGAGGTGCCGATCTATCGCATCGTCAAGGATCCGCGGCTGGCCCGCAAACAGGGCGCCTACAGCGTGATCGGCGCCAGCGGCCAAATCCTCCGCCGCGGCCACGAACTCGACCGCGTGCTGCTGGTGATCGATCGGAAGCTGGCGCTGGTGTGAGATCGCTCGGGGCCGCCAGCGTTCGTCGTCAACCGCGGCCCTACCACTGACGTCGGCTCCAACCACCGACGTCACCGCCCGGCTTGACCGGGCGGCCCAGTATCCCAGAGCGTTCGTGTTACTCACTGACGCTCTGGGATACTGGGCCCTCCGCTTGCGCGGAGGGTGACGGCAGAGAGTGGCGCTGACGCCGCGATCTAAACTCCGCTCTGCTCCGGCACGCTCTCGCCGCCATCGCCGAGCGCCCGCTGCATCATCACGGTGTCGAGCCAGCGGCCGAATTTGAGGCCGACATTGCGGTGGACTCCGATCAGTTCGAAGCCGGTCTTGCGGTGGACGCCGACCGAACCGGCGTTGGCTGAATCGCCGATCACCGCGATCATCTGGCGAAAGCCGCGCGCCTCGCATTGCGCAATCAGTTCGTTCAGCAACGCCGTGCCGACGCCGCGGCGCTGCGCCGCCGGCGCCAGATACACCGAATTCTCGACGGTGAACCGGTAGGCCGGCCGCGGCCGGTACGGGCCCGCATAGGCGTAGCCGCAGACCGCGCCGTCCAGCAGCGCCGCCAGATATGGAAAGCCGCCGCCGGTCAACGTCTCGAACCGGCGCGTCATCTCGGCGAGGCCGGGCGGCGTCAGCTCGAAGGTGGCGGTGCCGGTGCGGACGGCCTCGTCATAGATGGCGGTGATGGCGGGGAGGTCGGCGGAGACGGTCGGGCGGATGATGAGGTCGGACATGCGGGGCCTGAGGCGAGCGATAGGCGCTTCGAACGCCGCCGTCATACGCAACCGATGGCCGCGTTTCCATCCCCGACTGTCACCCATCTCCCGCCGTCACCCTCCGCGAAAGCGGAGGGCCCAGTATTCCAGAGCGCCCATGTTAATCGGAGCACTCGGGGATACTGGGTCGCCCGGTCAAGCCGGGCGATGACCGGAGGGGGTGGGGAACGCCGTCGGCCCATCGAAGGGCCCCCATTAAAAGCCTCACCCAACAAAAAAAGCCCCGGCGCGAGGCCGGGGCTTTGATAGTCCGCACTGACGAAGTGCTTACTCTTTCTGTCCGAGCAGCTGCAGCAGCAGCGTGAACAGGTTGATGAAGTTCAGGTACAGCGACAGCGCACCGGTGATCGCCGCACGTTCGGCGACTTCGCCGCCCTGCGACGCGTAGCCGTAGATGTAGTCGTTCTTCAGGCGCTGCGTATCCCAGGCGGTGAGGCCCGCGAACACCAGCACGCCGACCACCGACACGATGAACTGCAGCATCGACGAAGCGACGAACAGGTTCACCAGGCTGGCGATGATGATGCCGATCAGGCCCATCATCAGGAACGAGCCCATGCCGGTCATGTCACGCTTGGTGGTGTAGCCGTAGAGGCTCAGCGCACCGAACGAGGCGGCAGTGATGAAGAACACCCGCACGATGGAAGTGTGAGTGTACACCAGGAAGATCGACGACAGCGAGATACCCATCAGCGCCGAGAACGCCCAGAACAGCATCTGCGCGGTCTGCGGCTTCAGCCGGTTGATGCCGAACGAGATGGCGAACACCATCGCCAGCGGGGCGAGGATGAACACCCACTTCAGCGGGCTGACGAACATCGCCACGCCGAACGAGGTCAGCATGGTGTTGCCGACCCGCGCCGCCGCGGCGGTGCTGTCGGTGGTGACGGCGCCCATATAGACGCCCAGAGCGGCCAGGCCGGTGATGGCCAGGCCGATCGTCATGTAGTTGTAGATGCGCAGCATATAGGCGCGCAGACCGGCATCCACGGTCGCGCTGTCGACGCGACCGGCGGCCCGGCCGAAGGGGGAGGCGTAGTTACGGTCCAAGTCCGACATGGTCGAGATCCTGAGTTGGTTCGGCGTCGCGAAGGGTGGCGACAACCGATGAAAACTATCCGGACAGTGATGCGCGGCGGACGTTAAGTTCGGGTCACCAATTGGTCACCCATCTGGTCACCGGCGCGCTGCCCGACCCATTCCGATATGTGGGAAACTAACACAATAGGGGCAAGGGTTTATGCGCGGCTGAATGTCGCTCCGCAGCATCAGCGTCAAGCCCCGGGCCACGACTTTGGTCGAGACAGCGGGGGTCTTCGCCCGCCGGGCAGGCCCGCCCGCCGCGTCCGCAGGCTGGACGCGCGGCGGCCGGTCCGCCGGCCGATCACAGATTCCGCAGCACGGTTGCTGGCTTCTGGCCGAGCGCCAGCAGCGTCCCGACCAGCCCGAGCCCGACCGTCACCACCAGCGCCGCCGCCACCACTCCTGCGGCGGAACCGGCCTGCCAGGCGAAGCTCAGCGACATCAGGCGTGTGACGATGAGCCACGCGGCGGCGGAGCCGGCGATCACCCCGAAAACCGCGGTGGCGAGCCCGATCATCATGTATTCGAGCGCGAAGGCGCCGATCAGCCGGCCGCGGGTGGCGCCGAGCGTCTTCAGGATCACGGCGTCGTAGACGCGGTGGCGATGGCCGGCTGCGAGCGCGCCGCCGAGCACCAGGATCGCCGAGATCAGCGTCACCGAACTGGCGCCGCGCACCGCCAGCGCCAGATTGCTGACCACGCCCCCCACCGTTTCGAGCGCTTCCTTGACCCGGACGCTGGTCACCATCGGAAACTTGTCGGCCACCTGCTTAATCAGCGCGGCGTCGCTCTGCGGCGTGCTGTCGGGTTCCGTCAGCGTCGCGATATGGGTGTGGGGCGCGCCCCGGAAGGTGTTGGGCGAGAAAACCAGCACGAAATTGATGCCGAGGCTCTGCCAGTCGACGCTGCGCAGATTGCTGATCGTGGCGGTGATCTCGCGGCCCAGCACGTTGACGGTCACCGGATCGCCGATCTTCAGGCCGAGCCCGTCGGCGAGCTTTTTGTCGAACGACACCAGCGGCTTGCCGCTGTAGTCCTTGGGCCACCAATGGCCTTCGACGACCTTGGAGCCGGCCGGCAGGTCGGCCGCATAGGTCAGGCCGCGGTCGCTCTGCAGCACCCATTCGGCGTCCTGCGACGGCCGCAGATCCTCGGCGCGGACGCCGCGGGCGGCGACGATCCGGCCGCGCAGCATCGGCACGTCCTCGAGCGTCGCCTTGGGGGCGATCTGCTTGAGGAAAGCGCCGAACGGCTCGGCTTCGCTCGACGGGATGTCGATGAAGAAGAACGCCGGCGCCTTTTCGGGCAGCGCCGCCGTGAACTGTCGCCGCAGATTGCCGTCGATCTGCGCGATCGTCACCAGCACGGCTAGGCCGAGGCCGAGCGACATCACCACCGAGGGGGTCAGCGCGCCGGGCCGGTGGATGTTGGCGATCGCCAGCCGCAGCATGGTGCTGCGCGAGCGCGGCAGGCGGCGCGCGATCGCCATCAGGCCGGCGGCGACGCCGCGCAGCAGCCCGAACACCAGCACCGAGGCGACCACGAAGGCGATCGCGACGCGCTTGTCGTAAGACAGGCCGATCACCACCGCGAGCAGCAGCGCGATCACGGCGCCGATACCGATGATGTAGCGCAGCCGCGGCCGGTGCGCGTCGGCGGTCGCGGCCTCGCGGAACAGCGTCGCGACCGGCACGTCGCGGACCTGCGCCAGCGGCCACAGACCGAACGCCAGGGCGGTGAGGAGGCCGTAGACCAGCGACAGGCCGAGCTCGCCCCAATGCAGCGCCGGCACCACCGGCAGCGGCAGCAGCTTGCCGAACAGGCCGACGATGGCGAATGGCAGCGCGGCGCCGAGCGCCAGCCCGATCACCGAGCCGATCGTCGCCAGCACCAGCACCTGCGTCAGATAGATCGCGAACACGTCGCGCCCGGTGGCGCCGAGCGCCTTGAACGAGGCGATCACGTCGCGGCGGCGGTCGATGTGGCTCTTCACCGCGTTGGCGACGCCGACGCCGCCGACCAGCAGCGCGGCGAGACCGACCAGCGTCAGGAATTGCGTGAAGCGGGTGATGGTGCGTTCGAGCTGCGGCGAGGCGTTGCCGCGGCTGCGGATTTCCCAGCCGGCCTGCGGCAGCGCCGCGCGGGTGGCGTCGGCGAAGTCCTGCGCGGCCTTGTCGTCGGTGCGGTTGTCCGGTAGCCGGACCCGATAGATCCAGCGCACCAGGCTGCCGGGCTGCAGCAAATGGGTCGCGCGCAGCGCGTCCTCGCTGATCAGGAAGCGCGGCCCGAAGCCGACATTGCCGGCGAGCTTGTCGGGCTCTGACTCGACCACGCTGCGGACCTGGAACGTCGCGCTGCCGATCGTGACGCGGTCGCCGATCTTGAGCTCGAGCCGGGCGAGGAAAGCGGCGTCGGCGGCCGCGCCGAATGCGCCGTCGCGTTCGGCCAGCAAATCGCCGAGCGGCATCGGCGGCGCCAGCTTCAGTTCGCCGAGCATCGGATAGAGATTGTCGACCGCCTTGATCTCGACCAGCGCCGAAGCGCCGGCCGGCGTTCGGGCCATGCCGCGCATCGTCGCGGCGACCGACACAGGGGCGCGTCCGCGCAGATAGGCCAGCTCCTGCGGCGTCGCCTCGCGCTGGATCAGCGAGAACGCCACATCGCCGCCGAGGAGCGTGCGGCCCTCACGGGCCAGGCCCTCGCCGAGGCTGGCGGCGACCGAGCCGACGCCGGCGATCGCCATCACGCCGAGCGCGATGCAGGCGATGAAGACGTAGAAGCCGTTCAGGCCGCCGCGCATCTCGCGCAGCGCATAGCGGAACGGCAGGCCGGTGCGACGAGGCCGCGCGATCGGTTCGGCGATGACGCTCATGGATGCGTGACCTTCCGAAAAGCCTCTCCGTCATTGCGAGGAGCGCAGCGACGAAGCAATCCACGCCCCGCATGCGGCGCTGGATTGCTTCGCTGCGCTCGCAATGACGGGGCTAATGCTGTGCAAGGCATTCGCGATCGGCCGCTCATGCCGAGGCTCGCGCGGCGCGGCCCGGCTGCGTGGTGTCGATCCGTCCGGAGCGCAGCCGGACCACGCGGTCGCAGCGCTCGGCGAGGCTGGTGTCGTGGGTGACCAGCACCAGCGTCATGCCGCGCTCGGCGTGTTTGGTGAACAGCAGGTCGACGATCTGCCGTCCGGTCGCCTCGTCGAGATTGCCGGTCGGCTCGTCGGCCACCAGGATCGCCGGATCGGGTGCCAGCGCCCGCGCCAGAGCGACGCGCTGCTGCTCGCCGCCTGACAGCTGCGACGGATAGTGATGCAGCCGCTCGCCGAGCCCGACCGAGGCAAGTTCACGCGCCGCGCGGGCTGCGGCATCGGCCGCGCCGGCCAGTTCGAGCGGCACCGCGACATTCTCCAGCGCCGTCATGGTGGGAATCAGATGAAAGGACTGAAACACGATTCCGACTTCGCGGCCGCGAAAGCGCGCCAATGCGTCCTCGCCGAGGCCATTGAAAGCCGTGCCGTTGACTACCACCTCACCGCTGTCGGGCCGCTCCAGCCCGGCCATGATCATCAGCAGGGTGGATTTGCCCGATCCCGACGGGCCGATCAGGCCGATCGCTTCGCCCTGGGCGACGCGCAGGCTGATATCCTTGAGGATGTGCACCCGCGCGGCGCCACTGCCCAGCGACAGATTGACGTTCGAAATGGAGATGGTGTCCGGCTGTTGGCCGGGCCGCGACGAGGGTTCGATGAAGCTGCTGTCCATGGCTGCTGCATATGGCAATTGTTTCGTGGCGGTCGAGAGGCTCGGCCGCACGTTTGCGTGGGCGATGGTTATCGGAATGCTGTCGATGACGTTGCCGGGCTCTGGGATAGGGGCGCAGGAGACGCCGCCGCTGAAAGTGGTGGCGCTGGGTGACTCGCTGACGGCCGGTTACGGACTCCCCGCCGACGCAGCGTTCCCGGTCAAGCTGCAGAAGGCGCTCGCCGCCAAGGGCATCGCCACCACCATGATCAATGCCGGCGTCTCGGGTGATACCGCCAGTGGCGGGCTCGAGCGGCTCGACTGGTCGATCCCTCCCGACGCCGATGCGGTGATTGTGGAACTCGGCGCCAACGATGCGCTGCGCGGGACCGATCCCAAGGTGCCGCGGCAGGCGCTGGAGGAAATCCTCAAGCGGCTCAAGGCCCGCAACATCCCGGTGCTGCTCGCCGGCATGCTGGCGCCGCCGAATTACGGCCCGGACTACGCACGCGAGTTCAACGCGATCTATCCCGACCTCGCCAAGCAGTATTCCGTACCGCTGTACCCGTTTTTTCTGGAGGGCGTCGCGACGGTGTCGGGGCTCAATCAGCCGGACGGCCTGCATCCGACCGCCGCCGGCGTCGACCGCGTCGTCGAGAACATTTTGCCCAGCGTCGAGGCATTCCTCCGAACGGTGGCTGAGCAGAAGCGCTGAAAAACCGGCAGACGGCAGTCTAAGGGCTGGATTGCCCTCAACTTTTTCAGCCGCCGGAAGTTGTCTCGGTAGCGTTGTTACACAAACCGGCTACACAATTGGTCAGTTGATTCGCCGGACGATTGCGGAGTGCAAAGTCCCGGACGTCAGGGACAGCTGCCGCGATCGGGGCCCAAAAAAGGGGAGTTCCGATGCCGCGCCTGTTCACTGGACTGGAGATCCCCACCGACATCACCCAGACCCTGGCCATGCTGCGCGGCGGCTTGCCGGGCGCCCGCTGGATCGAGCCGGAGAACTACCACCTGACGCTGCGCTTCATCGGCGACATCGACGGCGCCACCGCCAACGAGATCGCCTCGACGCTGTTTCGGGTGAACCGCAAGCCGTTCGAGGTGCAGCTGCAGGGGTTGTCGAGCTTCGGCGGCCGCAAGCCGCGCGCGGTGGTGGCTTCGGTGGTGCCGTCCCGGCCGCTGCTCGAGCTGCAAGCGGAGCTGGAGCGGCTGATGCAGCGGGTCGGGCTCGATCCGGAGGGCCGCAAATTCACCCCGCACGTCACGCTGGCGCGGCTGCGCGACGTGTCCTGCCAGGACGTCGCCCAATATCTGTCGATCCGCGGCTATTTCCCGACCCGAGCGTTCCGCGCCGAGCGCTTCGTGCTGTTCTCGTCGCGGGCGTCGACCGGCGGGGGGCCCTATGTGGTCGAGGCGCCTTATGAATTGAAATCCCCCGAGGAGAGCCGGGTCCTGCGGACCGCATAGCTCTCAGCACCATTCAGTTCTTGCTTTTTGCACCGCGGTGGGGCGGTAAGAGCGTTCATGTCCGCTCCGCTCTCATTCCGCCACCAATATCAGTCGCTGGTTTCGTCCGGCGCCATCGAGGCTGATCCGGCCCAGGCCCGGGCGGTCGAGGCCCTTGGCGACCTCGATATTCTGCTGGCGAGCTATAAGCCCCCGAAAAGGCAGAGTTTTTTCGGTCGACTGTTCGGCGGCAGCGAATCCGAGCCGCCGCAGGGGCTGTATGTCCATGGCGAGGTCGGCCGCGGCAAGACCATGCTGATGGACCTGTTCTTCGAGGCCAGCCCGGTGGTGCACAAGCGCCGGGCGCATTTTCACGAGTTCATGGCTGAGGCGCACGAGCGCATCAACGCGTTCCGGCAGAACATCAAGCGCGGCGAGATCCCCGACGGCGACGTGATAGGCCTGACCGCCGGGTCGATTTTCGAAGAAGCGTGGCTGCTGTGCTTCGACGAGTTCCATGTCACGGACATCGCCGACGCCATGATCCTGTCGCGGCTGTTCGGCAAGCTGTTCGAACTCGGCACCGTGGTGGTGGCGACCTCCAACGTGGCGCCCGACGACCTCTATAAAGGCGGCCTGAACCGCGCGCTGTTCGTGCCGTTCATCGGCCAGGTCAAGCAGCACATGCAGGTGATCCGGCTCGACGCGCGCACCGACTACCGGCTGGAGAAATTCGCCGGCATGAAGGTCTGGCTGACGCCGGACGACGGCGAGGCGACGGCCGCGCTCGATCGCGCCTGGAACCGGATTACCGGCAACGCGCACGGTGCGCCGCGCGACATTTCGATCAAGGGGCGGCTGCTACACATCCCGAGGTCGCACAATCACGTCGCGCGCTTTGCATTCGCCGGTCTGTGCGAGAAGCCGCTCGGCGCGTCGGATTATCTGCGACTGGCGCACGAGTACCACACGCTGATCATCGACCACGTTCCAGTGATGGACTACGCCGACCGCAATGCCGCCAAACGGTTCATCACACTGGTCGACACGCTTTACGATAACGCTGTCAAGTTGATGGCCTCGGCCGCGGCGGAGCCGGCTGATCTGTACCGCGCCACCGATGGCTACGAAGCGATGGCGTTCAATCGCACCGTCTCCCGGCTGATCGAAATGGGCTCGGAATCATATCTGGCGCTGCCGCACGGGCGCAGTGACTCTGCCGCCACCGGCGCGACCACCGGTCTTGTCGAGACATGAGGAGCGCCTTTGTCAGGGCGGCCGGCCAAGAAATGAACCCGGCCCGACTTGAACGCTTCCGACGAAAGGGATAACCACCCAAGCGGATTTCCCACCCCTCCCACCTTCGGGCTCAAAGGACTGTTTCCCCATGGCGCGTAACAAGATTGCTTTGATCGGCTCTGGTCAGATCGGCGGAACGCTGGCTCACTTGATCGGGCTGAAAGAGCTCGGCGACGTGGTGATGTTCGACATCGCCGAAGGCGTGCCGCAGGGCAAGGCGCTCGACATCGCGGAATCCTCCCCGGTCGACGGCTTCGACTCCAATCTGACCGGCGCCAACTCGTATGAGGCGATCGAAGGTGCGAGCGTGGTGATCGTCACCGCCGGCGTGCCGCGCAAGCCGGGCATGAGCCGTGACGATCTGCTCAGCATCAACCTCAAGGTGATGGAGCAGGTCGGCGCCGGCATCAAGAAGTACGCCCCCGACGCGTTCGTCATCTGCATTACCAACCCGCTCGACGCGATGGTGTGGGCGCTGCAGAAGGCCTCCGGCATGCCGGCCAAGAAGGTCGTCGGCATGGCCGGCGTTCTGGACTCGGCGCGCTTCCGTTACTTCCTGGCCGATGAGTTCAACGTCTCGGTCGAAGACGTCACCGCCTTCGTGCTCGGCGGCCACGGCGACACCATGGTGCCGCTGGTGAAGTACTCGACGGTCGCCGGCATTCCGCTGCCCGACCTGGTGAAGATGGGCTGGACCTCGCAGGCGCGCCTCGATGAGATCGTCGATCGCACCCGCAACGGCGGCGCCGAGATCGTCAACCTGCTGAAGACCGGCTCGGCGTTCTACGCGCCCGCCGCCTCGGCGATCCAGATGGCCGAGAGCTATCTGAAGGACAAGAAGCGGGTGCTGCCGGTCGCGGCTCACCTCAACGGCGAATACGGCGTCAAGGACATGTATGTCGGCGTGCCGGTGGTGATCGGCTCCAAGGGCGTCGAGCGCATCGTCGAGATCGAGCTCGCCGGCAAGGACCGCGAAGCGTTCGACAAGTCGGTCGGCGCCGTGCAGGGCCTGGTCGACGCCTGCAAGAAGATCGCCCCCGATCTGCTGGGGCACTAACGACCTGAACTGACCGTGGCGCGCTCCGCCAGGGAGCGCGCCGCAACTCAACCGGCTGGATGCGATCTGGCGAGGGGCAATCGATGAATATTCACGAATACCAGGCCAAAGCGGTGCTGCGCGAATTCGGCGTTCCGGTGTCGCACGGCTACCCGATCTTCAAGGCATCCGAGGCCGAAGCAGCCGCCAAGCAGCTCGGCGGCCCGGTCTGGGTGGTGAAGAGCCAGATCCATGCCGGCGGTCGCGGCAAGGGCAAGTTCAAGGAAGCCTCCGCCGGCGACAAGGGCGGCGTCCGTCTCGCCAAGTCGGTCGACGAGGTCAAGGAGTTCGCCCAGCAGATGCTGCATGCCACGCTGGTGACGGTGCAGACCGGCCCCGACGGCAAGCAGGTCAACCGGCTGTACCTCGAGGAAGGCTCCGAGATCGACAAGGAGTTCTATCTGTCGCTGCTGGTCGATCGCGCCACCTCGCGGATCTCGTTCGTGGTCTCGACTGAAGGCGGCATGTCGATCGAGGACGTCGCCCACGACACCCCCGAGAAGATCCTGTCGTTCACGGTCGATCCGGCCACCGGCATCATGGGTCATCACGGCCGCGCCGTCGCCAAGGCGCTCAACCTGAAGGGCGAGCAGGCCAAGCAGGCGGAAGCGCTGGTGGCCAAGCTGTATGCGGCGTTCGTCGCCAAGGACATGGATATGCTCGAGATCAACCCGCTGGTGCTGACCAAGCAGGGCGATCTGAAGTGCCTCGACGCCAAGATGTCGTTCGACGGCAATGCGCTGTACCGCCACGCCGACATCCAGAAGCTGCGCGACGAGAGCGAGGAAGACGCCAAGGAAATCGAAGCGTCGAAATACGACCTCAACTACGTCACGCTCGACGGCACCATCGGCTGCATGGTCAACGGCGCCGGCCTGGCGATGGCCACGATGGACATCATCAAGCTGTACGGCATGTCGCCCGCCAACTTCCTCGACGTCGGTGGCGGCGCCAACAAGGAGAAGGTGACGGCGGCGTTCAAGATCATCACCGCCGATCCGAACGTGAAGGGCATCCTGATCAACATCTTCGGCGGCATCATGAAGTGCGACGTGATCGCCGAGGGCGTGGTCGCGGCCGTCAAAGAAGTCGGCCTCTCGGTGCCGCTGGTGGTCCGCCTCGAAGGCACCAATGTCGAAGAGGGCAAGAAGATCATCAAGCACTCCGGCCTCAACGTGCTGCCCGCCGACAATCTCGACGACGCCGCGCAGAAGATCGTCAACGCCGTCAAGGGAGCCTGAGGCCGCCCCGGCCCTGCTCGCTTCCGACCAACCCGTTCGACCGCGAAAGCAATTCTCCTATGTCCATCCTGATCGACAGCAACACCAAAGTCATTTGCCAGGGCTTCACCGGCAAGAACGGCACCTTCCATTCCGAGGCGGCGATCGCCTACGGGACCAAGATGGTCGGCGGCACCTCGCCGGGCAAAGGCGGCGCGACGCATCTCGGCCTGCCGGTGTTCGACACCGTGGCCGAAGCCAAGCAGAAGACCGGCGCCGATGCCTCGGTGATCTACGTGCCGCCGCCGGGCGCCGCGGATGCGATCTGCGAGGCGATCGACGCCGAGATCCCGCTGATCGTCTGCATCACCGAGGGCATCCCGGTGCTCGACATGGTGCGGGTGAAGCGCTCGCTGGCCGGTTCCAAGTCGCGGCTGATCGGGCCGAACTGCCCGGGCGTGATGACCGCCGGCGCCTGCAAGATCGGCATCATGCCGGCCAACATCTTCAAGCCGGGCTCGGTCGGCATCGTGTCGCGCTCCGGCACGCTGACCTATGAGGCCGTGTTCCAGACCACCAGCGAAGGCCTCGGCCAGACCACCGCGGTCGGCATCGGCGGCGACCCGGTCAAGGGCACCGAGTTCATCGACGTGCTGGAGATGTTCCTGGCCGACGACAAAACCACCTCGATCATCATGATCGGTGAAATCGGCGGCTCGGCCGAAGAAGAGGCCGCCCAGTTCCTGATCGACGAGGCCAAGCGCGGCCGCAGCAAGCCCACCGTCGGCTTCATCGCCGGCGTCACCGCCCCTCCAGGTCGGCGTATGGGTCATGCGGGTGCGATCATTTCGGGTGGCAAGGGCGACGCCGCGTCGAAAACCGCCGCCATGGAAGCGGCCGGCATCACCGTTTCGCCCTCGCCGGCGCGGCTCGGCAAAACGCTTGCCGAAAAGTTGAAGTCCTAATTCAACCCTTGTGTAGTTCCGAGCTTACATTTCCAGGAAATTCGGTAAAAGGTGCACTATGTTGCTGATCCGGTAACCGGATCAGCTTATCGCGTGTCCGACGCGATAAATGTAATCAGGAAGCAATCATGTCTCGCCAGGACGCGAATGCCGCTTTCGCCCTCTCTTCGTTTTTGCAGGGCGCCAATGCCACCTACATCGACGACCTCTACTCCCGCTATGAAAACGACCCGTCTTCCGTCGATGCCGACTGGCAGGCATTCTTCCGGAGTCTGAAAGACAATCCGGGCGACATCCAGAAGAACGCCGAGGGTCCGTCCTGGGAGCAGCCGAACTGGCCGCTGACGCCGCGCGACGATTTGACCTCGGCGCTCGACGGCAACTGGGCCCAGGTCGAAAAGACCGTCGGCCAGAAGATTCAGGCCAAGGCGCAGACCAAGGGCGTCGAGCTGTCGACCGCCGACGTCAATCAGGCGACCCGCGATTCCGTTCGCGCCCTGATGCTGATCCGCGCCTACCGCATGCGAGGCCATTTCCACGCCAAGCTCGATCCGCTCGGACTGGAAGCCGCCAAAGATCACGAAGAGCTCGATATCCGCAGCTACGGCTTCACCGAGGCCGATCTCGACCGCAAGATCTTCCTCGATCACGTGCTCGGCCTCGAATACGGGTCGTTGCGCGAGATCGTCGCGATCTGCGAGCGGACTTACTGCCAGACCATGGGCATCGAGTTCCTGCATATCTCGAACGGCGCCCAGAAGGCCTGGCTGCAGGAGCGGATCGAAGGTCCCGATAAGGAGATCAGCTTCACTCGCGAGGGCCGGCGCGCGATCCTGATGAAACTGGTCGAGGCCGAAGGCTTCGAGAAGTTCTGCGATCTGAAGTTCACCGGCACCAAGCGGTTCGGCCTCGACGGCGGCGAAGCGCTGATTCCGGCGCTGGAGCAGATCATCAAGCGCGGCGGCAATCTCGGCGTGCGCGAGATCGTGCTCGGCATGCCGCATCGCGGCCGCCTCAACGTGCTGACCCAGGTGATGGGCAAGCCGCACCGCGCGCTGTTCCACGAGTTCAAGGGCGGCTCGGCCAACCCCGACGAAGTCGAAGGCTCCGGCGACGTCAAGTATCACCTCGGCGCCTCGTCGGACCGCGAGTTCGACCACAACAAGGTCCATCTGTCGCTGACCGCCAACCCGTCCCATCTCGAGATCGTCGACCCGGTGGTGCTCGGCAAGGTCCGCGCCAAGCAGGACCAGCACGGCGATCTGCCGGAAGAGCGCGTCTCGGTGCTGCCCCTGCTGATGCACGGCGACGCTGCGTTCGCCGGCCAGGGCGTGGTGGCGGAGTGCTTCGCGCTGTCCGACCTCAAGGGCTATCGGACCGGCGGCTCGATTCACTTCATCGTCAACAACCAGATCGGCTTCACGACTTATCCGCGCTACTCGCGGTCGTCGCCCTATCCGTCGGACGTCGCCAAGATGATCGACGCGCCGATCTTCCATGTGAACGGCGACGATCCGGAAGCGGTGGTGTTCGCCGCCAAGATCGCGGTCGAGTACCGGCAGAAGTTCCACAAGCCGGTCGTCATCGACATGTTCTGCTATCGCCGGCATGGCCATAACGAAGGCGACGAGCCGTCGTTTACCCAGCCGTCGATGTACCGCAAGATCGCCGGCCATCCGACCACGCTGGAGCTGTACTCCAAGCGGCTGATCGCCGACGGCGTGATCACCGAGGGCGAGGTCGAGAAGGCGAAGGCCGACTGGCGCGCCCGGCTCGACGCCGAGCTCGAAGCCGGCTCGTCCTATCGGCCCAACAAGGCCGACTGGCTCGACGGCAAATGGGCCGGCTTCAAGTCGGCCGATCAGGAAGAGGATCCGCGCCGCGGCATCACCGGCGTCGACCTCAAGACGCTGAAGGAGATCGGCGCCAAGATCACCAAGGTGCCGGAAGGTTTCCGCCTGCACCGCACGGTGATGCGCTTCCTTGAAAACCGCGCCAAGGCGATCGATTCCGGCAACGGGATCGACTGGGCGACCGGTGAAGCGCTAGCGTTCTCGTCGCTGCTCAACGAGGGCAATCGCGTCCGGCTGTCCGGTCAGGACAGCGAGCGCGGCACCTTCTCGCAGCGCCATTCGGTGCTGATCGACCAGGAAGACGAGACCCGCTACACGCCGTTCAATCACCTCGGCCCGGATCAGGGCCACTATGAGGTGATCAACTCGCTGCTGTCCGAAGAGGCGGTGCTCGGGTTCGAATACGGCTACTCGCTGGCCGAGCCGAACACGCTGACGCTGTGGGAAGCCCAGTTCGGCGATTTCGCCAACGGCGCGCAGGTGCTGTTCGACCAGTTCATCTCGTCGGGCGAACGCAAATGGCTGCGCATGTCGGGCCTGGTCTGCCTGCTGCCGCACGGCTACGAAGGCCAGGGCCCCGAGCACTCCTCGGCCCGGCTCGAGCGCTTCCTGCAGATGTGCGCCGAAGACAACATGCAGGTGGTGTATCCGACCACGCCGGCGAACTACTTCCACGCCCTGCGCCGTCAGCTCAAGCGCGAGATCCGCAAGCCCTTGATCGTGATGACGCCGAAGTCGCTGCTCCGCCACAAGCGGGCGGTGTCGCGGCTCGACGAGCTCGGCCCCGGCACCAGCTTCCACCGCGTGCTGCTCGACGATGCCCAGACCTTGCCGGACGAGAAGATCAAGCTCGTGCCGGACGCCAAGATCCGCCGCGTCGTGATGTGCTCGGGCAAGGTCTACTACGACCTTTACGAAGAGCGCGAGAAGCGCGGCGTCGACGACATCTATCTGCTGCGCGTCGAACAGCTCTATCCGGTGCCGCTGAAGACGCTGGTGCACGAGATGTCGCGGTTCAAGGATGCCGAACTGGTGTGGTGTCAGGAAGAGCCGCGCAACATGGGCGGCTGGCACTTCATCGAGCCGTATCTGGAGTGGGTGCAGAACCAGGCCGGCGCGACCAACCGTCGTCCGCGTTATGTCGGCCGTGCCGCTTCGGCCGCGACGGCGACCGGCCTGATGTCCAAGCATGTCGCTCAGCTCAAGGCGTTCCTCGACGAGGCGCTGCGCTGAGCCGCGGAGGCCGCCGCCCGGCGGCCTTCCGGACTTCCTGAGAATAGGTTCACGGGCTGGCGCCGGCACGAGGCCGCAGCGCCGCAAAAGGAAAACAGACGATGACTGAAATTCGCGTTCCGACCCTCGGCGAATCGGTGACCGAAGCGACGATCGGCCGCTGGTTCAAGAAGCCGGGCGACTCGGTGGCGGTCGACGAACCGTTGGTCGAACTCGAAACCGACAAGGTGACCATCGAAGTGCCGGCGCCGTCCGCCGGCACGCTCGGCGAAATCGTCGCCAAGGATGGCGAGACCGTCGCGGTCGGCGCGCTGCTCGGCCAAATCACCGAAGGTGGTGGCGCCGCCAAGCCGGCCGCTGCTGCGCCGGCGCCCGCCAAAGCTGCGGCCCCGGCGGCTGCGCCCGCTCCGGCCGCTGCTCCGGCTCCCGCCAAGGAAGCCGCGAAGGCGCCGCCGGCCGATGCGCCGCAGGCGCCGTCGGTTCGCCGGTTGTCAGCCGAGAGCGGCGTCGATGCCTCGACCGTGCCGGGCTCCGGCAAGGATGGCCGCGTCACCAAGGGCGACATGCTGGCGGCGATCGAGAAGGCCGCCGCCGCGCCGACCCCGGTCAATCAGCCGGCTGCCGCCGTGCAGGTCCGCGCGCCGTCGCCGGCCGACGACGCCGCACGCGAAGAGCGCGTCAAGATGACCCGGCTGCGCCAGACCATCGCGCGCCGGCTCAAGGAAGTTCAGAACACCGCCGCGATGCTGACGACCTTCAACGAGGTCGACATGACCAACGTCATGGCGCTGCGCGCGCAGTACAAGGACGTGTTCGAGAAGAAGCACGGCGCCAAGCTCGGCTTCATGGGCTTCTTCACCAAGGCCTGCGTCCAGGCGCTGAAGGACATCCCGTCCGTCAACGCCGAGATCGACGGTACCGACCTGATCTACAAGAACTACTACCATGTCGGCGTCGCCGTCGGCACCGACAAGGGCCTGGTCGTGCCGGTGGTGCGCGACTGCGATACCAAGTCGATCGCCGACATCGAGAAGAGCATCGTCGATTTCGGCAAGCGCGCCCGTGACGGTCAGCTCAAGATCGACGAGATGCAGGGCGGCACCTTCACGATCACCAATGGCGGCATCTACGGCTCGCTGATGTCGACGCCGATCCTGAACGCGCCGCAGTCCGGCATCCTCGGCATGCACAAGATCCAGGAGCGTCCGGTGGTGGTCGGCGGCAAGATCGAAATTCGGCCGATGATGTATCTGGCGCTCAGCTACGATCACCGCGTGATCGACGGCAAGGAAGCGGTGACCTTCCTGGTCCGCGTCAAGGAGAGCCTGGAAGATCCGGCCCGTCTGGTGCTGGATCTCTAAGACTGAAGTCAGTGCGAGCGGCGCGATACTGCGCGCCGCCGCGGACCTTAGGGGGGACTGATGCCGCCGATGCCGACCGAGATCACGGTGCTGGGCTGGAGTGTGGTGCTGCTGATCGTGCAGATGTTCCTCGCTTCGATCCCGACCACCATGGAGCTCGGGGGCGACTATCAGGCCGGCCCCCGCGACGAGCCACGGACGCCCAAGGGGCGGTTCGCCGGCCGCGCCTCGCGCGCCTTCCGCAACCTGCTCGAAACCTACCCGGCCTTCATCGGCCTCGCGCTGGCGCTGGCGGTCACCGGCAAGACCGGCGGCTACGCGGCGACGGCCTCGGTGGTCTGGCTGGTCGCCCGCGCTCTGTATGCGCCGCTCTACATCATCGAGATTCCGTTCGCCCGCAGCATCGTCTGGTTCGTGGCGCTGCTGGCGCTGGTCGCCATGCTGATCCGTCTGCTGAGCTGAGGTGCGCATGACCGATCGCGTCGTCATCATCACCGGCGGCAGCCGCGGCATCGGCCGCGCCACTGCGCTCGGCTGCGCGAAGCGCGGCTTCAAGGTCGTGGTCGGCTACGCCAGCAACGCCGCCGCGGCCGACGAGGCGGTGGCGGAGATCGAAGCCAGCAACGGCAAGGCGATCGCGGTGAAATGCGACGTCGGCAGCGAGGCGGATATTCTGGCGCTGTTCGCGGCGGCCGACCGGTTCGGCCCGCTCGGCGCCCTGGTCAATAACGCCGGCATCGTCGGTCCCACCGCGCGGGTCGATGAGATGTCGGCCGAGCGTATCCAGCGGATGATGGCGGTCAATGTCACCGGCAGCATCCTGTGCGCGCGCGAGGCCGTGAAGCGTCTGTCGACGCGTCATGGCGGCCAGGGCGGCGTCATCGTCAATTTGTCGTCGGTCGCCGCCAAGCTCGGCTCGCCCAACACCTATGTCGACTACGCAGCCTCCAAAGGCGCGATCGATTCCTTCACCATCGGGCTTGGTCACGAGGTCGCCGGCGAAGGCATCCGCGTCGCCGCGATCCGCCCGGGTCTGATCGATACCGAGATCCACGCGTCCGGCGGCGATCCGGACCGCGCGCATCGGCTCAGCGTCAACGTGCCGATGCGGCGCGTCGGCCGCGCCGACGAAATCGCCAATGCCGTCGTCTGGCTGCTGTCGGACGAGGCCTCCTATGTCACCAGCGCCATCTTCGATATCTCGGGCGGACGTTAGCCGTCCCGGCGCCAACTACAGGATTGTTCTATGGCCTCCTACGATCTCGTCGTCATCGGCACCGGCCCCGGCGGTTACGTCTGCGCGATCCGCGCAGCCCAGCTCGGCCTCAAAGTCGCGGTGGTCGAGAAGAACGCCACGCTCGGCGGCACCTGCCTGAACGTCGGCTGCATGCCGTCGAAGGCATTGCTGCATGCCTCCGAACTGTTCGAAGAGGCCGGGCATTCGTTCGCCAAGATGGGCATCTCGGTGCCGGCACCGAAGCTCGATCTGCCGGCAATGATGGACTTCAAGCAGCAGGGCATCGACGGCAACGTCAAGGGCGTCGAATACCTGATGAAGAAGAACAAGATCGACGTCATTGTCGGTCGCGGCAAGGTGCTGGGTACCGGCAAGGTCGAAGTGACCGGCAACGACGGCAAAGCACAGACCGTCGACACCAAGTCGATCGTCATCGCCACCGGTTCGGCGGTTGCCCAGCTCAAGGGCATCGAGATCGACGAGAAGCGCATCGTGTCGTCGACCGGCGCGCTGGCGCTCGACAAGGTCCCGGGCAAGCTGATCGTGGTCGGCGCCGGCGTGATCGGCCTCGAGCTCGGCTCGGTGTGGCGCCGGCTCGGCGCGCAGGTCACCGTGGTCGAATTCCTCGACCGCATCCTGCCCGGCATGGACGGCGAGGTCTGCAAGCAGTTCCAGCGCATCCTCGAGAAGCAGGGTTTTGCCTTCAAGCTCGGCGCCAAGGTCACCGGCGTGGACAGCTCAGGCAATCAGCTCAAGGTCAATGTCGAAGCTTCGGCCGGCGGCAATCCGGAAACGCTCGAAGCCGACGTCGTGCTGGTGGCGATCGGCCGCGTGCCCTACACCGAGGGCCTCGGTCTCAAGGAAGCCGGCGTGGCGCTGGACGAGCGCGGCCGGGTGCAGATCGACAATCACTTCGCCACCGCCGTGAAGGGCGTCTACGCGATCGGCGACGTCGTGCGCGGGCCGATGCTGGCCCACAAGGCCGAAGACGAGGGCGTCGCGGTCGCCGAGATCATCGCCGGCAAGGCCGGGCACGTGAACTACGACGTGATCCCGGGCGTGGTCTACACGACGCCGGAAGTGTCCAGCGTCGGCAAGACCGAGGAAGACCTCAAGCAGGCCGGAATCGCCTACACGGTCGGCAAATTCCCGTTCACCGCCAATGGCCGCTCCAAGGTCAACCAGACCACCGATGGTTTCGTGAAGATCCTCGCCGACGCCAAGACCGACCGCGTGCTCGGCGTCCACATCGTCGGCCGCGAGGCCGGCGAGATGATCCACGAGGCGGCGGTGCTGATGGAGTTCGGCGGCTCCGCCGAGGATCTGGCCCGAACCTGCCACGCCCACCCGACCCGCTCGGAAGCCGTAAAGGAAGCCGCGCTTGCGGTCGGAAAACGCGCCATCCATATGTGACTCTCGCCTATGACCTGCCCGGGCCATGCGCCGGGCAGGAGCGTGAGGGACATGAAACGCCGTCTGCTGCAGCCGCTCTGGTTCATCCTCGCCGTCCTGTTTCTGGTCGAGGCGTGGCTGTGGGAGCATCTCGAACCGTGGGTGGCGCGGATCGTCGCCGCGGTCCCGCTGCGCGCCATCAAGGCCTGGACGACCGAACGCGTCGCGCACCTGTCGCCGCCGATGGCGCTGATCGTGTTCGTGGTGCCGCTGATCCCGCTCTACCCGTTCAAGCTTTTCGCGCTGTGGCTGATCGCCACCCAGCACTTCGTCGCCGGCATCCTGGCCTTCGCCCTGGCGCAGTTCGTCGGGCTCGGCCTGATCGCCTTCATCTTCGACGTCACCAAGCCGAAGCTGATGCAGATGGCGTGGTTCGTGCGCGTCTATGACTTCGTGCTGAGGGTGAAGGCCAAGGCGCACGACATCGTCGCCCCGGTGATGGCGCGCATTCGCGCGCAACTAAGCGCCTTCGTCGGCGAGGGCGACGGCCCGTTCAAGCGCGTGCTGCGCAAGGCAATGCAGTTTCGCAAGCGCATCCGGGCGACGCGCTGAGGTGCGGCGCCTCTTCGATCAATAAAAGCTTCGATCAGAACAGGTGCACCGCGTGCGGTGCGAACAGGCCGATCGCCGTGAAGGCGAGTCCAGTCAAGGCGAGCGCGCCGGATATCCAGGCCAGCGCGATCATCCCGGTGATGATGGTCGCCGAGGCCAGCACGATGCCGATCTGGAAGGCGGCCGATGCCAGCTCGTAATGATGGTAGCGGGCCTGGGCCAGGTCGCGGTCATGCTCGGCGTGCTTGGCGCGCGCCGCGAGCTGCTCGGAGCCTTCGCCGGTCTCCGGCTCGGAGCGATAGCGCTGCGCGGTCTTCTGCCATTCCTCGATCTGCTTTTGCAGCGCGGCTTTGGCGGCTTCGTCGCCGACCGTGCTCATGCTGAGCCGCGCCTCTTCGGATACCGTCTGCACCACGGTGCGGCGAATGCTCTTGGCCTGGAAAAACGCCCACAGGTTCGACGCCTCCACGTTCTTGGCGAGCGATTCCGTTTGTGATGCTTTGCCGAGCGTTTCCGAGAAGGCGAGAAACAGCGCGATGACCGAAATCAGCAGCGCGATTTTCTTGTTCGAGCCGGATGCATGCTCCGCGTGTTCGGCATGCTCCATGCTCTCGTGCGCGCCCATGCGTATCTCCTGTCATCGATTCGTCATGCCCCGATGCGGGGCTGGTGATCATCAGATCAGGAACTTGTCAGTTGGAAGGCAGAGCGGGTCAAGCCCGGCGATGGGCTGCTAACACCTTCGCCTGCGCTTTTCACCCGAGGCATCCTAAGCGCGCGGGTGAGCGCTGGCATAGACGTCGAGCAGCCGTTCAGTGTCGATGCCGGTATAGACCTGCGTCGTCGACAGCGAGGCGTGGCCGAGCAATTCCTGAATGGCGCGCAGATCGCCGCCGCGGGTGAGCAGATGCGTTGCGAAGGAGTGGCGCAGCGCATGCGGGGTGGCTGAATCCGGCAGCCCGAACGCGCCGCGCAGCCGCTCCATCGCCAACTGAATGATGCGGGGACTGAGCGGCCCGCCACGGGCGCCGAGGAACATCGGGCCGTCCGGCGGCAGCGGGTGCGGGCAGGCGGCCGCGTAGTCGGCGATCTGCGCCAGCACGCTCGGCAGCACCGGCACCATCCGGGTCTTGTTGCCTTTGCCGAGCACGATCAGCGTATCGCCCTTGCCGGGCGCCGGCACGTCGCGGCGCTTCAGCCCGAGCGCTTCGGAGATACGCAGGCCGGAGCCGTACAGCAGCGCCATCACGGCGGCGTCGCGAATCAGCACCCAGGTTTCGCGATCCTCGCCGGCGCGTTCATCGGCGTCGGCCAGCCGCTTGGCGGCGGCGATCTGGATCGGCTTCGGCAGGCTCTTCTTGATCTTCGGCGCCCGCACCGCCGCCAGCGCGCCGACCCGGCCCTTGCCCTCGCGTTCGAGGAAACGGCCGAACGAGCGCAGCCCCGCCAGCGCCCGCATCAGCGAGCGGCCGGCAATCGCATCGGCCCGCCGCGCCGCCATGAAGGCGCGCACGTCGGTCGCCTCCAGCCGCGCGAACCGGCCGAGCGTGACTTCGCCGCCCCAATGGCCGGAGAGAAACAGCAGAAACTGCCGCAGGTCACGCGCATAGGCCTCCAGCGTCTTGCCGGACAGCCGCCGCTCGGCACGCAGATGCGCCAGCCAGCGGGTGAACTCCGCATTGAGGTCAGCGGCCGCGCAGTCGAGATCGATCGGGGCGGGGGCAGGCTGTGCTTTGGCCATGTGGTGCTTATGTGAATGCCGATTGAAACGGGAGCCTCTCCGTCATTGCGAGCCAACGGGTCGGCGCAAAGCGCCGCCCGATGACAGGCTCCGCGAAGCAATCCAGCGCAGTGCACGGAGCTGGATTGCTTCGTCGCTTAGCTCCTCGCAATGACGCGGAGGTCGTGGCCGATCATAGCCGATTTCCTTTCCCATTGATGAAAGCCGGCTTTGGCGTCACACCGGGGCGATGGACGACTCCCGAACCAGCCCGGCCTCGCCTTCGGCGATGCGCGTTGTCGACGTGCAGGTGCCGGTCGCGGTCGATCAGGCCTATTCGTACCGGGTGCCGCGCGGGCTCGAGCTGAAGCCGGGCGATGTCGTCGGCGTGCCGCTCGGGCCGCGCGAGGTGCTGGGCGTAGTGTGGGCCGAGAATCCCAATCCCGACCCGCGGCTGCACAACCGGCTCAAGGACGTCTCCGAAAAGCTCGACATCCCGCCGCTGCGCGAAGAGCTGCGGCGGATGGTCGACTGGGTCGCCAATTACACGCTGTCGCCGCGCGGCCAGGTGCTGCGGATGACGCTGCGGATGGGCGAGCTCGGTCCCGAACGTCAGCGGATGGGCGTGCGGCTGGTGGGACCGCCGCCGCAGCGGATGACGTCGGCACGGCGGCGGCTGATCGAGATCCTGTCTGACGGCTTGCTGCACGGCAAATCCGACGTCGCCAGGGAAGCGGGCGTCAGCCCCGGCGTGATCGACGGCCTGGTCGACGAAGGCACCCTGCACGTCGAAGCGATGCCGCGCGAGCCGGCGGCGCCGCTGCCCGATCCGGATTTCGCGCCGGCGGATTTTTCGCCCGATCAGGCGCAAGCTGCCGAGACCATGCGCGAACTGGTCAAAGCGGGCGGCGGCTTCCGGGCGGCGCTGCTCGACGGCGTCACCGGCTCCGGCAAGACCGAAGTGTATTTCGAAGCCGTCGCAGATGTGATTCGGCAGGGCCGTCAGACCCTGATCCTGATGCCCGAGATTGCGCTGACCGGGCAATTCCTCGACCGCTTCGCGCTGCGCTTCGGCGTGCGGCCGCTCGAATGGCACTCCGAACTGACGCCGCGCACCCGCGCCCGCAACTGGGCGGCGATCGCGGCCGGCGAGGCACGCGTCGTGGTCGGTGCCCGCTCGGCGCTGTTTCTGCCTTACGCCGATCTCGGCCTGATCATCGTCGATGAGGAGCACGACCAGGCCTACAAGCAGGAAGACGGCGCGCATTATCACGCCCGCGACATGGCGGTGGTGCGGGCGAGCATCGCCAAGATTCCGATCGTGCTGGCCTCCGCAACGCCGTCGGTGGAGACCGAGGTCAATGCCCGCAAGGGCCGCTACCAGCGGATTCCGCTGCCGTCGCGATTCGGCGGCCAGCACATGCCGCAGATCGAGGCGATCGATCTGCGGCGCGCACCGCCGCCGCGCGGCCGCTTCGTCTCGCCGGTGCTGGCCGAGCAGATCAGCCACGCCATCGAGCGCAAAGAGCAGGCGCTGCTGTTTCTCAACCGGCGCGGCTATGCGCCGCTGACGCTGTGCCGGGCCTGCGGCCATCGCTTCGCCTGCACGATCTGCGACGCCTGGCTGGTCGACCATCGCTTCCGGCAGCGGCTGGTCTGCCATCACTGCGGCTTCTCGATGCCTCGGCCGCATCAGTGCCCGCATTGCGGAGCCGAGGAATCTTTGGTCGCGGTCGGACCCGGCGTCGAGCGGCTGCAAGAAGAAGCGGCGAGCCTGTTTCCGAATGCGCGCACCATGGTGCTGTCGAGCGACCTGATCACCTCGATCGAGGCGATGCGGAGCGAGCTCAACGACATCGCCGAGGGCCGCGTCGACATCATCATCGGCACCCAGCTGGTCGCCAAGGGCCACAATTTTCCGCGGCTCAATCTGGTCGGCGTGGTCGATGCGGATTTGGGCCTCAGCAACGGCGATCCGCGCGCCGCCGAGCGCACCTTTCAGTTGCTCAATCAGGTGATCGGCCGCGCGGGCCGCGAGCAGGGCCGCGGCGTCGGCTTCCTGCAGACCCATCAGCCGGAGCATCCGGTGATGAAGGCGCTGGTCGCGTCCGATCGCGAGGCCTTCTACGCCAGCGAAATCGATCTCCGCGAGCGCACGCTGTATCCGCCGTTCGGCCGACTCGCCAGCCTGATCATTTCGGCCGGCGACCGGCCGACCGCCGAAGGCTTCGCCCGCAAGCTCGCGGGCTGCGCGCCGGTCGACGAGCGCGTCCAGGTGCTCGGCCCCGCCGAGGCGCCGCTCGCGGTGATCAAGGGGCGCTATCGATTCCGGCTGCTGGTGAAATCGGTGCGATCGTTCGATCTGTCGAACTATTTGCGCTCATGGCTGGCGCAGGCACCGAAGACCAAGGGAAATCTCAAGCTCGAAGTCGACGTCGATCCGCAAAGCTTCCTGTAGTCTTGTTCGATCCGTGATCGGCCGAAACCTTGCGGTGGTTGGTGCGTTACTCACGTGCAGCCGATGCGCACGTCGCGCAGGCACACTCGCCCGACGCGCAAAAAGAAAGCCTGCCGTCGGGCTGACGGCAGGCCGCAGATTGGGCGCGCGACGGATCGCGGCCATTCGGACTCGATATGTTTTTCTAAAGAGAGGAAGCGGACCGCTCTGCGGTTACATCACTTCCGCAACCACACGGCCGACCCCGCGGCTGGTGAGACCGATCGCGCGCGCCGCGCCGGTCGACAGATCGAGCACTCGGCCACGAATGAACGGCCCGCGATCATTGATGGTGACGACGACGCTGCGGCCGCCATGGGTGACGCGCAGCTTGGTGCCGAACGGCAGGCTGCGGTGGGCGGCAGTCATGGCGCCGGCATTGAAGCGCTGACCCGAGGCGGTGCGGCTGCCGGACTCGTTGCCGTAATACGACGCCATCCCGGAGAAGCTGCGGCCGCCGCCGTTCGAGGCAAGCGACGCATTGGCGTCGCGCCAATCGGTCTGGGCGTGATGGCGGTGATGATGGCTGTGGCTGTGGCTGTGGTGGTGATGATGGCGCTTCGAGCGCGCCGAGGCTTCGCTGGTGATAGCCCCGCTGATCAGGACAGTGGCGGCGATCAAGGCAACCGCCGTACGCGGCCGGGTTACGAGTCCCGGCGGAGACTTCTTCGTATTAGTCATTAATGTAAGCCCTCAGTATTACCACACGTGCGGTAAGTGGAACCCCCGTCCCATTTACGATGGTGGAGCGTTCGCTGCGTAATGAGGCAAGATGTTGACGAACGATCGAATCGTTTCTCCGCTGAAATAAACTTTGAAGCGATGAGCCGGATCAAAAAGCCCAGCATTGCGTTACGCGGAAATTCTTACTACGGCTTTCGGATACACTCGAATACTAAAGGCGTAAGTCTTTATTAGGGCCAACCTTTGGTTCGCCAAGTCGAGCGCAAGACTTGATGGAGGCGCTGGCAGGCACCGGTGGGCCTCTGCAACGGCTTTGGAGCCGGCGCCGGGAGGCCGGAGCGGCGGGCGGGAGGCTCGCGCCGAATTCCGCCGCGCGGCGTTGCCGCAAAGAAGAAATGCGACAGACCGTCCGGACGTGGTGCGTCATGTTGCACGCGTGCGCGCGCTATGTTAGCAAAGCCGCGATTTTAAAGGTCGCCGGCTCCGTCGTGCCGGTCCAAAATCCAAGTCCAGCTTGAATTCCAAGGGCTTAAATCGGGGCGCCGCGACTTGGCGACGGTTTGTCTCTTGGCAATTTGACAGCACAAAAGAGCGCGTCTGTGGCATCTGAAGATCCATCGGTTTCCGGAGTCTCTGGTCGTTACGCGACCGCCCTGTTTGAACTGGCCCGCGATGAGAAAGTCATCGATGTGGTCAAGGCCGATCTGGACAAGTTCAGCGCCCTGCTGAAGGACAGCCCGGACCTGTTGCGCCTGGTGCGCAGCCCGGTGTTCGGCGCCGACGTTCAGGCCAAGGCGCTCGGCGCGGTGCTGGACAAGGCCGGCATCGCCGGCATCAGCGCCAACTTCCTGAAGTTGCTCGCCGCCAATCGCCGCCTGTTCGTGGTCGCCGATGTGATCCGCGCCTTTCGGTCGCTGGTGGCAAGGTTCAAGGGCGAGGCGACCGCCGACGTCACCGTCGCCGAGAACCTCAGCGACAAGAATCTGGAAGCGCTGAAGACCGCGCTGAAGTCGGTGACCGGCAAAGACGTCACCCTCAATGTCAACGTCGATCCGGCGATCATCGGCGGGCTTGTCGTTAAGCTCGGCAGCCGCATGGTCGACAGTTCGATCCGCACCAAACTCAATTCGATTAAGCACGCGATGAAAGAGGCAGGCTGATGGACATCCGCGCCGCGGAAATTTCCGCGATCCTCAAGGACCAGATCAAGAATTTCGGCCAGGAAGCCGAAGTCACCGAGGTCGGACAGGTGTTGTCCGTCGGCGACGGCATTGCCCGCGTCTACGGTCTCGACAACGTTCAGGCCGGTGAAATGGTCGAGTTCGAGAACGGCACGCGCGGCATGGCGCTGAACCTCGAAACCGACAACGTCGGCGTCGTGATCTTCGGCGCCGACCGCGAGATCAAGGAAGGCCAGACCGTCAAGCGCACGCGCTCGATCGTCGATACGCCGGTCGGCAAGGGCCTGCTCGGCCGCGTCGTCGACGCGCTCGGCAACCCGATCGACGGCAAGGGTCCGATCCAGGCGACCGAACGCAAGCGCGTCGACGTCAAGGCGCCCGGCATCATTCCGCGCAAGTCGGTGAACGAGCCGATGGCGACCGGCCTCAAGGCGATCGACGCCCTGATCCCGGTCGGCCGCGGCCAGCGCGAGCTGATCATCGGCGACCGTCAGACCGGCAAGACCGCGATCGCGCTCGACACCATTCTGAACCAGAAGCCGCTCAACGTCGAAGGCGCGCCGGAATCGCAGAAGCTGTACTGCGTCTACGTCGCGGTCGGCCAGAAGCGTTCGACCGTCGCCCAGTTCGTCAAGGTGCTGGAAGAGCAGGGCGCGCTGGAATATTCGATCGTCGTCGCCGCCACCGCGTCGGACCCGGCGCCGATGCAGTACATCGCGCCGTTCACCGGCTGCACGATGGGCGAATACTTCCGCGACAACGGCATGCACGCCGTCATCATCTATGACGATCTGTCCAAGCAGGCCGTTGCCTATCGCCAGATGTCGCTGCTGCTGCGCCGTCCGCCGGGCCGCGAAGCCTATCCGGGCGACGTGTTCTATCTGCACTCCCGCCTGCTCGAGCGCGCCGCCAAGCTGAACGACGATCACGGCGCCGGCTCGCTGACCGCCCTGCCGGTCATCGAAACCCAGGCCAACGACGTGTCGGCCTACATCCCGACCAACGTGATTTCGATCACCGACGGCCAGATCTTCCTGGAAACCGATCTGTTCTTCCAGGGCATCCGTCCGGCCGTGAACGTCGGTCTGTCGGTGTCGCGCGTCGGTTCGTCGGCGCAGACCAAGGCGATGAAGAAGGTCGCCGGCAAGATCAAGGGCGAGCTCGCGCAGTACCGCGAAATGGCGGCGTTCGCGCAGTTCGGCTCCGACCTCGACGCCTCGACCCAGCGTCTGCTGAACCGCGGCTCGCGCCTCACCGAACTCCTGAAGCAGCCGCAGTTCTCGCCGCTGAAGATGGAAGAGCAGGTGGTGGTGATCTGGGCCGGCACCAACGGCTATCTCGATGCGCTGCCGGTCGCCAAGGTTCGCGCCTTCGAGGACGGCCTGCTGTCGCTGCTGCGCGGCAAGGAGTCGGCGATCCTCGACGCGATCCGCACCAGCCGCGACCTGTCGGACGACACGGCCGCCAAGCTGAAGGCGGTGGTCGAGAGCTACGCCAAGACCTTCGCCTAAGAGCGGTCGTGGCCGGCGTAAGCCGGCCATCCGCATCTTGTGCGCGAGATTTCAAAATCGTGGATGCCCGGGGTGAGCCCGGGCATGACGAATGTGAGGTTTGCGGTCGGATTGTCGATCTGATCGTCGGGGTGGACTGAGAATGGCTTCACTTAAGGACATGCGCGTCCGCATCGCCTCGACCAAGGCGACGCAGAAGATCACCAAGGCGATGCAGATGGTCGCGGCTTCGAAGCTGCGCCGCGCCCAGACCGCGGCGGAAGCCGCCCGGCCCTACGCCGAGAAAATGGACGCGGTGATCTCGAACATCGCCGGCGCCGCGGCGGGCTCGCCCGGCGCACCGGTTCTGCTCGCCGGCACCGGCAAGGATCAGGTTCATCTGCTGCTGGTGTGCACCGGCGAGCGCGGCCTGTCGGGCGCGTTCAACTCGTCGATCGTCCGCCTGGCGCGCGAACGCGCGCTGGCGCTGATGAACCAGGGCAAGGAAGTCAAATTCTTTTGCGTCGGCCGCAAGGGCTACGAGCAGCTGCGCCGCACCTTCGACAAGCAGATCATCGAGAACATCGAGCTGCGCTCCGTGCGCCAGCTCGGCTTCGTCAACGCCGAAGACATCGCCCGCAAGGTGATCGCCCGCTTCAACAACGGCGAATTCGACGTCTGCACGCTGTTCTATTCGCGCTTCAAATCGGTGATCTCGCAGGTCCCGACCGCGCAGCAGCTGATCCCGCTGGTTGTCGAGGCGCCCGCCGCCGGCACCGTGGCGACGTCCTACGACTACGAGCCCGAAGAGGACGAGATCCTCTCGACGCTGCTGCCGCGCAACCTCGCGGTGCAGATCTTCCGGGCGCTTCTGGAAAACAACGCATCGTTCTACGGCGCGCAGATGAGCGCAATGGACAACGCCACCCGCAACGCAGGCGACATGATCAGGAAGCAGACGCTGATCTACAACCGCACCCGGCAGGCGATGATCACCAAGGAACTGATCGAGATCATCTCGGGCGCCGAGGCGATCTGACCGCACTTCTTCAGGCTTACATCCGGTCGACGACCGCGATTTCGATTTCGGACTTCAGGGAGAGAGTTTAATGGCTACACCCGCCAATCAGACCGGACGCATCACCCAGGTCATCGGCGCCGTCGTCGACGTGCAGTTCGAAGGCCACCTGCCGGCCATTCTGAACGCGATCGAGACCAAGAACGGCGACAACCGCCTGGTGCTCGAAGTCGCCCAGCATCTCGGCGAATCGACCGTCCGCACCATCGCGATGGACACCACCGAGGGTCTGGTCCGTGGCCAGGAAGTCACCGACACCGGTTCGCCCATCATGGTGCCGGTCGGCGTCGGTACGCTCGGCCGCATCATGAACGTCATCGGCGAGCCGGTCGACGAGCAGGGCCCGGTGTCGAACGAAGGCCTTCGCCCGATCCACGCCGAAGCGCCGACCTACACCGACCAGTCGACCGAAGCTGAAATTCTCGTCACCGGCATCAAGGTCGTCGACCTCTTGGCGCCCTACGCCAAGGGCGGCAAGATCGGCCTGTTCGGCGGCGCCGGCGTCGGCAAGACCGTGCTGATTCAGGAACTGATCAACAACGTCGCCAAGGCCCACGGTGGTTACTCGGTGTTCGCCGGCGTCGGCGAGCGCACCCGCGAAGGCAACGACCTCTATCACGAGTTCATCGAATCCGGCGTGAACAAGAAGGGCGGCGGCGAAGGCTCCAAGTGCGCCCTCGTGTACGGCCAGATGAACGAGCCGCCCGGCGCCCGCGCCCGCGTCGCGCTGTCGGGTCTGACCGTCGCCGAGCACTTCCGCGATCAGGGCCAGGACGTGCTGTTCTTCGTCGACAACATCTTCCGCTTCACCCAGGCCGGCTCGGAAGTGTCGGCGCTGCTCGGCCGTATTCCTTCGGCGGTGGGTTATCAGCCGACGCTCGCGACCGACATGGGTGCGCTGCAGGAGCGCATCACCACCACCCATAAGGGCTCGATCACCTCGGTGCAGGCGATCTACGTGCCGGCCGACGACTTGACCGACCCGGCGCCCGCCACCTCGTTCGCCCATCTGGACGCGACGACCGTGCTGAACCGCGCGATCTCCGAAAAGGGCATCTACCCGGCGGTGGACCCGCTCGACTCGACCTCGCGCATGCTGTCGCCGCTGATCGTCGGCGAGGAGCACTACCAGACCGCCCGTATGGTTCAGCAGGTGCTGCAGAAGTACAAGTCGCTGCAGGACATCATCGCCATTCTGGGCATGGACGAACTGTCCGAAGAGGACAAGCTCGCGGTCGCCCGCGCCCGCAAGATCGAGCGCTTCCTGTCGCAGCCGTTCTTCGTCGCCGAAATCTTCACCGGCTCGCCGGGCAAGTTCGTCGACCTCGCCGACACCATCAAGGGCTTCCGCGCGATCTGCGAAGGCAAGTACGACCACCTGCCGGAAGCGGCGTTCTACATGGTCGGCGCCATCGAAGAAGCCGTCGAAAAGGGCAAGAAGCTGGCTGCGGAAGCGGCCTAAGAGAGCGAATAGGGAGTAGCGAATAGCGAATAGTCTCGCCGCCGCTGCTCCCTCGCCATTCGCCATTCGCTATTCGCTATTCGCAGGTACTTCCAATGGCCACCTTCCACTTCGATCTGGTTTCGCCCGAAATGGTCGCCTTCTCCGGCGAGGTCGATCAGGTCGACATCCCGGGCACCGAGGGTGATTTCGGCGTGCTCGCCGGCCACGCGCCGGTGGTGGCGACGATCCGTCCCGGCATCCTGACGGTGACGGCCGGCGGCAGCCAGCGCAAGATCGTGGTGCTGGGCGGCATCGCCGAAGTGTCCGAGAAGGGTCTGACCGTGCTGGCCGACGTCGCCACCGCGGCGACCGAGATGGACCTGCAGGGCTTTGCCGAGACCATCACCACCATGGAGCAGCAGCTCCCCGGCAAGGTCGGCGACGAACTCGACCGCTCGATCGAGCGGCTGGATCACTACAAGAGCATCCAGCACCAGCTCAACACCACCGCGATGCACTGAGCCGCGGGCCGGTGTTCGCTTTGCGGTGCTGAACTAAATCACTGCCTGGGGCCCAAGCCATGTCATTCCGGGGCGCGGGCGAAGCCCGCGAACCCGGAATCCGGAGGTTGTGGAAACGATTGCTCACCAGCTCGGGATTCCGGGTTCGCTTGCTACGCAAGCGCCCCGGAATGACGGGGGAGATGGGTCACACGAACCGCGCAAAACTCCGCGCCACTTCGCGGTAGACGTCGCGCCGGAACGGCACCACCAGATCGGCGACGCGGTCGAGGCGCTCCCAGCGCCAGGCGTCGAATTCCGGCGGCATGTCGTTGCGCACCGCGAGCGGGTCGATCTCGCTTTCGTCGCCGGTGTAGCGCAGCGCGAACCACTTTTGCCGCTGGCCACGAAACATCCCGAGCCGATGCGGCGGCCCGTCGTAAGGCGGGAAGTCGTAATTCATCCAGTCCGTTTCGCCGAGGATGTCGGCGTGCCGCACGCCGGTCTCCTCCCACAGCTCGCGCATCACCGCGACCTCCGGCACCTCGCCTTCGTCGATGCCGCCTTGCGGCATCTGCCATTCGAGGCCGGGCAGGACGATCTCAGGACCGTCGTCGCGAAACCGGCGGCCAATCAGCACGCGGCCCTCGGGGTTAAACAGCGCGATGCCGACATTGCGCCGGTACAATGGGGACTCGGTGGGCGCCGGCTCGCTCACGACGCCAACAGCGTGCGGAAGTAGACGATCGTCTCCTTCAACCCGTCGGCGAGCGCGACCTTCGGCTCCCAGCCGAGCGCGTTGCGCGCCAGCGTGATATCCGGCTGGCGCTGCCGCGGATCGTCGGACGGCAGCGGCAGCGCGACGATCCTGGATTTCGAATCGGTCAACTCGATCACCAACTCGGCGAGCTGCCGAATGCTGAACTCGACCGGGTTGCCGAGATTGACCGGACCGATGAACGCGTCGTCGCTCGCCATCAGCCTGGCGAAGCCGTCGAGCAGGTCGGTGACGTAGCAGAACGAGCGGGTCTGGCTGCCGTCTCCGTAGATGGTGATGTCCTGGCCGGACAGCGCCTGGACGATGAAGTTCGACACCACGCGGCCGTCGTTCGGATGCATCCGCGGCCCGTAGGTGTTGAAGATCCGCGCTACCTTGATCCGCACCTTGTGCTGGCGGTGGTAGTCGAAGAACAGCGTCTCGGCGGCGCGCTTGCCCTCGTCGTAGCAGGCACGGATGCCGAGCGGATTGACGTGGCCCCAATAGCTCTCGGGTTGCGGATGCACGTTCGGATCGCCGTACACCTCGCTGGTCGAGGCCTGAAAGATCTTCGCGCGCGTGCGCTTGGCGAGGCCCAGCATGTTGATGGCGCCGTGCACGCTGGTCTTCAGCGTCTGCACCGGATCGTGCTGGTAGTGCACCGGCGAGGCCGGGCAGGCGAGATTGTAGATGTCGTCGACTTCGACATAGAGCGGGAAGGTGACGTCGTGGCGCATCACCTCGAAGCGCGGTGCACCGACCAGATGCTCGATGTTGCGCCGCCAGCCGGTGAAGTAGTTGTCGACGCAGAGCACTTCATGGCCTTCGGCCAGCAGCTTGTCGCACAGATGCGAGCCGATGAAGCCGGCGCCGCCGCTGACGAGAATTCGACGAGACAATCGCATCGCGCAGTCCTGGGCTGGAGCCTCGTCCCGGTGCGTCCACGTTCGCGGACGGCTGCCGGAATGGCTGTCAAATGCACGCGCCCTCGTGTCGCGACGGCCGTTTTCCGCCGCATTGAATGGCAAGAAACCCCATGCTAGGCAAGCGCCGAACCGGCCAGCGGCGCATGCGTGCCGGCCGCGGATGCGGGATCACGTCGATCCGCGCGAATTCAGGGCGAGCGTGCCTGCAGGCGATCCCACCTTCATGAGCGATCATCCCGCAACGCCCAAACCCGCCGACCACCGTCCGACCACCAGCAAGGATCTTTCGCAGGCCCGGATCCTCGAGATCGGCGGCGGCTATTTCAAGCTGCAGTATCCCGAGCGGACCACCTGCCTGTGGACCTGGACCAAGCTCACCGACGATTTCGGCAAGCTCGACGGCTTCTCGACGCCGGATCGGATCTGGCGCGAGCTGCGCGCGGCGCGAGACGGGGCCTATGATGTCGTCGTGGTCAACAGCCTGCGCTATTCGCCCTGGCATCCGCGCTACTGGGCGCGCGGCATCTTCTACACCCCGACCAACCCGTGGGCCGCGCTGACGCGGCAGTTCGGACCCAGCATGCTGCGCTGGCTCGACGTGCCGGTGCCGCTGGTCGCGGTCGAGATGGACGACTCGTTCCAGATCTCCAAGAGCAGCGTGTTCCTGCTCGACAAGGCCAAGGCGTATTTCAAACGCGAGCTACCGGCCGACAATTGGCAGGTGCTGGCCGGCACGGTGCACCCGCATCTGCCGACGCTGCGCTACCGGCGCAGCGCCAAATGGCAGCAACGCATCGAGCGGCTGCGACCGATCTCACTGCCGCAATATCGATTCGAGAGCCGCTGGCGCGACGCGCCGTTTCCGGAAAAGACTCACGACCTGTTCTTCTCCGGCGGCATCGTCGGCAACTCGACCGTGCGCGCCGCAGGGCTCGCCGAGCTGGAGCGGCTGCGGGCCGCCGGGGTGCGGATCGACCAGCCGACCGAGCGGCTACCCTACGATGCCTTCATGGAGCGGATGTCGCATTCCTGGCTGGCGTGGTCGCCGGAAGGCATGGGCTGGGACTGCTATCGCCACTACGAGGCGCCGCTGGTGCAGGCGGTGCCGGTGATGAACAACCCGACCATCGCGCGCTACGCGCCGCTGCTGGCGGGCCAGCACGGCGTCTATTACGACATCGAGCCCGGCGGACTGGAGCGCGCCGTGCTGGGTGCACTCGCCGACAAGGACAAGCTGCGCACCATGGCGACGGCCGCGCGCGACCACGTGCTGGCCCACCACACCGTGAAGGCGCATTGCGACCATATCCTCCGGGTGGCGCTGGGTTTGGAGTGAGCGAC
>NZ_JAJNAL010000017.1 GCF_022271405.1 Rhodopseudomonas infernalis | reverse complement strand
GGGCCCGTAACGAAAGTCGGGGCGCGACTGCCATGCTTGATCCCTCCGCCTCTCAATCCGGCAGATCGTCGCGGAACAGGCGTTCGCCGGAGATGATCGACGAGATCATACTCTGGCGGCTGAGGATGTCCTCGCGCACCGCGGCGTAGATGTGGACGATGACGAACACCACGATCGCCCACATGCCGAGATGGTGCAGCGTGTGCAGCGTCTGGCTGGTGAACAGCGAGAACATGAAGCCGAACAGTTTGTACTGCCAGCTGTCGATGCCGTGGCCCTCGGAATACAGCGCCATACCGCTGAGCATCATCAGCACCATGAACACCATGAAGGAGAACATCGCCACATGCGCCAGCGGGTTGTGGCCGATGTATTTCTTCGGGTCCTTGACCAGGAAGGCGTACCACTTGAACTCGTACAGCATGCCCCACCACCAGGTCTTGTTGGTGAGCGGCAGCCAGAAGATCTGGCGCGAGTATTTGTTGCCGACGAACGCCCAGTAGACCCGCAGCAGGAAGAACACCACCAGCGTCTGCCCGGCGGCGAAATGCACGAAGCGAATGTAGCCCATGCTGAAGTTCGCAGAAGCCTCGCCCTGCACCGAGGGCAGCGGCGAGCCGATCAGATAGCCGGTGACGCACAGCACCAGGATCAGCGCCGCATTCACCCAGTGCCACAGCCGCACCGGCGCCTGATAGACATAGACGGTCTGCAGCGACCTTGCGCGTTCGCCGGCCGAATCGAGCGCGCCCTGAACCCGTGCGATCTCCGTGGTCATGATCGTCTCCCTGTGACGGCGCTCAGCGCACGGTGACCTTGGTCATTTCCTGGCCGTCCTCGCTCATCACATGCGTCGAGCAGGCGAGACACGGATCGAACGAATGCAGCGTGCGCAGGATTTCCAGCGGCTGGTTCGGATCGGCCATCGGCGTGCCCAGCAGCGAAGCCTCGAACGCACCGATGCCGCCCTTGGGATCGCGCGGGCTGCCGTTCCAGGTGGTCGGCACCACCGCCTGATAGTTGTCGATCTTGCCGTCCTTGATCTTGACCCAGTGGCCGAGCGCGCCGCGCGGCGCCTCGGTGAAACCGACGCCCTTGACGTCCTTCGGCCAGCTCTCCGGGCTCCATTTGTCGACATTGGCGGTGGCGCTGTCGCCCGCTTTCAGCGTCGCCACCAGCTTGTCCTGGAAGTAGCGCAGCTGGTTCGCCGCCCACTGCGCCTCGAGCGCGCGCGCCGCGGTGCGGCCGAGCGTCGAGAACAGCGCCGGCAGCGGCAGGCCGAGATCCTTCAAGAGCTTGTCGGTCGGCTCCTTGAACTCCGGCTTGTTCTGCGCATAGCCGATGATGTAGCGCGCCAGCGGCCCGACCTCGACGGCGTTGCCCTTCCAGCGCGGCGACTTGATCCAGGAGTACTTGGCCTCCTCGTCGAGCGCCTCGATCTTGGTCTTGGTGCCCTTGGCGTTGGGGCCGAGCTTGAAGTTCGGCTCGGTGACGCCGTCCCACGGGTGCAGGCCCTTGGTCTCGTCGGGATATTTGTACCAGGAGTGGGTGACGAACTCCTGCACCTGCGTGGGGTCCGCGAGATCGACCGGCAGCACCTCGGCGAGATTGCCATTGAGGATCACGCCGCGCGGCAGCTTCAGCGACGCGGCGGAATAATCATTGGCGTGTTCCGGGATGTCGCCGTAGCTCATCACCGACTTGCCCGACAGCCCGCCCCCGTAGGTCCAGTCCTTGTAGAACGAAGCGATCGCCTGCAGGTCGGGCAGATAGACCTGATCGACGAAGGTCACCATCTGGTCGATGATCGACGACACCAGGTTGAGCCGCTCCATGTTGACGGCACCGACCGCGCCGACGCCGTCGATATTGATGGCGCAGGGCACGCCGCCGACCAGCCAGTTCGGATGCGGGTTCTTGCCGCCATAGACGGCGTGGATCTTGACCATGTCCTTCTGGAAATCGAGCGCTTCCAGATAGTGCGCCACGGCCATCAGATTGGCTTCAGGCGGCAGCTTGTAGGCCGGGTGGCCCCAATAGGCGTTCTTGAACGGGCCGAGCTGGCCCGACTCGACGAATTTCTTCAGCCGGGTCTGGATCTCCTTGAAGTAGCCCGGGCTCGACAGCGGCCATGGCGAGATCGACTGCGCCAGCGTCGAGGTCGCCTTCGGGTCCGCCTTCAAGGCCGACACCACGTCGACCCAGTCGAGCGCGTGCAGATGATAGAAATGCACGACGTGATCGTGCACCTGCAGCGTCAGCTGCATGATGTTGCGGATGGTGTTGGCGTTCTCGGGAATGTCGATCTTGAGCGCGTTCTCGACCGCGCGCACCGAGGTCAGCGCGTGCGTGCCGGTGCAGACGCCGCAGATCCGCTGGGTGAAGGCCCAGGCGTCGCGCGGATCGCGGCCCTTCAGGATGGTCTCGATGCCGCGCCACATCGTGCCGGTGGAGACGGCGTTGCGGATGACGTTGTCGGAGTCGACGTTGACTTCGACGCGGAGATGGCCCTCGATCCGGGTGACCGGATCGACCACGACGCGGCGGCCGGCATTGTCGAGCTTGAAGCCGTTGGGTGTAGTGACGTTGGTCATGTTGCTGCTTTCCCGGGCTTAAGCCGACGCGCCGTTCGAATTGCCATTGGACTTGCCGTTGCCGTCACCGCTGCCGTTGGTCGGCACGTCCTTGCGCCGCGACAGGTTGCGCACGGTGGTGACCGCGGCATGCGCGGCAATCGCGACGCCGACCACGCCGGCCGCGGTGGCGCCGATCTTGTCGGCGTTGGCTTCGATGCCGAACTGATTGATCGTGGTGAGGCGGTCGTAGAACGAGCCCTGATCCCAGAAATTGTCTTCCGAGCAGCCGATGCAGCCGTGGCCCGACTGGATCGGGAACGACACGCCGCCGTTCCAGCGCACGGTCGAGCAGGCGTTGTAGGTGGTCGGGCCTTTGCAGCCCATCTTGTACAGGCAGTAGCCTTTGCGCGCGGCGTCGTCGTCCCAGGCTTCGACGAACTGGCCGGCATCGAAATGCGGCCGGCGATAGCACTTGTCGTGGATGCGCTGCGAGTAGAACATCTTCGGCCGGCCCTGGCGGTCGAGCTCGGGCAAGCGACCGAAGGTGGTGACGTAGGTGACGACGCCGGTCATCACCTCGGCGATCGGCGGACAGCCGGGCACCTTGATGATCGGTTTGTTCTTGATCACCTTGTCGATCGGCACCGCCTGGGTCGGGTTCGGCTTGGCAGCCTGGACGCAGCCCCACGACGCGCAGGCGCCCCAGGCGATCACCGCCATCGAATCGTCGGCCATTTCCTTCAGCTTCTCGACGAACGGCCGGCCGCCGTCGATACAGTACATGCCGTCCTCGTTGAGCGGCGGATTGCCTTCGACGGCGAGGATGTACTGGCCCTTGTACTTCTTGCGGGTCTCTTCGAGGATCGCTTCGGCCTGATGGCCGGCAGCCGCCATGAGGGTGTCGTCGTAGTCCAGCGAGATCATCGACAGCACGGCGTCTTTGGCGAGCGGATGCGCCGATCGGATGAAGCTTTCCGAGCAGCAGGTGCATTCGAGCCCGTGCATCCAGATCACAGGCACGCGCGGCTTGGTCTCCAGCGCGTGCGCAATCTGGCTCGATCCGATCGGACCGAGGCCGAGGCTGGTCGCCGTCAGGCTGCAGAATTTCACGAAGCTGCGCCGGCTGATGCCCTGCCGCCTGATCACCTCGTAGAAGGTTTCGGTCGCTGCGCCCATGATGGCTCCTCGGTGTCCTCGCCGCGTGCGAAGTCAGTGTCTGCTTCGCGTTCAGGCTAAGTTCGCAAGAAGCGTGCCAGTGGCGTCGCGTTGCGTCGCTCGCCACGCAAGTGTTTGAAAGGGCCGGTAAAGATACGAAGCGCCTGTTTCATGCGATTAGTTCGCATGGCCGTCGCAGGTGATAAGCCGCTTGCGATGCTGATAAGCGCGTGACCGCATGCGCGGATGCCGCAGCGATCAGTGTGCAGTGCACACCATGCAGGGATCGAACGAGCGCACGACGTGCTGGACGGCGACGGACTTCGCGCCGTCGCCGCCGACCTCAGTGCCCGCGAGCGCCTGCTCCAGCGGACCGGCGACGCCATCGCGATCGCGCGGCGAAAAATTCCAGGTGGTCGGCGCGATGATCTGGTAGCGGCGGATCTTGTCGTCCGACAGTTCGATCCAGTGGCCGAGGCTGCCGCGCGCGGCCTCGATCAGGCCGACGCCGGCGCCCTCGCCGCGCCGCTCGCCGCGTTCGAGGAACGGCGCGCGCAAATCGAGCCGGCGCGCCCAGTCGTGCATCTCAACGGCGAGCCTGGCGGTCTCGCGCAGCCGCGCGATCACCCGCGTGGTCACACAAGGGCCGATGCATGCGAGCAGATCGCGGATCAACGGATCGCCGTCCACCGCCTGCCGCGCCAGCGCGCCGACCTCGGCGGGTTTGCCGTTCAAGCGCGGCGCCTTGCACCAGCTGTACCCGGCCGGCTTGTCGGCATCGGGATCGGTCTCGGCGTCCGCTGGGCGCAGCGCGGTATCGCGCATCCACGCATGGGCGACGTCTTCGGAGATGGCGTCGGGGTCGAGCGACGCGAGAGTCGCGGAGATTGGATCGAACACGCCGCGTGAAAACAGCGGCGTGTCGCCGCCGTGATAGGCGCCATAGCTCATCAGCGGAAGCGCGAGGCGGCCGAGCCGCTCGAAGCGGAGATCGTCGGCGACGCTGAGGAACCGGGCGAAGTCGCCGCCGCGGCCGTCGCGCCATGTGTCCAGCGCCGCGGCGCTGTCCAGCGCCAGCACATTGTCGAGCGTATCGGCAAACACGATGCGTTCGAGGAAGTCGCGCAGATCGCCGATGATCGAGATCAGTTGCACGCGCTCACCGAGATCGATCGCCCGCGTCGTGCCGCCGGGCTGGAACGCGAGCGAATGCGGCCATTTGCCGGCGAGCAGGCCCATGATCTGCAACAGCCGCGCCCGCGCCGGCAGCATCGCCTGCGCGGCGCTGCCCTGCACCGCCTTGAACCGCGCCGCAACGTCGCCGTGCCACGGCCGGTCCGCGTAAGCATCGCGTGCGAGGTCCGGCATGAAGAACAGATAGAAGTGCGTGAGGTGATCGGCGGTGTTCTCCGCCGCATGGGCCAGATTGGCGGCGAGCACGCCGTTCTCGGCCGCGCGGATGCCGTCGACCGCGCGCAGCGCCGCCACCGCGGCGAGCGATTGCGACACCGAGCAGATGCCGCAGATCCGCGGCGCCAGCGTCAGCGCGTCGAGTGCAGGCCGGCCGCGCAAAATCTGCTCGAAGCCGCGATACAGCGGCGCGGTGACTTCGGCGGCGCTCACCACGCCGTCGTCGATATCGAGCCTGACTTCGAGGTCGCCCTCGACGCGGTTGAACGGCCCGACGGTGATGCGGCGGGTCATTTGCGGCGGCCGCTGTCGGTGCGCGGCGGCACGACGATGTGGTCGGCGGCGGCGTTGGCGCGGACGCGCTTCGGCGTCGCCGATTTCGACAGCGCCGCGAGCGCCACGAACCACGCCTTCGGCATGTCGAGCGGCAGGCCGACCGGTATGCCGCCGAGCTTGGCGGTCTCGAGGAAATTCTGCGCCGTCTCGAAGCCCGGCGACGTGCAGGCGACGCAGGCATAGCCGCCGCTGGTGCAGGAGCCGCCGCCGTTCCAGCCGCGCTGATTGCAGTCGCCGACAGCCTGCGTCGCCTTGCAGCCGAGATGCTCCATCAGGCAGCCCTGCTGCGACATCGCCTCGGCGCTGGCTTTGAACTCGTAATACTCGTTGCGGGCGCAGCCGTGATGCGCGAGGTGATCGGCGTAGAACCGCGGCCGGCCGAAGCTGTCGAGCGCGTCGGCCTCGACGCCGCCGAGCGCCAGCGCCGCCAGTGTTTCGGAGATCCAGCCGGGATGCGGCGCGCAGCCGGCGATGTTGATCACCGGCAGGCCGGCGCGGGATCGGAAGCCGGCGCCGAGCACGCCGCCACAGTCAGCGCCGGCGAATTGCAGGCCGCTGGCGTCGGTCGGATTGGTGCCGGCCATCGGCACCCCGCCGAACGCCGCGCAGCTGCCGGCGGCGACGACGTAGTTGGCGCAGGGCGCCAGCGCGTTCACCCAATGCAGCATCGAGCGGCCGGTGCCGCCGAGCATGTTGAAACGCCCGCTGCCGTTCGGCCCGCGCAGCACCGCGCCTTCCAGCACCAGCGCATCGAGCCGCTGGGTGCCGTGCACGAGGCGTTCGAAGATTGCCACCGCCTCGCCCGCGGTTTCCTCGCTCAGCGACGGATGCCAGATCAGATCGATGCCGAAGCGGGCGAGCTCGGCGAACCAGCCGGCGTGGCCGTTGTCGAGCGCCGCCATGGTGCAGCCGCCACAGCTCGCGCCTTGCAGCCACAGCACGTTGAAGCGCTCCATGCCCGCGGCCTCCCCGCTGTTTTTCGTATATGCGGGAACGGACTAAAGCGAGTTTCTCCCGGCGCCGCAAGCAAGGCGTTGGGATGAGGACGGCCGAGACCACATGCCTCCGTCATGCCCGGCCTTGTGCCGGGCATCCACGCCTTTACGGCGTTGCAACGCCCAAGGCGTGGATGGCCGGGACGAGCCCGGCCATGACGGAAGTAATCGCAGTGCGAAGATCGAGCGCTCAGTGATCCGCAAAAATGCGGTAGCGCTGCGGTTGCAGGCCGATGCGGTCGCCGACCTTCAGCGAATGGTCGCGCGGCGCGTCGATCTCGACCAGCGTGTCGCCGCCGACGCCTTGCAGCAGGATGTCGGCGCGCTGCATCGGGCCGAACGCGCGCACCGATTTCACCGCGCCCTCGAGCACGCCGCTGCCGCTCGGGCCGACCGCGACGTCGTGGCGGCGGACGAACAGTTTCGACGGGCCGGAGGCGGTGTCGGTCGGCGCCAGATCGAGCACACGGTCGCCGAGCCGGACGCGGCCATCCTGCACCTCGACCGGCAGTACGATGGATTCGCCGATGAAGCTGTGAACGAAGGCGGACGCCGGACGCTCATAGACGTCGCCGGGCGAACCGATCTGTTCAATCCGGCCCTTGTCCATCACCACGACGCGGTTGGCGACTTCGAGCGCTTCTTCCTGATCGTGGGTGACGAAGATCGAGGTGACGTGGATCTCCTCGTGCAGATTGCGCAGCCAGGCGCGCAGCTCCTTGCGCACCTTGGCGTCGAGCGCGCCGAACGGCTCGTCGAGCAGCAGGATACGCGGTTCGATCGCCAGCGCGCGGGCCAGCGCGATGCGCTGGCGCTGGCCGCCGGAGAGCTGGTTCGGGTAGCGATCGGCGAGCCAGCCGAGCTGCACGAGATCCAGCAGATCGCCGACGCGCTTCTTGATCTCAGCCTCGCTCTTGCGGATCTTGCGCGGCTGCACCCGCAGCCCGAACGCGACGTTCTCGAACACGCTCATGTGCCGGAACAGCGCGTAGTGCTGAAACACGAAGCCGACGTGGCGCTCCGCGGCGCCGCGCGCCAGCGCGTCCTCGCCGTCGAACGCGATCGAGCCGGAGTCGGGCCATTCCAACCCGGCGATGATCCGCAGCAGCGTGGTCTTGCCGGAGCCGGACGGGCCGAGCAGCGCCATCAGCTCGCCGGTCTCGACCCGCAGATCGACATTGTCGAGCGCGCGGAAGCTGCCGAATTCCTTGACGATGTTACGGACTTCAATGGTCATCGGGATGCAGCCCTTGTTCGATGCGGCTTTCCAGCACGGTCTTGACGATCAGCGTCACCAGCGCCAGCAAAGCCAGCAGCGAGGCGATCGCGAACGCAGCGACCATCTGGTACTCGTTGTAGAGAATTTCCACCAGCAGCGGCATGGTGTTGGTTTCGCCGCGGATGTGGCCGGAGACGACCGACACCGCGCCGAATTCACCCATCGCGCGGGCGTTGCATAGCAGCACGCCGTACAGCAGGCCCCATTTGATGTTGGGCAGCGTGACGCGCCAGAATGTGGTCCAGCCGCCGGCGCCGAGCGAGATCGCGGCTTCTTCCTCCAGCTGGCCCTGCTCCTGCATCAGCGGGATCAGTTCGCGCGCGACGAACGGGAAGGTCACGAAGGTGGTGGCCAGCACGATCGCCGGCACCGCGAACAGGATCTGCACGCCGTGCGACATCAGCCACGGCCCGAACCAGCCCTGCGCGCCGAACAGCAGCACGAACACCAGGCCCGAGATCACCGGCGACACCGAGAACGGCAGGTCGATCAGCGTGATCAGCAGCGTCTTGCCGGGGAATTCGAACTTGGCGATCGCCCAGGCGGCGATCACGCCGAACACCAGATTGAGGCCGACCGAAATGCCCGCCGCGATCAGCGTCAGCTGGATGGCGGCCAGTGCCTCTTCGTCGGCGAGTGCCGACAGATAAAAGCCGATGCCCTTCGACAGCGCCTCGGAGAACACCAGCGCCAGCGGCAGCACCACGAACACGGTGAGAAAGGCCACCGCAAAGCCGATCACGACCAGCCGGACCCACGCCGGCTCGGTATGCGCGGCACGCCGTGATGCAGCCGCGGTGGCTGGGCCCGTTTCGGCCGATTTGCGCACCTGGCGCCTCACTTGGCTGGTTGCGACCATCGTCATGATATCACGCCGCGGCCAGCGACCGGGACTGCGCCCAGTGCTGGATCCGGTTGAGAATGAAGATGATCAGAAAGGAAAACACCAGCATCACGACCGCGATCGCCGTCGCGTCGGAATAGCGGAATTCGGACAGCCGGATCACGATCAAAAGCGGCGCGATCTCCGAGACGTTCGGCAGATTGCCGGCAATGAAGATCACCGAGCCGTATTCGCCGACCGCGCGGGCGAAGGCCAGTGCGAAGCCGGTCAGCGCCGCCGGCACCAGGCTCGGCAGAATGACGCGGCGAATGGTCTGCCAGCGCGATGCGCCGAGCGACTCGGCGGCTTCCTCGAGTTCGACATCGAGATCGATCAGCACCGGCTGCACCGTGCGGACCACGAACGGGATGCCGATGAAGATCATCGCCAGGAAGATGCCGAGCGGCGTGAACGCCACCTTGATGCCGAGCGCGGCGAGCGGCGCGCCGAGCCAGCCCTTCTGGGCGAACAGCGTGGTCAGCGCGATGCCGGCCACCGCGGTCGGCAGCGCGAACGGGATGTCGACGATGGCGTCGAAGATCCGTCGCCCCGGAAAGCGATAGCGCACCAGCGCCCACACGATCACCAGCCCGGCGACGAGATTGACGCAGGCGGCCGCGAAGGCGAGGCCGAACGAAATCTTCAGCGCATGCAGCGTGCGCGGCGCCGTCACCGTGGCCCAGAATTCGGCGGGGCTGAGCTCCGCCGTCTTCACGAACAAGCCCGCGAGCGGGATCAGGATCATCAGCGACAGCCAGGTGATCGTCAGACCCATCGTGAGCCCGAACCCGGGCAAGGAACGGCTACGCGCCACGGTGCTCACGGAATCACCTGTGGATGCGTCGGAGTTGACGCGCGGACGCCATCAGCGAGTGGCGCCTCGGCTATCCGCGTGTCGTCCCCGCGCAGGCGGGGACCCATACTCCGCAGCGTTTCGATTGAAGCCTGACGGCAGATGCCCTGCTTCACTTGCGAAGCCAGGGGATATGGGTCCCCGCCTGCGCGGGGACGACTCGTTGCGGATTCAGCGGATGAATATTCGATCCACATGCGATGACTGGGCCCGCAGAGAGGGAGCGCACTGCCGTCGGTGCTAAGCATACATTTCTCTCTTCTACGGATAGCGACTTTACCACGCGGACCCCGCCGTCGCTCAGTTCTTGTAGATCTTGTCGAACACGCCGCCATCGGCGAAGTGCTCGGTCTGCGCTTTGGTCCAGCCGCCGAACAATTCGTCGATCGTGAACAGCTCGACCTTGGCGAACGATCCCTCGTGCTTCTTCGCGATCTCCGGGTCGCGCGGACGATAGAAGTTCCGTGCGGCGATTTCCTGACCGTCCTTGGAATAGAGATACTTCAGATAGGCCTCGGCGGCCGCGCGGGTGCCCTTCTTGTCCACGACGGTATCGACCACCGCGACCGGCGGCTCAGCCAGGATCGACACCGAAGGCGCCACGATCTCGAACTTGTCAGCACCGAATTCCTTCACCGCCAGATAGGCCTCGTTCTCCCACGCCAGCAGCACATCGCCGACGCCGCGCTCGACGAAGGTGACGGTCGAGCCGCGCGCGCCGGTGTCGAGCACCGGCACCTGCTTGTACAGCTTGGCGACGAAGTCGCGGGCGCCTTCTTCCGACCCGGACTTTTTCAGCGCATAGCCCCACGCCGCCAGATAGTTCCAGCGCGCACCGCCCGACGTCTTCGGGTTCGGGGTGATCACGCTGACGCCGGGCTTGAGCAGGTCGTCCCAGTCTTTGATCGCCTTGGGGTTGCCCTTGCGAACCAGAAACACGATCGTCGACGTGTAGGGCGACGAGTTCTGCGGCAGACGCTTCTGCCAGTCCTTCGCGAGCAGTCCCTTGTTGGCAATGGCGTCGATATCGTAGGCGAGCGCCAGCGTCACGACATCGGCCTGCAAGCCGTCGATCACCGAGCGCGCCTGTGCGCCCGAGCCGCCGTGCGACTGCTTGAGCGTAACCTTGTCGCCGGTGTCCTTCTGATACGCGGCGGCAAACGATTTGTTGAAATCACTGTAGAGTTCGCGGGTCGGATCGTAGGACACGTTGAGCAGCGTCACGTTCGCCGCCTGCGCGGACGTCGCGATCAAGAGGCCGGCGAGCAGCGGAATCATTCGGCGAAACATTTCAATTCTCCATGGTCCGGACGGCGTCTTCGTCGTCTGCGGCGGAGCTGCGAAACTCAAGAATGAAGCCGCTCAAGTCAACGGAACCGCATTTCGTTGTTCGGTCAGGCGCAACAGCAATCTGCTACGAAGTCTTCATCGTGTGAATGCCGCATTCCGTCTTGCTACGTCCCTGCCAACGCCCGGAGCGTGTATCGTCCTCCGACGACGCGCGACTCGTACACGGCATGCAGCCGACCGATAGAAAGCCCGACGCCAGCAGCGGATGCGACGGCAGTTTGCCGAGTTGAAAGATCGCGGCGATCTCCTCGCGCGACACGTTGGCGAACGGGTTGAACTTTAGACGCACACCATCGGCTTCGACGACGGGGATCTTGGCGCGCGCGCCACCTTGATGACGCTTGCGTCCGTTGATCCACCCGTCGAACGGTGCCAACGCGCGGCGCAGCGGCTCGACCTTGCGGATGAAACAGCATTTGTCCGGATCGGAGAACCACAGATCCTGTGCCGGATCGTCGCGGTCGAGATCGGCTCCGAGCGGCTTGATCGAGCGCACATCGACGAGGCCGAGATGATCGATCAGTTGATCACGATACGCGAGCGTTTCGACGAACAGCCAGCCGGTATCGAGAAACACCACGGGGATCGCCGGATCGACATCCGCCATCACTTTCAGCAGCGCCGCCGACTCGGTTCCGAACGACGACACCAGCGCCACACGATCGCGGCCGAGTTCGCGCACCGCGGCGGCGATGATCTCGGCAGGGGACGCGTCGCGCAGATCGCTCTCGAGTGCGGCGGCCCGCAAGGTCGTCGCCTCGGGCGTCCTGGCCGAAGATGGAGAGTACTGAGTGAGGTCGCTCATTCCCGAATAACTTTCTGCGCCGGTGTTTTCGCCGTCCGCCACTGCGGATGGTTGCGAAGGTACCGAAGAAGGATTGACTAGAAATATTTTCTATCTATGTATCTTACAAGCCAGATTGATAGAAAATTATTCTTTCTGTTGATCGCTTCCGCTGTAGAAATTCCATCCCTTACTAGCGTGCCGCAGAGATGTTCGTTCTCTTGACGATGATAACGCCGTCCCGGTTGCGCGACACCGACGGTCCGGACCGATCCGGACACGCTTTGCCGGGAGCCTGTGAATGACCCTAGCCGCCCCCCAAATTCGCGCAGCTCAGACGATCCAGCTGCCGGAAATTGCGCCGCATGACCCGCTGCGGCCGATGGATCACCTCGACGCGCTGGAAGCACAGAGCGTCTACATCCTGCGCGAGGGCTTCGCCCGGCTGAAGAAGCTGGCGCTGCTGTGGTCACTCGGCAAAGACTCCAACGTGATGATCTGGCTGGCCCGCAAGGCGTTCTTCGGCAAGGTGCCGTTCCCGGCCCTGCATGTCGACACCGGCAAGAAATTTCCCGAAATGTACGCTTTCCGCGAGCACTACGCGAAAGAGTGGGATCTCGACCTGCGCGTCGATCCCTGCCCCCCGATCGACAGCGTCGACCCGACGCTGCCCCCGGCGGCGCGCTCCGCTGCGCGAAAAACCGAGGGCCTGAAGATGGCGCTCGCCAAATACGGCTTCGACGGACTGATCGCCGGCATCCGCCGCGACGAGGAAGCGACCCGCGCCAAGGAGCGCGTGTTCTCGCCGCGCGGCACTGAAGGCGGATGGGACGTGCGCGATCAGCCGCCGGAATTCTGGGATCAGTTCAACGCCTCGCCGCCGCCCGGCGCTCACTTGCGTATCCACCCGATCCTGCATTGGACCGAGGCCGACATCTGGGCCTACACCCAGCGCGAAGGCATCCCGATCATCCCGCTGTATCTGGCCAAGGACGGCAAACGCTATCGCTCACTGGGCGATCAGGACATCACCTTCCCGGTGGCGTCGAACGCGTCGTCGATCGACGAGATCCTGCACGAATTGCAGACCACCAAGGTGCCGGAGCGCGCCGGCCGTGCGCTCGACCACGAGACCGAGGACGCGTTCGAACGTCTGCGCGTCGCCGGCTATCTGTGATTTGCGCATCCGCACCAAGTGATCACCGACAATGAGTGACGCCATGACCATCGCCGTCTCGCCTTCCACCCTCGCCACACCGAACGGCACGACGCGCCCGCTGGTTCGCATCGTCATCGTCGGCCATGTCGACCACGGCAAATCGACGCTGGTCGGCCGCCTGCTGCACGAGACCGGTTCGCTCCCCGACGGCAAGCTGGAGATGCTCAAAGCCGTCAGCGCCCGGCGCGGCATGCCGTTCGAATGGTCGTTCCTGCTCGACGCGCTGCAGACCGAGCGCGACCAGGGCATCACCATCGACACCACGCAGATCAGCTTCCGCACCCGCTCGCGCGACGTCGTGCTGATCGACGCGCCCGGCCACGCCGAATTCCTGCGCAACATGATCACCGGCGCCTCGCAGGCCGATGGCGCGGTGCTGATCATCGACGCGCTCGAAGGCGTGCGCGACCAGACGCGGCGGCACGGCTATCTGCTGCATCTGCTCGGCATCAAGCAGGTCGCGGTGGTGGTCAACAAGATGGACCGCGTCGACTTCTCGGCCGACCGGTTCAACGCCATCAGCGACGAGATCACCGCGCATCTTCTGTCGCTCGGCGTGACGCCGACCGCGGTGATCCCGATCTCGGCTCGCGACGGCGACGGCGTCGCCGAACGCACCGACAACATCAGCTGGTACCAAGGCCCGACCGTGGTCGAAGCGCTCGACGCGCTGACGCCGTCGCAGCCACTCGATCTGCTCGCGCTGCGGCTCCCAGTTCAGGCGATCTACAAATTCGACGACCGCCGCATCGTCGCGGGCCGCATCGAGTCTGGCAAACTGCAGACCGGCGACGACATCGTCATCATGCCGGCCGGCAAGATCGCCAAGATCAAATCGGTCGAGAGCTGGCCGGTCACCCCGGTGGCGGGGCCGCAGGGCGCCGGCCGTTCGGTGGGTATCACGCTCGATCGTGAGTTGTTCATCGAGCGCGGCGACGTCATCGCGCATGCGGGCTCGGCGCCGCGTGATACGAGACGGCTGCGCGCCCGAATCTTCTGGCTGCACGATCAGCCGCTCGAAGCCGGCGCGTCGATCCTGGTACGGCTCGGCACCCGCGAAACCCGCGCCACCGTGGTGGCGATCGAGAAGGCGGTCGATCCCGGCGATCTCGCCAGCAGCGAAGCCAAGGCGATCGCCCGCAATCACGTCGGCGAAATCGACCTGTCGCTGGCGCAGCCGGTCGCGGCCGACCCGGCCGAAGACTTCCAGCGCACCGGGCGCCTGGTGATCGAAGTCGGCGGCCGCATCGCTGGCGGCGGTCTGGTGCTCAGCGTCGACAGCGGCCAGCGCGCCGCCACCGCCGACATCGTGCCGGTGGAGTCGGCTCTGAAGCCCGAGGAGCGCACGGCGCGCTTCCGCCACACCGGCGCGGTGCTGTGGTTCACCGGCTTGCCGGGCTCCGGCAAATCGACGCTGGCGAAGGCGGTCGAGCGGCGGCTGTTCGACCGCGGCGGCTCGCCGATCCTGCTCGACGGAGACACGCTGCGCGCCGGGCTCAACAGCGATCTCGGCTTCTCGCCCGAGGATCGCAGCGAAAACATCCGGCGCCTCGCCGAGATCGCCGCGCATCTCGCCGCCAACGGCCATGTAGCAATCGTCGCCGCGGTGTCGCCGGCCCGCGGCGATCGCGACGCCGCGCGCCGCATCGCCGGCGAGCACTTCCGCGAGATCTACGTCGCGACGCCGGCGGAAGTGTGCGAGCAGCGCGATCCCAAGGGGCACTACGCCAAGGCCCGCGCCGGCGCGCTGCAGAACTTCACCGGCATCGGCAACGATTATCAGCCGCCGACCGCCAGCGAGCTGACGATCGACACCTCGGCACAGAGCGTCGCCGAGGCAGCCGACAAGGTCGAGACCATGCTGGCTGGCAGTGGCGTGCTGGTCGGCGAACTGATCGACCTCGCCGCGCATATTTAACGCGGCGAAATGCGTCGCGGCGTGCGCGCCGCGGCGACAGAAAGTTGCTTGTCCGCTCAGAAAATGAAAATGGCTTGATCAGCCGCGGCGTCGTATCGTTTGATGATGCCGCCCCGCTCATTCCTGCCAGGAGACCGCATGGCCTTGTCGCGCTTCGAGATCAATCGCCGTACCATTCTGCTGACGTCGGCCGCGACCGCCGCCAATGTGATCAATCCGATGCGCGCCTTCGCGCAGGAGACGCCGCGCAAGGGCGGTGTCTTCAACGTCCATTACGGTGCGGAGCAGCGCCAGCTCAACCCGAGCCTGCAGGCCTCGACCGGCGTCTACATCATCGGCGGCAAGATCCAGGAGCCGCTGGTCGACCTCGACGCCGCCGGCAATCCGGTCGGTGTGCTGGCCGAGAGCTGGGAATCGACGCCGGATGGCAAGACCATCACCTTCAAGCTGCGCAAGGGCGTCACCTGGCACGACGGCAAGCCGTTCACCTCCGAGGACGTCGCCTTCACAGCGATGAACATGTGGAAGAAGATCCTCAACTACGGATCGACGCTGCAGCTCTTCCTCACCGCGGTCGACACCCCCGATCCGCAGACCGCGATCTTCCGCTACGAGCGGCCGATGCCGCTCAACCTGTTGCTGCGTGCGCTACCGGACCTCGGCTACATCTCGGCCAAGCACATCTACGAGACCGGCGACATCCGCCAGAACCCGGCCAACCTCGCGCCGATCGGCACCGGCCCGTTCAAGTTCAACAAATACGAGCGCGGCCAGTACATCATCGCCGACCGCAACGATAACTACTGGCGGCCGAATGCGCCCTATCTCGACCGCATCGTCTGGAAGGTGATCACCGACCGCGCCGCCGCCGCCGCGCAGCTCGAGGCCGGCGGGCTGCAGCTCAGCCCGTTCTCGGGCCTGACGATCTCCGACATGGCGCGGCTCGGCAAGGACAAGCGCTTCATCGTCTCGACCAAGGGCAACGAGGGCAACGCCCGCACCAACACCATCGAGTTCAATTTCCGCCGCAAGGAGCTGTCGGACATCCGCGTCCGCCGCGCCATCGCGCACGCCATCAACGTGCCGTTCTTCATCGAGAACTTCCTCGGCGATTTCGCCAAGCTCGGCACCGGCCCGATCCCCTCGACCTCGACCGACTTCTATCCGGGCCCGAACACCCCGCAATATCCCTACGACAAGAAGAAGGCGATCGCGCTGCTCGACGAGGCCGGGCTGAAGCCGGCCGCCGGCGGCAACCGGCTGTCGCTGCGGCTCCTGCCCGCGCCGTGGGGCGAGGACATCTCGCTGTGGGCGACCTTCATCCAGCAGTCGCTCGGCGAAGTCGGCATCCAGGTCGAGGTGGTGCGCAACGACGGCGGCGGCTTCCTCAAGCAGGTCTATGACGAGCACGCCTTCGACCTCGCCACCGGCTGGCATCAGTATCGCAACGATCCTGCCGTCTCGACCACCGTGTGGTATCGCTCCGGCCAGCCGAAGGGCGCGCCGTGGACCAACCAGTGGGGCTGGGAAGACCCGACGATCGACAAGATCATCGACGACGCGGCGACCGAGGTCGATCCGGCCAAGCGCAAGGCGCTGTATGCCGACTTCGTCACCCGCGCCAACACCGAGCTGCCGATCTGGATGCCGATCGAGCAATTGTTCGTCACGGTGATCACCGCGAAGGCACGCAATCACTCCAATACGCCGCGCTGGGCGTCATCGACCTGGCATGATCTTTGGCTGGCCGAATAGCGCCAACTCCGCCAAGATGAACGCATGCGTATCCTGAGCCTCGCGGGGCGGCGGCTCGCCGCCTCGATCCCGACCCTGTTTCTGATCCTGATCGGCATCTTCCTGCTGCTGCAATTCGCGCCGGGCGACACCGTCGACGCGATGATGGCGCAGATGGGCGGCGGCGATGCCGCCACCGCGCGCGAGCTGCGTAAATTCTACGGGCTCGATCTGTCGATCCCGCTGCAGCTCGGCCAGTATCTGTGGCGGCTGGTGCGGTTCGACCTCGGCTTCTCGTCGATCTACGGCAAGCCGGTGGCCACCGTGATCCTCGAGCGCCTGCCACCGACGCTGCTGCTGATGACCGCGTCGCTGTCGTTCGCGTTCTTCGCCGGCCTGGTGCTCGGCGTGATCGCTGCCCGCGGCGTCAACAAATGGCCCGACACGCTGATCTCGACGCTCGGGCTGATCTTCTACGCCACGCCGTCGTTCTGGTTCGGCCTGATGGCCATCGTGGTGTTCTCGGTCTATCTGCAATGGCTGCCGGCCGGCGGCTTCGAGGATATCGGCGCGGCCGCGACCGGCTTCGCGCGCACGCTCGACATCGCCGCGCATCTGGTGCTGCCGACGCTGACGCTCGGACTGATCTTTCTGGCGATCTATCTGCGCATCATGCGGGCCTCGATGCTGGAAGTGCTCAATCTCGATTTCGTCCGCACCGCCCGCGCCAAGGGGCTCGATGAGACCCGCATCGTCGTCCGCCACGTGCTGCGCAACGCCTTGCTGCCGATGGTGACGCTGATCGGCCTGCAGGCCGGCACCATGCTGGGCGGCTCGGTGGTGGTCGAGAGCGTGTTCTCGCTGCCGGGCCTCGGCCGGCTCGCCTATGAGTCGGTCGTGCAGCGTGACCTCAACACGCTGCTCGGCATCGTGTTCGTCTCGGCGCTGCTGGTGATCGCCGTCAACTTCCTGGTCGACCTGCTGTACGCGCGGCTCGACCCGCGCATCACCGCCGGGACTTGAGGCGATGGACGCGATCAAGCGCTACTTCCGCAGCCCCGCCGCCGTAGTCGGCCTGCTGTTGCTGCTGCTGATTGTCGCGATGGCGATCAGCGCGGGCTGGATCTATCCGCGCGACCCGCTGGCGCTCGCCGGCCGGCCGCTGATCTGGCCGTTCAGCAATCCGCGCTTCCTGCTCGGCACCGACAATTCCGGCCGCGACATCGCCGCGCAGATCTTCTACGGCGCGCGCATCGCGCTGTTGATCGGCGGCGCCGCCACGGCGATCGCGATCGTCATCGGCGTGCTGATCGGCGCCTTCGCGGGTTACTTCGGCGGCTGGGTCGACACCGTGCTGATGCGGATCACCGAAGCGTTCCAGATCCTGCCCAACTTCGTGCTGCTGCTGGTGCTGGTCGCGGTGTTCGGCTCGACGCTGACCACCGTGACGATCGCGGTCGGCATCGTGTCGTGGCCGGCGCCGGCGCGGCTGACGCGCGCCGAATTCCTGTCGCTGCGCAACCGCGAATTCGTGCAGGCCGGCCGCACCCTCGGCATGAAGGATCTGCAACTGATCCTCGGCGAGATCCTGCCCAACGCACTGCCGCCGGTGATCGTCTATGCCAGCGTGGTGATGGCGGTGGCGATCCTGCTCGAAAGCGCGCTGGCGTTCCTGCGATTGTCAGACCCCAACGTCGCCTCTTGGGGCAATCTGATCGGGCTCGGCCGCGACGTGCTGCGCGTGCAGTGGTACGTCGCGGCGATCCCCGGCATCGCCATCCTGATCACCGTGCTGGCGGTGTCGCTGGTCGGTCAGGGCCTCAACGACGCGCTCAATCCGAGGCTGAAGGGACGATGACGGAAAGCAAGCCCGCCGTCCTGACGCTCGACAAGCTGAGCGTCCGGCTGCCCACCGGCGCCGACCGCACGCATGCGGTGCAGGGCGCCTCGCTGACGATCGCCGCCAATGAAATCCTCTGCGTGGTCGGCGAGTCCGGCTCCGGCAAGTCGATCATGGCGAATGCCGTGATGCAGCTGTTGCCCGGCGGCGTCGCGATCGACGGCGGCCGCGTGCTGTTCGAGGGCCGCGATCTCGCGCAGGCCAGCGCCGCCGAGATGCGCGCCGTGCGCGGCGCCGGCATCGCCATGGTGTTCCAGGAGCCGATGACGGCGCTCAACCCGCTGCGCCCGATCGGCGATCAGATCGGTGAGATGTTTCGCATCCACACCGATCTGTCGAAGAAAGAGATTCGCGCCAAGGTGCTGGCGCTGCTCCAGGACGTCCGCATTCCCGATCCGCAGCGCGCCGCCGACGCCTATCCGCACGAACTCTCCGGCGGCCAGCGCCAGCGCGCGATGATCGCGATGGCGCTGGCGCTCGATCCAAAGCTGCTGATTGCCGACGAGCCGACCACCGCGCTCGACGTCACCACGCAGGCGCAGATCCTGACGCTGATCCGCGAACTGCAGAGCCGCCGCAACACCGCGGTGCTGTTCATCACCCACGATTTCGGCGTCGTCGCCGAGATCGCCGATCGTGTCGTGGTGATGCAGCACGGCGTGATCGTCGAACAGGGCGCGGCCGACGACGTGCTGCACCGGCCGCAGCATGCTTACACGCGGCAACTGATCGCCGCGGTGCCGCCGCTGACCGCGCCGCCGCCGCGTCCGATCGCGGCCGACACCATCCTGAGCATCGACAACGTGTCGAAGACGTTTCGCACCGGCGGCTTCCTCGGCCGCGGCGCCCGCGTCACCGATGCGGTGAAGGCGGTGTCGCTGAATCTGCCGCGCGGCGCCACGCTCGGCATCGTCGGCGAAAGCGGCTCCGGCAAGTCGACGCTGGCGCGCTGCATCATCCGGCTGCTCGATCCCGATAGCGGCTCGATCCTGCTCGAGGGCCGCGACTGGGCGACGATGCCGCGCGAAGACGTACGCCGCGAGACGCGGCACATGCAGATGGTGTTTCAGGACCCGTTCGCCTCGCTCAACCCGCGGCACAAGGCCGAGGAATTAGTTGCGCAAGGCCCGATCATCCACGGCACGCCGCGCAAGCAGGCGATCGCCGAGGCGCGCGAGCTGTTCGCGCTGGTCGGACTCGATCCATCGGCCGGCGACCGCCTGCCGCACGAATTCTCCGGCGGCCAGCGCCAGCGCATCGGGCTCGCCCGCGCACTGGCGCTGAAGCCGGACGTGCTGATCGCCGACGAAGCGGTGTCGGCGCTCGACGTCTCGGTCCAGGCCCAGGTGCTGAAGCTGCTCGCGAGCTTGCGCGAACGGCTCGGCCTGTCGATCATCTTCATCACCCACGACCTGCGCGTCGCCGCGCAGATCTGCGACCTCGTCGCGGTGATGAAGGACGGCGCAGTCGTCGAGCACGGCCCCGCGGGCGAGGTCTTCAACACGCCGAAGCATCCGTATACGCAGGCCCTGCTGGCCTCGATCCCCGGCGGGGATTTTGCGCGGAGCCATGCGGTGGAACCGGCACAATAGGCCGGCCATAGTAAAGTAGGATGGGTTGAGCGCAGCGAAACCATTGGTCAGACAGAGCGCGCCTATGATGGGTTTCGCTACGCTCAACCCATCCTACGAAGCCGGCATCTACTGATACAGGCAATAAGTGCGCGGCAGGACGTGGAAGCCCGAGCATGACGGGCAAAAGTGGACGCGTAGCCGCTGACTACGCGATCTCCTTGCTGTCGCGGCGCCGGTACAGCACCATCATCAGCGGGGCGAAGGGGCGGAGGAGTTCGTTGGCGGGGATCGGGGTCGGTTCGGTGAAGGGCAGCGCCAGTTCGCTGTCCGGCACGCCGCGGACCGCCTTTGACAGCTCATCGCCGAGCGCGATCGACAGCGCGACGCCGCGGCCGTTGCAGCCGGTCCAGCCGTAGGCGTTGGGGCCGAGGCGGTGGATGTGCGGCAGATAGTCGGTGGTCATGCCGATGAAGCCGTTCCAGACGTAGTCGAACCGGACCTCGCCGATCTGTGGCCACAGGCTCTGCAGCCGCTTGCCGACCCGCGCCCGCAAGGTCGCGATCTGGTTGAACGGCCGGATGATCGCGCCGCCGGTGACGAAGCGGTTGCGAGCGTCGAAGCGGCCGAAGATCAGCTCGCCATGGGTGTCCGACATCGCCTGCCGGCCCGGGATCATGCTCTTGCGGACATTGTCACTGAGCGGCTGTGTCGCCATCTGCCACGACCGCACCGGCATCACCTCGCTGGCGATCGCCGGCGCCAGCGTTTTGGCGAATTCGCCCGTATAGGCATTGCTGGCGACCACGAGCGCGCGGCCGCTGATCTGTCCCTGCGCGGTCTTGACGATCCAGCGGTCACCGCTTCGCTCGATGCTCACCGCCGGCGAGCGTGCGAAGATCCGGCCGCCCTGTGCCACAACGGTCCGCGCCAGCCCGCGGGCCAGCGCCAGCGGATTGATGTGGCCGCCGGTCCGGTTCCAAAAGCCGCCGAACCAGGCGTCGGAGCCGAGCATGTCGCGCACCTGCTCGCGCGACAACAGCTCGACCGGCGCGCCGAATTTCGACCATTGCCGAAAGCGGCGCTCGGCAATCTTGATGCGGCCCGGCGAATGCACCGGCTGCACCCAGCCGTTCTGCTCCTGCTCGGCGTCGATGCCGTGGCGCTTTGCGACATCGAACAGGATCGAGGCGCTGTCGCGGATCAGCCCGACCAGCCGCTCGCCGGCGGCGGCGTGCTTGGCGACGATGTCGTCCGGATCGGGCCGCGACAGCGTCGGGATCACCTGGCCGTTGTTGCGGCCCGACGCGCCCCAGCCGGGCTCGGCGGCCTCGATCACCGCGACGTCGACGCCGGCCTCGCGCAGATGCAGCGCCGTCGACAGCCCGCTGAAGCCGCCTCCGATCACCACCACGTCGGCCACCTCCGTGCCGCGCAGCTCCGGCAGATCGGGCCCCGGCGGCGTCACCGCGGCCCACAGCGAATCCGGCCAGCGTACTTCGGCAGTCATCTTCGGTCCTTCCATCGATTCGATCGCCCCCGTCCTGCCTGCGACCTGCGTCGGGTTGCGGCGGCGGAACGATCTGGCTAGCCTACCCTGCAAGAGTCTTGGGGAGCAAAGTCAGCGTGTCACTGCAATACGTCGTCGGAATCGATCATGCCGTGGTCATGGTCAAGGATCTGGATGCGGCTGCGGCCAATTGGCAGCGGCTCGGCTTTACGTTGTCGCCGCGCGGCACGCACAGCCCGGCGCTCGGCTCCGGCAATTACACCATCATGTTCGGGCACGACTACATCGAGCTGCTCGGCGTCCTGACCCCGACCGAGCACAACGCGCCGAGCCGCGCCTTCCTCGCCGAACGTGGCGACGGCATCGAGCGGATCGCCTTCACCACCACGGATGCCGCCAAGGGCGCTGACGAGCTGCGCGACCTCGGCCTCGATGCGGTCGGCCCGATCGATTTCGGCCGGCCGGTGCCGTTGCCGGGCGGCGGCGAAGGCGAAGCACGCTTCAGCATCTTCCAGTGGCCGCTGACCGAGTCGCCCGCCGGGCTGCGCATCTTCGCCTGCCAGCACCACACCCGCGACACCGTGTGGATTCCCGAGCTGCAGCAGCATGCCAATCACGCCACCGGGCTGGTGCGGGTGCTGATCACCGCGCCGCGGCCGGAAAGCGACGCGCGGCACATGGTGCGGCTGACCGAGGGCGAGCAATATTCGGAGCCGGACGGCAGCGTCGTGGTGCCGTCCGGCGAAGGCCGCGCCGAGCTCGTCTTCCTGTCGCGCGACACGCTGGCGCAGCAATATCCCGGCGTTTCGCTCGATGGCGTACCGGAGCGCGGCGGCGCCGGGCTGATCATCGCGGTGGATGATCTCGCCGCGGCCGCACAGGCGGCGGGCGCAGCAGGCGTAACGCTCGGCGACCGCGTCGTGGTGAAGCCGAGCGCCGCCAACGGGGTGCTGCTGGTTTTCGTGCAACGTTGAGATTTTAAAGACAAACCTCAGGAACGATTTCCCGGTCCGTCGCGTTTCAGCGCCGTCGAGATGTTCGACGGTCTGAAGCGTGCCGGCACCCTTGGGGGCGCCGTTTCCGGGGGCGCTGGCTTGGCCAGCGAGGGTTGATGTCCGACGCCTACGTTATCGAAGTGAGCTCACGCACCGCCGGCATCGTCGTTCGCGATGGACGCAACTTCTGCTTCCACGCCGCCCACCGCGACTTCCACAGCCTCGAACGCCGCACCTTCGCGTCACTGGTCGCCGCCCAGAAGGCGGCAAAGTCCTGCGCCGAGCAGATCCGCAAGCTGATGGGCTGAAGCCGCTCTCGTTCGTCATTGCAAGCGAAGAGAAGCAATCCAGAAGCGCCGAGCATGGCGCTTCTGGATTGCTTCGTCGCTGCGCTCCTCGCAATGACGGCGTGCGTGCGGACTTAGCCCTCAGCCTTCTCCGGCTCGACCCGGCGCGTTTCCGGCATCAGCAGCCACACCACCGTCAGGCCGAGCGCCGCCACGCAGGCGAGGCCGAGGAAGGCTGCGTGGCTGCCGAATTTGTCGGCGATCAGGCCGGCCAGGACGTTGCTGAGCGAGGCGCCGATGCCGCCGGCGGTGCCGACCACGCCCTGGGCGAAGCTGAAATGTCCGCTGCCGAACGCGACGTCCGCAATGATCAGCGGCACCAGGACGGCGAACACCGCGGCGGTGACGCCGTCGAACAGCTGCACCGCGACCAGCAGATACGGATCCGTCACCGTCGAGAACAGCACGCCGCGGATCGCCAGCGCACCGAAGCCGGCGAACAGCAGCGGCTTGCGGCCGATCGACTGCGCCCACCGGCCTACCCTGGGCGAGAACAGCGCGACGATCGCCTGCGGCACGACGATACAGAACGCGATCAGCGCCGGTGCCGAATCGCTGGAGCGCGAGGTGACGGCGCTCGCCATCAGCGGCAGCATCGCCGCATTGGCGAGCTGCAGCATCAGCATCGCGGCCGCGAACACCAGCAGCGGGCGCTGCCGCAGCAAATTCGCCAGATCGGAAAACCGGAAGGCCGGCCCCTCATCGCGCCGCACGGCGCCATGGGCCTGGGCGGAATCGATTTCCTGGCCGCGAATCCGCGACAGCGCGATCAGCGTCGGGATCACCAGCAGGCACGTCACCAGAAACACCGAGCGACTCGACAACAGATAACCGGCGGTGCCCATCACCGCCGCGGCAACGCCGTTGCCGAGCGAGGCGCAGCGCGCGTTGCGGCCGAGCCGCTCGCCGATCAGATAGGGCCCGACCAGCCCGAGGCTGATCGCCGCGATCGAGGGGCCGAGCACGCAGCTTGCGGCCGCATGCAGCGTCGCCGCCGCCATCACCACCGGGAAGATCGGCAGCAGCGCATAGGCCAGCGCCGCGACGCCGATCGCCGCCACCGCGGCGCCGGCGACCTTGCGCTCATCCTTGGCCGCATCGACGATCGCACCGCCGGGCATCTGGCCGATCAGCCCGATGATGCCGCCGACCGACAACACCAGGCCGATCTCGACCTGGGTCCATTTCTGCGTAGTGAGATAGACCGCGATGAACGGGCCGAAGCCGGTCTGCACGTCGGCGAGGAAAAAGATAAACCAGTCCAGCCCGCGCTGGCTCTGCTGCGACGGCGTGCGGGACTCCGGCGGCTGCACCGGCTCGTCGCCGGGCGGCGCGGCTGGCCCAAGCGAGTGCGGGCCGTGGCCGGCTCCGCGGTCGGGAAGCGGCGCGCTCAGCCTACTTCTCCGGCCCGAACTCGAGCGGCGACAGCTTGCCGGATGCGCCGAGCACCACGACCGATTGCTCGTCCTTGTATTCCGGCGCAGCGCGCACCTGATCGCGCGTGAGCGCGAGCGTGACCTTGTCTTCCTTCTTGGCGATGGTGCTGAACTTCAGCGCGGTCCAATCGACCGCGATCTTGCGACTGCCGACGCCCAGAAAGCCGCCGAAGTCGATGATGGCGGCGCGGGTCTTGCCCTCTTTGTCGACCACGATGTCGACGATGCGGCCCATGTCTTCATCGGCGGCGCTACGTACCTCGCGGCCGAGCACCCCGCGGGCGTCCTCCGGACTGATCACGGTCACGGTCGGCGGATCGCTCTTTGCTGTCGCAGATGATTTGACCGGCTCGGCCGGTTTGGCAGGCTCGGCCTGCTTCGCAGGCTCAGCCGGTTTGGCTGGCTCGACCTGTTTGGCCGGCTCTGCGGACTTCGCAGGATCGGCCGGATCGGCGCGCAGGCCGGCCGAGACGACGCTGGTGATCACCACCATGGCGAACGCAGTACTGAACCGGATGTGCATCGAGCCTCCCCCGCGGCGACGGTGTCGCCGCGTTCCTACGAATGTCTACCGAGACAACACGATCGAAACCTGAATGCGCCCATCGGTGCGCAGCACTTCCATCGACACGCCGTCGCCGTGCCGGCGCACCCGCAGATCGATGCTGGATGCACCGATCCGCAAATCGCGGAGCACCACGTCGTTTAGAAACGCCGGCAGCCGCGGATTGACCAAGCGAATCTCGTGCCGGTCGGCATCGAACTGGATGCCGAGCGCGGCTTCGAGCAGCGTGAACGGCGTCGCGCTGGCCCAGGCCTGCGGCGCGCAGGCGACCGGATACAGCGTCGGACCGCGGCGCCGCTCGCGCTGGAAGCCGCAGAACAGTTCCGGCAGCCGGCGCAACTCCATGTAGCTCGCGGCGTCGAACAGGCCCTTGAACACGTTCTCGACCGCAGCCTTGAAACCGTAGCGCGCCAGGCCGAGCGCGATCAGCGCGTTGTCGTGCGGCCAGATCGAACCGTCGTGATACGACATCGGATTGTAACGCGCCTCGCCGCAGGCGATGGTGCGGATGCCCCAACCCGAGAAGAAGTGCGGCCGCATCAGATCGGTCGCGACCAGCCGGGCGCGATCCTGCCGGACGATACCTGTGAACAGCAACTGCCCGGCGTTGGAACTACGGACCTTGCACGGCCGCTTGGCGCCGTCGAGCGCAAGCGCGTAGGTACCAAGCTCCTCGCACCAGAACCAACGCTCGAACTGCGACGCCAGCTTGTCGGCCTGCTCTTCGAGCTGATCGGCGCGGTCGGCGTGGCCGAGCCGTCGTGCGCACATCGCGGCAAGCCGCTTGCCGGCGAACACGTAGCCCTGCACTTCGGCGAGTGCGATATTGCCCTCGGCAAGCTTGCCGTCGGCGTGGAAGATCGCGTCGTAAGAATCCTTCCAGCCCTGGTTCTGCAGGCCCTGATCGGTCGCGCGCTGATACTCGACGAAGCCGTCACGGTCCGGATCGCCCGGGCCGTCGATCCAGCCGAGCGCCTTCTCGATCGCCGGCCACAGCTCCTTCAGCGTGGTGTCGTCGCCGGTGCGCTGGACATACAGGCCTGCGAGCATCACGAACAGCGGGGTCGAATCGACGCTGCCGTAATACTGCGCGAACGGCACCTCGCGCAGCGCCGCCATCTCGCCGCCGCGCATCTCGTGCAGGATCTTGCCGGGCTCGGCGTCGTTGAGCGGATCGACCGTCGTGGCCTGATAGGCGGCGAGCCGGCGCAGCACGCCGCGGGCGACGCGTGGGTCGATCCACAGCATCTGCAGCGCGGTGATCAGTCCGTCACGGCCGAATGTCGTCGAGTACCAGGGAATGCCCGCATAGGGGTAGCGGCCCTGCGCGGTCTCCGTCGTCAGGATGTTGAGGTCGGCCATGGACCGGCACAGCACCTCGTTGAAGATGTCGTTCGAGGTCGCGATGGTGGTGCCGCCCGAGGTGGTCTCCCGCATCTCGCGCCGATGCGCGAGCAGGCTGCGGAAAAACGGCATCAGCTTCTGCGACGCCGGCTTGTTGCAGCTCACGGCGATGAAGACGGACGCGGTCTGCTGCGGCGCGAGCGTGATGTGGAAGACCGCGCGCCCCGCCTTCAGCTGCGCCGGCTGGGGATCGAAATGGACGGTGGTGCTACGCGTGACCTTGTCGAGGCCGCGATAATCGAGCGTGACGTCGGATGGAGATGCACGGCGGCTGAGGAATTCACCGCGCTTGGGTCGCACGCTGCCGCGGACTTCGAACAGATCGGCGAAGTCGTTGTCGAAGTCGAGCGTCAGATCGAGGCTGGCCTCGACGTCGCCGTGATTCTGCAATCCGATCCGCTGAAACGCCGTGCCGCGCCACAGGAAGATCGTGCGCACGATGTGGAGCAGATCCTTGGCCAGCACGAGCCGGCCGTCGCGATAGATGTCCGGATTGGTGAGGTCGACGGTGAGGACCGAGTTGTCGTCGCGCAGATTCGAGCCGAGCAGCAGCGGCTGGACATCATCGAGCCGCAACTGCAACCGCGCCAGATAGCGCGTGTCGGCGTGAAACAGTCCGTCGGTGCCGCCGGCCGAGGCGCCGATATCTCCGTGGCTGTCCAGCACCAGGAACGTGTCGTCATGTTTCAGCGCCGTGCGCGGGCGGGCCGCGGGGCCGATCATCGGAATGTAGAACGGCGATTCGGATGCGGGCGCCTGCTCGTCGGCGGGCGCGGGATGCGAGATGACGTCAGAGAACATTGATCGACCCTATCGGCTGCTGATCGCACGGCGGGTGCCGCGCGATGCTGACGCATCATTCGGAACGTCAGGCGGCATGCGTAGCCAGACGGCTGATCTCACGCGCAACGAGTTCACGATACGGGCCCTGGCCCTGCATCAGCCGATCCGGCGGCCCCTCCTCGATGATCTTGCCGCCCTGCAGCAGGACGACGCGATCGAAATTGCGCAGCGTTGCCAAACGGTGCGCGATAGCGATCACCGTACGCCCATGCATCAGCCGAGCCAATGCTTCGCGGATGGCTTCTTCGGATTCCGAGTCGAGCGCCGCAGTGGCTTCGTCGAGCAGCAGGATCGGAGCGTCCTTGAGGAACGCGCGGGCGATCGCCAGCCGCTGTCGCTGTCCGCCCGATAGCTTGACACCGCGGTCGCCCACCATGGTGTCGAGCCCTTCGGGCAGCGTTTCGACGAAATCGCAGCGCGCCGCGATCGCTGCGCGAAGCACCTCTTCGTCACTCGCGCCGGGGCGGCCGTAACGGATGTTGTCACGAATCGAGCGCTGGAACAGTGAGATGTCCTGCGGCACCACCGAGATCGCGTCCCGCAGGCTGTGCTGAGTGACGCGCGAGATATCCTGCCCGTCAATCGTCACGCTGCCGTCCTGCACGTCGTAGAACCGCTGTAGCAGAACGAATAACGTTGACTTGCCGCCACCCGAGGCGCCCACTAATCCGACACGTTCGCCGGCATTGAGGCGCAGCGTGAAGCGATCGAACACTTTCGATCCGCCCGGATACTGGAAGGAGACATTATTAAACGAGATCGCCGCGCCGGCCCGCACCAGCGGCTCGGCCTCGGGATGATCGCTGAGTTCATGCGGCACCAGCAGCGTCGCGACTGCCTCGGACAGCCGGGCAACGTGCTGAGTCACGTCGACCAGTGCCACGGCGAGATCCCGTGTGGCATGGAGAATCGACAGGCCCAGCGTGCAGATCAGCACCACGTCGCCGGTCGACGCGCCGCCACGCTGCCACAATTGAATGGCCCAGGCGAGCAGCGCGACAGTGAGGATCACGGTGATCACCGCATGCAGCAGGCGCAGCCGCTCCAGATAGCGCAGACTACGGCCGCGCGCGTTCACTTCGAGATTCACCGTGTTCTCGAACCGCGCATGCTCGTAGCCCAGCCCGCAGAATGCGCGTACCAGCGGCATGTTGTTGATGACGTCGACCATTTCTCCGTCGACCGTGGCAGCCTTGTCGGCGAACTCGTCGTGCAGCGGCTTGCCGTCGGCGGCGAGCTTGAACACCAGCGCCATCAGCAGCGCTGCCGCGACCGACAGGGCCAGCGCCATTTGCATACTGACGGTGGAGATCAGCGCGATCGCCAGGAATGTGGCGACGAATGGCGGCAACACGTTCCAGACGAACATGTTCTCGATGGTGAACACTGCATTTGAGGTGGCGGTGATCCGGCTCGACAGCATGCCGGGGAGACGATCGGAGAAGTAACTCGGCGCATGGCCGGTCAGATGCCGGAACATATCGCGCCGCAGATCGGCCGTGACGGCGGGAAATGTGAAGCTCGCAACCCAACTTGCGACGCGCCACAACAGATTATCGGCGGCAATCAGCGAGACCAGGAAGACGAATCCGAGCCACACTGCGCCCGAGCGTCCACCACTCAGTCCATCGACCAGATACTTGACGCCGTATTGCGTGCCGACAGAACAGGCAACTGCCAGTAGAACGCACAACAGAATGATCAGATGTGTGCCCGGTCTTTGGCGCACGTAGCGCAAAATGAAGGCAAAGGGACGACGCGAGTACCCCGATAGAGAGTCCATAAAAGTCCGCCTCCGCAACGCATCTTCGCCAAGGTCACGAGCGATAGATCACTACGCTACCAGCCGCCGCCTTGTTCCATCCTACTCACATCGCAACAGGCCATCTGGATGTGGCACCAACGAGACGGGAACATGGAAGAAGCAAGTGTTCCGAAGGAACTTCGCATCTGCGAAACTGTTCCTTACGCGATCGCGGCAATGCCGGTGCCACACGATTGATGCTTTGTCCTCACATCAAAACACGGGAGACTGGTCAATGCGCATTGCGCAGGTTGCTCCGCTGACGGAGGCGATCCCGCCGAAGCTTTATGGCGGCACGGAAAGAGTCGTGCATTGGTTGACCGAAGAGCTGGTGGCTCTCGGACATGACGTCACGCTGTTCGCCAGCGGCGACTCGACGACGTCGGCGAAGCTTGAGTCCACCTGGCCGCGCGCATTGCGGCTCGACGGTGCCGTGCGTGATCCAAACGCCCTGCATATGGTGATGCTGGAACAAGTACGACGGCGTTGTGACAACGAAGAGTTCGACCTCATCCACTTCCATCTCGATTACTATCCGTGGTCGCTATTTCATCGGCAGCCCACTCCCTTCATCACCACGCTGCACGGCCGCCTCGATCTGCCCGAACATCAACCGGTGTTCTCGACGTTCTCGGATGTTCCGGTCGTCTCGATTTCGGATTCGCAGCGGCGCCCCGTGCCGAAGGCGAACTGGATCAGCACGATCCATCACGGTCTGCCGGCCGATCTGCTGACGCCGCTGGTTCGAAAGCCGGAATATCTCGCCGTGCTGGGCCGGATCGCACCCGAGAAGGGCGTCGACCGCGCCATTCGGATCGCCATCCGGGCCGATATCCCGCTCAAGATCGCCGCCAAGGTCGACCGCGCCGACCAGGACTATTTCGAGCAGGTGATCGAGCCGATGCTGCATCACCCGCTGATCGAGTTTATCGGCGAGATCGGCGATCAGCAGAAGTCGGAGTTCCTCAGCGGCGCGCTGGGCCTGCTGCTGCCGTTGGACTGGCCGGAGCCGTTCGGCCTGGTGATGATCGAGTCGATGGCCTGCGGCGCGCCCGTGATCGCCTATAACCGCGGCTCGGTGCCCGAAATCATCGAATCCGGGCTGACCGGCTTCATCGTCGAAGACGAAACCAGTGCGGTTGCCGCCGTGCATCAGTTGCAGGATCTCGACCGCTCGGCGATTCGCGCGCGGTTCGAGGAGCGCTTCACGGCGCGACGGATGGCGCTGGATTATCTGACGGCCTATCGTAGCCTGGTCGCCAAGGCGACGCCGCCGCGAATCAAGCTGGTGTCAGGCGAGTAACCGCCTCTACAACTCTGGCAGACGAAATCGGCGCGGGTCATCCGCGCCGATTTTTTATGTCGCGGCTGGCCGGCGACGGCGCAGCAACTTCTCGAACAGCGGCAGCAGCCCGCGCGGCGTCACCAGGATCACCGCGATCACCACCACGCCGTAGATGAAGTAATGCAGCCCGGGCACCGCGCCGCCGAGCTGCCCGCGCAGCACCTCGCCGAGCGGCACCAGCAGCAGTGCGCCGAGTGCGGGGCCGAAGGCGCGGCCGAGCCCGCCGACGGTGGCGAACAGCACGATCTCGATGGTGATGGTGGGCGACGCCAACTGATACGGATCGGCGAAGGTGAGATAGCGGACGTAGCAGGTGCCGACGATCGAGGTCAGCACCGCCGAGATCGTCATCGCGGTGATCTTGTGGCGCAGCACATCGACGCCGATCGCCTGCGCGGCCTTCTCGTTGTCGCGGATGGTGCGCAGATAATAGCCGAGCGGCGCATTGAGGATGGCGACGTTGATCAGCACGATCACCGCCGACAGCCCGAGCATCACCCAATACGCCCCCTGCACCCCGCCGAACTGGAACGCCAGCACATCGCCGGTGTCGCGCGGCAGCAGCAGGCCGGAGGCGCCGCCGAGAAACTCCCAGCCTTCGACAACGATCGCCGCCATCTCGGCAAACGCCAGCGTGATCAGTACGAACGACAGATGGCCGAGCTGAAACCGGAAGTCGATCCACGCAATGATCGCGCCGAGCGCGCCGGCGACCGCCGCAGAGATCACCAGCCCGGCCCACATATTGATCCCGAACTTGACCTGCAGCGCCGCCGCCAGCATCGCGCCGGTGCCGATGAACAGGCTGTGCGCCAGCGAGATCTGTCCGGCCATGCCGCCGACGATGTTCCACGCCGAGGCCAGCGCCACATAGACCAGCGCGATGGTGAGGATGTGCAGATAATAGCTGTTCAGCGCCAACGGCACCGACGCCGCCAGCAGCAACAGCACCCACAGGGCGGGCGACGCCAGCGTCTTATAGAAGCCGTCGTTGATCATGACGTCCTCCAGGTCAGACCCTGCGGACGGAACAGCATGATCAGCACGAAGATCGCATAGGGCACCAGCCGGCCGAGCGCGTCCGAAATGTAGACAGTGCCGAAGGCTTCGGCGAGCCCGATGACGAGGCCGCTGAGCATGATGCTGACGAAGTTGGTCATGCCGCCGAGCACGACGATCAGCAAAGTGATCACGGTGTATTGCAGCCCCTGCGTCGGCTGGATCGGCGTGCCGGGCAGCAGCAGCGCGGCCGCGACCGCCAGAATGGCGACGCCGATCGCGAAGGTGACGACCTGGACACGGCCGACATCGACCCCCATCAGCGCGGCGGCGCGCGCGTTCTGATGCACGGCGCGGATCGAGCGGCCGAAATCGGTCGAGCGCAGCATCACGTAGAGACCGATCGCCATCGCGAAGGCGACCACGCAGGCGATCACATTCGGCATCCGCAGCACGACGTCGCCCAGAATGATCAGCTTCGACTCGACCACCGACGGCACCCGCGCCGGCTGGCCGCCGAACACCATGAGAATGCCGTTCTGCAGCAGCAGGCTGAGGCCGAGCGTGAGCTGGACGATCATCAGGAACTGATGCCCGGCCATCGGCCGCAGCAGGAAGCGATAGACCAGCGCGCCGATCACCGCCATCACCGGGATGGTGATCACCGCCGAGACGTAGGGGTCCATCGCAAAGGCGGAGAACAACGCCAGCGACATGAACATCGCCAGCGAGATGAAATCGCCATGTGCGAAGTTGACGATGCCGCTGACGCCGTAGACCAGCCCCATCCCCAGCGCGAGCAGCCCGTAAGTGCTGCCGATCAGAACGCCTTGTGCCAAGGCCTGCCAGAATTCGCTCACGTCGTTCTCCTCACAGACCCAGATATGCCTGCCGCGTGCGCGGATCGTCCCTGACGACATCGGCATCGCCCTCGACGGCGATCTGCCCGCGTTCGAGCACGTAGCAGCGCTGCGCATGGCGCAGCGTCAGATTGAGATTCTGTTCGACCAGCAGCATGGTCAGCCCGTCCTTGTGCAGCCGGTCGATGATCTCGAAAATGTACTGCACGAACAGCGGCGACAGGCCGAGCGACGGCTCGTCGAGCATCAGCACGCGCGCCTCGGCCATCAGCCCGCGGCCGATCGCCAGCATCTGCTGCTCGCCGCCGGACAGCGTACCGGCCGCCTGCGTCAGCCGCTCCTTGAGCCGCGGAAACAGCTCGAGCACCTTCTCCATCTGCGCCGGCCGATGCGGCCGCGCGCGATCGCAGAAGCCGCCGAGCAGCAGATTCTCGCGGATACTCATCTCCGGAAACACCAGCCGCCCCTCGGGCACCTGGATGATGCCGAGCTCGACACGCTCGCGCGCGCTGGCGCGGGTGACGTCCTGCCCCTCGAACAAAATGCGCCCGGACATCGGCGGCACCAGGCCCGACAGGCAATTGATCAGCGTGGTCTTGCCGGCATTGTTGGCGCCGAGCAGGCCGACGATCTCGCCGGCCGCGAGCCGCACCGTGACGTCGCGCAGCATCGGCGCGCCGCCATAGCCCGCGACCAGACCTTCGACCTCAAGCATCGAGGTGCTCCCCGAAATACGCGTCGATGACTTTCTGATCCTTGATGATCGAATCCGGCGTGCCTTCGGCAATTTTCTCGCCGAAATTGACCACCACCATCCGGGTCGCCATCCGCATGATCACCGGCATCACGTGCTCGACCATCACGATGGTGACGCCGGAGCGGTTGAGCTCGCGGATGATCTGCATCGGCGCCTCGGTCTCGGCCATGGTGAGACCGGCCATCACCTCGTCGAGCAGGATGCATTGCGGATCGGTGGCGACGCATTTGGCGACTTCGAGCAGCTTCTTGTCCTGCAGCGACAGCGTCGCCGGCGTCTCGTCCAGCTTGCCGCCGAGGCCGACGCGGGTCAGCACCGCGGCGGCGTAGTCGGTTGCCTCGCGGATCGGACGGCGCGTCAGCGCGGCCGTGGTCACGACCTCGAGCGTCGTCATGTCGGCGAAGGTCTGGACGATCTGGAAGCTGCGCACCAGGCCGCGCCGCGTCAGCCGGTCCGGCGAGATCCCGGTGATGCGCTGACCGTCGAACCGCACCTCGCCGCTCGACGGCGGCGTGAAGCCGGAGATGACGCCGAACAGCGTCGTCTTGCCGGCGCCGTTCGGGCCGATGATGCCGAGGATCTCGCCACGCTCGACGGCGAAGCTCACGTCGTTGAGCGCAAGCAGACCGCCGAACCGCTTACTGACATTGTCGACTTCGAGGAGCGCCACGGCTCAGCTCTTCGGGCGCGGCGCGACCTGCGCGAATTCCTTCGGGAACACGACCTCCTGCGATTGATCCGGCATCCACTGCACCATCATCGCCGTGCCGTCCTTGAGCAGGCGATCGTCGGCGAATTGCAGCCCCTTCGGCTTGGCGACGTAGAGATCCGGATCGCCGAACGGGATCTCGAACCCCTTGAACGATTCGAGCAGCGCCGCCGGCTCCAGCGACGACGCCTTTTCAAGCACGCGCTGCAGCACGCGGGCGCCCTGCGCGTATTGGATCGCGCCCTGGCCGATGCGGTCGAGTTTGGCGACGTCGCGCAGCTCGGCGATGATCTTCTGCATCGAGTCGATCTTGGCGCCCGGGCTGAAGCCGGTCATCGCGAACAGATTGCGCGTCAGCACCGCCTTGCCGATCTCGGGGCCGAGATCCTTCCACAGCGACAGATCCGAGTAGCCGCCGGTGCCGCCGATGAACAGGCTGTTGTGATAGTTGAGATTGTAGCGCGCCTGATGCAGCAGGATGCCGTCGCGCGGCGTCACCAGGCCGGTGACGATATCGGGCTTCAGCGAGCGGACGCGGATCATCGCCGAGGTCTGGTCCTGCGCCTTGGTGTCGAGCGGCGCTTCGCCGATCACCTCGATGCCGCTGGCCTTCAGCTTCTCGACCAGGAACTTGTTGACCTGCTGGCCGGCCTCGTAGTTCGAGTAGCTCATCACCGCGGTCTTGATCGGGAATTTGCTGTCGTCGCGCAGCGACTTGATGAAGTCGTGCATCGACTGCGCGTAGCCGCGATCATAAGGATAGCCGAGCGAGAACATGTAGCTGGAGTGCGCGCCGCCGGCCCAGATCGACAGCGTCGGCACCTTCAGTTCGTCGAGCACCGGCGTCAGCGCCAGCATCTGAGCGCTGAGGATGGTGCCGGTCAGCAGTTGCACCTTCTCCTCGGTGATCAGGCGCCGCGCCTCGGTGGCGGTGCGCGCCGGCTGGCTGGTGTCGTCGGCCTGGATCAGCTGAATCTTGGCGCCGTCCTTGCTCTTGATGCCGCCGCCGTCGTTGATCTTCTTGATGACGTATTCGAACGCCGGCTGACCTTCCTGCGCGTAGGCGGCCAGACCGCCGCTCATCGAATTGATCACGCCGACCTTGATCGGCGGCGGCGCCGCGTTGGCGTTGCGAATCCACGGGGCCGCGACGGTGCCGAGCATCACACCAGTGGCGCCGATACCGAATGAGCGACGGGAAATGGACAAGCGCGTTCCTCCTGGTTGTTATTTGGTTCGCGGCGAGCGCCGCTTTATCGACGACCCGTCCGCGGCTTCGCTGCGGACGGCATTGCGGCTCAGGCCGAGGCGATGGTCGCCGCGCCGTTGTTGATCACCACGATATCGCGCTCGGCCACCTTGGCGCGGAACGAGACTTGCGCCTCGCCGTCGTTCCAGACTTCGGTGACGACGGTTTCACCCGGATAGACCGGCGAGCTGAAGCGCACCTGCATTTTCACCAGCCGCTTCGGATCATCGTCGCAGCACAGTTCGACCAGCGCGCGGCAGACCACGCCGAAGGTGCACAGGCCGTGCAGGATGGGTTTGTCGAAGCCGGCCTTGCGTGCCACCTCGGGATCTGCGTGTAACGGGTTGTAGTCGCCGGACAGCCGATAGATCAGCGCGGCGCGCGGCGAGGTTTCGATCCGCGATTGCAGATCGGGCGCGCGCTCCGGCAGCGGGTGCGGCGCCGGCAGCGGACCCGACGGGCCGCCGAAGCCGCCGTCACCGCGCAGCATGGTGGTCGAGGTCAGCCGGCACAGCAATTCGCCGCTGGCCTTGTCGACAACGTCACGCTCGGACAGCAGCACCGCGCCCTTGCCGGCGCCCTTGTCGAACAGGCCGGTGACGCGCGAACGGCCGACCACCGCGCCCTTCGGCGGCAGCGGCTTGAAGATCTCGAAGCCCTGTTCGCCGTGCAGCACCTTGCGCCAGTCGACGCCGGTCTCGTCATTGCCGAGCCAGAATCCCGGATAGCCGAGCACGACCGCCATCGACGGCAGCACCTGCAGGTCCTGCTCGTAGACATAACGTAATTGTCTGGCGTCGAGCGGCTCGGCGCCGAGCCCCAGCCCCAGCCCCAGCCCCAGCGCGTACAACATGGTGTCGCGCTCGGTGTAGGACTGCTCGATCTCGGGAATGGGCCAGTCGCGCAGCCGCGTCGGGTCAATCGCCATCGGGGAGTTTCCTCATTGTATTTTTGCGACAACTTGCCACCCGGGCGGGGCTCGCACAATATGCGAAATCGATTTTCGCAAATGTTTTGATCTGCCGCCGCTGCGGCCGAGCTTCCGGAGCCGCCGATGACCACCGGTAAATCGCGCCGCCCGACCAAGCCCAGCCGGGCCCCGGCGGCCAAGAAAACCACCGCGCGCAACGACCAGGCGATGCAACGCGCCTCGCGGCGGCCGCGCGCCGAGCCGGCGGACGACGCCGGGCGAATGTTCGTGTCCGCACTCGCCCGCGGCCTCGACGTGCTCGGCGCGTTTCGCGCCGGCGACCGCGCGCTCGGCAATCTCGAACTCGCCGAGCGCACCGGCCTGCCCAAGCCGACGATCTCGCGGATGACGCACACGCTGATCCAGCTCGGTTATCTGACCTACGAGCCGCGTTCGGCGACCTATCAGCTCGGCGCACGCGCGCTGGCGCTGAGCTACGCGGCGCTGGCCAATCTCGACGTCCGCAAGGCGGCGCTGCCGATCATGACCCGACTGGCCGAAGACAGCCAGCTGCATGTCGGGCTCGGCACCCGCGAGCGGCTGACGATGCTGAACATCGAAAGCTGCGAAAGCGACGCGCTGATCGGGCTGCGGCTGCCGCCCGGCTCGCGCGTGCCGATCGCCACGACCTCGCTCGGCAGAGCTTATCTCGCGGTGATTGGCGAGGACGAGCGCAGTGCACTGCTCGACGAGTTGCGTGCGCATCACGGCACCGACTGGCCGAAGCTCGAAAAGGCGATCGCGCGCTCGACGCGGGAGATCGCCAAGCGCGGCTTCTGTGTCTCGACCGGCGAATGGCGCAAGGATATCAACGCCGTTGGCGCCGCGATCGTGCCGCCGAACGGCGGCCCGGTCTACGCGTTGAGTTTTGGCGGCCCGGCCTATCTGGTGTCGCAGCAGCAGCTCGTCGAAAGACACGGCCCCGCTTTGGCACACGCCGCGAAAGCGATCAGCGCGGCGCTGGGCGGGTGACGTTGCCTGCCGTGATACTCCGCCGAAGTCAAAGTCACGGCCTCTCCCTGTCATTGCGAGCGAAGCGAAGCAATCCAGGTCCGTGCACGGGGCTGGATTGCTTCGTCGCGGAGCCTGCGCTCGGACGGCGCGTAGCGCCGATCCGGGTGCTCCGCGCAATGACGACCGTTGTCAGCTGCCAACCTCAATTCACCCGTCGATCCTGATCGGCCCAATACGGTGCGCGTAGCGCGGCCTTGTTGACCTTGTTGACGCTCGACAGCGGTAGCGGTTCGTCGCGGAAGTCTATGCTGCGCGGCACCTTGTAGTCGGCGATCGCGGCGCGGCAGAACGCCATCAGCTCGTCGGCGGTGAGCGCGGCGCCAGGCTTGCGCACCACCACGGCATGAACGGTCTCGCCCCACTTCGGATGCGGGATGCCGATCACCGCGCATTGCGCAACGTCCGGATGCGCGGCGATCGCGTTCTCGACCTCGATCGAGTACACGTTCTCGCCGCCCGAAATGATCATGTCCTTGATGCGATCGGAGATGTACAAATAGCCGTCGGCGTCGAACGCGCCGGAATCGCCGGTGTGCATCCAGCCGCCGCGCAGCGTCTGAGCGGTTAGCTCCGGCTTGCGCCAATAGCCCATCATCACCATCGGGCCGCGCACCAAAATCTCGCCGACCTCGCCATGCGGCAACTCGCGATCCTCGGCATCGGCGATCTTCACCTCCGCCGAGACGATCGGCCGGCCGGCGGAGCGCAGCCGGTGCCGCGGCGCCGACGGCAGATGATCGTCGGGCGTCAGAATGGTCGCGACCGGAGACAGCTCGGTCATGCCGTAGGACTGGCCGAAGCGGATGTTGGGAAACCGCCGCAGGCATTCCTGCAGCACCGGCTCCGGCATCGGCGACGCGCCGTAAGTAATCAGCTTCAGACTGGACAGATCGTAGCGCTCGATATCCGGCGATTGCAGGATCATGCCCAGCATGGTCGGCACGAAGGTCGCCACCGTCACCTTGTGACGGCTGATGGCGCCCAGCACATCGGCCGGCGTGAAGCGTGGAATCACCACGTGCCGACCGCCCATGATCGACGTCGTGTAGACGCGCGCGCCGGCGCCGAGATGAAACAGCGGCCCGGCATGCAACGACACGGTGTGCTCGTCGAAGCCGAACGCCATCGCGGTCACCACCGCGTTGACCCAGAGATTGCGATGGCTGAGCATCACGCCCTTGGCGCGCCCGGTGGTGCCGCCGGTGTAGAACAGGCACGCGAGGTCCTCACCGCCGCGTCCGGCATCGACGCAGGGCGGCGTGTCGGCAATCAGCTCTTCGTAATTGTAGACATGCGGCACCCCTACCACCGGCGCATCCGCGATCACGTCGCGCAGCGACGGGCAGGCATCTGATAGTTGCACCGCGGTGTCGAGGAAGCTGCCGTCGCAGATCAGCAGCGATGGTTCGGCATCGGTGATCTGCTCGATCATCTCCGGCAGCGCGAAGCGCGAATTGACCGGCACCACCACGCCGCCGGCCCACAGCACCGCAAAGTAGCTCTCCACATACCCGCCGCCATTCGCCGCCAGGATCGCAACGCGGTCGCCCGCCGCGAGGCCGAGCCGCTGCAACGCAGCGGCGACACGCGCGATGCGGTCCTGTAAGTCGCCATGGCTGAAGCTGCGCTCCGCCGTCACCAGCGCGGTCTCGTGCGCGCGAAAGGAAGCGGCCTTGCGGAGGCCCGCGGTGAGCTGCATGAATTTCCGTCCCGTGGTGTCTTGTCGTTTGCGCAATCCTAGCATTGCGAAAATCGATTTCGCAAACACCGCCGCGATGTTCTAAGCTGCAGCAAACAGCAAAGGGATGGGAACATGTCAGCCGAAACAGCCGGCCACGATGCCGTGATCTTCGAACGCCGCGACGCCGTGATGATCGTCCGGCTCAACAGCCCGGCCAGCCGCAACGCGTTGCAGCCCGCCGTCAAACATCAGCTCGAAACCCGCATTCCGGAATTGCTCGCCGACCCGTCGGTGCGCTGCCTGGTGATCACCGGCACCGGACAATCGTTCTGTGCCGGCGGCGATATCAGCAACATGGCCGATCGCGGCGCGCCGCAGGTGCGCCAGCGCATGCAGGTGACACACAATTGGGCGCAGCGACTGCTGACCGCCGAGAAGCCGGTGATCGCCGCGGTGAACGGCTCCGCCGCCGGCGCCGGCTTCTCGCTGGCCTTGTTGTGCGACATCGTGCTGATGTCGGATCAGGCGTATTTCCGCGCCGCCTTTCCGGGCCTTGGCGCCGCGCCGGATCTCGGCCTGGCGCTGACGCTGCCGCGCGCGATCGGCGCGATGCGGGCCAAGGACATCCTGCTCACCAACCGCCGCGTCGAGGCCGAGGAGGCACTGACGCTCGGCATCGCCAAGCGTGTGGTGCCGGCGGGCGAGCTGTTGGACACCGCGACGGCGCTCGCCGCCGAGCTCGCTGCCGGACCGGCGACATCGCTGGGGCTGACCAAGATGCTGGTCAACGGCGCGTTCACGCCGATCGAGCAGTTCTTCGCGCTGGAAGCCTTCGCTCAGGGCGTGGCGTTCGGCAGCGACGAATTCGCCGAGGGCGTCGCGGCGTTTCTCGGCAAGCGCAAGCCGGACTTCAAGGCGCAGCGCGGATCGTGAGGGATCAGCGCTTGGCGCCGCTCCGGCAGTTGTAGGCCTTGCGGAACCCGGCCGCACGGGCATCGTCCTCTGAGCAGAACCAGCGGTTCGGCTTTTCGAGGCTGGCGTAGCTCGGGCAGCCGCGCAACTGATAGACGCCGACATTGCCGGTGAGCCGCGCCCGCTTGGCGAGCCTGCCCTTGATCGTGCAGCCATCCGGCATCGGCGGCATATCAAGGAACATCAGGTCGAGCATCGCCGTCTTGCGATCGTCGCGGCACGCGGCGCCGAGCAGCGGCGCGGTTTTGTCCCAGCGGCGGAAGCTTTGCGGGGCGACGAAGCAGCCTCGCCACAGCGCCAGCCGCTCGCCCTTGGCCTTGGCTTCGTCGGCCGCGAACCGGCCTTTCGGGTCGGCATTCAGCGCCAGCCCAGCCTGCACCAGTCGCTGGCCGAGGCTGATGCTGTCGCCGGCAATCGTGCAGGCGCCTGTCCGCCGGCCGCTGAACATCGGATCCGCCCCGAGATCGCGGCAGGTCACGGCGCGGCCGGCGATCAACTTCACCACCGCGTCGCGGGTCTCGACACCGCAGGCCGACGGATCGGCGAATTCATTGATGCAGCGCTGATCGAGTTCCGGCGCGTCGATGCCCTCGAGCCGGTAGGTGACGCCGCCGAGCTGCACCGTCGCCGCATCCTTGACGATGAGTTCGGCCGCCACCGCCGGCGTTCCGACCAGCAACGCCAGCACCAAAATGACCGCAAACATCCCTGCCCTCTCGCCTCAGCCACGCCCATGGCCGCCAGCGGCGGCTGTGACGTAGCTATAGCGCGATTCCGGGCGGGCGCAGCAGCGATCGTGCAGCGTCCAGAGGGGCGCGAAGATCAGTAGTCGTAGTCGCGGATGACCGAATCCCAGAACGACGGCGGCGGGGTCCGGCGCCATTCGCCGACCGGAGCGTAGCGCGGTCCGCAGCCGCCGCAACTGCCGGTCGGAACCAGGCGCTGCACATATTGCGGCGGCGCCTCGACCCAGATCACCGGCGGCGCCTGCGGAATGCCGATCGGCCGCGGCGCATAGACCACGTGGGGACGGTGAGCCGGCCGATAGCTCTCCCGGTAGGGCGCCGGATAGTCGGCGGCCATCGCCCACGAAGAGGTCACGACACTCGCCAGCAGCGGCAACATCAGTTTGACTAGACGCACAACGCAACTCCACACCCGACCACTGCGCGAGCGTCGCACGAGATGGTAAACAAAGCCTGCAGCGCCGCCGCCGCCGGCCCGGGTGTTCACGCATGGGTCGAACCGAGCCAGAGCGCTTTGCCTGAGCGAAAGGGCTTGCTAGAAAACGGCACAATGACCAGCACCCCCTCCCCCGATTCCTCGTTCGCCATCGAGCAGAAGGCGAGCCTGATCAAGCGCCGCCGCTCGGTCCATGGCGGCCTCATCGGCCTGCAGCTCGACCGCCACGCCCCGGGCGAGGCGTGGAGCAGCCTGCCCTATCATCCGGTGTTCGTCGGCGACACCAGCACCCGCGTGATCCATGGCGGCGTGGTGACGGTGATGCTCGACGAGAGCTGCGGCATGGCGGTGCAACTGGCGCTGCAGAGCACCCAGGCCATCGCCACGCTCGATCTGCGGATCGATTACCTGCGGCCGGCGACACCGGGCCAGGCGATCCGGGCGCATGCGCATTGCTATCACGTCACCCATTCGATCGCGTTCGTGCGCGCCACCGCCTATCAGGATTCCGAGGCCGATCCGATCGCCAGCGCCACCGCTCTGTTCATGATCGCCGCCAACCGCACCGACATGCTGCGTCAGGAGCCGAAGGTGTGGTTCGACACGCCGCCGCCGCTGGTGGTGCCGGACGACACCGGCGGACCGCTGGCGATCAGCCCCTATGCGCGGTTTCTCGGCATTCAGGTCGACGAGCAGGCCAATGCCGTGATGCCGTATGATCCGAAGCAGATCGGCAATCCGATCCTGCCTGCGCTGCATGGCGGCGTGATCGGCGCCTTCCTCGAGACCGCCGCGGTGCTCAAGGTGCACCGCGAGATCGGGCTCGCCACCGCGCCGAAGCCGATAGGCCTGACGGTGAACTATCTGCGCTCCGGCCGTCCGATCGACACCTTCGCCAAGGTCTCGATCGTCAAGCAGGGACGCCGCGTCGTCGCCTTCGAGGTCCAGGCCTATCAGGCCGATCCCGACAAGCCGATTGCCTCCTGCTACGGGCACTTCAAGTTGCGTGCGCAAGGCGACGACGCCGTAGCGCCTGGTGATTCTTAGAGAATCCCACCCCCTGACGTCGTCATGCCCGGGCTTGTCCCGGCATGACGGAGCTAATTTGGCTGGCCGCCGTCGACCAGTCGCCAGACCTGACAGGCGATCATCAGGTCTTCGTCGGTCGGAATCACCCAGACTGAAACCTTGCTGTCCGGGCGGCTGATCCGGCCCGCGCCCGAGACGGCAGAATTGGCTTCATCATCGAGAGCGACACCGAGCCATTCCGCCTGAGCGCAGGCGCGGCGGCGGATCTCCGGGGCGCGCTCGCCGATGCCGGCGGTGAACACCAGCGCGTCGAGCCCGCCGAGCGCGGCGGCGAGCGAACCAAGCTCGCGGCCGATCCGATAGACGAACAGCGCGATCGCTTCCTCGGCACGCGGATCGTCGCTCGCCAGCAGCGTGCGCATGTCGTCGCTGATGCCGGAGACGCCGAGCAGACCGGACTGGCGATACAGCAGGTCGCTGATCGCCTCGGGCGTCATGCCCTTCTGCTGCAGCAGATACAGCACCACGCCCGGATCGAGCACGCCGGTGCGCGTTCCCATCACAAGTCCGTCGAGCGCGGTGAAGCCCATCGTGGTCGCGACGCTGCGGCGCGCCCGCATCGCGCACATGCTGGCGCCGGCGCCGAGATGCGCCACGACGACACGACCATCGGCAATCTCTTGCCCGGCAACGTCCGGCAGCCGGCTGGCGATGTACTCGTAGGAGATGCCGTGAAAGCCGTAACGCCGCACGCCTTCGTCGGTGAGCGCGCGCGGCAGCGCGTACCAGGTGGCGAGCTTCGGCAGGCGATGGTGAAAGGCGGTGTCGAAGCAGGCGATCTGCGGCAGCTTCGGATGCAGCTTCGCCAGCGCCTCGATCGCCGCGACGCTGTGCGGCTGGTGCAGCGGCGCCAGCGGAATGTAGCTGCGCAGCCGCTCGATCACGCCGGCATCGATCCGCGCCGGCGCGTCGAACTGATCGCCGCCATGCACCACGCGATGCCCCGCCGCGGCGATCCGCCGGTCGGGGAAGCGCTGCTCGATCCAGCCGATCAGCGTCGCGATCGCATCGTCATGGCTGGCGCCTTCGACCAGATAGGCGTCGTGCACCACCCCGCCGTCGCGGTCGACCACCTTGTGATGCGGCCGATGGCCGATGCTGCCGATGCCGCCTTCGCAGATCAGGTGGTCCTGGGTCGGCTCGGTATGCGCCTCATACAGGGCGAATTTGATGCTGGAGGAGCCGGCATTGAGCACGAGCAGGACATCGCTCATGCGCCGGCTCCGGCCGTCAGGCTCGGCAGCGCCGCCGCCCTGTGCCGCGCCATCAACAGGCCGATCGCACAGGAGCCGAGCCGCGCCAGCGTCTTGTCGGCGCGGCTGGTGAGGATGATCGGGACACGCGCGCCGAGCACGATGCCGGCGACATGCGCGCGGGCCAGATATTCGAGCTGCTTGGCCAGCATGTTGCCGGCTTCGAGGTCGGGTACCACGAAGATATCGGCGCGGCCGGCGACCTGCGAGACGATGCCTTTGGTCTTGGCCGCTTCCGCCGACACCGCGTTGTCGAACGCCAGCGGCCCGTCGAGAATGCCGCCGGTGATCTGGCCGCGCTCCGCCATCTTGCACAGCGCCGCCGCGTCCAGCGTCGAGCGGATGCTTTCGGTGACGGTCTCGACCGCCGACAGGATCGCGACCCGCGGCTGCTCGATGCCGAGCGCATGCGCCAGCTCGATGGCGTTCTGGATGATGTCGCGCTTGTCGGTCAGGCTCGGATAGATGTTGATCGCCGCGTCGGTCACCAGCAGCGCCCGCGGATAGTCCGGCGCATCGATCGCGTAGACGTGGCTGATGCGGCGCGCCGTGCGCAGGCCGCGCTCCGGATCGACCACCGCGCGCATCAATTCGTCGGTGTGCAGCGCGCCCTTCATCAGCGCCTCGACTTGCCCGGCACGGGCCATCGCCACCGCAGCGGCCGCCGCGGCGTCGCTGTGCTCGGTGGCGACGATCTCGTAGGCCGACAAATCGACCGAGGCCTGCGCGGCGGCGGCGCGGATCTTCGCCTCCGGCCCGACCAGCACCGGCACGATCAGCCCGGCGCGCTGCGCCTCGACCAGGCCGAGCAGCGATGGCGTATCGACCGGATGCACGACCGCGACGCGGATCGGCTCGAGGCCCTGCGTCATCTCGATCAGCCGCTCGTAGCGGCGCGCGGCCGGATGCAGGTCGATCTCCGGCAACTGCACGCGGGGCCGCCGGATCTTCTCGGCAGGCGCGATGACTTCGGCCAGGCCGACGATGACGTCGTCGCCTTTCTGGTTGGTGGCGCGGCAATCCAGCAGCAGCCGCTTCTTCGCGTCGTTTTTCTCCTTCACGGTGACCGAGACGGTCACCGTGTCGCCGAGCAGCACCGGGCGCACGAAGCGCAGCGACTGGTCGAGATAGATCGTGCCGGGGCCGGGCAGTTGCGTGCCGAGCAGCGTCGAGATCAGCGACCCGCCCCACATGCCGTGTGCCACCACCTGGTGGAAGTGATCGCTTTTGGCGAATTCAGCGTCGACATGCATCGGATTGACGTCGCCGGACATCACCGCGAACACTTCGATGTCGCGGTAGGTCAGCGTGCGCACCAGGCTCGCGGTGTCGCCCACCGCGATCTCGTCGAAGGTGCGGTTCTGGATCTGCTCCATGCCATTCTCCAGCCGGCGATCAGCCGACGACGTGATAGCCGGCGTCGATATATTCGATGTTGCCGGTCAGCGCGCGCGCACCGTCTCCGACCAGGAAGGCCGCGACATGGCCGACGTCCTCGATGCTCACCAGCTGATGCGCCGGCGCGCGGGCGCGGGTGCGCTCCATCAGTTCGTCGAACCGGCCGATGCCGGAGGCGGCCCGGGTCTTCAACGGCCCCGGCGACAGCGCGTGGACGCGGATCCGCTTCGGCGCCAATTCGGCCGCCATGTAGCGCACCGAGCTTTCCAGCGCCGCCTTCACCGGTCCCATCAGATTGTAGTCCTCGACCACCTTTTCGGAGCCGTAGAACGTCACGGTGAGCAGGCAGCCGCCATCCGGCATCAGCGGCTCGGCGAGCCGCGCCATGCGGATGAAGGAGTGGCAGGACACGTCCATCGCCATCGCAAAGCCTTGCTGCGAGCAATCGACCACGCGGCCGTGCAGATCGTCCTTCGGCGCGAAGGCGATCGAATGCAGCAGGAAGTCGAGCCGTCCCCAGCGCTCGGCGATCTGCGCGAAGACGGCTTCGAGCTGCCCGGGCTCGCGCACATCGCACGGCAGCACGATGTCGCTGCCGAGCTGCTCGGCCAGCGGCGCCACATAGGGCCTGGCCTTGTCGTTGAGATAGGTGACGGCCAGTTCGGCGCCGGCGTCGCGAAAGGCGCGCGCGCAGCCGAACGCGATGCTGTCGGCGTTGGCGATGCCGACCACCAGGCCCTTCTTGCCCTGCAGGGGTGCTTGCTGTGTCATGGCCGATCCCTAACCTGCCTGTTGTGTCATGCCCATGACCGCGGGTCTTGGACCATCGGCCAATGCACACGGGCCACACGGCCCAGCTGCGAGTCAGGGTGCGCTACTTCGCGAGCTGCCGCCGCAGCTTCAGGAGCTCCTTGCGCCGCGCCGGCGAGGTCTCCGGATAGGACATCTTGAGGTCTTCGATGGTCTCGAGAATGACCTGAGAGACGATCAGGCGCGTGTTCTGCTTGTCGTCGGCGGGGATGATGTACCACGGCGAGTCGTCGGAGCTGGTCTCGGTGAGACAGTGCTCATACGCCTTCATGTAGTCGTCCCAGTACTTTCGCTCCTCGATATCGGCGGCGCTGAATTTCCAGTTCTTGTCGGGCTCGTCGATGCGCGCAAGGAAGCGCTTGCGCTGTTCCTCTTTGGACAGATGCAGAAAGAACTTGACGATCCGCGTGCCGTTGGCGTGCAGATGCCGCTCGGCGTCGCGGATCGAGCGATAGCGCTTGTGCCAGAACTGCTTGCCGAATTCCGTGCCGTTGGGCACCGCCTCGCTCAGCAGAATATGCGGGTGAACCCGGACGATCAGCACCTCTTCGTAGTAGGAGCGGTTGAAGATGCCGATCCGACCGCGCTCCGGCAGGTCGCGGGTGGTGCGCCACAGGAAGTCGTGCTTCAGCTCGGTGGCGCTCGGATGCTTGAAGCTGAACACCTGGCAACCCTGCGGATTGACGCCGGACATGACGTGCTGGATTACGCCGTCCTTGCCAGCGGCGTCCATCGCCTGGAAGATCAGCAGGATGGCATGGCGGTTGCTGGCGTAGAGCAGCTTCTGCTGCTCGGCGAGCCGCGCGACGTGCCCCCGCAGCATTTCCTGGTAGTTTTCCTTGGACTCGTAGAACGGGTCGACCAGCGTCGGCCATTTGTCGAGGTCGACCTTGCTGCCTTCCTCGACGCGAAACTGCTTGGTCTTGATCTTCATGCGGTGTTTCCACTTCCCGTCGGACCCGCGTGAGCTGGCCATCCGGCGGAATATAGCCCTCTCCGGCTCCAAGAGCACCCACTCCTCCGCCGTCATTCCGGGGCGCCCGCACTTCGCGGGCGAACCCGGAATCCAGACGTTGTGGAAACGCCGGAGTCGCAGAACCCGTCGAGATTCCGGGTTCGTCGCTCCGCGACGCCCCGGAATGACGGTGCCTGGGGCGAAGAGCTCGGCGGCCGTGCGCCCGCCCCCCCGCCCGAGAATCGTCCGGGCGTCTGATAGTCAGCCTTCGTTCATGATCGCCGACTTATGGTCGCCGCGCCCCTGCCCGGCCCCCTTGTCGGACCCGGCGGACGGCCGGACAGGACACAAAGCGACCGTAATTTCAAGCAATTAGACCCCTCGCAATTCGCCCTTCACGGAAGGATGCCGGACGGACGGCTAGCCCACCGATCAGGTCAACTTGAGAGATCGGCGGGAAATAAGTATGGTGCTGCATGTGAGGCGTCTTCGCGGCGCCAACCCGCCCGCCGTATTCAGCCGAGCGAACGCAGCATAAAACGGCTGAGAACACCCTCGACATGGATACTTCCGCTCAAGCCAAGGTTCTTTCCGCGCAGTCTCGCCGCGCGCTGTCGGCCCGGATTGCGCTGTTCGCGCTGCCGTTGCTGCTGCTCGCTCCGGCGCTGTGGAACGGTTACCCCCTGCTCCAATACGACACCGGCGGTTACCTGGCGCGCTGGTACGAAGGCTATCTGGTCCCGAGCCGCTCGACCACCTACGGGCTCTATCTCCACTTCGGCGAGAGCTCGCAGTTCTGGATCAATCTCGGCTTCCAGGCGATCGTCACGCTGTGGATCATGCAGTTGACCCTGCGGGTCTTCAACATCACCCGGCCGTTCTGGCTGGCGGCGATCGGTGTTGCACTGGTCGCCACCACGGCGCTGCCGTGGATCACCAGCATGCTGCTGACCGACATCTTCGCCGGCCTGTCGGTGTTGACGCTGTATCTGCTGGTGGCCTGCCGCGACCGCACTTCGACGATCGAAAAGCTGCTGCTATTCGCCTTCACGACCTTCTCGGCCGCCACCCATAGCGCCACCGTCGGCGTCCTGACCGGGCTGTGCTGCGCCGGCTGGCTGCTGCTGCCGTTCCTGCGCGGCCGGCTCAGCGCCGTCGGCCTGCTGCAGGGCAGCGCCACGGTGATCGCCGGCTCGCTGCTGCTGCTGGTCACCAATTACACGCTGTCCGGCACGGTGTCGTGGACGCCCGGCGGCTCCAGCGTCGCGTTCGGCCGGATGCTGCAGGACGGCATCATCAAGCGCTACCTCGACGACCACTGCGCCACCGTGAAGCTCAAGCTCTGCCCCTATAAGAACGAGTTGCCGCCGACCGGCGACGACTTCCTGTGGGGCGGCAACAACATGTTCGACAAGCTCGGCCGCTTCGAGGGGCTGAGCGACGAGATGGAATTCATCTCGCGACAGGCCGTCTCCGCCTATCCGTGGATGCAGGCCAAGGCCGCCGCCAAGGCGACCTGGGATCAACTCGTCCACGTCGGCACCGGCGAAGGCACCAACGGCTGGATTCCGCACACCTACGGCATCATCGAGCGCTACATGCCCAGTCAGGTGCCGGCGATGCGCGCCGCGCGGCAGCAGCATTGGGACATCAACTTCAACGCGGTGAACTGGGTGCACGTGCCGGTGGCGCTGGCCTCGATGGTGCTGCTGCTGGCGATCCTCGGCCGCGCGCTGGCCCGCCGCGAACTCGACGACGTCTCGCTGCTCGCCGGCTTTGTGGCCACCGCTTTGCTCGGCAACGCGATGATCTGCGGCATCATCTCCGGCCCCCACGACCGCTACGGCTCGCGCATCGTCTGGATCGCCACCTTCGTGGTGCTGATCGCAGCGATCAAATACTTCGCCGATCGTCGCAACACCGTCGGCGACGAAGAACTCACGGACTGATCAGGCCGTTTGGTCCTCGGTCCGCGCCATCGGCGCGGATCGGGCTTGCAGCCGCGGCCTGATGAACACCGCCACGACGTCCGGGCAGCTTTGCCGGATCTCCGCGTCGAGCCGGCTGAATTCCCGCTCGATCTCGCGACCTGGTTTGGATTCGGCAAAATCCAGCCGCAGGGCTACTAGCACCTGACGCGGGGCGAGGTGCACCGTGAACAGATCATCGGGGCTCACCGCATCGCCGTGCCGGCAGGCGATCTGCAGGATGCGTTCACGGGTACGTGGGCCGGCGGGCTCGCCCATCAGCAGGCCTTTGCTTTCCCGAGCCAGGAATGCGCCGGTCGCGGCCAGCAGCAAGGCGATGCCGATCGATGCGACTCCGTCGAGCGACGGCATCTGAAGATAATCCGACGCGAACGTGCCGGCCAACGCGATCAGAAGTCCGATCAGCGCGGCGCTGTCCTCGAACAGCACGATGAACGTGGTCGGATCCTTGCTGCGCGTCGCAGCTTCGATGTAGTCGAGGTCGGGCACGACGCCGAGGTCGGGCGTGGCCGTTCGAAAGCCCTTCCAGGCGACGTACCATGAGCCGCTTTCGAACAGGAACGCGACACCGAGGACAATGTAGTTGACCTTCACGTCCGTGATCGGCTCGGGCGTGATGATGTGGATCACCCCCTCGTAAAACGATACCCCGGCGCCGATCGAGAAGATCAGCAGGGCGACGATGAAGCTCCAGAAGTACAATTCGCGGCCGTGGCCGAGCGGATGCATCTCGTCGGCCGGTCGCTCCGCCCGGTGAAGACCGTACAACAGCAGGATTTCGTTGCCGGTATCGACCAGCGAATGCACGCCTTCGCTGAGCATTGCCGAGCTGCCCGTCCAGCTCGCGGCCGCCAGCTTGGTGACGGCGATCGCCAGATTGCCGACCAGCGCCGCGTAGATCGCAGGCTTGGAAGAAGATGACGACATCGGACGAGCTCCGGAGTGGCGGCGCCGGCTGGATCCTAGACCAAGGCCCCGCCCAGTCCTGAACGGCTGGAAGGTCGGCCGCACGGCCCCGCCCCAACGCGACCGGAGACGTTCGGTTTCACAGCTCGAACAGAGCAGTTTGGCTCGAATGGCAGAATATGGTCTTTCACAGATCTAAAGCCACGACCGGCGCAAACGAAAGCCGCGCGGTTGCCCGCGCGGCTTTCGCAGTCGTGATGATGTGGAATTACGGGCAGGAGCGCCGCACACCGCCCTTGGCGATATAGGTGCCCGAGGCCGGATCGTAGGTCCGGAAACGCTGCGAACAATACGCTACCGCGTCGTTCTGTGCCGCTGCCTGCGCCTGGCTGTTGGCGATCGCGCCGCCGATGATGGCACCCGCCGCAAGGCCGCCGAGCGCGGCACCCGCACCCCAGCCACCACCGTGGCGATGTCCGTAATATCCGCGGTGTCCGTAACCGTAGCCGCGGTGGCCGTGCCAACCGTGACGATACTGGACCTGCTCGATGTTTGCCTTCGCAGCCACAGGATTCGAATTCGCCATCAGCGGCGCCGCCGAGGCCGGAACCGTCGCGACAGCCAGCGAACCGGCGATCAGCGCCATGGCGGGCATCGTGCGTGACATCTTCATCAAGTTCTCCCTTTCTTGCGTCAGCTTTCAGGGAGGCTAACATCCCGGCCCGGACTGAGTTCCCAGTTTCGCGGAGTCGCGACAATTCGCACACTGTCCGGCAACGTACCGAACCTGTCCAATCGCTCTCAGCGACGTGAGAATTGACAATACTAAAACGCCGAGCGGCGCGCGGTTCCGTACAAACGCTTGGTTGTCAACCGGCCTGACGCGGCGGCAGCTGTGGTGTAAACAGCGACTGCTCGTATGGAGGACCTTCGGCCGATGCCGCGCTACATGGCAGCCCTGAAATATCTCGGTGTCGGACTTGTCGTGACCTTGCTGCTCGGCGTTGCCATCACTCCCTTCTCCAAACGACTCGTCGAGCAATGGTCGCGGAGCGACGTCGAGGCGCGGTCGCGGTTGGTGTACCACGCGATCCGCAGCCAGATCGCGACGGCGATGGCCGACGACAATGTCGTGCAGCTCTCCGTCAGCTTCGAATCCGTCGCGCTCGATCAGCGTATTCTCGCGGTCGGCCTGTGCAGCGACAAAGGCGAGCTGATCGCGCCGACCCGGATGATGCCCGCGACGTTCTCCTGCGAAAAGGTCGCCCGCTCCGAAGCCGAGAGCTTCTCGACGATCGTCATCGACGGCCGGCGGGTCATGGTCGGCGCCTTCCCGATCGTCGACCGCACCCGCAAGGCCTATCTGGTCATCCTGCACGATCTCAGCTTCGTCGACGTCCGCTCCAGCGAGGCGCAGGGCTTCATGATCGCGGCGCTGGTCGGCATGGCGGTGATGATCGCCGGCGGCGCCGCGCTGTTTGTCGTCCTGGTGTTGCGCGGCTGGATGAACGCCTTGCGGCGGGCGGTCGACGATGTTCGCTCCGGCGCGGCGGCGCGGTTGCCGAAGCGCGACGCCAGCGAGATCGACCTGCAGATCAAGAAACTACTCAGCGAGGTGGAAACCGGCCGTCATTCGATCAGTTCGGCGCAGATCGACTGGTCGCCCGCTACTCTGCAGCAATTGCTGCATTCGACATTGCCCGACGCCGAAGTACTGATCGTGTCGAACCGAGAGCCTTACATCCACAATCGCGACGGCGACCGGATCGAGGTGCAGATTCCCGCGAGCGGGCTGGTATCGGCGCTGGAGCCGGTGATGCGTGCGTGCGGCGGCACCTGGATCGCTCACGGAAGCGGCAATGCCGATCGCGACACGGTCGATTCCCACGACCGGATCGATGTGCCGCCGGACCAACCATCCTACAAGCTGCGCCGGATCTGGATCACCGACGACGAGCAGGACGGCTTCTACTACGGCTTCGCCAACGAAGGCATGTGGCCGCTGTGTCATATCGCGTTCGTGCGCCCGGCCTTCCGTGAGTCCGACTGGAGCGCGTATCAGGCGATCAACGAGCGCTTCGCCGCCGCCGTGGTCGAGGAGGCGAAGACCGACAATCCGATTGTGCTGGTGCAGGATTATCACTTCGCGCTGGCGCCGCGGATGATCCGCGACAAGCTGCCGAAGGCCACCATCATCACCTTCTGGCACATCCCCTGGCCGAACGCCGAGACCTTCAGCATCTGTCCGTGGAAGGAGCAGATCATCGACGGGCTGCTCGGCTCGACCATCCTCGGTTTCCACACCCAGTTTCACTGCAACAACTTCTTCGAAACCGTCGATCGCTTCGTCGAGAGCCGGATCGACCGCGAACACGCCACGGTGACGTTGAACGGCCACGAGACCATGGTGCGGCCCTATCCGATCTCGATCGAATGGCCGCCGGCCGCGCTCGACGGTCAGCCCCCGATCGAAACCTGCCGCCGTGAGGTCCGCGAAGCGCTCGGCCTAGCGCCGGACGTCAAGATCGCCGTCGGCATCGAGCGCTTCGACTACACCAAGGGCATTCTCGATCGCATGCGGGCGGTGGACGATCTCTTGACCCGTCAGCCCGACTGGAAGCAGCGGCTCGTGTTCGTGCAGGTCGCGGCGCCGACGCGGAGCAAATTGTCGAGCTACAGCACGCTGCAGGACGACGCGGTGGCGCTCGCCAAGGCCATCAACCAGCGACACGGCACCGACTCCTACAAGCCGATCGTGCTGCTGATCCGCCATCACGGCTCGCGCGACGTGTTCAAGCTGTTCAGGGCCGCCGACCTGTGCGTCGTCAGCAGCCTGCATGACGGGATGAATCTCGTCGCCAAGGAGTTCGTCGCCGCGCGCGATGACGAGCACGGCGTGCTGGTGCTGTCGAGCTTCACCGGCGCCTCGCGCGAACTCTCCGAGGCGCTGATCGTCAATCCCTATCACGTCCACGAGATGGCCACCGCGCTCGACACCGCGCTACGGATGCCGGCCCACGAGCAGCAGGAGCGGATGAGCGCGATGCGCCAGCAGGTCCGCGAATGGAACGTCTATCGCTGGGCCGGCCGGATGCTGATCGACGCCGCCACCAGCCGACGCCGCCAACGCATCCTCGATCTCGCTGAGGGATGAGCGACCGCCCGGCTACTGCCGGAAAATCGCCAGCGGACCGTTATCGGCCACGTCGATGAAGGCATCGTAGCGACGGCGCAGATCCGCCAGATCGTCGGGCGACGGGATATCGCGCTCGCTGTCCTTCATCGCCAACCCGGCGTGCTTACGCAGGCTGGACAGACGCGGCGGGTCGCGTTCGACACTCGCCACCTGCGTCAGCACGACGATGATGCCGATCAGCACCGATGGCTTGCCCGCCGCGTTCTGGCGGATCGTGTGCAGCATCGCGTCGACCAGTTCGTCGTACTGCACGTGCGGGACCACCAGAACGCTGCGGCCCTGCATCATCCAGACGCCGCTCTGCAGCCGGATCTGCTGCATCTCGCACAACACGGCACCGAGCCGGTTGAGCACGCTGATCGCGGTGTGCGGGTCGTTGATTCCGGGCGACAACGCCCGCGCCGCGACCTCGACGAGTTGCCGGATCGCGAACCGCAGATCCATCGAGGAGGTGAGAGTCGGCGCAAGCGCCGTGGCGTTGCGGATCGCCTCCTCGGCGCCCTCGCGCGGCGGCAGGATCAGCGCGATCGGCGCTCCCGGAAACACATAGTCGCCAGGGCGCACCAGTAGGCGGATTTCGGTCTGCTGCTCGCACGCCCAGGTCGCAAGTCCGTTCTCATCGAGATGCTGGAGGTAGCCCTGCCGCTGCTCGCAGACGGCCGCGGCGTCGCGCCAGTGATTGGGCGGCGGCGGCGCGGGCTGCGGGCCCTCGGCCGCGAGCGACCGCATCGTTCGGCGAATGTCGTCACTGACCAGACCGATGACGGTGTCGACATTGATGCGCCCCGCCATGTGATCGACGAAATACACCAGCGTTCCGACGCAGACGAACGCCAGCGCGACGCCGACGCCCAGCGCCAGATGCGGCACGAAGGCGCCCTCCTCCGCGGTTCGTACGCTGCGCAGGACGATCAGCGCGTAGCAGAACGTCCCGAGAAAGATTCCGAGAGTTGTCTGATTGCCGCGGTCGCGCGTGAAGTTGCGCAGCAGGCGTGGCCCCATCTGGCCGGCCGCCAGCGACAGCGCCGCGATGGTGATCGAGAACACCGTGCCGGCCACGCCGATCGTCGACGACGCAACCGCGCCGAGCAGCGTGCGAGCCCCCGTCGCGCCGCCGTTGTACAGCCAGTTTTCCAGCAGCCAGGCCGGCACCGCGCCGCTGCGATCGACCTCGATCAGCCCGAACGCCGAGACCGAGCCGAGCAGCACCAGCAGTGCCGGCAACAGCCAGAAGGTATCGGACAGATCGTCGTAGAGTTTGCGGAGACGCGCGTTCACCGAGCCCCCACTTGCCTGTGCTGGAACAGCCTGGTCTCCCGGGCCCGGGCGGACCTTGCGGCCCGCCACAGCAGCGCGGCGCCGGCCGCGAGCCCAAGCGCCGCCCCCGCGCGGAGAAGCGTGGGATTGAAGGGGAACGCGTGATGAGCGGACTCGCTGTCGAACCGCCCGTGCGCGCCGGGATCGCCGCGGCCCGCTTGATACAAATTGTCCGGCGCGTTCGGATCGGCCGGTTCGTTGGTGGTCTCGTTCTCGATGCCAGCGCGCGCCAGCAGCCGGTCGGCAATCGACGGCATCAGCATCTGCGCAGCGATCGCCTTCACGGCGGAAGCACCGACCCAATATTCGCGCGGTCGCTCGACCGCGGCGCGGACCACCGCGGCTGCGATCGGCTCGGGCTGCACGATCGGCCGCACCGGCGCGAGCTTGCGGTCGAATTTGTTGCGGGCCCAGTCGAATTGCGGCGTGTTCACCGCCGGCAGATGCACCATCGTCAAGGTGACGGCGCTGTTTTCGGCCATCAGCTCGCTGCGCAGCGAGTCGATGAAGCCTCGCGTCGCCGCCTTGGCGGCGCAATACGGTGCTTGGAAGGGAATCGACCGATACGCCAGCGCCGATCCGATCGAGATGATCGCGCCGCTGTCGCGCGGCCGCATATGGCGCAGCGCCGCCAGCGTACCGTGCACCTGCCCCAGATAGGTGACGCGCGTGACCTGGGCGAATTCTTCCGGCGTGATGTCGACGCTGGCGCCGTAGACGGTCACCATGGCGTTGTTGACCCAGACGTCGACCGGCCCGAGTTCGCGCTCGATCCGCTCCGCCGCGGCGAACATCGCATCGGCGTCGCCGACATCGGCCACGATCGGTAGCGCGCGACCGCCGGACGATTCGATTTCGTGGCGCGCACCTTCGAGCCCCTCCTCACCGCGCGCAATCAATGCGACCTGCCAGCCGAGCCGCCCGAACGCTGCCGCGATCGCGCGGCCGACGCCCGCGCTGGCCCCAGTCACCACCACGGTCTTGGATCTGCGGATCGTCATGTCGGGACCTTTCGGCAGTTGGGGGGAGGGTATCACGAAGCGCGGTCCCGCACTAACGCCAGGCCGCCAGACCGGTTGCACCCCATCATCCGCCGGCGCCCCGCGGACGGAGTTGCGCCCAGAACGAGCAAGGGCGGTCCTGCGACCACCCTTGTTGACCACGCGTTCGTTGAAGGCTCGCGGCCGATCAGCCCTTGGCAATCGGCACCGCGACGAAGCGAGCCGCCGCATCGGCGCTCTTCACCCGCATCAGCACGGTCTTGCGGCCGCTGTCGCTGGCCTGCTTCAGCGCGTCGCGGACATCGCCGGAGTTCGACACTGCCTTGCCCGCGACGTCGAGGATGACGTCGCCGGTGCGCACCCCGCGGTCCGCGGCCGGACCTTCGGGATCGACGCTGGTGACGACGACGCCCTTCTGGCCGGAGCCTTCGACGTCACCGGCCGGCGCGACGCGCACGCCGAGATAAGGACGGCCCTCGCCCTGCGCCGACTGATCGTTGCTCGCGACCTTCTGCGTGTCGTTCGGCATCTCGGCGAGGCTGAGCGTCACGGCCTTGGCTTCACCCTTGTGCAGCACGTCGAGCTTCACTGAGGTGCCGGGCGCCATCATGCTGATGGTCCGTGCCAGTGCGCGCGAGTCCTTGATCTCGTCGCCGTTGACCGCAGTGATCACGTCGCCGGCGGCGATGCCGGCCTTGGCGGCCGGGCTGCCGTCCTGCGGGCTGTCGACCAAAGCGCCGCGCGCCTGTTTGAGGCCCATGCTGTCGGCGATGTCCGCCGTCACCGGCTGCACCTGCACGCCGAGCCAGCCACGCGTCACCGTGCCCTTATCCTTGAGCTGCGCGATCACCAGCTTGGCGGTCGCCGCCGGAATGTCGAAGCCGATGCCGACCGAGCCGCCCGACGGCGAGTAGATCGCGGTATTGACGCCGATGACGTTGCCATTGGTATCGAACGCCGGGCCGCCGGAGTTGCCCTTGTTGATCGGCGCGTCGATCTGCACGTAGTCGTCGTACGGACCCGAGCCGATGTCGCGGCCACGCGCCGAGACGATGCCGGCCGTCACCGTGCCGCCAAGGCCGAACGGATTGCCCACGGCGACGACCCAGTCGCCGACGCGCGCCGGCTTGTCGGCGAACTTCACATAGGTGAAGTCGGACTTGCCGCCGTCGACCTTGATCAGCGCCAGATCGGTCTTCTTGTCGGTACCGACCACCTTGGCGGTGTAGACGGTGCCGTCATCGGTCGTCACCTGCACCGATTTGGCATGGTCGACGACGTGATTGTTGGTGACCGCGTAGCCGTCCGCCGAGATGAAGAAGCCCGAGCCTTCGCCGGTCACCATCTCGTGACGCTTCGGCGCACCGTCGCGGCCGCCGCGGAAGCCGAACTGGCGCTCGAACTGCTGGAACGGCGCGCCCTGCATCTGGTCTTCGCTGTCGTCGTTGCGGATCAGCGGCGTTGTGCGGCTGTCTTCGTCGATCTTGACGCGCACCGAAATCACCGCGGGCTTCACCTTGGTGACGAGATCGCCGAAGCCGGCCACAGGAGCCGGCGACGCCGCGCCCTCGGCGGCGTGAGCAGGCGACGCGAAGGACGGAAAATCGTGGGTGAGATAACCGCCGGTCACCAGCGCGGCGCTCAGCGCTGCGGCGGACGCCAGCAGGGCGAAGCGTCGCGGCTTCATGATCCGGCGCAGCTGTGTCGTCGATTTCGGGGTGTAGTCGATGTCATTGTGATCCATGGCGAGGCTCCACTTGCGGAATGAACGGGGCGTGAACTACTCGCCAGAATATAGATGGCCCACATTACGCCGAGCTGTTTGGAGAATTAATCTTTGGCAACGGATGAACGCCAATTGCGACCAGCGCGCGTGCAACTACGCGCTATGCGTGATCGATCTGTCCAAATTGTCATGAAGAGAGGGACAGGTTCGTCCCGGCAGCAACGCCTTGCTGCTTCGAGGATCCTCAAACGCAAATGCCCGGCACGGGGCCGGGCATCGCGATGGTGTTAGCAGTCTCGGTGATCAGTCAGGCGGCGACATGGGCGGCTGCCCTCGCATCACTCTCGCTTAGCGCCTCTTCAGCGACACCGAGACGTTGCGGATGTCGCTGCCTTGCGGCGTGATCGTGACCGACTGCGACGAGCCGCGCGTCGCGACCGACAGCGAGGCCGAAAAGCCGGGGCCGGCAACCTGGGCGTTGACGCGGCCGGTCTGGGCGGTGCCCGTCACCTGGCCGTTGACGTTGCGCGTCGCCTCGCTCCAGGTGCCGGTGATGCGTCCGCCGTTTTCCTCGACATGGCTGGTGATGTCGAACCGCGCGCTGTCGCTGGCACACACCAGCGTCTGCTGCAGGAGCCTCCCGCCGCCGGCGACCGCGTAGGAAGCCCGGCAGCGAATGCGTTCGCTCGAGCCGTCCGACAGTTGCACTGTGCCGCCGCCGTTCCAATAGCCGGACATGCCATCAAATGCACCGGCAGCGTAACTCGCCGTCGACGTCAGCCCGAGCGTGCCGAACAGTACGGCAACCGACAGAAGCCGCGTGGCGGAAGAAGAGTTCATCGGGAGTTCCTTTCAGTAAAGCGCCGAAAGCCACAACGGCGGATCGCGGATCCGGTTTCGTCAAGTTGCGGTGATGGTGTCACCACTGTGGCACGGCGAGCTCAGCGCTGCTCGTTTGCCATCGCCGCGAGCACCGCATCGGAATCCGCGACCCAGCCGAAGATTCCGCCCTGTGCCTTGATCATCGCCAGACCGGCCACGTGGAATTCGGGGAAATAGGAGGCGCAGCCGTCGCCGATGACGACGCAGCGATAGCCGCGGTCATTGGCCTCGCGCACCGTGGTGTTGACGCAGACCTCGGTGGTGACGCCGCACACCAGCAGCGTCTCGATGCCGTATTTTTGCAGCACGTCCTCGAGCTCGGTGGCGTAGAACGCGCCCTTCCCGGGCTTATCGATGACGATCTCGTCGGCACCCGGCGCCAGGTCGGCGATGATGTCGTGGCCCGGCTCGCCGCGGATCAGGATGCGCCCCATCGGTCCGGGATCGCCGATCCGCAGGCTGGGCACGCCGCGCGCGACTTTGGCGGGCGGCGCGTCGGACAAATCCGGAAGATGGCCCTCGCGGGTGTGAATCACCGGCAGCCCCATCCGCCGCGCGGCAGCGAGCACCGCGGCGATCGGCGCCACCGCACGCTCGAGCTGCGACACGTCGTTGCCGAGCGTCTCGCCGAAGCCGCCAGGCTCGAGAAAATCGCGCTGCATGTCGATGATCAGCAGTGCCGTCGTCGCCCAGTCGAGGCCGATCGGGGCGGGCTCCGCCAAGATGGTCGCGGGCGCGGGGGATGGCGGGGTCGGCATCGCAGGCTCCGGATCGACGGTCGTCCCATGATAAAGCAAGCGACGCCGAAAAGTCAGCCGAATCAATTCAGCCGATCAGCAGCGCGATCAGCGTCCCGATGATGACGCCGCCGCACGCGGCCGACAGGCCGAACACCGAGCCCCAGACCAGGAAATACAGCACGACCGAGCCGATCGTCTTGTCGAGATGGTCGCCATACATCAGGAAGCCGGCCGCGCAGCCGCCGAGCAGCACCGCCGCCACGGCGATCCGAACCCACAGCGCCCGGCGCGGCGCGCGCGCCTGATACCACGCTGCCCAAGCGGCGACCGCGGCCAATGCCAGCCAGATGAGGATGAACCGGACCGCCATTCGAACTTTCCCGCAGGTTCTGTCGCCGTCATGACTACAGCTTTCGTCCTAGCCCGTGAAGTCAACGATCGGATGACGCTGCGAGGCGAGCGAACCATTGGTGCCAGCGGCGCGGCTGATGACCGCACAGCCCAATCTTGCCATGGTACGGGCGTAGGTGCTGATCTCCACACGGTCGGGACGGTCAATGGCGGAGTCGCCGTCCTTCGATGCGCACAACGACAGCCGGCAACCGGAGAGACGAATGACGAAGGCGATGGTGACGGCGGCGCTGCTGCTGGCAGGATGTGCGGGCTTGTCCTGCGCCGCGGCGCAGGACAAGCCCGCCAAGCTCAGGATCGGCTTCGTCTATATCGGCCCGGTCGGCGACTACGGCTGGACCTATCAGCACGATCAGGCGCGCCAGGCGGTCGTCAAGGAATTCGGCGACAAGGTCGAGACCACCGTGCTGGCCGGCGTCGGCGAAGGCGCCGAGGCCGAGCGCACCATCGAGCAACTCGCCCGCGCCGGCAACAAGCTGATCTTCACCACGTCGCTCGGCTACATGGACCCGACCGTCAATGTCGCCAAGAAATATCCCGACGTGAAATTCGAGAACGCCACCGGCTACAAGCGCGAGAAGAACGTCGCGACCTATTCGGCGCGTTTTTACGAGGGCCGCACCGTGCAAGGCACGATCGCCGCCAAGATCTCGAAGACCGGCGTGCTCGGCTACATCGCGCCGTTCCCGACGCCGGAAGTGATCTCCGGCATCAACGCCACGCTGCTGGCGGCGCAGAAGATCAATCCGGACATCAAGATCAAGATCGTCTGGGTGCGCGCGTGGTTCAATCCCGGCAAGGAAGCCGAAGCTGCCAAGTCCCTGCTCCGCCAGGGCGCCGACGTGATCATGCAGAACACCGGCAGCGCCGCCGCCATGCAGGTCGCGAACGAGCGCGGCGCCCACGCATTCGCGCAGGACTCGGACCTGATCAAGTTCGGCCCCAAGGCGCAGCTCACCGGCATCGTCGACAATTGGGCACCCTACTACGTGGCGCGCGTGCGGGCGGCGCTCGATAACAACTGGCAGGCGGGCGACAGCTGGGGCGGGCTGAAGGACAAGATGATCGTAATGGCGCCCTACACCAACATGCCGGAGGACGTGAAGAAACTGGCGGCCGACACCGAAGCCGGCATCGTCGACGGCTCCATCAAGCCGTTCGCCTGCCCGATCGCCGATCAGGACGGCAAAGACATCGAATGCAAAGGCGGCGACCACCTCGACGACGGCCAGGTGCTCGGCATGGATTTCTACGTCAAGGGCATCGACGACAAGATGCCGGAGAAGTAGCGGCGCGCAGCGCGGGGACTACCGTTGTCTTGGGGCAAAGCCCCTCTTCAAACTCGCTGTCCTACGCGGGCTTGACCCGCGTATCCCTCGCGCGCGTCAGCGCGCTTACAAGATGCCTGATTGTTGCAAAGAGGATGGATTGCCGGGTCCAAGCCCGGCACTGACGACGTGCGTGGTCGGGCAAGACAATCCATCAGACAACGCTCAATGCAGCCGCGGCCCCTTCAGGAACTTCGCTCGGTCGGCGGAATGCAGAACGACGTCGAAGGTGGCGCCGCCGCTGAACAAGGTCAGTGGGACCTCGACGCCGGCACTGCCGAGCGCCCAGAGCTTTCGATAAAATTCCGCCTCGGTCGTCACCTTCTCGCCGGCGATTGCCAGGATGACGTCACCCGTCTTCAACTCGGCGCGCGACGCCGGGCCTTTCGGCGCGATGCCGACCACCACGATCTTCCCTTCGATCTCCGTCGAGTACAGCCCGAGCCACGGTCGCGCCGGTTTGTCGACGCGGCCGATGGTGCGCAGATCGCCGAGCACCGGCTTCAACAGGTCGATCGGCACCATCATGTTGTAGTGCTCGTCGCTGCCGCTGCGCTCGATTTGCAGCGAGCCGATGCCGATCAACTCACCGGTCGCCGACAATAACGCGGTGCCGCCCCAGTTCGGATGCGACGGTTCGGTGAAGATCGCATCGTCGATCAGATACTCCCAATAGCCGGCGAATTCCTGCCGAGCGGCGATCCGTCCGGCCACCGACCGGACTCGCCCGCCAACGCCGCCGATGATCACGCGGTCGCCGGCTTTCGCCGCGGAGGAATTGCCGAGCCGCAACGGCGGCAGATCGATCGCGCCGAGCGCCTGCACCAGGCCGAAGCCGCTGTCCTGATCGAAGCCCAGCGCGTGCCCTGCAACCACGCGGCCATCGCCGAGATGCAGCCACACCGTCTCGGCTTCGGTGATGAGATAACCGATGGTGAGCAGCAGACCATCGTCGATCAGCACCGCGTTGCCGGCGCGTTCGGTGCCGAGCGTGTTGGCCGTGAAGGCATCCGGCGGAATGATCGCGTGCAGCCCGACCACCGCCGACAGCACGCGATCGAGATCGAACGGGAAATCGGCGGCCCGCGGCCGGATCGCGGCGGGCACATTCCATTCGGGCAAGGAAGGCATCCGGCGTCTCCTGTTCAGCACGACTGGCGGAACGGGAAATATCGGAGCCGGCACGCTCAATTGCAAGCCGGCGCTGCCGTGCGGAGACGGCCGGCGCGGGCGTCAGCCTTCTTTGCGAAGGTGCGACGCTTCGACGATCTTGCGCCAGCTCTCGGTCTCGGCCCTCATCATGGCGCCGAACTGCGCGGCGTCGCCGTGCAGCGGGATGGCGCCGAGACCGGCGATCCGCTGCCTGATGGTCGGATCGTCGAGCGCGGCGTTGATCGAGCGGTTGAGCCGGTCGATCACGTCCGCGGGCGTACCATGCGGTGCACCCAAACCGTAGAACGAGCTGGTGTCGTAGCCGGCGAGCGTATCGCTGATCGGCGGAACATCGGGCAGCACCGCCGAGCGCTGCTGCATGGTGACGCCGAGCGCGCGGATCTTGCCGGCGTTCGCGAGTTCGAACGACGAGGTCACATTGTCGAACATCGCCTGGATCTGGCCCGACATCAGATCGGTCAGCCCCGGCGCCGAGCCGCGATACGGCACGTGCACCAGATCGACGCCGGCCAGCGACTTGAACAACTCGCCCGACAGATGCAGCGACGTGCCGATGCCCGACGAACCGACGCTGATCTTGCCTGGGTTGGCCTTGGCGTAGGCGATGAACTCGGCGACCGTCCTGGCCGGAATGTCGTTGTTGACGACGAGCACCAGCGGAATGCGGGCGAGCCCGGCCACCGGCGCGATGCTCTTGGCGAAATCGAACGGCAGGGTGCGATCGAACGACGCGTTGATGGCGTTCGCCGTGCTGGTCAGCAACAGCGTGTAGCCGTCGGCCGGCGAGTTGATCACCGCCTGCGTGCCGATCGTGCTGCCGGCGCCCGGCTTGTTCTCGACCACGAAGGACTGGCAGAGCTTCTCGGACAGATTCTGGCAGACCATCCGCGACAACACGTCGGTGGCGCCGCCCGCCGCATAGGGCACGATCCAGCGCACCGGCCGCGTCGGATAAGTGATGGCCTCGGCGAAGGCCGGCGCGGCCCTGACGCCGAACAGTGCGGCGGCGGCCCCTGCGGCCGAACCGAGAAAAGCTCGCTTGCTGATCATCATTTGTCTCCGATCGGCGAAATCCATCCGCGGCTATAGCCCGGTTCCGCGGCGGCTTCATGCGAATGCCACGGATGTGGTAAAGGCCACTGCACTCGGAACGCCGACGGGCGTGTGCCGGTGCTAAGCCGGCATTAATCCCGGTTTTCTACACTCCGCGCGCGGCGTCCCCGCGGCCTGGATCGCTGCGCGCACGCGCGGCGACACAGTTAACCATGTGTATCTGCCGGCGACGCAAGGTTGCAGCATGACCGACTTCGCCATCGCGGCTTCTTCCAGCACGACGCCGAGGCTGCGCGCGCTCCAGCTCGCGCTGTTGTGGTTGGTCGGCGCCAGCGGCGCGATCGTGTTCATCGAGCCGAGCCCCTACGAATTCGCCGTGCTGGCGTCCCTGCTGCTGTTCGTGGCGACCGGATTGCGGATCACGCCGGCGCTGATCGTTCCGATCGGGCTGCTGATCGGCATCGAATTCGGCTACACCATCGGCGCGTCGGCGCTGCTGGGCGATCCGCTGATCCTGAACTGGCTGCTGACGTCCTGGTACATGGCGATCACCGCGATGTTCTTCGCGCTGGTCGCGCTGGAGGACACCAGCGCGCGGATCGACGCGATCGCCAATGGCTATCTGGTCGGCGGCCTGATCGCGGCGCTCGCCGGCATCGCCGGCTACTTCAATCTGATCCCCGGCGCCGGCGATCTCCTGACCTATGTCGGCCGCGCACGGGGCACCTTCAAGGACCCCAACGTGCTCGGCGCGTTCCTGGTGTTTCCGGCGATCCTGGCGCTGCAGCGGGTGATCGAAGGCTCGTTCTGGAGCGCGGTGCGCAATGCTGTGGCGTTCGGCATCATCGCATTGGCGGTGTTCCTCGCCTTCTCGCGCGCCGCCTGGGGCACGCTGGCCGGCGCCTCGCTGCTGATGGTCGCGCTGATGTTCGTCACCGCGCCGACGCAGCAGCGCCGCCTGCGCATCGTGTTTCTGGCGCTGCTGGCGGGCGCGTTGCTGATCGCCGCACTCGCGGTGTTGCTGTCGTTCGATCGGATCGACGCGCTGTTCAAGGAGCGCGCAAGCCTGTCGCAGCCCTATGACAGCGGCCGGTTCGGCCGGTTCGGCCGACACCTGCTCGGCGCCGCGATGGCGCTCGACTATCCGTTCGGCATCGGGCCGCTGCAATTCCGCCGATTCTTCCCGGAGGACACCCACAATTCGTTCCTGAACGCCTTCATGTCGGGCGGCTGGATCAGCGGCATCCTGTATCCGGCCCTGGTGTTCATGACGGCCGCCTATGGGCTGCGCAACGTGTTCGTCCGCACGCCGTGGCAGCGCACCTCCATCGTGATCGTCTCGGCCATGATCGTGACGCTGCTCGAGAGCTTCATTATCGATACCGACCATTGGCGGCATTATTTCTTGCTGATCGGCTTGACCTGGGGCGTCGCAATTGCGAGCAGTCGCATCCGGTTCCAAAGCAACGCCGTCCCCTGACCTCGACCGTCTCCGAACGCCAGCCACGGAAAGCTCAGATGGAGAGCCATATCCTCGTCACCGGCGGCGCCGGTTACATCGGCAGCCACATGACGCTGGCGCTGCAGGCGGCCAGCGAACGCGCCGTGGTGATCGACGATCTCTCCACCGGGCGACGCGAGGCGATCCCCGCCGGCGTGCCGCTGTTCCAGGGATCGGTCGGCGATGCCGGCTTCGTCGGGGACGTCATGGATCGCTACCCGATCGGCGCGATCATCCACTTCGCTGCCAGCATCGTGGTGCCTGACTCGGTCACGCATCCGCTGGACTACTATCGCAACAACACCGCCAATGCGCGGACACTGATCGACTGCGCGGTGCAGCGCGGCGTGCCGCATGTCGTGTTCTCGTCGACCGCCGCGGTCTATGGCGAGCCGGACCGCACGCCGATCGGCGAGAATCTGCCGACGCAGCCGATCAATCCGTACGGCCGTTCCAAGCTGATGGTCGAGTGGATCCTCGGCGACGTCGCGCGCGCGCATCCGCTCAGCTACGCGGCGCTGCGCTATTTCAACGTCGCCGGCGCCGACCCGGAGGGCCGCACCGGGCAATCGACCCCCAATGCCACGCATCTGATCAAGATCGCCGTGCAGGCCGCGCTCGGCAAGCGCGATGGAATCGACGTGTTCGGCACCGACTACCCGACTCCCGACGGCTCCTGCATCCGCGACTACGTCCATGTCAGCGACCTCGTCGCCGCGCATCTCGACGCGCTCCGCTATCTGCGCGCCGGCCAGCCGAGTATCACCTGCAACATCGGCTATGCGGCCGGCTATTCGGTGCTGGAGGTGATCGAGGTCGTGAAGCGCGTGTCGGGTGTGGACTTTCCGGTGCGCCTCGAGGGCCGCCGCGCCGGCGACCCGGCGGTGCTGGTGGCGTCGAACGACAGCGCCAAGACCCAACTCGGCTGGACGCCGCGCTATGACGATCTCGAGACCATCGTGCGGCATGCGCTGGCCTGGGAACGGCAGCTCTAGGCGCCGCACCCGCCTGTGGGCGGCATTGCCCCGGGATGACACGCCACCTCGCCGCGCGGCGATGTTGGCGCGAAATGGGACAGTCGAGCAGAAATCCCCAGCTAATCCTTACTAAACCGTTAACTGTTTTACCTTGTTGAACAGAAACGGTAAAGACGCGCTTGAAACCCAATTAGGAAGCGCTGATTGTTTATGCTGAGTTTGATCGAACCACGTCTTCACCGACCAAGTGACGAGCGGAATTCGCGATGCCTTACGTGCAGATTGTGCAGCGAAGCCTGACGCAGGCAGCGGGAGCCGAACGGCGCCTGTTGGATCGTCGGGTTGCGCCGTTCTCGATCGCGGCCATCGACTCGTTGCCATTCGGCGAGCGCCGCGTCAGCGGCGAGCGTCGTCGCACCCGCTTCCTGCATTGGAAGCGCAACGTGATCGGCGGCCTGCCGATCGTTGTCGCCGATCGCACCGAAACCGCGCGCGGGATGGTCGACGAAGCCCTGAAGCGTCGCGGGCTGTGGCGCTATCCGGCCTACATGACGTCGACCAACGGCGAGGTCACCTATCGCTGCGCCGTCGATCCGGCCGAGCATGCGATGTTCCTGCAGGCCGACGCCATCCATGCTGACGGCATGCCGCACGTGTTCGTGTCGCGTTACAAGTGCGACGTGCCGCTACCGGAGCGGGTCGCCACCACCGATCTGTTTCACGACGTTGCACGGGAAGCGATCGCACGCGGCGCCAGCATGTTCATGCTCGGCGCCAGCGAAGACTCCAATCGGCTCGCTGCCGAACTGGTCGCGAAGCGCTATCCCGACCTCAAGCTGATCGGCCGCCGCAACGGCTTCTTCGCCGATCAGGACGAAGAAATCACAGCGTGCCGGCAGATCGCCGAACTTGCGCCCGACATCCTGTGGGTGTCGATGGGCGTGCCGCGCGAGCAGCTGTTCATCGGCCGCAACCGCCATCGGCTCACGACCGTCGGCGTCATCAAGACCTCAGGCGGCCTGTTCGACTTTCTGTCGGGCTCCAAGCCGCGCGCCCCGCAGTGGATGCAGCAGCTCGGCCTCGAATGGGCGTGGCGCATGGCGCTGGAGCCGCGCCGGCTCGGCATGCGCTATCTGAAAACCAATCCGTACGCGATGTATCTGCTGCTGACGCAGACGACGCGCTGATCCGGGCCGAAGCGGCTGGCCTCACTTACTTGCGCGGCCGAAACAGCATCTGGTCGGTGATGGCGATCTGATCGGGCCGATAGTGGCCGACGCCCCACTCGGTCTGCAGCCCGTAGGGCGGATCGTTCGACGGTCCGATCAGCCACCAGCTGCCGCTGATCGGCTGCTGATCGCCCGTGAAGGTCGGGCCGCCCTCGGAGCCGTATTTGCCGTTCATGTAGTCGAGCAGATTGCGCGCCCACTCGCGCGTCTCCGGCGTGCGCAGCGACGCGCCCATTTCGCCGATCCACACCGGCGCGATGTTGTCGCGAACCAGATAGCCCCAGGTGGCGTTCATCCGGTCGACGAAGCCTTTGCCGGTTTCCGGAATGCCCCAGCGCTTGGTGTCGGCGATCTCCTCCGGATATTCGTGGATCGAATACACAAGCTTGTTGGCGATCTTCAGCCGCACCGGATTGGCGCCCGCGGCCGTCAGATTGCCGGCCGGCGCCGCGAGATTCGGGTCCATGCCCGATGACTTCGGCGGCGGCTTGTAGGTCTCGGGCCCCTCACAGATGATCAGCACGCCGGGCTCGACGTCCTGGATCGCCGAGCCATAATCCTCGCACATCGCCTTGATGTCGGTCGGGCCGCCGCCGCCCCAGGTGATCTGGCCGCGATCGCCGTTCGGCTCGTTGTGCAGATCGTAGCCGATCACGGTCGGATTGCCCGCGAAGGTTTTGGCGATCCGCAGCCAGTTCTGCTTGACCATCTCGGCGGAGAACCGGCCAGGCACGATGCCGTCGGTGTTGTTGGTGCCGGGGCCGAGGTCGAACCACAGCCCGTTGCGCTGCTGGCCGGCCGTGCCCTGATTGGTGTGGTGATCGAAGATCACCTTCAGGCCGATCTCGCCTGCGTAGTCGACGATGCGCCGGAACGCCGTCAGCGTCGTGACATACTTGTAGCGGCCGTTGGCGCGCGGCGTATCGGATGCCAGCAGTTCCGGATTGAGCGTGGTGTTGATCCAGCCGAGCCGATCGCTGTAGCCGTGCAGCGGCGTGTCGAGGCCGAGATCGATCCAGGGAATGCGCACAGTGTTGAACCCGGCGCCAACGATGGAGTCGAGCACGGTCCTGTAGCTGACGGTCCAGGTCCCTGAAGGCGCAGCGCCCGGCGGGCCTTCGGTGCCGTTCCAGCCGATCGAGGCGATGCGCACGGGACGGCCGCTATTGTCGACGATCTGGCTGCCGCGTGTGCTGAGATAACCGGGAGGCAGCAGATAGCCGCCGCGGCCGGCGGGCCGCAGATCCGGCGCCTGGCGCACGATGGCGGGCGGGTCGGCGAGCCGGGTCGGTGCCGCTGCGTCCACCTCAGCTCACCCAGTCACGCGGCGCATCCGGCCTGCGGAACAGCGCCGAGATCACCACCAGAAAGATCGAGAAGGTGAAGAACCGTCCGGCGAACGAGCCGAACGTGCTGCACAGGAACAGGAACACCGCGATCGGGAAGATCGCCTTCCAGGTCATCCGTCGGTACGCTTCCCAGATCAGCAACAGCGCGCCGAGCATGATCATCGAGGCGACCACGACGCCCTGGAACACGCTCATCTGGATGAATGGATTCTCGACGCCCCACTCCAGCCCGTAGGAATAGACCTGCGAGCGCACATAGTCGGTCGGCGCGCCCCACAGCATGTCGCCCCAGTTGAACGACAGCAGCAGCGGCACCATCAGCCAGCGGGTGCGGGCGCTGCCGCCGTCCTCGGTGAAGCGGTCGAACATCTGATCGAAGGCGCCGATCGAGGCCAGCACCGCGACCGCGGCAATCCCGATCGGAATGATGGTGAACCAGACGATCAGCGCGGTGCGCGACAGCTTCATGCCGGCCGCCGCGCGCAGCAAGGTCCACAGCAGCATCCCGGCCATGATCACCGCGGTCAGCAGGAACGCGGTGCGGCCGCCGAACGCGAGCAGCGCGGCGCATTGCAGCCCGATCATCGGCATCCGCAGATTGGCCCGCAGCGCCGTGCCGGCGCCGCACAGCAGGCTGACGATGTAGACGCAGGTGATGGTGGCGGCGTGCAGCGGATGGCTGAGGAACGCAGTGGCGCGCGGCTCGACCGTAGTCATGCCGTCCGGTGAATAGGTGATCAGGGGGAAGATGTTGAAGCCGATGGCGAGTTCGATCACTGCCAGTAGCGCATTGGCGAAGAAGAACCAGTGCAGGAAGCGCTCCAGCCGGTCCATGTTGTCCGGCGACACGAACGGCAGCAGCATCGCGCACAGAAACAGGTGCAGATCGGTGTCGAAGAACATGCCGAAGCCGTTGCGGCCGTCGGCGACGATGTTGACCACCGCGAACACCGCGGCGCAAAGGAAGAAGATCGAGCCGAGCTTGGTGGCCAGATAATAGCGGGCGAGATCGCGCTTGTGCGGATAGGTGACGACGAACACGCCGAACAGCAGAACGATGAAGTAGGTGGAGATGTGGATCTTGGTAATCGGCGAGCCGCCGATCGAACTGTAATCGTAGCCGATCAGGTCGAGAACATTGGCCGACACCACGAACAACAGCACGATGTAGACGGCCATCAGCTTCTGGACGAACGGCCCGGCGAAGGGCAGCCGCAGCCGAACGACGGACGCCGAGGCAGTGGCTGGCGCGAACCCCGCCGGCGCGAGCGGCGTGCCCTCGCCGCGCGCCGTCATGCCGCCACCGAGACGTCCGGCTCGACGATCACCACGCGCGCCTTGATCTGGCGATGGCGCAACAGCTCGACCAAAATCTCCGCGTCGTCGCTCTTGCCGCCCTCGCGCTGCGCCAGGAACACGACCTCATCGGCCATGTAGTACAGGCCGAGTTCGGAGGCCGACTCGCCCATCTCGCCACCGTCGATGACGACGCGGTCGAAGGCACGAAGCTGCCGCAGGGCGGCCGACAGCGACTGCCGGGCCTGCGGATCGCGGCTGCCGATCGCCGACAGGCCGACAGGCACCACACGCATCGCGGTCGGCTTGTGCAGCCGCACCACGTCGTGGATGTCTGCGGCGCCGATCAGCACGTCGCAAAGGCCGGGCACCCTGTCGAAGCCGAGCCGGGACGTGGTGGGGTGACGCGCCAGATCGGCGTCGACCAGCGTGACGTCGACGCGGTTGGCGATCAGGCTGCGGGCGAGTTGCAGGGCGACGTCGCTCAGCCACGCGTCGCGCTGCACCTGGACCAGCACGATGGTGGTGCCCTTCGGCGCAGCAAGCAACTCTTCGCCGAGGGCTTCGAGCCGGCTGACGTGGTCCTGAGCCATCGCGGGCCGCGGCATCGGGGGCGCCACAACCTCGGCCGGCGCCGGCGCATCCGGTACGGCTTCGGGATCAGGCTCGCGACCGGGGCGATCGAACGCATCACGCGCGAGCGCCGCCGCGATGCCGATGGTGATTCCGGCGAAGATCGCCGCTGCCAGCATGATCAGCGTCGGCGGCCAGCTCTTGTTCTCCGGCGTGGTCGCGCGCGAGATCAGCCGGATGTTGGTGGTGTCGATGCCCTGACGTTCTTCGGCGGTCTTGGCCTTGGCCAGGAACGTCTCGTACACGACACGGCTCGACTCCGCCTTGCGCTCGAGTTCGCGCAACGGAACCATCGCCTGTTCGTTGGCCTGCGACTGTTTCTTCAGCGCTTCGAAATTGGCCTGCAGGTTCTGCACATTGCTGCGTTCGCTGGTCTCGGAGTTGCGCACCGAGCGGGCGATGGTCTTGAGCTCGCGCTGGATCGCCGCCTGCGCGTCGCGCACCTGGGCGCGCGCCGCCTGCAGCGCCGGATGGTTGGGGCCGTCGATCTGGGCAAGCTGCGCTTCTTCCCGCGAGGCATCTGCCAGACGGGAGCGGAGCTGCACGATCGCGGCGGACTGGATCGCCTCGGGCAACGCCTCGAGCCCGGCATCGCCGTGCTCGATCGTTTCGATCAATCGCACCCGCGCCTGCGCGTCCGCGAGACGCGTCTTGGCGTTGGTAAGCTGGGTGTTGGCCTCGTCGAGCTGCTGCTCGCTGACCATGCGGCTACGCGAACCGACCAGATTGTTGGCCGCCTTGAAGGCCGCGACCGCTTCCTCGCCGCGCTTCACTTCCTGGCGTAATTTGCCGAGCTGCGACGAGATCGCCTCGGAGGTGCGGCGCTGGAACGCAGAATTGGCGCCGGACTGTTCTTCCAGATATGCAGTCGCCACCGCGTTGGCGAGCGTCGCCGCGCGCGGCGCGGTGTCGGCCGAAGCCAGGATATCGATCACGAAGGAGCGGTCGATCCGTTTGGTGGCTACGTTCTTGCGGAGATTGCGCAGCGTCACCAGCATCCGGTCTTCGGTCCTGCCGAGCCCGATCACCGACTTCACCAGCCGTCCGATGGTGATGCGTTCGCCGTTGAACTCCGGATCGTTCTGCAGATTCAGTTGCTCGATGACACGGTTCAGCACCTCGTTCGAGGTGATGATCTTGAGCTGACTTTCCACCAGCAACAGGCCGTCGCCCGGCACCGAGTTCTGCAGCGGGTCGTCCTTCGGCGTGTACTGATCGCGCGGGTCGACGAACACCTGCGCGGTCCCGGTGTAGGAGGGATGCGCCACCAACAGATAAGCCACCACAATGCCGCACAGCACCGCCGGGATGCCGATAACCCAACTACGACGCCGTGACAGGATCCCGAGCACGTTCCGAAAATCGACGCCGTCGGAGAGACGGTTGGCCGGCGCATCGGGCGGAGGCGGCATGCGGGACATGATACTTTACAACTCGCTGGATCTACGAATCCGATGATTAGCCGCTGCGGCCAATGGGTGTAAGCGCGGCCTCGTGCCGCAACGGTCTCGATGCCTATTGACCTCGCCGCGACACCGCCGAACTATTCGGCCGCGCCCAAGCCGCCCTGCATACTCACTACAAAGTAAAGAACTACGGTTAATCGGGCGTTACGGCTGCTGCGCGAACGGCTGCGACCCGTGATGGATGTGGGGCCTTCGTGGACCAAGCGGCGGCGAGTACAGTCGCCGGAATCCGATTAACCGCACGAGGTGGAACTTCACCCGCAGTGCCACGGATTGGTGTAAACCAGATACACGGATATTTAATCGTTGATTAACCTTCGGCTAGCGCATTCCGATGTTCAGCCGAGACTCGGGAAGTCCTTTTGTCCACGACATCGTCAATGACCAACGAACCTCAGCCTCGCGCCGAAACGATCGACGTGCTGGAGCCTCGCGCCGAGCCTGCGGGCGCGGCGAAGCGGGCGCGCGTGTTGCTGGTGCAAACCCAGGCAGAGAACGCCGGCGCGCAGGAAATCTCGCGGCTGGTCGGCGCCGGGCTCGCGGCGCGGGGCTATGACGTCCACAATTTGTTCTTCTTCCGCCAGTCGCGCTCGTTCGACGAGCCGCCGCAGACCAGCTATTGCGCGCCGCGGCGGCCGGGCGATCCGCTGTCGTTCCTGCGCTTTCTCGGCGTGCTGCACCGCAGGCTGCGGGCGCTGCGCCCCGACGTGATCCTCACCTTCCAGCACTACGGCAACGCGATTGGCGGCGGCATCGCCCGCCTCGCCGGCCCGGCCCCAGTGATCGCCAACCAGGTGTCGGCGCGGCTGACGATGCCGGCCTGGCTGCAAGCGGTCGACCGCGTGATGGGACAGCTCGGAATTTTCCGGCGGATCACCGTCAACTCGCACGACATGCTGCGCGACTACTCGCGCTATCCGGCCGGCTATCGCAAGCGGCTGACCCATGTGCCGCACGGCTTCGATCAGAAGCGGCCGACGCTGTCGAAAGCCGAGGCCCGGCGTCACTTCGGCCTGCCGCCGGACGCGACCCTGCTCGGCTCGGTGGCGCGGCTGCATCCGCTGAAGCAACTCGATGCCGCGCTGCGCGTGCTGCCGCTGTATCCGGATTGGCGCCTCGCGCTCGCCGGACAGGGCCCCGACGAGGCGCGGCTGCGCCAGCTCGCTGCCGAACTCGGCGTCGCCGACCGCGTGCATTTCGTCGGCGAGATCTCGCCCGAGCAGGTCGCGAACTTCCTCGCCTGTCTCGACGTCTTCGTGTTCCCGTCGCTGGCCGAAACCTTCGGGCTGGCGGCGGTCGAGGCCGCCCATGCGGGCGTGCCGGTGGTCGCCAACGACCTGCCGGTGCTGCGCGAGGTGCTGGCGTATCAGGGCGAGCCCGCAGCGGTGCTGGTCGACGCGTCGGATCCGACCGCGCTCGGCGCAGCGATCGCCAGCGTGGTCGGCGATCCGGCACTCGGCGCGCAGCTTCGCCGGGCCGGCGACGGCCTGAAGACGCTCTACTCGGTCGACGCGATGGTCGACGAATATGTCCGCATCATCGAGCAGGCGATCGGTCCCGGCGGGCCGGAGCCCGCGCAATGATCGTCGAGCTCCGCTTCGACGCTCAAAGACCGCGCCGCTGGATGCGGCATGTGATGGCGCTGCTGGGCGGCGGCCCGCACGCGGTTCAGATCGCCTGGGTGCGCACCGAGGCGGAACGTGCCGCCGGGCTCGAATCGCTGCTCGAACTCGAGCGCATGCTGATGCGGCGCGGCCGAAGCTGCGGGGCCGACGCCGACACCGACTTTGCCCAGGCCAGCCGGCCGGCGCTGCAGGCCGCCGACATCGTGGTGGACTTCACCGCGATGCCGCGCGATCCAGCTCACACCTATCTGCACTATCTACGCCCGCTGTATGACGGCGCCGCCGGCGAAGATGCCGCGATCGCCGCAATCGTGGCCGGCGATCTGCCACGCATCGACATTGCCGACGAAATGAGCGACGCGATCGCGTGGTCGGGCAAACCCTCCGGCGAAGCCGCCGACGGCCTGGGGGGCGCGATCGAAACCGTGATGGCCCGCACCGCGACGCTGCTGAAGGGCGTGATCGACAGCGGCCCGCGGCCGGCATTGCCGCATCCCGCGCCGCATCCGCGCAGCCCGCGCGCGCCGGCGGCTTTCGTGCTGCGCGGCCTCGCAGAGTGCATCGCGCGACGGGTCTATCGGCTGTGCTGCTACTCACCGCATTGGCGCATCGGCTGGCGCCACACTGATGACGCCGGCATCTGGACGTCCGGCGATCTGTCCGGCCCGAGCTGGCGCGCAGTGCCGAGCCCGGCGAACCGCTTCTACGCCGATCCGTTTCCGATCACCTGGAAGGGCCGCACCTTCGTGTTCTTCGAGGAGCTCGATCATCGCGTCGGCAAGGGCTTCATCTCGGCGATCGAGTTCGGCGAGAGCGGCCCGATCGGCGAAGCGATCCCCGTGCTCGACGAGCCCTGGCACCTCTCCTATCCGTTCCTGATCGTCCACGACGACCAACTCTGGATGATCCCGGAGAGCAGCACGCAGCACGAGGTGACGATCTACCGATGCGTCGAGTTCCCGCGTCGCTGGGAGCGCCACGCGACGCTGTTGTCCGGCGTCGAGTTCGCCGACGCCACGATCGTGGAACACGACGGCTGGCACTACATGTTCGGTGCGACGCGTGACGGCGCCGGCGGTTATTCGGATACGCTGTCCATCTATCATGCCGACAATCTATTCGGGCCGTGGCTGCCGCATGCGCAGCGGCCGGTGCTGGTCGATCGCGCCAGCGCCCGCCCGGCCGGCCAATTTGTGCACCATGGCGGTCGGCTTTGGCGGCCGGTTCAGGACTGCACCCGCGGTTACGGCGGTGCGCTGGGACTCGCGGAGATCACCGAGTTGTCGCCGACCCGGTTCGCCCAGACGGTGCATCACACCGTCTCCCCGGGTCCGCGCTGGCCTGGGCGCAAACTGCACACGCTGAACCGCTGCGGCCGGCTCGAGCTGATCGACGGCACCATCATTCAGCCGCGGATCGAGGGGCTTCGACTGCCCGACAAACTCGGCGCACCAGCCGCCGCAGACAGCCGTTGAAAGACAGCGGACGACGTCAGCGTCGCGGCAGCAAGCGCACGAACAGCCAGCCCGCGATCAATCCGAACGTCCCGCCGGAGAATTTAACGGCGGCGTCGAACAATCGGCCGTGCCGCGATGGCGTGAAAACCTGCAGAATTTCGAACAACGCAGCTCCGCCGAGCACGACCAGCGCGGCGAACACGATGTAGCGCGGATAGGCCGCCGCAAACAGGCCGCCGACCAAGGCGAAGGCAAGAAACCGCTCGATCGACGGTGACCATCCGGTCGTCGGCCGCAGCCCGAGCGGACTGAGCGTCGCCATCGCGATGAACCCGAGACACAGCCACGCCGCGATGCGCAGCAGCGTCTCGTATCTCGCCGGGAGCTGATCCATCCACACCTCGTCCGCTCGTACGGGTATGGTTAACCGGGCACACGTCGCGGGGTTCTCTGCAAACGAATACCGAGGCTCTTTACCCTACACGCAATTATCGATTTGCATGCCATCGAAGTCGCTTCAATTAGAGTAGATTGCGTATCGATGCCAGTGCTCCGTTGCCACATCCGTGTTGCGGCAGATCGGAGACGAAAAGGCGATGCGCGTGTCGTCACCATCCGACAGTTTCGCTCCGGCCAGGTTCAATAAGTGAAGTTCAGCTTCCCCACCGCCAGATTGATTGGTCTCCGCCACAACGTCGCCGTCCGCGCCATGTCGGGCGCGTTCGCGTTGCGCGTCGGAATCACGATCGCCAATCTGGGCCTGGTGACGCTGGCCGCGCGGATGCTGAGCGGTCACGATTTCGGCACCTACTCGATGCTGTTCAGCGCCGCCGGCCTGCTCAGCGTCGTCGCCACGCTGGGCCAGCAGATCTTCATCACCCGGTCGTGGAGCGAATTCAGCTCGGCCGGAGACCAGCAGACGCTGAAGGGCGCGATGACGTTTACGGCGCTGGCGTCGCTCGCCGGCGTCATCCTGGTCGGTCTGCCGTTCTTCGTCTGGTTCCTGGCACAGCACGACGCTGCCCTGACGGTGGCGGCGACGCTGTATCTGATCTGCTACTCGCTGATGCTGACCTCGGCGCATCTCGCCCGCGGCGCCGTCGGCGTCTGGGTCGGCGACGGGCTCACCTATCTGCCGGTGGCGCTGTGTCCGATGGCGTATCTGGCCGTGTGCTACGTGCTCGGCTTCCCGATCGAGATCTACCGCATCTTCCTGTGCATGGCGGCGGCCTCGAGCATCACCGTGATCATCCAGATGACGCTGCTGCGCCGGCGGGTGCGCGCGCAGTTTCCGGAAATCGGCCAATCCGGCTCGCGCTTCGAGTTCGGCACCTGGATCGCGCGCTCCACCAAATTGTGGATCTCCAGCGGCCTCGAAGCCGCCAATCAATATGCCGACGTCGTCATCATCGGCTATCTGATGAGCCCGACGATCGCGGGCGCCTACTTCGTGACCACCCGGATCGCCAACGCGTTCGCGACCGCGACCGGTGCGGTCTACATCTTCTCGACCCGGCACTTCCCCAATCTGTACTACAATCGGCAATATCGGCAGCTCGACAGCCTGCTCGACTCCGTCGCCCTGATCACGCTGGCGATCGTCACGGCCGGCCTCGTCGTCGTGATCGGCGGCGGACATTGGATCCTGCTCGCCTTCAACGCGGACTACGTGCCGTATTACGGCGCGCTGGCGCTGCTGACGATCGGAACCGCGGCGGTCGCGGCCGCCGGTCCGTCGGGTTCGATTCTGATGCTGACCGGGCACGAGGGCACCTATCTGACGATCGTCGGCGGCACCTTCCTGATGCGCGCGGTCGGCTTCTTCGTGCTGATCCCGATGTTCGGCATCACCGGCGCGGTGGCCGCCACCACCATCTCGTTCGTCACCCTGGCGCTGCTGCTCCGCGGCGCCGCCAAGAGCATGGCGGGCATCGACGGCTCGGTGCTCCGCCTGCTGACACGCCTGCGCCGCGACCCGGTCTCGCTGCGCCCGGAGTGAGGCGCGCTCTTTCAGGTGTCTTGACGAACGATCACTCTAGATTCTCAATCGTTCACGACGCTCGTCATGGCCGGGCTTGTCCCGGCCATCCACGCCTTTGACGCATTTCCTGCAGCAAGGCGTGGATGCCCGGCACAAGGCCGGGCATGACGGGGATGGTCCAGCGTCTGGAACGCAGAAGGCCTCAGCAGCGCTCGCGCCGCCCTGTTACTGTGCGAGGCTTGTCAGCCAGTTGCGGAACAGCGCGGCGGCGGTGGCTTCGATTGCGGCGGCCATGCCGTCGCGCATCGCCAAAGCCGGCAGCTTGGCGATCAGGGCCGGATCGCGGACGGCTTCGGCTTCCGCGCGAAAGGCCTGCAGCGCCAGCTCGGTGCCGGCGTCGAAGTAATCGACCGGAACGTCCGGGTAGTCGTCCCGTTCGCCGACCAGGTAGCGGCCGATGTCGCGCAGATATTCCCGCTGCAACGAGGCCGGATCGTACTCGGGATGGCCCTGGAAGAACACGAAACGGCTGCTGGCGTCGCGGGTGAAGATATCGACGCCGGCGCCTTCGGCCTGGGTCAGCACGGTGTAGCCGGCCGCGCTCAGCTTCTCGGCGGGAAGATCGTTAAGCCGCGAATGCGGCACGCGCGCCTGCGCGGGCAGATCGGCCAGCAGCGGGTCGTCGCCCTGCCGCGCGCAGCCATAGACGCCTGAACATTTGCGCCGCAGCCGCTGCCGTTCGATGCCGTCGAGATGCAGCACCGCGGCGTGCGCGGCCAGGCAAGACCAGATCGTCGAGCGCGTGTTGGCGGCCGCCCAGTCGACCAGCGCCCGCATCTCGTCCCAGTACGGTTCCTCGCGCAGCGAGCCTGCGCGCGGCTCCGCGCCGGTGACGATCAGGCCGTCGAGCCGAAGGTGATCGAGTCCGGCGAGATCGGTGTAGAGGCTGGCGATGCGGTGACGGGTCGCGGCCGCGCGCGGCACCGAGGGCAGCGCGAAGCAATGCAGCCGCACCGGCTGATCCCCCGAGCCGAAGCGAAGCAGCCGCTGGAACTGCCGTTCGGTCGCGCGCAGCGCCGCATCGCTCATGTTGTTGACGAGGCCGATCTCCAACACGCGGCGGCCCGGCTGCGGACCGAGACTCGCCGCGGCGTCGGATGCGCCGACCGGAACCAGCGAAGCCTCATGGGCCAGGTCGATGTTGTCGAACAGCAGGGTCATGCTGCCCCGCCTGCTATTCGGCGGCGAGGAGGCGCGGCTGCTGACCGCTCGCCGCGGCCAGCGCCTGATCGAGATCGGCCAGAATGTCGGAGATGTGCTCGATGCCGATCGACAGCCGAATGGTCTCCGGCAGCACGCCGGCAACGCGTTGCTGCTCCACCGACATCTGACGATGCGTCGTCGACGCCGGGTGGCAGGCCAGCGACTTGGCGTCGCCGATATTGACCAGGCGGGTGATCAGCTTGAGGGCGTCGTAGAAGGCCTTGCCGGCCTCCATCCCGCCCTTGATGCCGAAGGTGAACAGCGACGACGCCTGGCCGTCGAGATACTTCTGCACCAGCGGATAATACGGACTGTCGGGGAAGCCGGTGTAGTTCACCCAGGCGACGCGCGGGTCGCCCTTGAGGAATTCGGCGACCTTACGGGCATTCTCGACGTGCCGCTCCATCCGCAGCGCCACGGTTTCGATGCCCTGCAGCAGCAGGAAGGCGTTGAACGGCGACAGCACCGAGCCCATCGTGCGCTGATAGATGCTGCGCGCGCGTTCGATATAGGCGGTCGGCCCGAACCGCTCGGCATACACCATGCCGTGATACGAATGATCCGGCTGATTGAACGCCGGAAAACGCTTCGGCTGCGCCGCCCAGTCGAACCGGCCGCTGTCGACGATGATGCCGCCCAGCGTGGTGCCGTGGCCGCCGAGGAACTTGGTGAGCGAGTGCACCACGATATCGGCGCCGTAATCGATCGGCTTGAGCAGGATCGGCGTCGCCACCGTGTTGTCGACGATCAGCGGCACGCCGTGGCGATGCGCGACCTCGGCGATCCGCTCGATATCGCAGACATTGCCGGCCGGATTGCCGATGGTCTCGCAGAACACTGCGCGGGTGTCATCATCGATCAGCCGCTCGATCGCCTCCGGCTGATCGCTCTCCGCAAACCGGCCGGTGATGCCCTGCCGCGGCAGGATGTGCGCGAGCAGCGTATGCGTCGTGCCGTAGAGCTGCGGCACCGAAACGATGTTGCCGCCATGATCGGCGACGTTGACGAAGGAGTAATGCAGCGCTGCCTGCCCGGTCGCCACCGCCAGCGCGCCGACGCCGCCTTCCAGTTCTGCGACCCTTTTCTCCAGCACCGCGCTGGTCGGATTGGCGATCCGCGAGTAGCGATAGCCTTCGGTTTCGAGATTGAACAGCGCGGCGCCGTGATCGGCGCTGTCGAATGCGTAGGAGGCCGTCTGATAGATCGGGACCGCGACGGCCTTGGTGGTCGGATCGGGATCGTAGCCGGCGTGGATCGCAATCGTCTCGTTGCGCATGGCGTCACCTCCGCATCGGCGTCCTGCACTTCGCACGCAGTTCGCGCATGCTGCTAGCTAAGACGCGGAGGATTAATTCGACAACAAGTTTCGGAAACGACGACGTACTAACCCTAACGACAGATGATCATTTCGAGCGAATTTGATTCAAATTTTATGCAATTCCATTCGTTTACCTTGCCGACGCTTTGTCACAGCGGGCACAAGCAATCGCCAAGCAGTTTCGCATAAACTGCATCGAGATTTCTCGACAGATTGCCTGGCCGGCGTTCATGAACATGCAACCAACCGCATTGATAGCCACCGCTTCGAATGGTGCTCCGCCGGCCGCAAAACCGTCCGTCGCGAAGAGCTGGCTGAAGGCGATCGAGATCACCGCGCGGATCGAGCAGCAGCCGGATCGCCTGCTCGCCGACGTCATCGCCGACCACGCCGCCGCGACGCCGGACCGCCCTGCCATTCTGTCCGAGCAGAACTCGCTGAACTACGCCGAGCTCGCGGCCCGCATCGGGTGCTATGCGAACTGGGCGATCGCGCATGGCATCGCCAGGGGCGACACGGTGTGTCTGCTGATGCCGAACCGGCCGGACTATCTGGCCGCCTGGCTCGGCATCACACGCGTCGGCGGCGTCGTGGCACTGATCAACACCCAGCTGCTCGGCGCCTCGCTGGCGCACTGCATCGACATCGCGCAGGCTCGGCACATCATCGTGGCGCACGATCTGATCGACGCTTTCGCCGGCGCCCGCGCACATCTCACGTCGGCGCCGCGACTGTGGCAGCACGGCGGAAACCTCGGTGAGAACTCGATCGAACCCGCGCTCGCTGCCAGCGAAGGCAAAGCTCTTCGTGAGCAGCGCCACATCACCGTCGATGACCTCGCGCTGCTGATCTACACCTCCGGCACCACCGGGCTCCCGAAGGCGGCGCGCGTGACGCATCGGCGGGTGATGAGCTGGGCCGGCTGGTTCGCCGGGTTGACCGATGCCGCGGCCGACGACCGGATGTACAATTGCCTGCCGGTGTATCACAGCGTCGGCGGCGTGGTCGCGCCGGGCAGCATGCTGATGGCCGGCGGCGCGGTGGTGATCGCCGAGAAGTTCTCGGCGAGCCGGTTCTGGGACGACATCGTTCACTGGGACTGCACACTGTTTCAGTATATCGGCGAGCTGTGCCGCTATCTGCTACAGGCGCCGCCCTCGCCGCGCGAGACGCGGCATCGGCTGCGACTCGTCTGCGGCAACGGCCTGCGCGGAGACGTCTGGGACGCGTTCCAGACCCGGTTCGCGATCCCGCGCATCCTCGAATTCTACGCATCAACCGAAGGCAATTTCTCGCTCTACAATGTCGAGGGCGAGCGAGGGGCGATCGGGCGTATCCCGTCGTTCCTGGCGCATCGCTTTCCGGCCGCGATCGTGAAGTTCGACATCGAGGCCGGACTGCCGCTGCGCGATGCCGAGGGGCGCTGCATCCGTTGTGCGCCCGGCGAGGCCGGCGAGGCGATCGGCCGGATCGGCGAAGCCGATGCGCGCGGCGGCCGCTTCGAGGGCTACACCAGCGCGGCGGAGAGCGACAAGAAAGTGCTGCGCGACGTGTTCGCGGACGGCGACGCCTGGTTTCGCACCGGCGACCTGATGTTGCGCGACGACAAGGGTTTCTTTCATTTCGTCGACCGCATCGGCGACACCTTCCGCTGGAAGGGCGAGAACGTCGCGGCGAGCGAAGTCGCAGAGACACTCGCCACCTGCCCCGGCGTGGTCGACGCCAGCGTCTATGGCGTGGCTGTGCCGCACAGCGATGGCCGCGCCGGCATGGCGGCGCTGGTGGTCGCTGACGGCTTCGATCTGGAAGCTTTGTATCGCCACGTCGCCGAGCGGCTTCCGGCTTTCGCGCGCCCGCTGTTTGTCCGGCTGCGTCCGGCGCTGGAGATCACCGGCACCTTCAAGCAGAAGAAACAGGACCTGATCGACGACGGCTTCGACCCCGATCGGATCAGCGATCCGCTGTATTTCGCCGATGCCCCAGCCGGCCACTACGTAGCGCTGGACGCGGCGCTCTATCGACGTCTCGTCAACGCAGAGGTGAGAGTGTGATGCCGCACGATACGCTTGAAGCCCGCTCTGTCCGCCCCGACACCGCAGCCCCGCCGCCGCGCAGCCGCCTCGCCGCGCCCGCCGTCGCCGCGGTGAACTACTCGACGACCTGGACCTTCTTCGACGGCGACTGGCACGACGGCAACGTGCCGATCATGGGCCCCCGCACCCACGCCGCGTGGCTCGGCTCGATGGTGTTCGACGGCGGGCGCGCCTTCGAAAGCGTGACGCCTGATCTCGACAAACACATCGCGCGGGTCAACTGGTCGGCGACCAATTTCAAGCTCAAGCCGATGGTCGACCATGCGACCTGGCACGGCCTGGTGCAGGACGGGCTGAAGCGGTTCGCCCCCCAAGCTGAGCTCTACATCCGCCCGATGTACTGGGCGCAGAACGGCGCCGGCGGCGGCGTGCTGTTCGATCCCGAGACGACCAACTGGTGCCTGTGCATCTACGAAGCGCCGATGCCGAAACCGACCGGCCTGTCGATCACGCTGTCGCCGTTCCGCAAGCCGAGCGCCGATTGCGCGGTGGTCGACGCCAAGGCCGGCTGCCTGTATCCGAACAATTCACGCGCGATGATCGAAGCGCAGAGCCGCGGCTTCGGCAATTGCCTGATGCGCGACATGCTCGGCAACATCGCCGAACTCGGCAACTCGAACATCTTCATGGCCAAGGACGGTGTGATCTACACGCCGGCGCCGAACGGCACCTTCCTCAACGGCGTCACCCGGCGGCGAGTCATCGACCTGCTGCGGGGCGACGGCGCCGACGTGGTGGAAACCACAATGCGCTACGAGGATTTCACCACGGCCGACGAGATCTTCGCCAGCGGCAACTTCGCCAAGGTCCAGCCGATCATCCGCATCGACGACCGCACCCTGCAGCCCGGCCCGTTTTATGCGCGTGCAAGGAAGCTGTACTGGGACTTCGCGCACGGGTGAGTGCGGTCAACCGCCTCTGACTATCGAACAATCAAGGTCCTCTCCGCGGTCATTCCGGGGCGCGCGTAGCGCGAACCCGGAATCTCGCGCGGTGAAGCAGTGTGCCAAACTACCTCGGGATTCCGGGTTCGCGCGCAAGGGCGCGCGCCCCGGAATGACGGTGCTAGTGGCAAGGAAACCGCACCCTCACCCCTTCGCCAGCGCTGCCTGCTTGATGCCCGACAGCGTCGCGCCCGGCAGGATCGCGTCGGGGTCGATCTTGAGGTGGATGATCGACGGCAATCCCGAGCTACGTGCTGCCGCGAACGCCGCCGGAAAATCGGCGGTCTTGTCGACATTCGCGCCGAAGCCGCCGAATGCGCGGGCGTAGGCTGCGAAATCCGGATTATGCAGCTCGGTCGCCGCGACGCGGCCGGGGAATTCGCGCTCCTGATGCATCCGGATGGTGCCGTACATGCCGTTGTCGGCGATGATGGTGACGATCGGCAGCCGATATTGCACGGCGATCGCGAACTCCTGCCCGCTCATCAGGAAGTCGCCGTCGCCATTGACCGACAGCACCAGGCGCTCCGGATGCAGCCGCTGCATCGCGATCGCGGCCGGCATGCCGTAGCCCATCGAGGCCGACGTCGGCGCAATGTGCGTCATGTAGTTGCGGAAACGATAGAAGCGATGGATCCACGACGCGTAGTTGCCGGCGCCGTTGCACAGAATGGTGTCGGCCGGCACGTTGTCGCGCAGCCAGACCATCACCTCGCCGAGATTGACGTCGCCCGGCTGCGGCGTCGCGGTCTCGGTCCAGGCCAGATACTCCGCATGCGCCGCATCGGCCGCCTCCCGCCAAGCCGGCTGCGGCGCGATGTCGAGCTTGCTCAGCGCCGCGACGAAGCGGATCGGCGAGGCGTGGATCGCGAGTTGCGGCCGATACACCCGACCGAGTTCCTCGGCGCCCGGATGGATATGCACCAGCTTGGTGGCGGGCACCGGACTCTCCAGCAACGCATAGCCCTGCGACGGGATTTCACCGAGCCGGCCGCCGATCAGCACCATCAGGTCGGCCGCCTTGGCGCGCGCCACCAGTTTCGGATTGGGACCGAGGCCGAGATCGCCCGCATAGCGCGGATGCATCACGTCGAACAGCGTGCCGCGGCGATAGCTGGTGGCGACCGGCAGACCGGTGCGGGTCGCGAAGTCCTCGATCTGCTCGCGCGCCTTCAGGCTCCAGCGGCTGCCGCCGAGCACGAGCAGCGGCTGCTGCGCATTCGCCAGCAGCGCCGCCAGTTCCAGCATTTCCTCGTCGCCCGGCGAGGTCTCGACCTGCTTGTAACCGGGCGCGTTGCCGACATTGACGCGCTCGCTCAGCATATCCTTCGGCAGCGCCACCACGACAGGACCGGGCCGGCCGCTGGTCGCGGTGTAGAACGCGCGCGACACCAGTTCGGTGACGCGCTCCGCATCGTCGATCTCGGTAGTCCACTTCGTCATGCTGCCGAACACGGCGCGATAATCGAGTTCCTGAAACGCCTCGCGTTCCTTGACGCTGCGCTCGACCTGGCCGACGAACATGATCATCGGCGTCGAATCCTGCCGCGCGACGTGAATGCCGGCCGACGCGTTGGTGGCGCCCGGCCCGCGAGTGACGAAGCAGATGCCGGGCTGGCCGGTCGCCTTGCCGATCGCCTCCGCCATCATCGCGGCGCCGCCTTCGTGGCGGCACACCGTGATGGTGATGTCGCGGTCGCGCAGCGCGTTCAGCACCGGCAAAAAGCTCTCGCCCGGCACGCAGAACACGTGCTTGACACCGCAGATCACGAGTTGATCGACCAGCGCCTCCGCGGCGGTGCGGCTCTTCAGCGGTTGATGCATGGCGTTTCCCTGTGTTGTGAGGCGCCGGCCGTCACGGGCCGTACAGCACCAGTTCGGTTTCGGTGAGATCGCCGAGCCGCGGCGGGTTCGGCCCCTTGAAGTATTTGCGGCCGCGCGAATCCGAGTAGAGGCCCTTCAGACCGTCGATCGGTCCGTTGGCGTCGAGCGCCACCAGCGGAGCGCCGCGCCACAGCAGCGCGCGGCCGAGCGCGCCGGCGCAGCGCACGAACTCCGCCACGTCGCGGCAATACACCAGTTGCATCGCCGGCGTCGGATAGCGGCCGTGCTTCATCCGCTTCGGCAGCAAGATGAACGGCATCGCCTGTCCGCCGACGCGCGCCACCAGCGACAGGCAGCCATAGCCGGCGTGGCTGCGCAGCAAGTCGAACTCGGCCTCCGGCAGCCCGGCCACCGCGCCGGTGTCGCCGGTGATACGTTCGACCCGCATGCCGGGCTCGGCGCGCGACAATAGCGGCACCGCCACGAACATGCCGGCGCAATAGCGGCGGAAGCCCTGCGCCTCGATGATCGGCCAGGTATTCACCGCCGGCGAAATGTTGACGTAGGTGACCGCCTTGTTCTTCTGCGCCATCGAGGTCAGCATCGTCGCGTAGTTGCGGAACTCGGGGTCGACATACCAGCTCGACACGTTGCAGCGAAGCAGACCCGAACCGCGCGGCGCATAGATCAGCAGCAGCACGCCGACCGGCCGGCCCTCGGTCTCGAGCAGATAACCGTAACGCGGACAATCAGCCGGAATGTCCCGTGCGCGCTGGCGGTGGAGACCGCTGCGCCAGTAATCGTGCGTACGACCCGAAAACCCCCGCGTCAGCAGGTCCGAGACCGCTTCGATATCGCCTTCGACGATTTCACGGCAGCGCACTTGAGGGGCGTTCATCAGCGTTTACCAATCGACCGGAATTGCGAGCTACGCACATAGATTCGCTTCATCTTTGCGCCCTATGGTGTTGTCTCACGGATCGATCAGGAAGGCGAAATAACGATGTCTGTACGGTTAACGATTGTGAAGATGATGGAAGAGATCGCAGCCGAGCAGAACCGCAAGCTGCCGGCGCTCACCGACGATCTGGTACTACACCAATCCGGCTTCGACTCGCTGTGTTTCGCCATTCTGGTCGCACGGCTCGAGGACACGCTCGGCGTCGATCCGTTCACCACCGCCGACGACGCGATCTTTCCGGTGACGCTGGGCGACTTCATCAAGGCGTACGAGAATGTCCCCGCGTGAAATCAGCGCGCTGCGCAACTATCTCGCGGCGGGTGTGAGCGACCGCACGCTGTCCGACGCGGCAGACACCGTCGCGATCGCCGACATCGCACGCGGAACCGTGCTGGGCGGCCGACTCCCGGAGCTGGCGGGCCGCGCCGTGGTGCTGTCGCTGTCGACGCAGCTGCTCAGCGGCATCGCGATGATCGAGCTCGATGGCGTGGTGCGGCGGATGCTGCTGTGCCCGCCCGACTTCAACATGGACTACGCCGCCACGCTGATCGCGGACGCGCAGATCGACGCGATCGTGACCGACGATGCGGCACGCTGGGCCGGCCTCGGCGTCGACCTGATCGTGCCGGCAGCGCTGCCGTTGCGGTCGGCGCAGCCGCCGGAGCTGGCGCATAGCACGCAGTGGCTGATGCTGACCTCCGGCACCACAGGTGCGCCGAAGATCGTGGCCCATACGCTGGCTGCCCTGACCGGCGCGATCGTTGCCGATGGTGCGCCGTCTGGCACGCCGCCGACCTGGGCGACCTTCTACGACATCCGCCGCTACGGCGGTCTGCAGATCTTCCTGCGCGCCGTGCTCGGCGGCGGCTCGATGGTGCTGTCGGCGCCGGGCGAGCAGGTGATCAATCATCTGGCGCGGCTCGCCGCACGCGGCGTCACGCATCTTTCGGGAACGCCGTCGCATTGGCGCAAGGCGCTGATGAGTGCCGCGATCACCAGCTTCCGCCCGAACTACGTGCGGCTGTCGGGCGAGATCGCCGACCAGGCGGTGCTCGACAGCCTGCGCCGCGCCTTTCCCGACGCGTCGATCGGCCATGCCTACGCGTCGACCGAGGCCGGCGTCGGCTTCGCGGTCAATGATGGTCGCGAGGGCTTTCCCGCCGCGATGATCGGCACCAGCCCCACCGGCGTCGAGATGAAGGTCGTCGACGGCTCGCTGCGGATCCGCTCCGGCCGCACCGCGCATACTTACGTCGGCGCCGGCGCACCGCAGCTCGCCGATGCCGAGGGCTTCATCGACACGGGCGACATGGTCGAGCTGCGTGACGATCGTTACTACTTCGTCGGCCGCCGCGACGGCATCATCAATGTCGGCGGCCTAAAAGTGCATCCGGAGGAAGTCGAAGCCGTGATCAACCGTCACCCCGCGGTCCGCATGACGCGGATCCGCTCGCGGCGCAGCCCGATCACCGGCGCGCTGGTGGTCGCCGACGTGCTGCTGGCCAACGTGTCGGACTCCGGACGCACCGGCGAGATCCGCGAGGCGATCCTCGCCGAGTGCAGGCGTGCGCTGCCGGCCCACAAGGTGCCGGCGGTGGTCAACTTCGTGCCGCAGCTCGACGTCACCGCCTCCGGCAAGCTGGCCCGTCATGCGTAAAGTCGTCGTGACCGGCGGCAGCCGCGGCATCGGGCTGGCGATCGCGCAGCGCCTCGCAGCCGGCGGTTACGGGGTGATCGCCGTGGCGCGGCGCGAGAGCGACGAGCTGAAGGCCGCGATCGCGGCCGCGGCGAACGGCGACGGCTCGATCGCCTTCAAGCCGTTCGATCTCGGCGAGATCGACGCCATCCCCGGCTTCGTCAAGGAACTGCGCCGCGAGTTCGGCTCCATCTACGGCCTCGTCAACAATGCCGGCATCGGCACCGAGGGCGTGCTGGCGACGATGCACAACAGCCAGATCGAAGCGCTGCTGCGCATCAACGTAACCTCGCCGATGGTGCTGACCAAGTACGTCGTCCGCAACATGATGGCGGATGGCGGCGGGCGGATCATCAACATGTCATCGATCATCGGCTCGACCGGCTACAACGGCCTGTCGGTGTACGGCGCCACCAAGGCGGCGGCGATCGGCTTCACGCGGTCGCTGGCGCGCGAAGTCGGCCGGCTCGGCATCACCGTCAACGCCATCGCGCCCGGCTTCATCGACACCGAGCTGACCTCTGGCCTCGCCGGCGAAGGCCGCGACAAGATCGCGAACCGCAGCGCCCTGCGCCGCCTCGCCGAAGCCGACGACGTCGCCCGCATGGTCGAGTACCTGCTCGGCGACGGCGGCCGCAACATCACCGGATCGGTGCAAACCATCGACGCCGGGAATACGGCGTAGCTCGCTTCGATTACCAACCTCTCGTCATTCCGGGGCGCGCGAAGCGCGAACCCGGAATCCATACTCCCTGGACTCTCGGTGATACATGGGCGTTGCAGCAGCCGTGCTTCAATGCAATGACAGTGGATATGGATTCCGGGCCTGCGCTGCTTCGCAGCGCATCCCGGAATGACGTGGAGAGGCTGGTGTCCACAGACGAGCTTCCGGGTTCGCGCTACGCGCGCCCCGGAACGACGGCGCGTTTGTTAGTCCAGCGCCAGCACCTCACGCACGCTCGCCGGCCACGCGCTCGTATCGATGCCGTGGGTGGCGAACAGCGCGACTGCGAGCCGGTCCATGCCGAAGGCGACGCAGCCGGTGTGGGCGGGGTTGCCGTCGGTGTCGTCGATGCCCCAGGTCACGCCGAAATGCTCGCGGTGATAGTTGAAGCTCATGCAGGCGGTCGGGGATTCTTCCGAGCGCAGCGGCACCAGCAGTTCGAACTTCAGCGCCTGCTGCTGCTGGCTGATCGCCTTCATCTGGCCGACGCGGCCGAAGAACGGATCGGACGCGGTGTCGACCCGAAACGCCAGGCCGAGATCGCGGGCGATCGCCTGCGCCTTGACCATCCAGCGCTCGCGGAACTCGGCGACATCCTGCGGCGCGCCGATGCAAACGTATTCGCGCATCCGGAACGACTGCAGCCGGTCGAGATGCTTCGACGGCTCGCGGCGGAAGCAATCCGCGGCGACGTCGAAGCGCAGGCCGCCGGCCGGCAGCGGGCCGCGGCTCGCCGCGATCGGATAGACCGGGTAGCAGGCCGCGGGCGACAGCACGAGATCGGCCGGCGACAGCGAGGTGGTCCAATCGCCACCGGCGTCGAACCGGCTCACCGCCGCGTTGATCTCCTGCTCGGTGCCGTGCAGGCCGCAGACGCAGCCGAGCAGATTCGGAAAGCTCTTCAGATAACCGGACTTCTCGAGTTGAGCCCGGCTCATCACCGGCGGGAACCGCATCACTTCGGTGCCGGTCTCGCGATGGCGCGAGATCAGCGCCGCGAGTTTCTCGACGATGCCTTCATACAGCGCGGTGCGCGCATAGACGCCGTCGGCGCCGAGCTTGTGGAACAGATGCGCGGCGAGATGATCGAGCGGATCGACCGGCTGCGCGGCGGCTTCCGACGGGATGGAGCGGATCGCGACGTTCATGCGGAGTGACTCCTCTGAATCTGGTTCGTTGATCAGTCGCGCAGCGTCGCCGGCACGGCGGCCATCAGGCTGGCGGTGCCGATATTGGCGAGGATGCGGTCGTTGTTGATCATCAGCGGCGACGACAGCACGTCGCGCAGATGCCGCCCGATCGTGAAGTCGCCGTCGTTGCGATAGCCCGCCAGGCCGCAGGCCCGCATCGCGCTCATCACGGTTTCCACCGCCAGTTCCGAAGCCTCGACCTTGAGCAGGTTGATGCCCGACTGAAAATCCAGCGAGCCGAGCGCGCGCTCGTCGAACTCCGCCGCCGCGAACGTATCGAGATTGGCGGCGATCAGCGCGCGCAGCTTGATCAGCGAGCGCTTCGCCGCATTGTAGTGCGCGGCGCCGGGCGGCAGCTGCCCGCCGGCACCGCGCGCCGCCTTGCGGATGAAGGCCTGCGCGCGCTCCACTGACGCCGCCGCGATGCCGGCCCAGGCCGACGACCATGACAGATGCGCCACCGGCGTCATGGTCTGAGCGTGAATGCGGTCGTACGGATCCGTGAACACCTGCGCGGCGAGACCGTTGGCCTTGAGCTCGAAGCCGCGGCTGCAGGTGCCGCGCATGCCGAGCGTCTCCCAGCTGAGCGTCGGCCGCAGCGTGTAGTCTTCCTTGGTGAACACCACCAGCACCTGATCGGACGCGGCCGCATCATTGGCGCGGCGCGCGATCGTCATCACGCCGTCGGCCTGGGCGCCGTAGGAGATCACCGTGGCGTCGCGTACCAGCGACACCGCCTCGGCCGTCACTTCGATCGCCGCAGCGCTGGCGCGGATGTTGCCGCCGTTATTGCCCTCGGTCGTGGACGACGCCAGCAGCAGCTGGTCCGCCGCGAGCCGGCGCATCAATTGTTCGTGCCAGGCGCTGCCGCGGCCGTGGCGGACCAGGCAAGCCACCTTGGTCTGATGCATCGCCACGATCATCGCGGTCGACGCGCAGGCGCGGCCGAGCGTGTAGCACATCTCGGTGACGTCGTGGATCGACGCGCCCTCGCCGCCGAGTTCGACCGGGATCTGGGCGCCGAGCAGGCCGTGAGCACGCGCAGCCTCGATCGCGGCCGCCGGGAAGCGCGACTCCTGGTCGACGCTGTCGGCTTCGACCGCCGCGATCGCGGCGACCTGTGCCACGCGTTGCGACAATGGGACAGCAGCGTGCCGGAACGGAACGGCCGATGGGGCAAAATCGTGGACCGCATGATCAGTCATCATCGCCATGGCGGCGGGTCTCCTTTGAGACGGACAGTGCAAGTGATGAGTCGGGACGCTGCACCGCGCGATCAGCAGGACGTTGCGCGCCGCATCTTGCGACTGACACGCTACGGACGAGCCTTGGCGACGTCGAGATGATTCAAAGTGAATCAATTTGCATTCGAATTCGAGGGTTAATCCGGGCTTGTATGAATACCGAGAAATCGCGGGTTTCCCGTTAGCGTTAAAATTCGAAAGCCGATGCGGACAATGCGCCGCAATTGTTTCCGCAAGTTTTCTGCGATTACATCTCGACTAATCAAAATACGCGACGCGAGGGATTTGGCCACGCGCGCGAAACACCGCCCCGGAGGTAGCCATGCAGGCCGGCACATCCACTGCCGTTCAGACCACAATCCTCGAATTGGTGCAGTCGATCCTCGCACAGAACGCGGCCTCCGGCCCCGTGCAGCCCGACACGCGCCTGGCCGATGCCGGACTGACCTCGATGGAGATGGTCAATCTGATGCTCGGCGTCGAGGCGGCGTTCGATCTCATGCTGCCGCAATCCGAGATCACTCCCGAGAACTTCACGTCGGTCGAGACCATCGAGCGTCTCGTTCTTCGTCGCCTTCAATTGCAGGCCGCCTGAATTCCATTCGACATCCCAGCATCACACCAATGAACCGTAGCACCTCAGAGGAGCCGACCGGATGACCAGCAATCTGATCCTCACCGCCACGACGCAAGTCGAATTGAAGCCCGCACCGATCGAGCCGTCGTGGATTCTCGAAGGCAATCCGGTGGCGACCAACTGCCCCCTGTCACGCAGCGCCGACGGCATGGCCTCGACGATCATCTGGCACTGCACCGAGGGCAAGTTCGAGTGGCACTACGACATCGACGAAACGATCTGCATCCTCGAAGGCTCGGTGGTGATCGAGGGCGACGGTCTGCCGGCAAAGCGCTACGGGCCGGGTGACGTGATCTTCTTCAAGGACGGCGCCAGCGCGCGCTGGCATGTCGAAGGCCACATCCGCAAGATCGCGTTCTGTCGCCGCACCCAGCCGAAGCTGATCGGCCTCGCCGTCCGGATCTACGCCAAGCTACGTTCGATGCTGACGCCTTCCGGTCAGCGCACGACGCAGTCGCTGCTCGGCGCGAACTAATTCTCCGCGGGACGCTCCAGACGTCGTCTAGCCTGATATCGACCAAACCGGGCGCCGCGCTGTCGCGAGGCGCCCTTTGTCGTGCCGAACGCATAGCCGAACAGCTTGTACGCGAACCCTTCGTGAGGGCCCTCGCTCGGCGGATGACTTAGACGGTCTTCGCGTTCGTACTGCACTGAGACATTTTCTGTCGTTTCACGTCCGCTCACGAGATTGATTTGTCGCAAAGCCGGGCCGCGCCGATTCTGGCATTTCGATGCTGCGAAAGTCTTATTGGAGCGTGGCGGGACACGATGGGGTACACTCTCGGCCGAAGCGGCAGACCTTCGATTCTTGCGCTCGTCTATTCGGACGGCGCCGCAGCCTGCCGGACGATTTCGGAGCTGGGCTACCGGCTGCGTGACAGCGGCGTCCCGTTAGCCGGGATCGTCGCCTATCACGCCACGCGCGACGGAACCCCGCGCTGCGATATGGAAATCGAGGAGCTGTCGTCGCGCATTATCCTGCAGCTTGCCGATGACCAGACCCCGCAGGCGAGCGGTTGCCGGGTTGATCCAACCGCCATGCAGGACGCGGCCGCGCTGATCAGCGCGGCATTCCAGAAGTGCCCTGAACTGCTGATCGTCAACAAATTCGGCCAGCTCGAAGCCACCGGCGGCGGCCTCGCCGACGCGATCACCGAAGCGGTGGATCTGGGGATTCCCGTCGTGGTCGGCGTGCCGGAGCGTCGCCTGGCGAGTTGGCGCGAATTCACCAACGGCCTCGCCGAAGAGGCGATGATCGACTCGCCGCGGGTGCAGCAATGGCTTGCGCGGCGCGGCCTCGGGGTGCAGCCGCGCCGGCTCGGCGTGCAACAGGCGCTGACCTCGGCAGCCTGAAGATCAGACGGACGACCGCCGGGCGATTTCGACAATCGTCCGGCGGTCGATTCTGCGATCGTTCTCAGTGCCGCTTTATTCCGCAGCTTCCAGGCCGGTGGCCATCGATACTTGCTCGGTCCGGCGGCTCATCACCGATACGAACCAGGCGGTGAAGAAGGCCAGCGGCATGGAGACGATGGTCGGCGGATCGATCGGGAAGATCGGCGCCGCGTTGCCGAGCACCTTGACCCATACCGGGGGGCCGAGGACCGTGAGGATCACCGCCGCGCCGAGGCCGACCATGCCGCCGCTGATGGCGCCGCGCGTCGTCAACCCGCCCCAGTACAACGTCAGCAGCAGCAGCGGCAGCGTCGAACTGCAGGCGATGGCATAGGCAAGGCTGATCATGTAGGCGACGTTCTGCGTCTGGAACACGATGCCGAGCGCCACCGAGAGCAGCCCGAGCCCGACGGTTGCGAAGCGGGAGATCATGATCTCGCTGGCTTCGCTGGATCGTCCGCGGCGGAGGATCCGGGCGTAGAGATCGTGCGAAACGGACGAGGCGCCCGCCAGCGTCAGGCCCGCCACGACCGCGAGGATGGTGGCGAACGACACCGCCGAGACGATCCCCATCAGCGGATTGCCGCCCAGGGCGTGTGCGAGGTGGATGGTGGCCATGTTGCCGCCGCCGCGCACCGCTCCGTTCGCATCGACGTAGCTCGGGTCGCCGCCGATGATAGCGAGCGCGCCGAAGCCGAGGACGAAGATGAGCGCGAAGAACCCGCTCACGCACAGCGTTCCCCAGAACACCGAAACGCGGGCTGCACGGGCGTCCGGAACGGTGAAGAAGCGCATCAGGACGTGGGGCAGGCCGGCGGTGCCGAGCATCAGGGTGAGACCGAGCGAGATGGTCTGCAGGGTGCCTCCGGAGAACACCTGCGGCGACATCATGGCTTCGTGCCGAGGATGCACGGCGATGGCGCGCGCGATAACGGCATCGTAGCTGAAGCCGAAATGGGCGAGCACGGCGATCGTCATGATCAACCCCGCGCCGATCAGCATCGCGGCCTTGATGATCTGCACCCATGTCGTCGCCATCATGCCGCCGAACACGACGTAGCAGATCATCAGGGCGCCGACCAGAAGCTGGGCATAGATGTAGTCGAAGCCGAACAGCAACCGGATCAGTTGCCCTGCTCCCACCATCTGGGCAATCAGGTAGAAGACGACAATCACCAGAGTCGCGAAGGCCGTGAAGATGCGAATCGGCCGTTCGTCGAGCCGGGTGGCGAGCACGTCGGCAATGGTGAAGCGGCCGAGTCTTCGCAAGCGCTCCGCCACCAGGAACACCACCAGCGGCAATCCCGTGGAGTAGCCGACCGCGAAGATGAGTCCGTCGAACCCGGACGCGAACACCAGACCCGCGAGGCCGAGCAGCGCACCGGCAGAGATGAAGTCGCCAGCCAGCGCGATGCCGTTCTGGAAGCCCGAGATTTGACCGCCGGCCGCGTAGAAATCGGAGGTCGATCGGGTGCGCTTCGCGGCCCACGCCGTGATGCCCAGCGTCACCAGCACGATGGCGACAAACAAAGAGATTGCGGTGGCGTTGGCGCCGCCGCCGGCCGGCTCTGCGGCGAGCGCGGAAGTCCCGGTCACGAGCACCGGGAGAAGGACCGCAAGGGTCGTTGCAATCTTGGCAGTCTTGCCAGCATTCATGGCGTCACTCTCCCCGTTCGGTGGCTGTGCGATTGGCGATCAGGACGTAGAGTCCCGCGAGGGCGATGGTCGAGAACACCACGCAGAGGCCGAAGACCACTGCGACGGTGATAGAAAGTCCTGGAGCCAGCGGCCGCGTCATGCTCGCCGGGGAGATGATGAAGGTCGCGATGAAGGAGCCGTAGATCAGCGCCTGGACGGCGGCGAGAATCCAGCCGAGCCGCGCGGCAGGTAGTACGGCTTCCTTCGCGGGCTCGTCGTGTAAGGACATCTTGAGTGCGGACATCGGTTTCATTCCATACTGGAGATGGGAGGGAGGGTGTTGTCGAAGGCCGCTCATTCGGCGGCAGCAATTTCCGGCACCGTCGCCCGGCCGGTGATGTGGCCGAAGCCGTCGTTGACACGGCTGCGCTGGTACTTGTTGAGCCAGGTACTGAACTGGACCGGCAGCAGGTCGTAGGGGCGCTCGTGGCCGAGCACCATGGCGGCGTAGACCGGCCAATGAGGATTGGCGAGCATCGGGCGGCCGAGCATCACCAGGTCGACCCGCGCCTCGCGCACGATGGCATCGGCAAAATGCGGGTCGGCCAGATTCCAGTTCGCGGCAGTGAGGATGTCCGCTTCCCTGCGGATGCGCTCCGCCGCCGGCACCATGAAGCCTTCGGCATCCCACGGCGTCTGCGCCTGTCCCGAGTTGCCACCGAAGGAGACGTCGACGAGATCGACACCACGCGGCTTCAGCATGCGGGCCAGCGCCACCGATTCCTCGATGGTCTGGCTACCCGGCGCAAACTCCGTCACGCCGAAGCGCATCGAGAGCGGAAGCCGATCCGGCCACTCCGCGCGCACCGCATCGACCACCTCCAACAGAAAGCGGCTTCGCCCCGCGAAGTCGCCGCCATACTGGTCGGTGCGATGATTGGAGAGCGGCGAGAAGAAGCTCGACAGCAGAAAACCGTGCGCGGCGTGTATCTCCAGCCACGCGAAGCCGGCCTCGCGCGCCCGCCGCGCTGCCGCAGCGTAGTTGCGGGCCATGGCGGCGATATCGTCCAGCGTCATTTCACGGGGCGTGCGGTGCATGACGCCGCCGAACGCCACCGCGGACGGGCCTATCATTTCCCAGGCATCGGGATGGTCCGCAGGAAGATGGCCGCCGCCCAACCAGGGCGCCTCCACGCATCCCCGTCGACCGGAATGGCCGAGCTGAATTCCGGGCACGCAGCCGACCGAGCTGACGAAGCCGGCGAGACGCGCGAGCGCGACGCCCTGCTCATCGTTCCACAGGCCGGCGCAGGTCGTCGACATCCGGCCTTCAGGCGAGACCGCCGCCTGCTCGACCACGACCATTCCGGCGCCGCCCACAGCCTTGGACCCGAGATGGGCCAAATGCCAGTCGGTGACGATACCGTCCGGAGAGGAAAATTGCGTCATCGGCGAGACCGCTATGCGGTTTCGCAAGGTCACGTCACGTACTTTCAACTCGCTGAAAAGAGACGGCATATCGACCTCATTTCCCCGCACTGAGCGGGGTTGCATTTCGATCAGTTGAAACCTCGGGTCCTGCGTTTTGCATCGCCTGCTCGCGTAGTCGGCAGAACAGCTACGAATTCGGCAGCTGCTGCCGGCATTTGAGCCAACGCTCAGCTTGACCTTCATTCATATTGGCCGCGTGATAGTTCGGCCTCTTCCATAATCCGGCCGATGGCTAACAGAATTCGGTCAATCGAAGATCGCTTCGCTGATCTCGGGCCGGGCGCAGGCCTCGGCGACCAGGAGTCCGGAATGCGCATGCACGATATTGGTTCTTGGCCACGCAACGCGACGCTGGCGAGCAGCAGTGGCCGTGGATGGTCCAACATCCAAGCGGCACTGATTGCGGTCGATACCTGGTGCGGTGAACTCGCGCCGATCGGCAACCCGTGCCTCGGCTATTGCGTCAGCCAACCCGCCCGGATCCGGAAGCGCGTCGGCGGCGGCGGCGCCGTCGAAACCACCACCCTTCGGCCGCGGCAATTCCACCTCATTCCCGCGCTGGAGGCGAGTGAATGGCACCGTCATGGCCGCTCGGAGATGCTGACCCTGTATCTTCGCCAGGATCTGCTGGACGAGGCGGCCGCGCGGCTATGCAGCGAGCATGTGGGGCGGGTGGAACTGGACGTGCCGCTGGGCGTGCACGATCCCCTGCTCGAGCAATTGGCCCTCGCCGTCCTGAAAATGTTACGGCTGCCCGAGGACGCCGGGGCACGCTATTATGCGGATGAACTCGCCCACGCGGCCTACGCACACGTCGTCCGCAACTACACGGCGGCGGGCCGCTCCTCGGCATTCGAGGGCGACGCTCCTGCGGCGCCGGAGCACGCGCTGCGACGCGTTTGCCAACTGATCGCCGAGCGGATCGCCGATGACCTGCCGCTCGAGGCCCTCGCGCGGGAAGCCGGCCTTTCCCCGAGATCGTTGTCGCGCGCTTTCAATCAACGCCTCGGCATGAGCGTTCACCAGTACGTCGTTTCGCGCCGGATTCTGAAAGCCAAGGACCTGCTCGCCTCGACCGACCTGCCGATCGTCGAGGTCGCCTTGGAATCGGGCTTCTCGAGCCAGAGCCATTTGTCGGAGGTGTTCCGCAAACAACTCGGTGTGACTCCCGGCCTGTTCCGCTCGGCGCGGGAATAAGGCGTGGGAGTGAGGCGCGGGGCCGCCGTCTCGGCCGTCCCGCTCTCGACGTTGATTACGCTCAGCCGAACTTGAACAGCACGCCGTAGCCGCCGCGCGGGTAGTTCCATTCGAGCTCGCCGCCGCCCTCGGCGATCACCCGGCAGGTGCCGCATTCGACGCAGCCGTCGGGCGTCACTTCGACCTGGCCGTTAGAATTCAGCTCGTAGCAATGCGCCGGGCATACTTTCAGTAGCGCCAGCAATTGCGGCGACGGCTTGGTGTGCGGCTTCACCTTGATGTGGGCGTTGCCGACGTCGACCAGATAGCGGTTCTGGAACAGCTTGTCTTCGACCCGAATGGGGGCTTCCGTGGTCATGATTGGCCTCTCCAATTCCTGAACTATCGCTTGCTACGCTCAGCGCCACGCCCGCGCGAAGCGGAACGCGTCGCCGAACAACCCGCCCCACGACCGCGCCGAAACGAACGACTTGATCGTGGTCTTCTCTTTCTCCAGCTTCGGCGTGCCGTCGACCCGGACGAAGTTCTGCAGCGCCTTGTTGACGAGCTGCGGATAGGTCAGGAAGAAGTTCTGCGACTGGATATGCAGCAGGCCCGGCATATCCTTGTACTTCTTCAGATCCTTGATGACGAAGCTGTCGTCCAGCATCTTCTTGTAGAGCGCCAGGTTCTCCTTGGTCATCGGATCCTTGCGCGACTTGACCTGGAAGATCGCCTCGCCGGCGATCCGTCCCGATGTCATCGCCAGGTTCGAGCCCTCGCGGTGCATCGCATTGTTGAGCTGCGCGGCGTCGCCGACCACGACCCAGCCGTCGCCGTAGAGCTGCGGGATCGCGTTGTAGCCGCCTTCCGGAATCAGATGTCCGGCATATTCCTTGACTTCCGACCCCTCGAGCAACGGCGCGACCGAAGGGTGTTTCTTGAAGCGGTCGAGCAGATCGTAGGGCGTCTCTCCGGACTTCTGGAAATCGGAGACCAGACAGCCGATACCGACCGAGATCGACTCCTTGTTGGTGTAGATGAAGCCCATGCCGGTCATGCCGGCGGAGATCGTGCCGGCGGCTTCGATCACCACGCCTTCGTCGCCCTTCAGATTGAAGCGCGCCTCGATGGTCTCGCGCGGCAGGAAGTGCATCTCCTTCACGGCCAGCGCGACGTTCTCCGGCGTCGGCCGCGCGCGCAGCTCCGCCTTGGTGCCGAGCAGGCCGTTGACGCCCTCCGCCAGCACCACGACGTCGGCATGGACCTCGCCGCCGTCACGGTCGGTGATCACGCCGATCACCTTGCCGTAGGCGTCCTGCACCAGTTCCTTGACGGTGGTCTCGCACAGCACGATCGCGCCGGCTTCCTGCGCGCGGCTCGACAGCCATTTGTCGAACTGCGCGCGGATGATGGTGTAGCGGTTCGGCTTCTCTTCGTTGAAGTCGTCCGAGCGATGGTGCAGGCCGGTGTGCGACTTGCCGTCCATCATCCAGAACCGCTGCTCGACCAGATGCCGCTCCAGCGGTGCATCCTCGCGGAAGTCGGGCACCAGCTTTTCCAGCATGTCGGCGTAGAGAATGGCGCCCTGCACGTTCTTCGAGCCGGGATACTCACCGCGCTCGATCTGCAGCACCTTCAGGCCGCGCTTGGCCATCGTCAGCGCGGCGGCATTGCCGGCCATGCCGGCGCCGACCACGATGGCGTCGAAACGTTCCTCGATCATGGCAGCCTCCTGTTAGCTTGCGATCCGGTCGCGGGTGTGCGGCGACAGCCGCTTGCGGAACGCCTCGGTGAGCGCCGGCAACAGCCGGATCGCATCGGTGACGAGAGCGAGATGGGCGAAGTCGAAGATCGGCGCGTTCTTGTCGGTGTTGATGGCGACGATCAGGTCGGAGCCGTCGACGCCGACGCGGTGCTGAATCGCGCCGGAGATGCCGGCCGCGATGTAGAGCTTCGGCCGGATGGTCTTGCCGGTTTGGCCGATCTGGCGGTCTGCCGAGACCCAGCCCTTCTGCACCAGCGGCCGCGAGCAGCCGTATTCGGCCCCGAGCACGCTGGCGAGCTGGCGCACGAGCTGGAAGTTCTCGGGCGAATTCAGCCCGAGACCGCCGGCGACGACGATGTCGGCATAAGCGAGGTTCGACGTCGCCTTGTCGCGATCCGGCACGAAGGCCAGGATCTTGGTGACGATATCGGCCTCGACCAGGCCGAGCGGAAATTCGATGACGCGGCCGACCGGCTTCTCGACCCGGTCGGGCATCGACATCACGCGCGGCCGCACGGTCGCCATCTGCGGACGGAAGTTCAGCGTGTAGATCGTGCACAGCAGCGAGCCGCCAAACGTGGGCCGGGTCGCGGCGAGCGAATTGTCGGCGTCGACTTCGAGTTCGGTGCAGTCGGCGGTGAGGCCAGTGAGCAGCGTGGTCGCCACCGCACCGGCGAGGTCGCGACCGAGCGTGGTGGCGCCGAGCAGCAGGATCTCCGGCTTGTAGGTGTTGACCAGATCGGTCAGCGCCTTGGTGTAGGACTCGTTGCGATAATCGGTGAGCACGTCGTCGGCGCAGATGTAAGCGAGGTCGGCGCCGTAGCAGAACGACTCCGCCACCGCGGCCTGCGTCGCCTCGCCCTTCGGGCCGATCACCACGGCGGCGAGCTGGACACCGAGCTTGTCGGCGAGCCGGCGGCCGGAGCCCATCAGCTCCCACGACACCGGATGCACGTGGCCGCGCTCCTGCTCGATGAAGACCCAGACGTGCTTGTATTGCTTGAAGTGCTCGGACAGCTCCTTCTTGGCGGAGGCGCGTCCGGCGGGCTGCGGTGCAGGCTTGGCTGGCTGGCTCATCGCAACGGCTTTCTTGTAAGAGGTGTCAGAATCCGCGGGCCAGCTCGAACATCTCGGCTTCGAGCTTGGGGCGGAGCTTGAAAATTTCGTCGATCAGCGCCTCGGCCGGCGGCTGGCCCGCGGCCTCGACGACCTTGGCCTTCTCGGCGCGCGGCGTCGGCGCGAACACGCGCTTCACCACGGTCGGCGAGCCGCGCAGGCCGCACTTCGAGATATCCTCGACGCCGGCATCCTGCGCGCTCCACTTCACCATCTCGGCGCGGGCGGCGTTCAGCGCATTCTGCATCGAGCCGCGGCGCACCTCGTTGGTGCCTTCCAGCATCGTGATCAGGCAGGGCAGATTGCTGCGCAGCACCTGCACGCCGCCCTCGGAGCGGCGCTCGACCTCGATGGTGCGGCCGGCGAGATCGACCGAGCAGACCTTCGAGACGTAAGTGAGCTGCAGGAAGTCGAGCCGCTTGCAGATGCCCGGGCCGACCTGCGCTGTGTCGCCATCGATCGTCTGCTTGCCGGTGAACACGATATCGGGCGCCCCGAAGGTCGCGCCGATCTTGCGGATCGCGGCGGCGAGCGCGTAGCTGGTGGCGAGCGTGTCGGCGCCGGCAAAGAAACGGTCGGTCAGCAGCACCGCGCGATTGGCGCCAATGGTCAACGCCTTGCGCAAGGAGTCCTCGGCCGAGGGCGGTCCCATGGTCAGCACCGTGACCTCGCCGCCGAGCTTGTCGCGCAGCCGCAGCGCCTCTTCGAGCGCGAACAGATCATAAGGATTGATGATGGTCGGGACGCCCTGGCGCATGATCGTGTTGGTGACCGGATGCACGCGGATCTGCGCCGAGTCCGGAACCTGCTTGATACAAACGACGATATGCATGATGTGCTCCGCGCTAAGCTGACAGAGACCTATCAGCAAGCCCCGTACCAACTTCGCGACGCACCGGATTCATTCGGGAAAGCAAGGCATTGGCCGATCTGTCGCGAAGCCCGACAGGCTTTCGCCATGAAGGCGACCCGACAAGTGTGACACTTGTCAGGAAGGCGACAGCGCGTTCGGCGAGGTTGATCCGCAACGCGCCGTCATGCCCGGCCTTGTCCCGGGCATCCACGCCTTGCGGAGGGAGAGCCGGAAAAGACGCAGATGGCCGGGACAAGCCCGGCCATGACGGAAAGGTAAGTATTTTCGGTGAGGTGTACGCCGCGGTTACTTCAGCGCGTCGAGCGACACGAACGCCGCCTTGCGCGGCGACTTCGGCGCCACTGCGTCCTTGAGCACCTTGAAGACGCGCTGATCGAGCGGCGACGAGGCGAGGAAGTCGGCGTAGGCGCGTTCGAGCACCGCCTTGCAACGCGCCGCCGCTTCGCCCTGCGGCAGGCCGGTGAGATCCTCGCCGGCGAGATACTGGCCCATCCGCTTGAGAATGTGCAGACGGGCGACGTTGAGCAGCTTGGGGTCGTAGTCGACGCCGAGCAGCTGGAAGAACTCTTCCGCCGAACCGGCGCGCTGCAACTGGCCGATGATATCGGCGGGCTCGGTCGTGGTCGCCAGGGACGCGCTCATGTCAGTCTCCTTCGTTTGAGGTTCACCGCCAGCCCCTCCCCGCCGTCATTGCGAGGAGCGCAGCGACGAAGCAATCCAGCCCGGTCCACGGCGCTTCTGGATTGCTTCGCTTCGCTCGCAATGACGGTTGAACGTGGACGCCTGATGGTGACCAACTCCGCCATCTCACGCACAGCTCGGCAGCGGCCGGTCGCGGACTTCGCGCCAGATTGCCGTTAATGTCTCATTGCCGACCGGGCCCTTGTGGGCGACCGCGTAGCGACGCACTTGCGCCAGAATGCCCTGCGCCTCGTCGGCGGTCGCCGGCAGGTTGAGCCGGGCCAGCGACGAGGTGATCGCCGACAGGCCGGAGTGCTTGCCGATGACGATCCGGTTGGAGCGGCCGAGCAGCAGCGGATCGAGCGACTGGTAGGTGCGCTGATCCTTGAGCAGGCCGTCGACATGAATGCCGGATTCATGGGTGAAGACGTGTTCGCCGACGATCGCCTTGTTGAGCGGGATGGCCCGCGCCGCGGCTTCGGCCACCACATCGGCGACGTGGCGCAGTTCCGACAGCACGATGCCGGTGTCGCGACCGTAGAGTTGCTTCAGCGCCACCGCGACTTCTTCGAGCGGCGCATTGCCGGCGCGTTCGCCGAGGCCGATCACCGTGACGGACGCATGGGTGGCGCCGGCCTGCACAGCCGCCAGCGTGTTGGCGGTGGCGAGGCCGAGATCGTCGTGACCGTGGAATTCGAGTTCGAGATCGGTGGCTGCACGCAGCGCCGCGAGCAGCTTGAAGCTGCTGAACGGATCGAGCACGCTGAGCGTATCGGCGATGCGGAAGCGCCGCGCGCCGGCCGCCTTCGCGGTCGCGATCACTTCGGCGAGAAACTCCTGATCGGCCCGCGAGGAGTCCTCGCCGCCGACCGCAACGTCCAGCCCCCGGTCGCGCGCGTATCCCACCACGCGCTTCACCGTCTCGATCGCGTTGCTGCGCTTGCCGCCGAGCTTGGCGGCGATCTGGACGTCCGACACCGGCACCGAGACGTTGACCATCGTCACGCCGGCCGCCAGCGCCGCGTCGACGTCTTCGGTGCGCATCCGGCACCAGGCGATCGTGGTGAGCGGCAGGCCGGCCTCGGCGATGGCGCGGATCGCCGCGATCTCATCGAGCCCCATCGCCGGCGTTCCGGCCTCGATCTCCGGCACGCCCGCGTCTGCGAGCGCACGCGCGATCGAGAGCTTCTCGGCGGCCGAGAAGGCAACGCCGGGTGCCTGCTCGCCGTCGCGCAGCGTGGTGTCGTTGAGGACGACCGGGAGTCGTGACGCGGCGGATGTGGCGAGATCAGACATGAGCACGCCCCAGCGACTGCTGCGCGCCCTGGTTGGCGCAGAACGGCGAGATCGAACGCAGCTTGGCGATCACGCCGGGGATCACCGCGAGCGCGCGATCGATGTCGGCGTCGGAGTTGTCGCGCGACAGCGAGAACCGCACGCCGCCGCGCACCGCATCCTCGGCGACCTGCATCGCCTGCAGCACATGCGAGGGTTCGAACGAGCCGGTCGAACAGGCCGAGCCCATCGACGCCGCAATGCCGGCGCGATCGAGCAGCGTCACGATCGCCTCGCTGTCGATGAACGAGAACGCGATGCTCGACGTGTTCGGCAGCCGCTCGGCGCGGGCGCCGATCGCGACGCAGTGATCGACCTGCGCCAGGATTTCGCGCTCCAGCCGATCGCGCAGGGCCCGCACGCGGATGTCTTCGTCGGCCATCGCCGCGGCGGCGAGTTCGGCCGCGATGCCGAGGCCGACGATGCCAGTCACGTTCTCGGTTCCGGCGCGACGTCCGCGCTCGTGCTGGCCGCCCTTGATCTGCGGCTTGAACGGCGCGCCGCCGCGGACATACAGCGCGCCGATGCCTTTCGGCCCGTGCAGCTTGTGGCCCGACAGCGACAGCATGTCGATCGCGGTGGATTGCAGATCGATCGGGCACCTGCCGACCGCCTGCACCGCATCGGTGTGGAACAGCGCGCCGACCTCTTTGGCCAGTTCGGCCAGATCCGCGATCGGGTTGATCACCCCGGTCTCGTTGTTGGCCCACATCATCGACACCAGCGCGACGCGATCGGACAGCGCGGCGCGATAGGCCGCGATATCGAGCCGGCCCTGGCGATCGACCGGGACGACGTGAACGCGAATGCCCTTGGCCTTCTCCAGCCAGGCGCACAGCGCCATCACGGCCGGATGCTCGACCGACGTGGTGATGATCTCGCGCCGCCGCGGCAGCGCCTCCAGCGCCGACAGGATCGCCGTGTTGATGCTCTCGGTGCCGCCGGAGGTGAAGATCAGCTCGTGCGGCGACGCGGCGCCGAGCAGCGCCTGCAATTGCTCGCGGCCGCGCTTCACCGCCCTCGCGGCGTGGCCACCGAGCGCGTGCTTCGACGATGGATTGCCGAAATAACCGGAGAAGAACGGCAGCATCGCATCGACCACGCGGGGATCGGTGCGCGTCGTCGCGTTGGCATCGAGATAGACGATGTTGGCCGGCGGCTGTGCGACGCGGGACTCCGTCATGACACCGGCACCACGCGCAGCGGCCTCCCGATCTTGTCGGCGAGCTTGGCCTGCACGCCCGACAGCGTCACCGAGGAGAGCTGGCAGCCGACGCAATTGCCCGACAGCCGGACATAGACGATGTTGCCCTCTATGCTGACGAGTTCGCAATCGCCGCCGTCGCGCTTCAGATGCGGGCGCAGCTCGTCGAGCGCCTCGGCGATCAGCGTCGCCTGCGTCGGCGCGTCGAGTTCGAGCGTGGTCGTCGCCGTCGGCGCCGCACGTGCCGGCTCGGGCCGCGGCGTCGCGCGCAGATGCGCCGGGGCGATCTTGGCCGAAAAGATGTTAGTTCCGGGCTGCGGCTCGCCGCGCGGCTTGAGGTCGAGCGCGCGCTGCGGCGTCGAGCCGAGCTGATACGCGTCGCGCTTTTCGATCAGGCCGTCCTCGACCATCTCGGCATTGACGCGCGCCAGCAGGCCCTCGATCTGCTTGAAGCAGGAGCTGCAGCTGCCCGCCGCCTTGGTGTGCTGGGTCACCTGCTCCATGCTGGTCAGCCGGTTGAAGCGGATGGTGCGTTCGATCATCATCTGGCTGACGCCGAGGCACTTGCACGACGGCGTCGCATCGGTCTTTTGCAGCACGGTGCCGCCGCGATACGCTACGATCGCGCGCTGCAACGCCTCGTAGCTCATCACCGCGCAATACATCCGCTCCGCCGGCAGGCCGCCGAGATAGTCCGCGATGTCGGCGGCGCTGATCGCCGCCGCATCGTCGAGTTTCTTGCCGCTCAGCATCTCGGTGGTGGCCGAAGCCGCCGCGATCGCCGCGCTGCAGCCGAAAGCCTGGAACTGCGCGCGGTCGACCCGATTCGTTCGCCGATCAATCCGCAGCATCAGCTTGACCGAGTCGCCCCAGCGCAGCGTGCCGAACGAGCCGACCGCATTGGCCTGCAACAGCACGCCGGCATTGCGCGGACTAACAAAGTGGTCGTCGAGCCTGTCGAGATTATCCAGCATGACGCGCGCATCCCTGCCTGAACTTGCCTGAAGTCTGCCTCAACCGAACGACTTGCCGCAGCCACACTTGTTTTCGGCATTGGGGTTGTCGAAGGTAAAGCCGGAGCCTTCCAGGCTCTCGACGAAGTCGATGGTCATACCGTTGAGCAGCGGCTGCGAGTCCGGATCGACGAACACCCGAACACCAGCCGCTTCGACGACCGCATCGTCGTCGCGCGGCGCGGGATCGAGGCCGATCAGGTACTTGTAACCAGCGCACCCCCCCGCCTCGACCATGATCCGCAGACCACCATCAGTCTTGCCCGCCCGCGACATCGCAGCCTTGACGGCGTTACCAGCTTGTTCGGTCAGGATGATCATGATCGGCTCCTTGCGTTGGTCCGACATGAGCAATTGCAACCGCTGTGCCAACGCCGAAGCGCCGCAGCAAGCCGCTGGATTGATTGGGATTTAGATGAGCCATCGACGAATGTCGGAGTTGCGACATGGTCACGAAGGCGACGGTTTCCGACAATGGATCGCAGCTAATAGTCCGGGAGCACGGAGCGCCGGCGCTCTCTTCACCCTCCCCTGGAGGGGGAGGGTCGGCACGCAGCCCGCGAAGCGGGATGCGGGACGGGGTGGGGTGAGCCGCGGGCACAGGGTTTCGTAACTTCGCGGGCCCCCCCCCCCCCCCCCGCGCGCGCCCCCCCCCCCCCCC
>NZ_JAJNAL010000016.1 GCF_022271405.1 Rhodopseudomonas infernalis | reverse complement strand
CCAAGTCGCAGCGCTCGGCACCGTGGAGACGCCCCCTCACCCCAGCCCTCTCCCCGCAGGCGGGGAGAGGGAGACAGCGGCACCCCTCCTCGTCGTCGAAAAGCTGGTCAAAGAATATCCGCGCCAGGGCGCCACTGCGACGCTGAGCCGGCTGTTTTCACGCGGCCCTGCGGTCGAGCCAGACGCCTTCCGCGCGGTCGATGGCATCAGCTTCCAGGTCGGCCATGGCGAGAGCGTCGGGCTGGTCGGCGAGTCCGGCTGCGGCAAGTCAACCACGTCGATGATGGTGATGCGGCTGCTGGATCAGACATCAGGACGGATCACATTCGACGGCGAGGAGATCGGCGCGATTCTGCCGCACGCCTTCGCGCGACTGCCGCAGCGCAAGGCGATCCAGATGGTGTTTCAGGATCCGACCGACAGCCTCAATCCGCGTTTCACCGCCGCGCGCGCGATCATCGATCCGATCCTGCAGCTCGGTGATATCAAGGGCCGCGACGCCCTGCGGGCGTGCTGCGAAGAACTGGCCACGCAAGTCGGGCTGCCGCTCGATCTGCTCGACCGCTTCCCGCATCAGCTCTCCGGCGGCCAGAAGGCCCGCGTCGGCATCGCCCGGGCGATTGCGCTCAGGCCGAAGCTGATCATCCTCGACGAGCCGACTGCCGCACTCGACGTGTCGGTGCAGGCCGTGGTGCTCAACCTGCTGCAGGATCTGAAGCAGTCGATGGGCATGAGCTACCTGTTCGTGTCGCACGACCTCAACGTGGTGCGGCTCCTGTGCGATCGTGTCATCGTGATGCGCGCGGGACGAATCGTCGAACAGGGAACGAGCGAACAGGTGCTGGGCGCCCCGAAGGACGCCTACACTCGCGAACTCCTCACGGCGATCCCGCATCCGCCGCTGCCGGTGACGTGATGAGTGATCCGTGCACCACTTCTCCACCGTCATTCCGGGACGCGCCCCTTGGCGCGGGCCCGGAATCCATACTCACTGTCGGTGGCTATGGATTCCGGGCTCGCGCTGCGCGCGCCCCGGAATGACGAACGCTATTGATCTTTGATGAGGCCCGCTTTGACCGACTCCCTTGATAACTACATCGACGCCGTCGGCTCCGCCCTCGGCCTCAGCATCGATCCCGCATGGAAGCCTGCCGTGCGCGCCAATCTTGAGGTGTCGCTGAAGCTGGCGCGGCAGGTCGATGAGTTCGCGCTGCCCGACGAGACCGAACCGGCGAGCGTGTTCAGTGCCTGAGGTGAAGTCAGCGATGCCCAGCGACTGGATGACCGCCGCCGAGATCGCCGCCGCCGTCAAAGGCCGGACGATGACGGCTCTACAGGCCACCGAGGCCGCGCTGGCGCGGATCGGCAAAGCCGATGCGACGCTCAACGCCTTCACCGCCGTCGTCGCGGATCGCGCGCGCACCCGCGCCCGCGTGATCGACGCCGCGATTGCCCGTGGTGAATCCGTGGGTCCGCTCGCCGGCGTGCCGTTCGCGGTGAAGAACCTGTTCGATGTCGAGGGGCTCACCACGCTGGCGGGATCGAAGATCAATCGTGATCTCCCACCGGCGCGGCGCGACGCGACGCTGATCGAGCGGCTCGAAGCCGCCGGCGCGGTGCTGATCGGCGCGCTCAATATGGGCGAATACGCCTACGACTTCACCGGCGAGAACATCCACGATGGCCCGTCGCGCAATCCGCACGATCCGACGCGGATGACCGGCGGCTCGTCAGGCGGCTCCGGCGCTGCGGTCGGGGGCGGCGAGGTGCCGCTGGCGCTCGGCTCCGACACCAACGGTTCGATCCGCGTGCCGTCGTCGTTCTGCGGCATCTTCGGGCTGAAGCCGACCTATGGACGACTGCCGCGCAGCCGCAGCTTTCCGTTTGTCGCCAGCTTCGATCACCTCGGCCCGTTCGCGCGCAGCACTGCGGACCTCGCTCTGGCGTACGACGCCATGCAGGGCCACGACGCGGATGATGCCGGCTGCGCGGAGCGTCAGCCCGAGCCCGTCGGCGCCGCGCTGGCGCAGGGGCTTGATGGCCTGCGTTTCGCCCGCGCCGGCGGTTACTTCGCACAGAACCTGTTTCCGGAAGCCCGCGAGGCGGTCGACCGTGTTGCGAAGGCGCTCGACATCACCGCCACCGTCGAACTGCCCGAGGCGGCCCGCGCCCGCGCCGCGGCGTTCGTCATCACCACCGTGGAGGGCGCGTCGCTGCATCTCGACCGGCTGCGGCAGCGGCCGGACGATTTCGATCCGGCCGTGCGCGACCGGCTGATCGCCGGCGCGATGATCCCGGCGCCGCTGGTCGATCGCGCCCAGAAATTCCGCCGCTGGTATCGCGCCCGCGTGCTCGAGCTGTTCAAGCGCGTCGACGTGATCATCGCGCCGGCGACGCCCTGCACGGCACCCAAGCTCGGGCAGCAGACGTTCGTGCTCGACGGCGTCGAGCTGCCGGTCCGCGCCAATATCGGCATCCACACCCAGCCGATCTCGTTCATCGGCCTGCCCGTCGTCTCGGTGCCGATCCCGCTCGATCCGCTGCCGATCGGGGTGCAGATCATTGCCGCGCCGTGGCGCGAAGACATCGCGCTGCGTGTTGCGCACGCGCTCGAACAGACCGGCGTCGCTCGTGCGCCACGCCTAAGGGATTTCTGACATGGACATCGATCTGCCCGACGTGCTCGCCGAAGTCGGCGAAGCCTTCGCCCGCTACGAGACCGCGCTGGTGACCAACGACGTCGCCACGCTCGGCGAACTGTTCCGCAACGATCCGCGCACGCTGCGCTATGGCATGGGCGAGAACCTTTACGGCTACGACGAAATCCAGAACTTCCGCTCCGGACGCTCGCCGGTCGGACTGATGCGACGGACCGCCCGGACCGTGATCTCCTCTTACGGCCGCGACACCGCGGTGGCGTCGACGCTGTTCTATCGCGACAACGCGCCCGGCAAGGTCGGGCGCCAAATGCAGACATGGATCCGCTTTCCCGAAGGCTGGCGCATCGTCGCCGCCCATGTCAGCGTCATCGACGAGCCGTCGGCAGCGCCATGAGCCTCGATCCGCTTCCCCTGCCGCCTCGCATCGCCGCGCAACCGCCGGGCCCGGCCGCACCGACACGGCCGGTGACGGTGATCGGCAAGACCACGCGCGCCGAAGAACTGCGCCGGCAGGTCGCCGACGAGATCGTCCGGGGCGCGCTGGCGCCCGGCGCGCCGCTCGACGAGACCGAGCTTGCTGCCCGTTTCAAGGTGTCGCGCACGCCGGTGCGCGAGGCTCTGCGGCAGTTAGTTGCCAGCGGCCTCGTCGAGTCGCGGCCGCATCACGGCGCGGTGGTGGCTCGTCCGTCGTTCGCGCGGCTCACCGGCATGTTCGAGGCGATGGCCGAACTCGAGGCGATATGCGCGGGCTTTGCGGCGGAGCGGATGTCGCCGCTGGAGCGCCGCGATCTCGAGGCGATCCACGCCGAACTGCGGCAGATCAGCCACCACGGCAACCCCGAGCGCTTCCACGAAATGAACGAACACTTCCACAACGCCATCTATGCCGGATCGCACAACGACTACATCGCCGAGATCACGCTGGCGACGCGGGTTCGCGTGCAGCCGTTCCGGCGGGCCCAGTTCCGCAATCTCGGTCGGCTGGCGAAGTCGCACGCCGAACACGACCGCGTCGTCGTCGCGATCATGCGCGGCGATCGCACCGGCGCGGCAGCGGCGATGCGCGGCCACATCGAGCTGGTGCGCGACGAATATGAAATCTACGCCGTCTCGGTGTAAGCGGAGTACCACGTGACTGAAACCATCGCCGAAATCGTCGCCGCGCACCGTGCCGGCACCACCACGCCGGCGCAGACCATCGCGCGCTGCTATCAGCGGATCCGCGCCCACGGCGATCCGGCGATCTTCATCACCTTGCGGGACGAAGCCGATGCGATCGCCGAAGCGGTCGCGCTCGCCGCCAAGGACCCGGCATTGCCGCTGTACGGCGTGCCGGTCGCAGTGAAGGACAATATCGACGTCGCCGGCTTGCCGACCACGGCCGCCTGCCCGGCCTTCGCGTATCAGCCGTCGCAGGATTCCACCGCGGTCGCGCGGCTACGCGCCGCCGGCGCGATCGTGATCGGCAAAACCAATCTCGATCAGTTCGCCACCGGCCTGGTCGGCGTGCGCTCGCCCTACGGCATCCCGCGCAATGCGATGCGCGCCGATCTCGTGCCCGGCGGATCGAGCTCGGGGTCGGCAGTCGCGGTCGGCGCCGGCCTGGTGCCACTGTCGCTCGGCACCGACACCGCCGGCTCCGGCCGCGTGCCGGCGATGCTCAACAACATCGTCGGACTGAAGCCGAGCCTGGGGCTGATTTCGAGCACCGGCCTGGTCCCGGCCTGCCGCACGCTCGATTGCATCTCGGTGTTCGCCCTGACGGTCGACGACGCGGTCGCGGCGCTACGCGTGCTCGGCGCGCCGGATCCGGCTGACGCCTATTCCCGCGAGCGGCCGGTGGCGGCGCTCACCGCGATGCCATCGAAGCTGAAGCTCGGAGTGCCGTTGGACGGCCAGTTGCAGTTCTTCGGCGATCAGCAGGCCGAGCAGGCCTACGCGGCTTCGCTGCAGCGCTGGACCGGGCTCCGCGCCGAGCTGATCGAGGTCGACATCGCGCCGCTCTACGAAACCGCGCGGCTGCTCTACGAAGGCCCATGGGTCGCCGAGCGCTATCTGGCGATCCGCGAGCTGATCGACACACAGCCGGATGCCTTGCACCCGGTCACGCGCGAGATCACGCTCGGCGGCAAGCCGATCTCGGCGGCCGATACGTTCGCGGCCTTGTATCGACTGCAGGCGCTGCGCAAGATCGCCGATCAGATGTTCGCGGGCTTCGACGCGTTGGTGCTGCCGACGGCGCCGACGACCTACACGGTCGATCAGGTGCTGGCCGATCCGATCACGCTGAACAGTCGGCTCGGCACCTACACCAATTTCGTCAACCTGCTCGACCTGTGCGGGCTTGCGGTGCCGGCGTCGATCGACGCTGACGGCCTGCCGTTCGGAATCACCTTGCTGGCCCCGGGAGGCCGCGACGCCCAGCTCGCCAGCATCGGCCGCACCTTCCACGCCGACACGGCGCTGCCGCTCGGCGCGACCGGCAGGCCGCAGCCGCGCCTCCCCGCCGTCGAAGCGGCAAGCAATGTCGAGGCGATCAACATCGCGGTGGTCGGCGCCCATTTGTCCGGCATGGCGCTGAATGGCGAACTCACCAGCCTCGGCGGCGAACTTGTCGGCGCAACTGCGACGGCGCCGGACTACAAGCTCTATGCGCTGAAAGGCACCGTGCCGCCGAAGCCCGGCATGCTTCGCGTTGCGCCTGGCAGCGGCGCTGCGATCGCGGTGGAAGTCTGGGCGCTGTCGCCGGCGGCCTTCGGCCGCTTCGTCGCAGCGATTCCGCAACCGCTGTCGATCGGCACGATCACGCTGACGGGCGGCACAACAGTCAAAGGCTTTCTGGTGGAGCCAGCGGCGCTCGACGGCGCGCGTGATATCACGCAGTTCGGCGGCTGGCGCGCCTATATGGCGGACCTTGCCAAGGCCGGATGAACTCAGGAATAACAGCCGGGACAGCGCGTTGCGCTGTTTCGGGACCTGCACAATTCGAACGAACCGCTTCGCCGACCGGCCTTCGCGAATGGGCTGATGCACGAGGCGGTGAAATCAGCGGAAATACAATTCCTGATTGCGCCGCTCGAGCTCGGTCGAATAGGTGCGCAGCACATGCGCCTCGCTGACCGTGCCGACGACGCGGCGATCCTGCGCGTTGTCGATCACCACGAGGATATCGACCTCGCCGCGATCGAACGCCGCAAGCATGTTGCGAATGCTCGTGCCCGGGAACAGAAACTGATCGTGCTGTTGGGCCACGCTGGCCAGCGTCGCGCCCTCGGTCGCATCGATATCGTGAACGTCGGGCGCGCCCACCACGCCGGCGTAGCGGCCTTCGGCATCGAGCAGCACCAGATGCTTGATCCGCCCCGGCGGAAACAGTTTTTGCGCTTCGGCCAATGGCAAGTCGGCGCGAGCCGTGTCGAAATCCGTCCGCATCAGCGTGACGGCACAGATCTGGTCGACCCAGCCGATGTCCTGCGGCCCGCGGATCGCCTCGCCGCGCAGATGGAAGCGCCATGTCGCGAAGCTGTAGCCGAACAGCTCGCGCACGATCATCGCACTGACCGACGCGGCGACGACGCCGCCGACCGTCACCGAGAAATCGCCAGTGAGTTCGAGCGCCAGACAGATCATGCTGAACGGCGCGCCGAGCACGCCGGTCGCGACCGCCACCATGCCGGCGACCGCCGCCGTCCCCGGCTGCAAGGCGAACATGGGAAAGATCGGACCGAGCACGGTGCTGTAGAGCTGGCCGATCAGCGCGCCGAGCATCAGCGAGGCGAAGAACAATCCGCCGCGATAGCCCGCGCCAAGCGAGATCGCCGAGGCGGCGGTCTTCAGCAGCAGGGTGGTCACCAGCATCAGCCAGGTCGGGTTGCTCAGCAGCAGGATCTGCATCGCGCCGTGCCCGGAGCCGAGCACGGTCGGCGTCAGCATCGCGAGCCCGCTCAGCAGCAGCGCGCCGAGGACGAAGCGCAGCGCGCCACGCAGCACGCTGATGCGCTGGAACGCCCGTTCGGAGAACGCCACCGCCAGCATCACCACGATGCTGAACAGCGCCCCCAGCACGCCGATCGCCATGATCTGGCCGATCATCTCGACCGAGACCGGCGACGGCACCCCCGGAACGATCAGAAACGACGGCCGCACCAACTGCCGCATCACCAGCCATGCCGCGACGGAGCTGGCGATCACCGGGACGAGGCTGGCCGCCGTGTAGGCGCCGAGCACGACCTCGAAGGCGAAGAACGCGCCGGCAAGCGGGGCCGTGAACGCCGCGCTGATCGCGCCGGCTGCGCCGCAGGCGACCAGCAGCCGCATATCGGCACGCCGCGCGGCCAGACGTTTGCCGATCTGCGAGCTGAAGGCCGCACAGATCTGCGTATACCCGGCTTCCAGGCCGACCGACGCGCCGCAGCCGTTGGACAACAGCGTCTGCAGCGAGATCAGAAGGCTGCCGCGCATCGACACCCGCCCGCCATACAGCGCGTTGGCCTCGATGGCGTCCGCGAGCTGGCCCTTGAAGCGCTGGACATAGAACGCACTGATCACCGCCAGCAGCAGGCCGCCGCACAACGGCACCAGCACGATGCGTTGCCAGGGGATGACGCCGTTGGCGCTGAGACGGGTGCCGAACGGAATGCTGAACAGAACCGCATGGGCGAATTCGCTCGCCCGCCAGATGATCGCCACCAGGAGACCGGACAGCAGCCCGATCACCACCGCGACGAGCACTAGCCCGACTTCGCGGGTCCGGACGAAGTTTCGCACCCCGGCCGGCAACCGCCACGGGCCGCTCGCCGCGCGAGCAGCCGCGACGGCGGCTTCCGCCTCGGGGCCGGGCACGACGCTCATCGGCTGCCCCCGGCTGGAAAAACCTTCACCAACATGATGCGGGGCACATTTCTACGGGCATAGGGTTGGCGAGAGGTTGGTTACTGCGGGCGGGCGACGGGCCGCTTGGGCCGTCAGGTTCTACGGGCAGGCCCAGGGCTTTGCCAGCGCAGAGCTGGCCACCGAATTCGGCACCACCCTTGTGTTCGATTTTCGTGACTTTGGCTGTATGGTTCAAAGACATCTCGAGGAGGACTGGAATGAGGCGCAGAGCGGTGGTCGGCGTGATCGGCAACGCCCATCTCGTCGATAATCGGTTTGCGGTCCAGCACGTCGGCGAGCGCAATCTGCGCGCGGTGTCGGAAGTCGCCAATGCGCTGCCGCTGATGTTTGCGGGCTGTCCACAAATCACCGACATCGAAGAGCTACTCGACATTGTCGACGGCATCCTGCTCACCGGCGGGCGCGCCAACGTCCATCCGACCCATTTCAACACCGAGCCCAATCCCAAGCACGAGCCCTATGACGAGGCCAGGGACGGCCTTGCGCTGCAGCTGGTACGGACCTGTGTGGACCGCGGCATCCCGCTGCTCGGCATCTGCCGGGGCCTGCAGGAGATGAACGTGGCGTTCGGCGGCTCGTTGCATCCGGAGATCCGAGAGATCCCGGGCCGGATGAACCACCGCATGCCACGGCTCGAAAACGGCGACATCCATCCCGACGCCACCGTAGTGTTTGCCGATCGCCACGACGTGCAGCTCAAGCCGGACGGCACCTTCTCGCAGCTGTTCGGCCGCGACCTGATCCGGGTGAATTCGCTGCACGGCCAGGGCATCCTCGAGCCGGGCGGCCGGGTGGTGATCGAAGGCATCGCCGAGGACGGCACCATCGAGGCGATCCGGATCGAAGGCGCCCCGGGCTTCGCGCTGGGCGTGCAATGGCACGCCGAATACGACCCGCAGCACAACCCGATCAACCGCGCGATCTTTCTAGCTTTCGGCGAAGCGCTCCGCGCGTATCAGGTGAGTCGGCATCAGCCGGTGAGTTTGAGAAAGTCAGGGTGAGCTGGCCCCGGCATTCCTAAGCGCTGCGTGAGCCGCTTAGTTCGCTTTGTTCTTCCTCCGTCATGGCCGGGCTTGTGCCCGCCATGACGGGTAGAAACGAAACGAGCGCCCTCAGGCGCTCGTCGTGCATGGCCTTCTGGGCGAGCGCACAGGCGCCCGACACGAGCCTTGTTACTTGCGGCCCAGCCGCCGGTTGACGTCGCGGACTGCGCCGTTCGCCGCGCTGGTGGTCAGCATCGCGTAGGCCTGCAGCGCGGCGGAGACGACGCGCTTGCGGTCCTTCGGGGTCCACGCATCGTCGCCGCGGGCGTTCTCTTCCTCGGCGCGCTTCGCCAGTTCGGCCTCGGAAACGTCGAGCGTGATGCTGCGGTTCGGAATGTCGATCGAGATCCGGTCGCCATCGCGCACCAGGCCGATCAGGCCGCCTTCGGCCGCTTCCGGCGAGACGTGGCCGATCGACAGGCCCGACGTGCCGCCCGAGAAGCGGCCGTCGGTGATCAGCGCGCAGGCTTTACCGAGGCCCTTCGATTTCAGGTAGCTGGTCGGATACAGCATCTCCTGCATGCCCGGACCACCGCGCGGACCTTCGTAACGGATTACCACCACGTCGCCGGCGACGATCTTGTTGGTCAGGATCGCCGACACCGCATCGTCCTGGCTTTCGAACACCTTCGCGGGGCCGGAGAAGACCAGAACCGAAGCATCAACGCCGGCCGTCTTCACGATCGAGCCGTCGAGCGCGATGTTGCCGTACAGCACCGCGAGGCCGCCGTCCTTGCTGAAGGCGTGCTCGGCATCGCGGATCACGCCCTTCTGGCGGTCGAGGTCGAGCTCGTCGTAGCGGCGGTCCTGACTGAACGCGGTCTGGCTCGGCACGCCGCCCGGCGCGGCGCGGTAGAAGGTGCGCACGGTTTCGCTGTTGCTCTGGCGAATGTCCCAACGTGCCAGCGCGGCGCCGAGCGTCTCGCTGTGCACGGTCGGACACGAGGTGTGGAGCAGGCCGGCGCGGTCGAGTTCACCGAGGATCGCCATGATGCCGCCGGCGCGATGCACGTCTTCCATATGCACGTCGGGCACCGAGGGCGCGATCTTGCTGAGGCACGGCACCCGGCGCGACAGCCGGTCGATGTCGCTCATCGAGAAATCGAGTTCGGCCTCGCGGGCCGCGGCGAGCAGATGCAGCACCGTGTTGGTCGATCCGCCCATCGCGATGTCGAGCGTCATCGCGTTCTCGAACGCTTTGAAGCTGGCGATGCTCCGCGGCAGCACCGAGGCGTCGTCGCCCTCGTAGTAGCGGCGGGCGATATCGACGATGGTGTGACCGGCCTCGACGAACAGCCGCTTGCGGTCGGCGTGCGTAGCCAGCACCGAGCCGTTGCCCGGCAGCGCCAGGCCGAGCGCTTCGGCGAGACAGTTCATCGAATTGGCGGTGAACATGCCCGAGCAGGAGCCACAGGTCGGGCACGCCGAGCGCTCCATCGTCTGCACGTCCTCATCGCTCATGCTGCTGTCGGCAGCGGCGACCATCGCGTCGATCAGGTCGACCGAATGCGTCTTGCCCTTCAGTACGACCTTGCCGGCTTCCATCGGGCCACCGGAGACGAACACGGCGGGAATGTTGAGCCGCATCGCCGCCATCAGCATGCCGGGTGTGATCTTGTCGCAGTTGGAAATGCACACCATCGCGTCGGCGCAGTGCGCATTGACCATGTACTCGACGCTGTCGGCGATCAGCTCGCGCGACGGCAGCGAATACAGCATGCCGTCGTGGCCCATCGCGATGCCGTCATCGACCGCGATGGTGTTGAACTCCTTGGCGACGCCGCCAGCCGCTTCGATCTCGCGCGCGACGAGCTGGCCAAGGTCCTTGAGATGGACGTGGCCCGGCACGAACTGGGTGAACGAGTTGACCACCGCGATGATCGGCTTGCCGAAGTCGCTGTCCTTCATGCCTGTGGCGCGCCACAGGCCGCGCGCGCCGGCCATGTTGCGGCCGTGGGTCGTCGTTCGGGATCGATACGCAGGCATGAGAATGTCCGTGAGAATGTCCGTCGCCTACGTCGGGCGCTCGCAACCGCGATCAGCTCCCGAAGCGACGAACCGTTGCAATCATCGTCTTGGCTCCAGCCTTACTTCAGAACGTGCGCGCTCTCAATGGTTGGCAGGGCACTGCTGCGCTGCGCGGACGCCGATTGCAACCGGGCTGGGACGGCACTGAACAGCGGCTCCAATCCGCAGGCGGAGTTTGCGATCGCGATCGACACTCTTGCTTGATAGATATGTGATGTTATAACGTTACATCATCCTCCCAAGCTTCAGGGTTCCGCCATGACTCAATCGCTGCTTCCCGTGACCGTGCTGTCCGGCTTTCTCGGTGCCGGCAAGACCACGCTGCTCAATCGGATGCTCGGTAACCGGGACGGGCAGCGCATCGCGGTGATCGTCAACGACATGAGCGAGGTGAACATCGACGCCGAACTGGTGCGGCAGGACGGCGGCCTGACCCGATCGGAAGAAACCCTGGTGGAAATGACCAATGGCTGCATCTGCTGCACGCTGCGGGACGATCTGCTGGTCGAAGTCCGCAAGATAGCGGCGAGCGGACGGTTCGACGCGCTGGTGATCGAGTCGACCGGCATCGCCGAGCCACTGCCGATCGCCACCACCTTCGAATTTCGCGACGAGAACGGCGACAGCCTGTCCGACATTGCCCGCCTCGACACGATGGTGACCGTGGTCGATGCGGCCAGCTTGCTCGCCAACTATTCCAGCCAGGAATTTTTGCGCGATCGCGGCGAAGTGGCGGGCGATGAGGACGAACGCACGCTGGTCGATCTGCTCGTCGAGCAGATCGAATTCGCCGATGTGATCGTGCTGAACAAAGTGTCGGCCACCTCGCCGGCCCGCCGCGAGGCCGCCCGCGCCATCATCCGCTCGCTGAATTCCGACGCGCGGGTTCTGGAGACTGATTTCGGAGACGTGCCGCTGCAAGCCGTGCTGCACACCGGCCTTTTCGACTTCGACAAGGCGCACCAGCATCCGCTGTGGTTCAAGGAGCTGAACGGCTTTGCTGATCACACACCCGAAACCGAGGAATACGGCATCCGCTCATTCGTCTATCGCGCGCGGCGGCCGTTTCATCCGGCGCAGTTTCAAGCCTTTTGCAATCGCAGCTGGCCCGGCGTGATCAGGGCTAAAGGGTTCTTCTGGCTGGCAACTCGACCGCATTATGTCGGCGAGCTGGCACAGGCCGGCGCGATGGTTCGCACCTCGAAGCGCGGGTTGTGGTGGTCCGCCGTAGCCAAGACGCACTGGCCGGACCAGGACTCGTGGCGCCGAGCGATGGAGCCGTATTTCGATCCGGTTTGGGGCGACCGGCGCCAGGAGATCGTGTTCATCGGTACCAAGGAGATGGACGAAGCCACCTTGCGGCGCCAGCTCGACGCCTGCCTGGTCGGCGATTCGGCGCACTTCGCGCCGGAGCAGTGGCGGTCCCTCCCCGATCCCTTCCCGATCTGGAGCAGCACGGCGACGTCATAGATCGCCAGCCATGCGCACCATTACGACGCGTCGGCCGTCACCGCGGGGACCTTCGTCAGGTGCAGATAGCCGGGGTCGAACTGGCCGATTTGCGCCAGACGCGGCCAGTCCAGCACCTCGAGCTCACCGCCCCGGAATTCGATTGCTTGGGCGCTGCGCAGTTCGGCCAAGGTCCGGTTGACGGTCGCGATCGCCATACCGAGCGTCTCGCCGAGTTGCGCCAATCCAATCGGCAGCGACATCACATTGCCGCGGGTCAACCGTGACGCCTCGGCGCGGTAGAACAGCTCGCAGAAAAGATGCGCCATCCGTGCAGTCATGTCGCGGGCGCTGTTGTTGGTGATCGCCTCGCGGAAAATCGCCGCGTCGATAAGCGTTTCCCGCCAAACCGCGAAGCCGACCTGGGGGTGCGTCTCGAACAGCCGGATTAGCTGTTTGTGCGGGATCGATGCCACCACCGCGGCGCCGATCGAGCAGACGGCATGGTCCATCCTGTCGAGAAACAACGTCTGCGAGTCCGGCATGTCGCCTGCGAGGTGAAACGACAAGTACTGGCGGCGGCCATCGGGGAGCAGGTGATAGCGCGCCACCATGCCTTCAACCACCAGCGCAGAGACCTTCGCGGCGTCGCCCTGGTGGATAAAGTCCTCGTTGCGCCCCAGCTCGCAGACAGTGAAGCTGAGTGACTGAATGGCAACCGCGTCCTCGCTGGTGATCTGAGAGTGCTCCCTGAGCTTGTCGATCAGGATGCGATGAATGCGCTCCACGTAGGTCTCCGTTACAGGGACGTATCATTTGATACGTCGATAAGTGCCCTGCAGCACTAAACTCACAGAACGTGAGCGGGTTTCATGATGTCGAGCTTATAACCGACCGGGTCAGGCCCGATTGCAGCCGGCGCTCGTCTGTTAGTGCGGAGACCGCTGCTTGCCCTACCGACAATTTCTCGACCGCATTCGCCGCCTGTTCGATGGGCCGAGCGCGCATTTCGATATGATTGCCGACTCGCTGGCGCAGGGCCGTCTCAAGCAGCCGGTTAAGCCGATGTCCGACCATGAATTGGCGCAGGCGATCCGCGAATTTCAGGGGCTGCCACCCTCGAGCAGCGCCATTGAGAAGCTCCGCTCGCATCTGGTCAGCGACGACAGCTAAGACTGCGGCGAGGTGACGCATCCCTGCTGCGCCAGACCGTCCGCCAGCATGAAGATCGACCTTTTGGGTTGTAATCGGGCGCAGTGGCCTTCGATACCAATGCCGCGGGGCTTGTTCGCGTTGCCCCGCCGCTAAGGTCGCAGCGCGGCGCCCTTGGGTAAGCTGCCTTTCCCGGTGGCAAGGTCTTTGCGCAGCTTGATTCGACCGCCTTGGATCACCGTCAGTTGCGGACGCGGCTGCACGGCTGCAGCGGGATCAAGCTGGTTGCGGCTCGGCTCGACCGGCTCGGCCATGGCGTACGATTCGTGATCCGGCTCACTCTCGTGAGAGGCTGGATCGGCATGATACCTGCATTCGAGACGATCGAGCACGGCGCGGCCAGTCTCGGTGATCTGCCACCCACGCCGGTCCCGCACCACGAGCTTTTGTGTAAAAATGTCGAGGCCGGGCATCCGGGCCGCATAACTACGCATCCGGCTGGTCCAATCGACACTGCCGGAGAGCACAGCCAAATCCGCGTTCAAGGCCACGGGCGACGCGACACCGTCAGGATAGGTCGAAAGGACCTTCAAGATCGCCACATGCACCGACACAACCAACACCCCGACTCAATTACGCAAAGTATCTGCGCTTCTACGGCAAAAGCCAGCCACCCGTTCGTTATCCACATCATGCCGCCCCGCGTAGAACTGGCGGCATCCGGACTCATTGCTGACTCGAATCAGTTGCGGCGAGAGCCGCTCCCGCGGGTAGCATCGAGCCGGCATATCCCGCAATGCAGCGGGCATTCTCCCTGATTGACATCCTTCCGACCCCCGACTTCACTTGCGCGGTGTCAGCCAGCCAGAAGAGCCGGCGGCCGCCGAGGGAGGACACCAGATGACCTTTGCCTATTACGATTGGATCGCTCACCACGCCGAAGTCCGGCCGGACCGCATTGCGACGGTGGACCTGGCGACGCAGCGCCGGCTGACTTACGCCACGCTCGATGAGCGTATCGATCGCCTCGCCGCGTATCTCGACAAGCTCGGCGTCGGTCGCGGTGACCGCGTCGCGGTGCTCGCCGCCAACACCACCGACACGCTCGAAGTGCAATTCGCCTGCTTCCGGTTAGGTGCGATCTTCGTGCCGCTGAATGTGCGGTTGACGGTGCACGAACTCGCTTTCATCGTCGGCGACGCAGCGCCGCGTGTGCTGGCGCATGATTCAGATTTCGCCGCGATGGCCGGCGAACTTCAGGACAAGTGCAGTGTCCCGCATCTGCTGCAGTTCGGCGAACCGTATGAAGCCGCGCTTGCCGCTTCGCCGCGGGTCGGCCGCACCGAAGCGGTGACGCTCGAGGACGTCTCCACCATCATGTACACGTCGGGCACGACCGGCAAACCGAAGGGCGCCATGATCACGCATGGCATGACCTTCATCAACGCGGTCAATCTCGGCATCCCGACCTTCATCTCGCAGCGCACCGTGTTTCTCTGCGTGATGCCGCTGTTCCACACCGGCGGGCTGAACTGCTACACCAACCCGGTGCTGCACGCGGGCGGCACCGTGATCCTGATGCGCGCGTTCGATCCCGCCGAAACGCTGCGGCTGATCGGCGATGTAAGCGTCGGCCTGACGCACTTCTTCGGCGTGCCGTCGATCTATCAGTTCATGTGCCAGCACCCGGCCTTCGCCGACACCGACCTGTCGCGGTTGCAGGTCGCCGGCGTCGGCGGCGCGCCGATGCCGGTGCCGCTACTGAAGATCTGGCAGGAGCGCGGCTGCGTGCTGATGCAGGGCTATGGCATGACCGAGACCAGCCCGGCCGTGCTGATGCTCGACGCCGACGACGCCGCGCGCAAAGCCGGCTCGGCCGGCAAGCCGGTGATGCACGCTGACTTGAAGATCGTCGATCCGACCGGCGAACCGGTGCAGCCCGGCGAGATGGGCGAATTGTGGGTGAAGGGTCCGAATATCACGCCCGGCTACTGGAACAGGCCGGACGCCAACCGCACCAGCTTCACCGACGGCTGGCTGCACACCGGCGACGCCGCGCGCGTCGACGACGAAGGCTTCTACTACATCGTCGACCGCACCAAGGACATGTACATCTCGGGCGGCGAGAACGTCTATCCGGCCGAGGTCGAGGACGTGTTGTACCAACTAAGCGAGATCGCCGAAGCGGCCGTGATCGGCGCACCCGATCCGCAATGGGGCGAGACCGGCGTCGCGATCATCGCGGTCAAGAGCGGTCAGCAGCTTCCCGAAAGCACGCTGCACGCGCATTGCCGCGAGCGGCTGGCGCGGTTCAAATGTCCGCAGCGGGTGATCTTCGTCGAGGCGCTGCCGCGCAACGCCACCGGCAAGGTCCACAAGCCGACGCTACGCGAGCGCTTTTTGGCACGGGAGACGGCGGACGCGTGAGCGGCCCTATCGCCCCGTAAACCTTGCCGCGCGCTTTTCGACGAAGGCGGCGGCGCCTTCGCGGAGGTCGGCGGTGACGAAGGCCTGGCCCTGACGCTCGGCTTCGTCGTCGAGCGTGTCGGCCAATGACGCGCTCCAGGCGCGCTCGACCTGCTGCTTGATCAGGCCGATGCTGATCGGCGGGCCGCTCGCCAGCTGCTCGGCAATCGCCATCGCCTCGGTCATCAGCGCGGCATCGTCGACGGTCTGGAAAATCAGTCCCCACTCCGCCGCCTGCTCGGCACTCAGCGGCCGCCCGAGCAAGGCAAGCGCACGCGCACGCGCGATGCCGACCGAGCGCTGCAGGAACAGCGAGGTGCCGGCATCGAGTGCGGCGCCGAGCTTGACGAAGCTCAGCACGAACTTGGCCGAACGCCCCGCCAGCACAATGTCGCCCGCGAGCGCGAGGCCGACGCCGGCGCCGGCCGCAGGACCGTTGACGGCGACGACGATCGGCTTGCCGGCGCCGCGCATCTTCTCCAGCAGCGGGCTGAGTTCGGCGCGCATCCACGGCGCGACGTTGGCGCCGGCGTCGAAGGTCGCGCCGCCGAGTTGGGCGCCGGCGCAAAAACCCTTGCCGGCGCCGGTGAGCAGGATCGCCCGCACCGCTGCATCCGCGAGCGCGGCCGACAGCGCGGCGTTGAGCTCGGCGAGCAGGCCGGGACGCATCGCGTTGTACTGCTCGGGATTATTGAGCGTCACCACGGCGACCGCGCCACGCACCTCAGACTTCACCCACGCCATGCCTTATCCCCTCGCCTGCCCAGCTTCTTGTGCGTCTGTCGTTACAGCGATCGCGCGATCAGCAGTTTCATGACTTCGTTGGTGCCGCCGTAGATCTTCTGGATCCGCGAATCGACGAACATCCGCCCGATCGGATATTCCTGCATATAGCCGTAGCCGCCGTGCAGTTGCAGGCACTCGTCGACGGTCTCGACCTGCTTCTGCGTCGTCCACCATTTCGCCATCGACGCCGTCACCGCGTCTAGGTCGCCGGCGATCAGCCGCTCGATACAGAAATCGACGAACACGCGGGCGATGAACGCTTCGGTCTTGCGCTCCGCGAGTTTGAAGGCGGTGTTCTGGAAGTCGAGGATCGGCTGCCCGAACGCCTTACGCTCGCGGGTGTAGTCGGTGGTCAGCTTGACGGCGCGCTCCATCGCCGCGACGGCGCCGACCGCGATGATCAGCCGCTCCTGCGGCAGTTGCGACATCAGCTGGACGAAGCCTTTGCCCTCCTCGCCGCCGAGCAGGTTCTCCTTCGGGGCGATCGCGTTCTCGAAGAACAGCTCGGACGTGTCGGAGGCGTGCAGGCCGATCTTGTCGAGGTTGCGGCCGCGCTTGAAGCCGGGATTGTCCTTGGTCTCCATCGCGATCAGCGACAGTCCCTTGGCGCCCGGGCCGCCGGTGCGCGCCACCACGATGATCAGATCGGCATTCTGGCCGTTGGTGATGAAGGTCTTCTGGCCGTTGATGACGTAGTGATCGCCGTCGAGCTTGGCGGTGGTGCGGACGCTCTGCAGGTCCGAGCCGGTGCCGGGCTCGGTCATGGCGATGCCGCCGATCAGTTCGCCGCGCGCCATCGCCGGCAGCCAGCGCTGCTTCTGATCCTCGGATCCGTAGTTCAGGATGTAGTGCGCGACGATGCCGCTCGACACGGTGACGCCGGACAGTGCATCCGGCACGATCGATTCCATGTCCTCGAAGATCGCCGCGTCATAGGCGAAGCTCGCGCCGAGGCCGCCATAGGCTTCCGGTACGCTCGGCACCAGAGCGCCCATCTCGCCGAGCTTCAGCCAGGCGGAGCGATCCACCATCTTCTGCTTGCGCCATTTCTCGGCGTGCGGCGCCAGGTCCTTTTCCAGGAACTTGCGGAACTGGTGGCGGAACGCCTCCAGCTCCTCGGTCATCCAGGGCGATCGATACTGCATTTTTCCTCGCTACAGAATAAGTCCGCCGCCGCACACGACGACCTGCCCACTGATGTAGTTCGATTCCGGGCTGCAGAACAGATAGACGGCGTCGGCCGCCTCTTCGGGCGTGCCGCCGCGGCCGAGCGGGATCATCCGCGCCATCGCGTCGAGCATCTGCGGCTGCACGCCGACCTTGATGTCGCGGCCGGCGACGTCGATCGTCTTCTGCTGCGACTCGATCGGCTGCGTCAGGCGGGTGTTGATCAGGCCGAACGCGACGCAATTGACGTTGACCTTGTAGCGGCCCCATTCCTTGCACAGCGTCCGCGTCAGCCCGATCAGCGAAGCTTTCGCCGACGAGTAGCTCGCCTGCCCGGCATTGCCGTAGAGCCCGGCGATCGACGAGATATTGACGACCTTGCGGAACACCTCGCGGCCGGCCTCGGCTTCCTTCTTGGCGAAGATGCGGATCGGCTCGGCGGCCGCGCGCAGGATGCGGAACGGCGCCACCAGATGCACGTCGAGCATCGCCTGGAACTGCTCGTCGGTCATCTTCTGGATCGTCGAGTCCCAAGTGTAGCCGGCATTGTTGACGATGATATCGAGGCCGCCGAATTTTTCGACCGCCGCGCCGACGAAACGATCGGCAAAGCCCGGCTCGGAGACGCTGCCGTTGATCGCGATGGCCTCGCCACCGGCGGCGTTGATCTCGGCCGCGACCGCATCACCCGGCGCATCGTCGAGATCGTTGACCACCACGCGCGCGCCTTCCGACGCGAGCTTCAGCGCGATGGCGCGGCCGATGCCGCGGCCCGATCCGGTGACGAGCGCCACCTTGCCTTGCAGTTTGGACATGGGATTCCCTCAGGTTGTTAGTAATGGATCGTCATGCCCGGGCATCCGCGCCTTCTGAAGCGGCAGCCGTCATCGCCTGGCTTGACCGGGCGACCCAGTATTCCGGAGCGCTCCTGTTAACATGTGCGCTCTGGGATACTGGGTCCCCCGCATGCGCGGGGGATGACGACCTCCGTCGCGAAAGACGTGGATGGCCGGGACGAGCCCGGCCATGACGGATAGGTTGTACTAAAGGGCAACCACGGCCTCGCCGGCGAGTTTGGTCTCGCCGTGCTGGTCCCTGGTGGTGAGCGCGATGCGGGCGCGGCGTTCGCCGCCGGCCTCGAACAGTTCGGCGATGGTGCCTTCGCAGGTCAGCTCGGCGCCCACTTGCGTGATCGCCGCAAAGCGCGTCGAGAACGCTCGGATCCGATCAGGCGGAAAGGCATCGCTGAGCGCCTGGCCGAGATAGCCCATCACCAGCATGCCGTGGCTGAACACGTCCGGGAAACCCGACGCCTTGGCGAAGTCGATATCGACATGGATCGGATTGTGGTCGCCGGAGGCGCCGCAATACAGCGCCAGGCGATGCCGGCTGATCGTCGGAAACTGCTTGTGCACGACGCGGTCGCCGACCGCTGCTGTCTTCGTATCGGTCATGGCGCTCACCCGTTGCGAACGACGATCGTCCGGGCCGTATCGGCCACATGGACGCCGTCCTGATTGGTGACCGCGGTCGCGACCACGATCAGCGTCATTGCGCCGCCCTTCTTGTCGACGACGCTGGCGACGCGCGAGCTGAAGGTCAGCGTATCGCCGACCACGACAGGAGCGTGATAGGTGAAACTCTGCTCGCCGTGCAGCACTTTGCCCAGATCGATGTCGAGCGCGGTGAGAAACTCGAACGGCTTCTCGTTGTCGAGCATCTCCAGGCAGAACAGATAGGTCGGCGGGATCGGAATGCCCTTGGTGCCGGCGGCCTTGGCCGCATCGGCGTCGCGATACACCGGACCCGTTTCGCCGAGTGTTTCGAAGAAGTAGCGCAGGCGCCCCGGCTCGACATGGGCTGTCACCGGTGTGAACCGGTGACCGACAGCGGATTGATCGACCATGGCGAAGCTCAGGCGCGTTCGTACAGCGTGACGACGCAGGCGCCGCCGAGGCCGAGATTGTGCTGCAGCGCGCGCTTGGCGCCGTCCACTTGCGTGGCCTCGGCGGTGCCGCGGAGCTGACGCGTCAATTCGTAGCACTGCGCGAGGCCGGTGGCCCCGAGCGGATGGCCCTTCGACAGCAGACCGCCCGACGGATTGGTGACGAACTTGCCGCCATAGGTGTTGTCGCCGTCGTCGATGAACTTCTCGGCGCCGCCCTCCGGGCACAGGCCGAGCGCCTCATAGGTGATCAGCTCGTTGTGAGCGAAGCAGTCGTGCAGTTCGACGACATCGATGTCGCTCGGACCGACGCCGGCCTGCTCGTACACCTTGTTGGCCGCGGCGCGCGCCATGTCGTAGCCGACCACCCGCATCATGTCGCCCGCATCGAAGGTCGACGGCGTGTCGGTGGTCATCGCCTGCGCGGCGATCCGGACGTTGGTGGCGAGGCCGTGCCTCTTGGCGAAGGCTTCCGACACCAGCACCGCCGCGGCGCCGCCGCAGGTCGGTGGACAGGCCATCAGCCGCGTCATCACGCCGGGCCAGATCACCTGATCGCCCAGCACGTCGTCGGCCGTGACTTCCTTGCGGAACAGCGCCAGCGGGTTCTTCGTCGCATGGCGACTCGCCTTGGCGCGCACCTTGGCGAAGGACGACAGCGGCGTGCCGTGCTTCTGCATGTGGCTGAGGCCGGCGCCGCCGAAATAACGCAGCGCCAGCGGAATGCCGGGCGCGTCGATCAGGCGATCCGCAGCCGCATCGAAGTCCTCGAACGCGCTGGGACGATCGACGAACACCGAGCCGAGCGCGCCGGGCTTCATCTGCTCGAAGCCGAGCGCCAGCACGCAATCCGCCGCACCCGAGGCGATCGCCTGCCGCGCCAGATACAGCGCGGTCGAGCCGGTCGAGCAGTTGTTGTTGACGTTGACGATAGGCACGCCGGTCAGGCCGACCTGATACAGCGCGCGCTGGCCGCAGGTGGAGTCGCCGTAGACATAGCCGACGAAGGCCTGCTCGACGACGTCGTAGCCGATGCCGGCGTCGCTGAGGGCGCGACGCGCGGCCTCGGCGCCCATCAGGTGATAAGGCTCGCTGGCGCCCGGCTTCATGAACGGGATCATGCCGACGCCGGCGACGTAGACGGGTGACGCCATCTGTATTTCTCCCAATCTTACTCGTTGGACTTTTTCTTACCCGTGAGTAATATAAGCCGTCGTCGCCGGAGTCAATCGGCGCCGCTTCACGGATGCATGATGGACGGACGCCCCGCCAACGACCCCTCGCCCTGGATGACGTTCGAAAACCGCCGCCGCGCCCGCGACGAAAAGCGCGAGGCGGTGCTGCGCACGGCCGTGCAGTTATTTCTCGAGCAGGGCTATCATCGCGCCACGCTCAACGAGGTGGCCGAGCGGCTGAACATCACCAAGCCGGCGCTGTACAACTACTTCCGCAGCAAGGAGGACATTCTGTTCGAATGCTGGGCGCTGGGGCAGGAGCAGGTCGACGGCTTCATAGCCGCGATCGACGGCAGCCAGCAGAACGGCCTCGGCAAATTGCGCGCGCTGGTGCATTCCTATGCGGAGACGATGGCGACCGACTTCGGCGCCAGTCTGGTACGGTTCGATCCGCGCGACCTCAGCCCGAGCAACGCCAAGACCGTGCGCGCCGCCAAGCGCGGCATCGACCAGACCTTCCGCCGCTACATCGCTGAGGGCATCGCGGACGGCTCGATCAAGCCGTGCGATCCGAAAATGGCGGCATTCGCGATCGCCGGCTCGCTGAACTGGATCGGGCATTGGTACCAGCGCGGCGGTCCGCTGACGGCGGACGCGATCGCGGACGATTTCGCCGAGCGCCTGACCGAAGGACTTGCAACCGCAAGATCGAACAAGCCGCGGCCGAATAAACCAGCTACCAAGACCAAGAAGAGCGTCGTCAGGGCGACCACGCACCGCAAGACAAAATAATCCAAGAAGAAACATACCACGGGAGGACTGCATGAATATCACTCACGGCCTGCGGCGGGCGCTGCAGATCAACGCGGACGGCCTCGCCACCGTGTTCAACGGACGGCGTCGCACCTGGCGCGAAGTCGGCGACCGGGTCGCGCGGCTCGCCGCCGGGCTGCGCGCGCTCGGTGTCGGCGAAGGCGAGCGCGTCGCCGTGCTGTCGATGAATTCCGATCGATATCTCGAAATGTATCTGGCCGCCGGCTGGTGCGGCGGCGTGATCGTGCCGCTCAACATCCGCTGGAGCGCGCTGGAGAACGAGGACGCGCTGCGCGACTGCCGCGCGGTGGCGCTGGTGGTGGACAAGGCGTTCGCGGCGACCGGCGTGGCGCTGGCGAAAGCGATGCCCGGCATGGCGATGATCTATGCCGACGAGGGCGATGTGCCGGACGGCATGCGAAGCTACGAGGACGTGGTGGCGCAGCACGAGCCGATTCCGGATGCGATGCGCAAGGCCGAGGACCTCGCCGGCATCTTCTACACCGGCGGCACCACCGGCCGCTCCAAGGGCGTGATGCTGAGCCACGGCAACCTGATGGCCAACGCGCTCAATGCGCTCGGCGAGGGCCTGTTTCCCGGCAGCTCGGTGTATCTGCACGCCGCGCCGATGTTCCACCTCGCCAATGGCGCCGCGATGTACTCGCTGCTGCTCTCCGGCGGCTCGAACGTGATGGTCCCGTCGTTCACGCCCGAGGGCGTGATGCAGGCGATGCAGAACGAGCGCGTCACCGACGTGCTGCTGGTGCCGACCATGATCCAGATGCTTGTCGATCATCCCGCGCTGAAGAATTACGACCTGTCGGCGCTGAAGAATATCGTCTACGGCGCCTCGCCGATCAGCGAGGCTGTGCTGGCTCGTGCGAGTGCCGCCCTGCCCCATGTGCAGTTCACACAGGCGTACGGCATGACCGAACTGTCGCCGATCGCGACGCTGCTGCACTGGAAGGAGCATATCGGCGACGGCAAGGCCAAGGGCCGCCAGCGCGCCGCCGGCCGTGCGACGCTCGGCTGCGAGGTGCGCATCGTCGATGCCGACGACAAGCCGGTGCCCTTCGGCACGGTCGGCGAGATCTGCGTGCGCGGCGACAACGTGATGATGGGCTATTGGGAGCGGCCGGAAGAGACCGCCCGCGCGCTGGCCGGCGGCTGGATGCACACCGGCGACGGCGGCTACATCGACGAGCACGGCTTCGTGTTCGTCGTCGACCGCGTCAAGGACATGATCATCTCGGGCGGCGAGAACGTGTACTCGGTCGAGGTCGAGAACGCTGTGGCGCAACATCCCGCCGTGGCGCAATGCGCCGTCATCGGCATTCCGCACGAGGCCTGGGGCGAGCAGGTCCACGCCGTCGTCGTCACCAAAGCCGGAGCGAGCGTGACGGCGCACGAACTGATCGCGCACTGCAAGGTGCTGATCGCCGGCTACAAGTGCCCGCGCAGCGTGGAGATCACCGAGACGCCGCTGCCGCTGTCGGGCGCCGGCAAGATCCTCAAGCGCGAGCTGCGTCAGCCCTATTGGGAAAATCGCGAGCGCCACGTGAGCTGAGGCTCGCGCAACCTCTACAGCATCGGCCGGAATTGAACCTGGCCGATGCTGCGGAATCGCTCGCCCGCCTCGTCCTGCCGGCAGACCGCGATGCGGTCGATCGCCAGCGTACCGAGATCGAGCGCGGCGAATTGCTTGCGGAGCTGGCCAAGCAGGTCTTCCTGCCGGTCGCGCGGCAACGATCCCGTCAGCGTCATGTGGAAGCGGAATTCCTCCATGACGTAGGGATAGCCCCATTGATCGAGATACTGCACCTGCTGCGGCGTCAGCCGCGCAGGATTTCGGCGCGCCCGGTCCTCGGCCGACAACGGCGCGCGAAAACTGTCGAAGCTACGCACGCAGTCGGCGGCGAGCTGCGCAAGCTCCTCCGACGGGAGCGACGGCACCAGCGCAATGAAACTCCCGATCGCCCGCACGACCGGCGTGATCACCGGGATCGCCCGCGGCGTTTCGGCGAAGGTGGCGCAGGCCCACAACAGCTCGGCCTCGGTGAGCCCGGACGCCAGCGCGATCGGCGCCTTGAGCGTGGCGTGGAAGCCGTATTTGCGCGGCTCGGTCGTGACGTCGGCCCAATCCGGAACGGCTTGCAGCATCTCGGGCGGAAACGGCACGTCCGCTCCCGAGAACACGTCATAGCCCAGCAGCGCCGCCCCGAAGTGGTCGAGCGCGCTGCCGGGCGGCGGGAGATAGTAGATGGCGTAACGGGGGAAATTCGACATCGTCGGCAGAATAGCCGCGTCTCAGGCGGCCGCAACGGCCGCGTGCCGCGACCTCTGCGACATCACGAAGCGTTCCGGCTCGTCGATGTGAACCAACCGGCCACCCGCGATCGCCGCAACCAGCCGAGGGCGCAGCGCCACGCGGTCGTCCACGATCAGGATATCAGCGCGCTTGCCGCCGCCGAGCACACCGCGATCGACCAGCCCGGCAGCACGTGCGGGCCCTTCCGAGATCAACTTCCAGGCCTGCGGCAGCGGCAAAATGCCGTCATGCACCAGCCGGAACGCGGCGAGCAGCGGCGCCGGATAGTAATAGTCCGACGCCAGCACCGAACAGAGGCCCTTGGCGATCATGTCGGCCGCCTTGGTCCAGCCGGTGTGGCTGCCGCCGCGCACCACGTTCGGTGCGCCGAACACGATGAAGTCATCAGCCGACGCCGCGTCCCGCGCCGTCTCCTCGGTGGTCGGAAATTCGGCGATTCGGACTCCGAGCGCCCGATAGTCCTGGCGCATCCGCGGCGTATCATCGTCGTGTGACAGCATCGGCAGGCCGGCGGCGCGGGCGCAGGCGGCGAGGCGCGCAATCGCGTCCGGCACCTCCGCGGTGCGCGAGGCGACGCGCTCGACCAGGCGATCGAACTCTTCGCCGGACAGCCCCGTGCGCTCCACCATGCGGCTGCGCCGCTGCGGCCGCGACAGGTCGCGCAGCGTCGAATCCATGTGGTCGTTGAACGCGAACAGGTCCACCCGGCGCTCGCCGATCCACTGCGCGATCTCCTCGACCGCATCGAGATTGAAGGTCTCGTGGCGCAGATGGATGCGGGTGTCGACGGCCAGCCGCGGCCGGGTCAGGTCAATCGCGTCGAGCATCCGGCGCGCATTGGCGGCGCTGCGCAGGCCCGGCTCCCACGACCAGGTGACGGCATGGAACATCGTGGTGATGCCGTTGGCGATCGCCTGCCGGTCGCTGTCCGCCAGCGCCACGTCGATCGGAAAATCGACGCCGGGCCGAGGCATCATCTGACGCTCGAATGCGTCGCCGTGCAGGTCGACGATGCCCGGCAGCACCAGCAGCCCGCCCGCATCGATCCGCATCGCGGCATGACCGGCGCTCGTGCCGGCGCTATCGATCAGACCGCCGACCACCGCCAGCGACGTCTCGGCCAGTTCGTCCTGCAGCAGCACCCGGCCGCCTTCGATCAGGATATCGGTCATCTCGTTCTCCCGTTGCGGCGCGTCAGGCGGGCACAGTGGCTTCGTATTGGTCGAGAAACGCCTCGACCGGCAGCTTGCGGAAATCCGGCAGCGCGCGGCGCAGCGTCTCGTGGTCCCAGTCCCACCATGCCAGATTCACCAGGCGGTCGGCGACCTCCTCGGAAAAACGTCGCTTGATCACGCGCGCCGGATTTCCCGCCACGATGGTGTAGGCCGGCACTTCGCGCGTCACGATCGCGCCGGCCGCGATCACAGCGCCGGTGCCGATGCTGCGGCCCGGCAGCACGATGGCGCCGTGGCCGATCCAGACGTCGTGCCCGATATGGACGTGATGGGCACGGCGCCAGTCGAAGAATTCGGCGTCGTCTTCTTCACCGGGGAAGTAAGCGCTGGCCCGATAGGTGAAATGCGCCTGGGTCGGGCGCTGCATCGGATGGTTGCCGGGATTGATCCGCGTCATCGCCGCGATCGAGCAGAACTTGCCGATGGTCGTGTAGGTGATCTGCGAGTCGTTCACCACGTAGGAGTAATCGTCCATCGTCACTTCGTGCAGGATGGTGCGCGCACCGACCTCGCAATAGGCGCCGATCTTCGTATCTTGAAGACGCGCAGATGGATCGACAGTGGGTTCGACCGAGAGTGATTTAGCAACCATGAGTTCCGTCACTTGATGAGCGGGGGAAGAGGTTCTTCGTCGCACTCGGTGACGGCTTCGTGACACGCGCATGACAAACAACACCTGTGTATAGATCGTCGACTACGACGTCTGTCATATGCCTGCAAAATACCGGCGCTAGCGATAGAGCAACCAATTGCTTGGAGCAGCGCATGCTGGTCGTTGAAGGACTTACCTGCTGCTTCGGCAGCAAGGCGGCCGTGGACAACGCATCGTTCTCGGTCGAACGCGGCAGCTTCGTCGGCGTGATCGGCCGTTCCGGCGCCGGCAAGTCGACGCTGCTCCGAATGCTGAACCGCCTCGCAGATCCGACCGACGGCCGCATCCTGTTCGAAGGCACCGACGTCACTGCGCTGCAGGGCCGCCAACTGCGCCAGTGGCGCGCTCGTTCCGCGATGATCTTCCAGCAGTTCAATCTCGTCGGCCGTCTCGACGTCATGACCAACGTCCTGATGGGACGGCTGTCCCATGTGCCCGCCTGGCGCTCGCTGGCACAGGCTTGGCCCGAAAAGGACCGCGCGCTGGCAATGTCGGCGCTCGATCAATTCGATATCGCGCCGCTCGCCGCACAGCGCGCCGATCAGTTGTCCGGTGGCCAGCAACAGCGCGTCGCGATCGCCCGCGCGCTGGTGCAGGAACCCGATCTGATCCTCGCCGACGAGCCGATCGCCTCGCTCGACCCGCGCAACACCAAGGTGGTGATGGACGCTTTGCTGCGCATCAACAAGCATTTCGGCATCACCGTGCTGTGCAATCTGCACTCGCTCGATCTCGCCCGCAGCTATTGCGACCGGCTGATCGGCATGGCGAACGGCCGCATCGTGTTCGACGACGTCCCGGCGGCACTGACCGACAGCATCGCTCGCGAACTTTACGACCTCGAGGCCAACGAGGTGATGGGGGCCGCGCCGGTTCACGCCCCGGCGAAGGGCCTGATGCCAGAGCTCGGCACCGTCGCGGCCTGAGGCCGCGCGGGTCGCTTTCAAGAGAAGCCCGCGGACCGCGGGCCAGCAACGCGTCAACACACAGGGATGTCACTATGACGATTGATCGCCGCTCCATTCTGCTCGCCGCCGCCACGCTGGCGTTCACGGCGCCCACCGCATTGGCGCAGGACTACAAGACGAAATATCCGGAGCTGACCTTCGCGGTCGTGCCCGCCGAGAACGCGTCGGGCGTCACCGAACGCTGGACGCCGTTCGTCGCCTATCTGTCGAAGGAACTCGGCGTCAAGGTGAACCTGCGCATCGCCAACGACTACGCCGCGGTAATCGAGGGCCAGCGCGCCGGCAACATCCAGATCGCCAGCTACGGGTCGGCCTCGTTCGCCCGCGCCCGCCTCACCGGCGTCAAGACCGAAGCCTTCGCCAACGACATCAACGCAGACGGCTCGACCGGCTACTACTCGGTGTTCTTCGTCAAGGCGGCGAGCCCCTACAAGTCGATCGACGAGCTCAAGGGCAAGAACCTCGGCCTGGTCGACCCGAACTCGACCTCGGGCAACAACGTGCCGCGCTTCGAGCTCGACAAGATGGGCATCTCCGATACCGAGAGCTATTTCGGCAAGGTGGTGTTCACCGGCAGCCACGAGAACGCCATCCTGGCGCTGTCGCAGGGCACGGTCGACGTCGCCGCTAATCAGTGGACCAACGACAACGACTCGACGCTGCAGCAGATGCTGCACAAGGGCATGCTGAAGAACGCCGACGGCAGCGCGATGAAGAAGGAAGACTTCCGCATCGTTCACAAATCCGCTCCGATCATCAACGGTCCCTACGCCTACAACGCCGACCTGCCGCAAGATCTGAAGGCGGCGATCGCCAAGGCGTTCATGGATGCGCCGACCAAGGACAAGGCCGCGTTCGATCGTCTCTCGGACGGCCAGAAGAAGGGTTTCCACGCCGCCACCACCAAGGATTGGGACGCCACCATCGAGCTGATCAAGTTCGTCGACGCCCTGCGTAAGAAGAAGGCGTCCTGAGTTTCATCTCGTCCCACGGGCCGGATCCTTCGGGATCCGGCCTTGTTTTTTGCGCATCGAGAGCCCTCACCGCATGGCCCTGGCCGTATCGCTGCTTCCCGAGTCTCAGCTCGACGCTCTGAACGCGGCCTACAACAAGTCGATCGCGCGACGACGATGGCGAACGGTGCTCGGCTTCGCGATCTCGCTCGCCGCACTGGCCGTCGCGGCAGTCGGCGCCGAAGTCGACATCGGCACTTTCGTCGGCAAGATCGGCAACTTCTTCAGCTATTTCGATCGCATCTTCCGGCTCGACAGCGGCGCACGGGTGTGGACCGACCCGGCCGAGTGGTTCTGGGGCTGGCACAAATGGCTGGGGCTGCTCGGCGAGACGCTGCTGATCAGCTATGTCGGCACACTCGCCGGCGCCGTGCTGGCGCTGCTGCTGAATTTCTTCGCGGCGCGCAACACCGCGCCGCAGCCCTGGCTGCTGTTCGTTATCCGGCGCTTTCTCGAGATCTGCCGCACCGTGCCGGATATCGTATTCGCGCTGGTGTTCGTGATCGCGTTCGGGCTCGGCCCGATGGCTGGCGTGCTGGCGATCGCGATCCACTCCACCGGCGCGCTCGGCAAGCTGTTTTCGGAGATCGTCGAGAACATCGACATGAAGCCGGTCGAGGGCGTCCGCTCCACCGGCGCCGGCTGGGTCGCCTGCATGCGCTTTGCGGTGCTGCCGCAGGTGACGGCGGGTTTTGCCAGCTACGCGCTGCTGCGGTTCGAGATCAACGTCCGCGGCGCCTCGGTGATGGGATTCGTCGGCGCCGGCGGCATCGGGCAGGAACTGATCGTGTCGATTCGCAAGTTCTACTATTCGGACGTCAGCGCCATCCTGCTGCTGATCATCGTCACCGTGTTCGTCATCGACATCTCGACCGGCTGGATCCGGGGCCGACTCGCCGGAGCACGGACATGACCGCGCGCACGCAGACCGACATCGCCGACCTGAAGGCGCGTCACCCGCATCTGTTCGAACGCCCCGCCGCCGCTCAACTCGGCGTCCCCGCGATTGCACTGGCGGCGCTGGCGCTGTTTATCTACGGGCTGGTCGAGTTGGACTTTTCGCCGCAGCGCATTCTCGCCGGGCTGAGCCAGCTCGGCTGGTTCGCGATGCTGATGATTCCGCCGGACCCAGGCTCGTCGCTGCCGGCCTATCTCTCGGCGATGGGCGAGACGCTGTCGATCGCGCTGCTCGGCACCACGCTGGCGGCGCTGATGGCGCTGCCGGTCAGCCTGCTCGCCGCGCGCAACATCATCCCGACGCAGCTGATCCGCTTCCCGGTTCGCCGCTTTCTCGACGGCGTGCGCGGCATCGACACGCTGATCTGGGCGCTGGTCTGGATCAATGTCGTCGGGCTCGGCCCCTTCGCCGGCGTGCTTGCGATCGCGGTGTCGGACTTCGGCGCGTTCGGCAAGCTGTTCTCCGAAGCGATCGAAACCGCCGACCGCAAGCAGGTCGAGGGCGTTCGCGCTTCCGGCGGATCGCCGTTGCACGAGATCCGCTTCGGCCTGATGCCGCAGGTGCTGCCGGTGATCGCCGGCCAGGTGCTGTACTTCATCGAGTCGAACACCCGCTCGGCCACCATCATCGGCATTGTCGGCGCAGGCGGAATCGGCCTGCAGCTCGCCGAGCAGATCCGCGTGCTGGAATGGCAGAAGGTGTCGTTCCTGATCCTGATGATCCTGATCGCCGTCGCCGCCATCGACTGGATCTCGACCCGCCTTCGCTTTGCGATCATCGGCAAACGGGCGATCGCGTAGCGCGGCGCCCCAGCTACTCCGTCTCCACCACGAACTGCACGCGTTCCGCAGCAAATCGCGTGCGGAGCGCCAGCAGGGGGCGACCTTTGCCGTCGACGTCGAGCCCCTCGACGATCAGCACCGGCCGGCCGATGCCGAGATCGAGCCGCGCCGCATCGCCGGCATCGGCGATCGCGGCGGTGATCCGTGTCGAGGCGCGGCGATAATCGCGGATGCCGTGCTGCGCCAGCACCTTAGTCATCGAGCCGAAACGGCGATACAGCTCCTCCGCATCGGGGAAACGTTCAGCGGACAGCCAGGTGCTGCCGACGCAGATCGGTGCACGGTCCGCCAGCCGTAAGCCGTCGATGCGGATCAGCGGCGCACCGATCGGAAGGTCGAGTTCGCGAGCGAGTTCGCGCGTCGCCTCCTCCCGACTCGCCGAGAGCAATTGCCCCCGCGGCTCGTGCCCGCCGGCGCCGACGATCTCCGAAAAGCGCGTGCGCGAACGCAGCGGATAGGCGATGCGCGCCGTCTCGACATAGGTGCCGCTGCCGCGCTCTGCCCGCACCAGTCCACGCTCCGCGAGTGACGCCAAGGCACGGCGCACGGTGTGGCGATTGACCCGATGCGACTCCGCGAGCTCCATCTCGCCGGGCAGCTTTTCACCTGCCGGATAGCCGCCCTGCGCGATCTCGCGCTCGATCGAGTCCGCCACCTTGCGCCACAAGGTGACGCCGGAATCCGGCTGCAGTGTCGACATGTTGTCCTTCGCTCTGCCTCGTGCGCGCCGATCTAGCATTTCACGACCTCGTCATCAAAAGGTCATGGCGCACCGATATGAAGTTGTCTATTATAGCAGACAACTTGAAGCAGGCTACAGGCGAGATGGCAGCGACCTTCGAAACCACCACGCAGACCCGGCAGGCCGCAATGGCCGTGCTGGTCCATGCCGAAGCCGACGAGATCGCGGCGCGGCTGTCCGCACTTGATCTTCCTGCGAGCGAAGCCTTGCGCGAGCCGGAGAACGGCCTGGTAATGGTGCGCGGGCGTATCGGCGGCGATGGTGCCCCGTTCAACCTCGGCGAAGCCACGGTGACGCGCGCGGCCGTCCGGCTCGAAAGCGGCGAATGCGGCTTCGGCTACACGCTCGGCCGCGATCGGGAGAAGGCGCGGCTGATCGCACTGTGCGATGCACTGATCCAGCGCCGCGACTACGCAGCGAAGATCGAGGCCGACGTGCTGGCGCCGCTGCGTGCCGAGCAGGCCGCAGAGCGGCAACGCCAGGCCGAACAGACGGCCGCCACCCAAGTCGACTTCTACACACTGGTGCGGGGCGAGGGCTGACATGAGCATGGCATTCGACCTTTCGGCCGGCTTCGCCGACAAAGTGACCTCGGCGCAATCGACGTTTCGCGCCGTGATGCAGGCGATGGCGCGGCCCGGCACAGTGCAGCGCGTCGAGGGCGGCCTGCGGCAAGTCCCGGCCCCCCTCACGCCGGCAACGGCTGCGATCGCCCTGACGCTGTTCGATCACGATACGCCGCTGTGGCTCGACGAGGCCACGCGCGCTCTGGCGGTGACGCAGTGGCTGCGCTTCCACACGTCGGCGCCGCTTGTCGACGAAGGGGACATGGCGGCATTCGGGTTGATCGCCGATCCCCTCTCGATGCCGGCGCTCGAGCGCTTCGCGCTCGGCAGCAACGACTATCCGGATCGCTCCACCACGCTGATCCTGCAGCTCGGCAGCCTCGCTGACGGGTCGGAATTCGAACTGTGCGGCCCCGGCATTCGCGGCACCGCTACGCTGCGCGCGCCGTTGCCCGCATCATTGCTGGCGCAGCGCGACGCACTGACGCCGCTGTTTCCGCGCGGCCTCGATCTGATCCTCGCGGCCGACGATGCGATCGTCGCGCTTCCGCGTACCACGCGGCTTGTCGCCAAGGGAGGCAACTAATGTATGTGGCCGTCAAAGGTGGCGAGCGCGCCATCGACAATGCTCATCGGCTGCTGGCACACGAACGCCGCGGCGACCGCGCGGTGCCCGAAGTCACGCTGGATCAGATCTCCGAGCAGCTCGCGCTCGGCGTCGACCGGGTGATGGCCGAGGGCTCGCTGTATGATCGCGAGCTGGCCGCGCTGGCGATCAAACAAGCCCGCGGCGACATGATCGAGGCGATCTTCCTGCTCCGTGCGTTCCGCGCCACGCTGCCGAGATTCGGCGCCACCGAGCCGCTCGACACCGGCATGATGGCCGTGCAGCGCCGCGTGTCCTCGACCTTCAAGGACATTCCCGGCGGTCAGATCCTCGGCCCGACCTTCGACTACACGCATCGCCTGCTCGATCCGCAACTCGCGGTCGGCGGCGAGCCGGAGATGCCTGCGAGCGCCTCGGTTTCGAACGAAGCAATGCCGCGCGTCACCGACATTCTCGGCCGTGACGGATTGATCGAACCCTCGCCTGCGCCGGCCCCCGATGCGCCGGTCGGCGATCTCACCCGCGAGCCGCTGGGCTTTCCGGCCGACCGCGATCTGCGGCTGCAGAATCTGGCGCGTGGCGACGAGGGCTTCCTACTCGCGCTGGGCTACTCGACACAGCGCGGCTATGGCCGCTCACATCCGTTCGCCGGCGAAATCCGGTTTGGCGAGGTCGAGCTCGACTTCGTCGCCGAGGACGCCGGCTTCGCCGTGCCGCTCGGCAGCATCGCGCTGACCGAATGCCAGATGGTGAATCAGTTCAAGGGCTCGGCCACTGAGCCGCCCTGCTTCACCCGCGGCTACGGCCTCGCCTTCGGCCAGAGCGAACGCAAGACAATGGCGATGGCGCTGGTCGATCGTGCGCTGCGCGCGCGTGAGCTCGGTGAAGAGGCGCTGGCGCCCGCGCAGGACGAGGAGTTCGTGCTGTCGCATTCCGACAATGTGCAGGCCACCGGCTTCGTCGAGCACCTGAAGCTGCCGCACTATGTCGACTTCCAGTCCGAACTCGGGCTGATCCGCCGGCTGCGGCAGGACTTCGCCGATGCCGCCGAACGACCCGACACCCTGCGGGAGGCCGCCGAATGAACGCGCCGACTTACAACTTCGCTTATCTCGACGAGCAGACCAAGCGGATGATCCGCCGCGCGATCCTCAAGGCGATCGCGATCCCCGGCTATCAGGTGCCGTTCGCCAGCCGCGAAATGCCGATGCCCTATGGCTGGGGCACCGGTGGCGTGCAGGTCACCGCGGCGATCCTCGGGCCCGACGACGTGCTGAAAGTGATCGACCAGGGCAGCGACGACACCACCAACGCGATTTCGATCCGCAAGTTCTTCGCCAAGACCGCGGGTGTCGCCACCACCACGAATACAAGCGACGCGACGGTGATCCAGACGCGGCATCGCATCCCCGAGGCGCCGCTGCACGAGCGCCAGGTGCTGGTGTATCAGGTGCCGATACCCGAGCCGCTGCGCTTCCTCGAACCGCGCGAGACCGAGACGCGGCGGATGCATGCGCTCGCCGAATACGGCCTGATGCACGTCAAGCTCTATGAAGACATCGCCAAGTTCGGCCACATCGCGACGTCATATGCCTATCCGGTGAAGGTCAATGCGCGCTACGTGATGGACCCGTCGCCGACGCCGAAGTTCGACAACCCGAAGATGGACGATTGCGCGGCGCTGCAGTTGTTCGGCGCCGGCCGTGAAAAGCGGATCTACGCGATCCCGCCCTACACGCAGGTGGTGTCGCTCGATTTCGAGGATCACCCGTTCACGCGCTATCGCCAGAACGCGCCCTGCGCGCTGTGCGGATCGGAGGAGTCATATCTCGACGAAATCGTCACGGACGATCGCGGCGGGCGGATGTTCGTCTGCTCCGACACCGACTATTGTGAGACGCGCCAGGCGCAGGGCCACCGCGGCAGCGAAAGCGCGCCGCATCAGGAGCACGCCGATGCTTGACCGCACTGCGATCCCCGCCGATCAGCCGCTGCTCGTCGCCGAGCATCTGTCGAAGTCCTACGGCCGGCTGCAGGCCTGCCAGGACATCTCGTTCAAGCTCTATCCGGGCGAAGTGCTGGCGATCGTCGGCGAGTCCGGCTCCGGCAAATCGACACTGCTGCAGATGCTGTCAGCGCAGCTCACGCCCAGCACCGGCAAGGTCTCCTACCGGATGCGCGATGGCGTACTGCGCGATCTGGCGAAGCTGGGCGAAGCCGAGCGGCGGTTTCTGTTCCGCACCGATTGGGGATATGTGCATCAGGACCCGGCGCAGGGCCTGCGCATGGCGGTGTCGGCCGGCGCCAATGTCGGCGAGCGGCTGATGGCGGTCGGCTGGAATCACTACGGCAAGATCCGCGACACCGCCTCATCCTGGCTGTCGCGCGTCGAGATTGCGGAGGATCGCATCGACGACGCGCCGCGCACCTATTCGGGCGGCATGCGGCAGAGGCTGCAGATCGCGCGCAATCTGGTGACCGAGCCGCGGCTGATGTTCATGGACGAGCCGACCGGTGGTCTCGACGTCTCGGTGCAGGCGCGGCTGCTCGATCTGCTGCGCGGCTTCGTCACTGAACTCGGTCTCGCCGCAGTGGTCGTGACTCACGATCTCGCGGTGGCGCGACTCCTGTCGCATCGGGTGATGGTGATGCAGGGCGGCCGCGTGATCGAGACCGGTCTCACCGACCAGGTCCTCGACGATCCGCACGAGCCCTACACCCAGCTCCTCGTCGCCTCCATCCTGCCCGCATGAGCCAGCCATGACCGCGATGATCCAACTCAGCAATGCCCAGAAGTCCTTCGTGATGCACCTGCAGGGCGGCCTTCGCCTGCCCGTGGTGCGCGGCGTCTCGTTTCAGGTCGCCGCCGGCGAATGTGTCGTGCTGGCCGGCCCGTCGGGCGCCGGCAAGTCGTCGATCCTGAAGATGATCTTTGGCAATTATCGCTGCGACGGCGGGCAGATCGACATCCTGCATCGCGGCGCGACCATCGATCTCGCCAGCGCTGAGCCGCGCCAGGTGCTGGAGCTGCGCCGCTTCACCGTCGGCTATGTCAGCCAGTTTCTGCGCGCGGTGCCGCGTGTCGCGGCGATCGACGTCGTCGCAGAGCCGCTGCTTGCCAACGGCGTGGCGAAAGACGAAGCACGCACCCGCGCCGGTGCGTTGCTGAAGCAGTTGAACATCGCCGAGCGGCTGTGGACACTGCCGCCCGCGACCTTCTCGGGCGGCGAACAGCAGCGCGTCAATATCGCGCGTGGCTTCATCGCGCATTTTCCGATCCTGCTGCTGGACGAACCGACCGCGTCGCTGGACACCGCCAACCGCGAAGTGGTGATGGATTTGGTCGCGGAGAAGAAACGCGACGGCGTCGCAATGATCGCCATCGTGCACGACGACGAGGTGCGGGCCCGGATCGCCGATCGGCTGATCGACGTCACCAGCTTCGCCGCGGCCGCCTGACGAGAGAGACAGTGATGACGACGAATTCCGACTTCATACTTCGCAACGCCCGCATCGTGCTGGCCGACCGGGTGATCGAGCACGGCTGGCTCGCGATCGACAACGGCCGCATCGCCGAGATCGGCGACAGCGGTGTGCCCGCCGGCAGCTTCGACATGGGCGGCGACCTGCTGATGCCCGGCCTGATCGAACTGCACACCGATCACCTCGAGGCGCACTACATGCCGCGCCCGAAGGTGCAGTGGAATCCGGTGGCGGCCGTCGTCTCCTATGACGGTCAGCTCGCCACCTGCGGCATCACCACCGTGCTCGACTCGCTGCGGGTGTGGCGCGAGGAAGGCGCCGAGGACGTCGACGGCCAGGCGATCGTGCTGGCCGGAGCGATCTCGGCGGCGCGCGACGCCAATCTGCTGCGCGCCGACCACTTCCTGCATCTGCGCTGCGAAATCCCGATGCCCAACGTCGTGGACGAGGCCAAGGAGCTGATCGACCGGCCGGATATCCGGCTGATGTCGCTGATGGACCACACGCCGGGCCAGCGCCAGTTCCGCGACGAGGAAAAGCTGCGCGACTACTATCGCGGCAAGGGTGCCGGCATGACCGACGCCGAACTCGACGTGATGTTCGCGCGCCGGGTGTACTGCAAGGAGAATTACGCCGACGCCAACATGCGCGCGATCGTCGCGCTGGCGCATCAGCATGCGATCCCGCTGGCGAGCCATGACGACACCACCGAGGAAAACGTCGTCGAGGCGATCCGCGACAAGGTGGCGGTCGCCGAATTCCCGACCACGCTGGAGGCCGCACGCAGCCTGCACGACGCGGGCATCGATATCCTGATGGGCGCCCCCAACATGGTGCGCGGCGGCTCGCACTCCGGCAATATCGCCGCTATCGATCTGGCGCGCGAGGGACTGCTGGACATCCTGTCGTCGGACTACATCCCGTCGAGCCTGCTGATGGCGGCGCTGCAACTGCCGCTGCGCGCGCCGGCGATCGATCTGCCGGCGGCGGTGCGCACCGTCACCAAGGCGCCGGCCGAGGCGGTCGGCCTGCCGGATCGCGGCGAGATCGCCGTCGGCAAGCGCGCCGATCTGATCCGCGTCCATGTCGCCCACGACGTGCCGGCAGTACGCAGCGTCTGGCGCGAAGGACATCGGGTGGCATGACCGAGCTCGCGCCGATCGCCCCGCAGCCAAGCCGGATCGGACCCGGCCGGCTCGTGCTGGTCGTCGGGCCGAGCGGCGCCGGCAAGGATACGCTGCTCGGGCTCGCCAAGATCGCCTGCCTGGGCGAGAGCGACGTTGCGTTTGCACGGCGCGTGGTGACGCGTGAGCCCTCACCGGCCGAGGACAATCTGCAGAGCACGCCCGAGGCGTTCCGCGCCATGATCGCGGCGAACGAGTTCGCGCTGCACTGGCAGGCGCACAGCCATTCCTACGGCGTCCTGCGCGCGATCGATAACGACATCCGCGCCGGCCGCACGGTCGTGGCGAATGTCTCGCGCACGGTGATTGGCGAGGCTCGTCGAACCTACGACAATGTCGACGTGGTGATGATCACCGCACCGCCGGACGTGCTGGCGAGGCGCATCGCGCTCCGGGCACGGACCAGCGACGCGATGAGTTCGGATCGCCTCGGACGGATCGTCGGCGAGAACCTTGCGGACTTCACGATCATGAACGTGGCGAGCCCCGAAGATCACGCCCGCGAGCTGCTGGCGATCATCCGCAACACCCAGGTCGCCGGCAGGAGCGTAGCGCGATGACGATTTCTTCGATCACGTCGGTCAGCGAACTCGAGCAGATCTACAGTGTACCCAACGACGCTTCGACCGAAAAGGTCGCGCACCGCATCACCTCGGCCTATCGCACGCTGATCGAGCGCTCGCCGTTCGCGGCACTGGCGACCGTCGGCCCCGAAGGGCTCGACTGCTCGCCGCGCGGCGACCTGCCCGGTTTCATCCATATCCACGACGACACGACGCTGATGCTGCCCGACCGGCGCGGCAACAACCGCATCGACTCGCTGCGGAACGTGGTCCGCGATCCGCGCGTCGCGCTGATGCTGCTGATCCCCGGCTCGCTCAATGCGCTGCGCATCAACGGCCGCGCCATCATCAGCGCGGACGCGGCTCTGCTGGAGTCCTTCCGCGTCGAAGGCAAGGCGCCGCGCACCGTGATGGTGATAAGCGTCGAGGAGATCTACTTCCAGTGCGGCCGGGCGCTGATCCGCTCCGAGCTGTGGAATCCCGACAGGCACATCGATCCCGCCACGCTGCCGACCCCCGGGCAGATCCTTGCGTCGATGACCGAGGGCCGCGTCGGCGGCGACGACTACGACCGCGCCTGGCCGCGGCGCGCCAGCGAGACGATGTGGTAAGTGCCGGGCGCAGACCTCAGCTCTTCACAATCGACGGAAACCGCGTCGCCGGCGGCGTGTTGCGCGAGCGCTCGGAGCGGACGATGCCATCGATGATGGTCATGCCGATGCCCGGCAGATCGCCGAGCCGCACGCTCTCCAGCAGTGTCGATCCGCCCGAGTGCTGCGCGACGTCCATGATCACTAGGTCGGCGGCGCGGCCGACTTCGATCAGGCCGCAATCCAGCTCGCGCATCCGTGCGGTGTTGCCGGTGGCGAGACAGAACGCCTGCTCGGCCGGCAGATCGCCGAGCGACGACAGCAGCGACACCATGCGCAGGATGCCGAGCGGCTGCACGCCGGAGCCGGCGGGACCGTCGGTGCCGAGGATGACGCGATGCAGGTCGCCCATCTCGCGCGCGATCCGCAGCGTGTACAGCGCCGAGCGCTCGTTGCCGTTATGGACGAGTTCGAGGCCCGCCTTGCAGCCCTCGCAGATGCAGCGGATCTGATCGTCCGGCAACGCGGTGTGGCCACCGTTGATGTGGCCGACGACGTCTGTGCCGGCTTCGAGCACGACGTCCTTGTCGATCAGTCCGGAGCCGGCGATCGACGGGCCGCCGGTGTGAATGGTCGACTGGATGCCGTATTTGCGCGCCCACGCCACCATCTTCTTGGCGGTGGGGCCGTCCTTGACGCCGCCGAGGCCGACTTCGCCGAGCAGCTTGACGCCGGCATCGGCGAGCTCCTTGAAGTCGTTCTCTTCCATCTCGTGTTCGATCACCGGCGCGCCGGCATGGACCTTCACGCCGGTGGCGCGGAACGCCGAGAAGCTGCGCTGCGCGGTGATCGCCAGCGCCTTGATGCCGATGACGTCGCGCGGCCGGCCCGGATAGTGCACTTCGCCGGCGGAGATCATGGTGGTGACGCCGCCATGCAGCGAGGAGTCGATCCAGTTGAGCTGGCTCTGCCGCGGCGTCCAGTCGCCGGCGACCGGATGGACATGGCTGTCGATCAGGCCGGGCGTCACCGCCGCACCGGCTGCGTCGACCGTCGTGGTGGCGCCTTCGGTGTCGACGTCCTTGAAGCGACCGATCGCGGTGATGCGGCCGTTCTCGGCCACGATGGTGTCGGCTTCGAGGATCGGTTGATTGAGATCGCCGCTGAGCAACAGCCCGATGTTCCGAACCACCAGCTTGGTGGGCCCCTGCGGGGCGGGTGCGTCGTGAGCCATTGTGCTATCTCCCTCAACGATCCGACCCGTGGGGCCTAGCGGCCCGGGGGCTGTTTGTTTGCCAGCATAAGAACTCCGCGGCGTCGCGCAACGGCGATTGCTGCGCCGGCGCCGCGCCTCAGCTCAGCGCTCGGCGAACGCTTTCTCGAGCACGAAGTCGCCGGCTTCGCCGTGATTGCCTTCCTCGAAGCCGAGGGCTACCAGGCGGCTCTTGAGGTCGACCATCATCTGGGTCGAGCCGCACAGCATCACCCGATCCTGAGATTTGTCGAGCGACGGCAGGCCGATGTCGGAATAGAGCTGACCGTTGTCCATCAGCTTCGAGATCCGGCCCTCGTGGACGAACGGCTCACGGGTCACGGTCGGGTAGTAGATCAGCTTCGCCTTGACGTCGTCGCCGAGGAATTCGTGATCCTGCAGCGCCGTCACCATCGAGTCGCCGTAAGCCAGTTCGGCGATCTGCCGGCAGCCGTGGACCAGAACGATTTTCTCGAACCGCTCGTAGGTCTCGGGATCGCGGATGATGGAGAGGAACGGCGCGACGCCGGTGCCGGTCGCCAGCAGATACAAATTCTTGCCCTCGCGCAGATTGTCGATCACCAGCGTGCCGGTCGCCTTGCGGCCGACGATGATGGTGTCGCCCTCCTTGAGGTGCTGCATCCGGGAGGTGAGCGGGCCGTTCGGCACCTTGATCGAGTAGAATTCCAGCGTCTCTTCGTAGTTCGGGCTCGCGACCGAGTAGGCGCGCAGCAGCGGTTTGCCGTCGACCTTGATGCCCGTCATGGTGAACTCACCATTGCGGAACCGGAAGCCGGAATCGCGGGTGGTGGTGAAGCTGAACAAACGATCGGTCCAATGACGAACGGAGAGAACGCGCTCTTCCATCAGATTGCTCACGGCAAAACTCCGGAGTTGGTGTTGATCGGCCGGGACGCGAAAACGCCAGCGGGCGCCAGCTCGGCAGATTGTTTGTACACGAATGAAAATAGGATCGCACCCTGGCCCCTGTCAACGCGGCGAACGCCCGTACCGCGCGGACATTTCAGGCATAGCGCGCCGATTTATCGGGCAACCTGAAGGGAAAGACGACGATCAGTGAGAGCCTTGGTGGGCGCGCAGGCGCGACACCGCTTGTTCAACGCCGCCCCAGGCGGGCGCCTGCGGAGCGAAGGAGGCGCGCAGATAAGTGACCAGCGCCGCGATCTGGTTATCGTCGAAACTGTGGCGGAACCCGGGCATATCGCCCAGTTCGGCAGCTGCGGGACTAGGTATTCCGTCTAGAATGACCCTAATCAGATTGTCCGGTTCCATTGCGTGGACATTCGTGTTGAGCGCCAGCGCCGGGCGGACGCCGAACAGCGTCGGGCCGGTTTCGGCGTGGCAGGACGCACAGGCGCCTTCGTAGAGCCGGCCGCCCAGCGTATCCAGCGGGCGCAGCGCGGACGCTGCCTCGGTCTGCAGCGCCGCGGCACGTTGCACCGGGTCGGGCTCGGCCGTCGGCGCAAACGACGCCAGATAGGTCGCCATCGCGCGGATATCTGCATCGGGCAGCGGTGCGAGTTGCTCGACCACCGCTGCCATCGGGCCCGCCGCGGTGCCGTGAAAGCGCGAGAAGCCGCTGCGCAGATAGGCGAACAGCTCGGCTTCGGTCCACGGGATCGGTGCGCGCGAAAGGGCCGTGAGCGCCGGCGCGTGCCAGCCATCGACGGCGCCGCCGGCCAGATAGTCGGTCTTGGCCTTCTCGGCACCGAGCGCGTTGCGCGGGGTATGACAGGCGCCGCAATGGCCGAGGCTCTCGACCAGATAGGCGCCGCGATTCCATTGAGCGGGCCGGGCCGGATCGGCCTGCATCGGTCCAGGCCGCAGAAACAGCAAGTTCCAACCCGCCATCAGCGGGCGAATATTGAATGGAAACGACAACTTAGCCGCGGGCGTCGCGACCTTCACCGGCGCCTGCGACATCAGAAAAGCGTACAGCGCCTGCAAATCGGTGTCGCTGCTGCGGGTGAACGACGCGTAGGGAAACGCCGGATAGAGGTGGCTGCCGTCGCGGGCGATGCCCTCGCGCATCGCCCGCTCGAACGCCGCGTAAGACCAATGGCCGATGCCGGTCTCGGGATCGGGCGTCAGATTGGTTGCGTACACGGTGCCGAACGGCGTTTCCATCGCGCGGCCGCCGGCATTTGTAATCCCGCCGGGCACGGTGTGACAGGTCGCGCAGCCGCCGAGCGCGGCGAGTTGTCGGCCGCGCGCGATCATGTCGGACGAGAACGTCGACGGATCGGGCGGCGCGATCGGGGCGATGGCGCCGCGGATCGGCAGCGCGATCGCCGCCATGCCGAGCGCACCGACCAAGGCGGCGCCCGCCATTGCGAACCAAGAGCGCTTCTTTACCGGCGGCGGAACGGGCTGCGGGGGTTGAGGCAAACCTAAGGCAGCGCGGACGCGGTCCGGCGTGAACGGCGGCTCGCGCAGCCGCACCCCAGTGGCGTCAAAAATCGCGTTGGCGATCGCCGCCGCGGAGGGCACCGAGGCCGACTCGCCGCTGCCGAGCGGCGGATCGTTCGGCCGCGGCATCAGCACGACGTCGATCACCGGCACCTCGGGGAAGGTGATGATCGGGTACGCGCCCCACTCCTTGTCGGCGACCGCAGTGTCGGTGAAGCTGACGCTCTCCTTCAGCGCGCGGCTGGTCGACTGGATGACGTTGCCGTGGATCTGATGCTCGATCCCGGCCGGGTTGATCATCAGTCCGGAATCCTGACCGACCACGACGCGCTTCACCGCGACGTCGCCGGTCCTGGTATTCACTTCGACATCGGCGACCCAGGCCGACCAAGCGGCGCCGTAGCCGGGAAACTTGGAGTGGACGTAGAGCGCGTAGGCGAGCCCCTGCCCGCGCACGACGTCGCCTTCGACGATCTCGCGGCGCGGTCCGGTGCGGTGCGCCCAGTTAGCTCGCGCGGCGACTTCCTTGACCAGATCGACGGCGCGCGGATCGTGCAGATAGCGCAGCCGATAGTCCAGCGGATCGACACCGGCCGCAGCCGCCAACTCATCGATGTAGCTTTCATGCGCGAATGAATTCGGCAGCGCCGAGACGCCGCGGAGCCAGGCCGCGCGGACGATCGGCGCCATGTCGTGCACGCGCACGCGGATGTTATCGTAGGCGTAAGGCGGGATCGCGGTGCGATCGCCCATCTCGAACACCGGATTGTTCGCCGGCACCCGCCCCGTGAGAAGTAGCGCCAGCGTCACGGCGGCGTTGGATGGATAGCGTGTGGCGAAGTCATAGGCGGCCGGGCTGCCGTCGGCGGTCAGGCCGCCGGAAATTTCCATCAGTTGCGCGGCGCCCTTCGGCTCCCAGGCATGCTCCTGCTCGCGCGTCAGCTGCACGCGCACCGGCCGCCCGACCGCGCGGGACAGCAGCGCGGCGTCGGCGCAGACATCGTCGGCACAGTTACGGCCATAGCAGCCGGCGGCTTCGAAGCGCAGGATCTCGACATCTGCCTCCGGAATGCCGAGCAGGATCGAAATATCCAGCCGCAGCGGATACGGGTTCTGCGTGCCCGACCAGATCCGCGCAAAACCATCACTTACATCGGCGACGCCACAGGACGGCCCGATCGAGCCGTGCATCTGATACGGCCAGACGTAGGTGCGATCCATCGGCACGGTCGCGGAACTACGCGCGGCCTCGACATCGCCCTTGTCGAGCAGCGTGCGCGTCGTCGCGGGATTGGCGCGTAGCGCGGTGGCGAGATCGTCGAGCTTCGGCAGCGGTGGCGGTGGCTTCCACTTGACGTCAAGGACGCGCGCGGCCTCGGCAGCCTGCTCCTCGCGCTCGGCAACCACACCGACGAAATCCCCCATCGTGACGACCGCGACCACGCCGGGAATATGCGCGATCGAGGCTTCGTTGACGCCGAGCAGGCTGTTGCCGATGAAGTCGCCGGCGTCGATGCCCGCATAAGGCGGCCGCACGACGCGGCCATGCAGCATGCCGGGCACGCGGACGTCGTGCACATAGACGAAGTCGCCGGTCGCCTTCGCCGGAATATCCGAGCGCGCGACGCGGTGGCCGACGATGCGATGCTCGCTCACCGGCTTGACCGCGACATCGTCCGCCAGCATCAACCGCTCGCTGCGGCCTTGCAGCAGCGACGCGTAGGACACGCCACGATTGGACGCATCGCGCGGATGCACGATGCCGTCGGTAACGGTGAGTTGGTCGGCCGCAAGCTCCAGCTCCTGCGCGGCGAGCGCCACCAGATGATGCCGCGCCTGCGCCGCGGCCTTGCGCAGCGGCACGGCACTGACCTGAATGCTGTCGCTGGCGATGGTGGCGCCCTGGTTGGGCGTGCCGGAGGTGTGGCCGAGCACCATGGTGACGGACCCAAACGGCACGTCGAGTTCTTCGGCGACGATCTGCGCCAGGGCCGTGCGGATGCCGGTGCCGAGATCGACATGGCCGCTGAAAGCCAACACCTGGCCGGCGGCGTCGAGATAGAGAAACAGATCGAGCGCGCCCTCGGGCGGCGGCTCGGTCGGGACTAATCCCTTGACGTGTTGCGAGGGCCGCAGCACCGCCAACGTGCCGGCACCCGCCAGCAACTCCGCGGTGTCGGGCGTCGGCTCGGTCATCGGGCGCTCACTCATCACAGGGCCGCCTGCGCCACAGCGGCATCCGTAGCAGCCCCCGCCGCGACCAGCACGGCGCGGACGATTTCCACATGCGTGCCGCAGCGGCACAGATTGTAGCGCAGCGCCTCGCGCACTTCGTCGATGCTCGGCGTCGGGTTACGCGCGAGCAGCGCCGTCGCCGTCATGATCATGCCGTTGAGGCAATAGCCGCATTGCGCCGCCTGCGCCTCGATGAACGCCGCCTGCACCGGGTGCAGCGCATCCTGTGTCCCAAGCCCCTCGAGCGTCGTAACGGATCGGCCCTCCGCGGTCTTCAGCGTCACGACGCAAGACCGCGCCGGAACGCCGTCGATCAGCACCGTGCAGGCGCCGCACTCGCCGAGGCCACAACCGAACTTCGGTCCGTTGAGGCCGAGATCGTTGCGCAGCACATAGATCAGCTTGGTGTCGCGCGGCAGGTCGAAGGAATGCTCGGTTCCGTTGACCGTGAGACTCACCGGGCCGCCCGAATTCATCGGCACCGCCTCGCGAACAGGACGTCGTGACGCGCACGGCAATCAGCGTGCATCGCAACAAACAACGGCGCGCTCTGACTACTATAGGGCATTCCGGCGCTCCCGCCTGTCTCGCCTACTGATGCCATGATTGTTTCTACACGAATGAAATTCGTCAAGCATGGTGTGCGCTGCGACAATGTTTGTGCATGTGCTGCCCATTCCTTATGCTTGACTTCGAAGCAGCCCTCGCTTTTCATTAGTATACATATGAAATGAAGGCAGCGCCGGATCACCAAGAGCCGACGGCCTGGAGCCAGCAGTCCCATGAGTGACAGCATTCCCGAGGCGCAGACGCCGAGCGACGACAAGATCCGCTGCGATGCGTGTCCGGTGATGTGCTACATCAAGCCCGGCGCCAGCGGCGCCTGCGACCGCTACGCCAACGACAACGGCGAGCTGGTCCGCGTCGATCCGCATGTCGTGCTCGACCGCGCGCTGGCGCATGGCGCCGCGGTAGTGCCGTTCCATCGCGATGGCTCGTGGGACGGCAAGCTGATTGCGTCGCCCGACACCTTCGTCACCGCGATCGGCGCCGGCACCACCTATCCGGACTACAAGCCCGCGCCGTTCATCGTGTCGTCCGAAGTCAACGGCGTCGACATGGTGACGGTCGTCACCGAGGGCATTTTCAGTTACTGCGGCGTCAAAGTGAAGATCGACACCGACCGCTTCCTCGGCCCCGAACAGGCGACGGTGCGCGCCGGCGGCGAAGCAGTCGGCCACGTCACGACATCGGAATACGGCTCACAGATGCTGTCGCTCGGCGGCGTGCATCACCTCACCGGCGGCAGCAAGAAGGAAGGCCGCATCACCTGCGAAGCGCTGCTCGATCTGTGCAACGGCAAGCCGGTCGAGCTGACGATCGACGGCGGCTCGACCGTGATGGTGCAGGCCGGCCAGGCGCCGATCGTCAACGGCATCAAGGAAGAGCGCATGCGCGTCGGCTGCGGCTCGGCGACGATCGGCATGTTCGCCAAGCAGTGGCTCGGCCTGGTCGATGACGTCGTCGTGGTCGACGATCACATTACCGGCGTGTTATCCGAACATCAGGCCGGCAAGGTTCTGGGCATTGCCGACACCGGCATCAAGATCAAGGGGCGGCGCTCGACGCCGGGTCGTTACTTCCAGGTCGCCGAGCCGGGCACCGGCTGGGGCGGCACCAATATCTCCGATCCGCTGTCGATCCTCGGCCCGTTCGATCGCAAGGTCGCCTGGCCCGGGCTGCGGCTGTATTTCATCTCCACCACCGGCGAACATGCCGCTTACTTCGAACTCGACGACGAGCTGACGCCGCGTGAAAAGGAAATGCCGGCGGAACTCGCCGCGCTGTCGCAGCGGGTCAAGGACAATTGCGAGCCGGCGCTGTCGACCGTGCTGTTCATGGCTGGCGCCGGCGGCTCGCTGCGAGCCGGTGTGACGGAGAATCCGGTCCGCCTGACCAACTCGGTGAAGGACGCGCTGACTTATGTGACCTGCGGCGGCGCACCGGTCTATGTCTATCCCGGCGGCGGCATCACCATCATGGTGGACGTCACCAAGATGCCGGAGAACGCCTTCGGCTATGTGCCGACGCCGGCGCTGGTGGCGCCGATCGAATTCACGCTGCGGCTATCGGACTATCAGGAACTCGGCGGCCACATGGCGGAGGTTCGCCCGGTGTCGTCGATCACGCTCGACGACGGCCGCCGCCCGGTCGCGCCGCATGCCGACAATCCGTGGCCGCTCGCGCCCAACTCCGTCAAACGTTACTTCGGCTGATCGCATGGCCGCCCCGCAACCCATCTCGCCGGTTCGAGGACGGCCCATCCAGGCGGCGCTGCTGGCCGATGGCCGCCGTTTGCATCTCCAGGACGGCCCGATCGACCTGATCATCGAGGCGACCGGCGAGGCCGAAGCCGTGCGCTACGCTTATGACGCCGCGGTGCGACGCTTCACCGGGCTGCTCGACGCGCTGTGCGCCGAACTCTCGGCGCTGCGTGCGCCGGCTGGCGGCAACGCGCCGACGCTGGTTCATCCAGTCGCGCAGCGCATGGCCGCGGCGGTGGCGCCGTTCGCCGATCCGATGTTCATCACGCCGATGGCGGCGGTCGCAGGCGCGGTGGCGGATGAGATACTGAAGGCGCTGCTCTGCCCCGGCATCACCCGCGCCTACGTCAACAATGGCGGCGATATCGCGCTGCATCTGGCGCAGGGCGCGAGCTACACGGTCGGACTGGTCGACCGCCCCGACCAGCCGCGGCTGATCGGCTCGGCCGCAATCACTGCAGACAGTCCGGTGCGCGGCGTCGCCACCAGCGGCTGGCGCGGGCGCAGCTTCTCGCTCGGCATCGCCGACGCGGTGACGATTCTGGCGCCGACCGCCGCGATGGCGGATGCGGCCGCGACCGTTGTTGCCAACGCCGTCGACCTACCGGATCATCGCGGCGTGATCCGCCGGCGAGCTTGCGACATCCAGCCCGACAACGATCTCGGCGATCGCCGCGTCACGCGCGAGGTCCCGATGCTATCCGACGCCGAGCGCGCACAGTCGCTGTCTGCCGGCCTTGCGGTCGCGCGCGACCTGATGTCGCGTGGATTGATCTGCGCCGCGGCGCTGCATTTGCAGGGCGAAACCGTCAGTGTCGGCGATGCCGCCTTCCTTTCCTCGCACCCACAACAAGAGCGAACCAATGCCTGAGGTCAAAGTCCGGAAGAAAGTGCTGATCACCGAGGAAGTCTTCCACGAAGGTGGCCCGGTGGCGGCGACGCCGCGGCGGCGCGGCGCGATCATCGCGGTGATCGAGAACCCGTTCGCCGGCCGCTACGTGCCGGAGATCTCAGGCTTCATGGACGACCTCACGCCGCTCGGCGTCGCGCTGGCGGGCGAGCTGCTGCAGGCGCTCGGCGGCGACGCCAAGGCGATCGACGGCTACGGCAAGGGCGCGATCGTCGGCGCCAATGGTGAGCTCGAGCACGGCGCGCTGTGGCACGTGCCCGGCGGCTACGCGATGCGCGAGATCCTCGGCGACGCCAAGGCCATCGTGCCGTCGACCAAGAAGGTCGGCGGCCCGGGCACGCGGCTCGACGTGCCGATCACCCACGTCAACGCCTCCTACGTGCGCAGCCATTTCGACGCGATGGAAGTCGGCGTCACCGACGCCCCCAAGGCCAATGAAATCGCACTGGTGCTGGTGATGAGCAGCGGCCCGCGCGTGCACGCCCGCGTCGGCGGACTCGCAGCGGCGGACATCAAGGGCGAGGACGGTCTGCGATGAGCGCAAAAATCCGCAAGATCGTTGTCGTCGTCGAAGAAACGCTGACCGAGATGGGCCGGCCGGTCGCCCCGGCCACCCGCCGCGCCGCGGCGATCGCGGTGATCGAAAATCCGTTCGCCGGTCGCTATGTCGAGGATCTGTCCGAGCTGATCGCGATCGGCGAGGAGCTCGGCGGGCTGCTGACCGAGAAGGCCGTGGCGGCGCTCGGCATCGAGGGCAGCAAGGCCGAGAGCTACGGCAAGGCCGCGCTGGTCGGTGAGAACGGCGAACTCGAACACGCCGCCGCGCTGCTGCATCCCAAGATGGGCGCGCCGGTGCGCAAGGTGCTGGGCAAGGGCGCGGCGCTGATCCCGTCGTCGAAACGTCGCGGCGGCCTCGGCGCCGAACTCGACATTCCGCTCGGCCACAAGGACGCCGCCTTCGTGCGCAGCCATTTCGACGGCATGCAGGTGAGCGTCGGCGATGCGCCGCGCGCGGGCGAAATCGTGGTGGCGGTGGCGGTGACCGATTCCGGCCGCCCGCTGCCACGGGTCGGCGGTTTGACCACCGCCGAAATCAAGGGTGAGGATGGGCTACGCTGAAAGACGGCGTTTTCGAACGAACTGACAATCGGCTCGCTCGAAGACGTTGGAGAAGAAAACTGGCTGAGTTTCTTTCACAAGAGGGCAAGAGCGTATGAAGCAGGTAGCACGACTGGCACTGGCCGCATTGTTGTTGGCGTCCGGAGCGGCGCACGCCCAGCAGGGCGAAATCAAGGTGGGCGAGATCAACTCCTACTCCGCTTTGCCCGGCTTCACCGAGCCGTATCGCAAGGGCATGGAGCTGGCGCTCAAGCAGATCAACGATGCCGGCGGCATCAAGGGCAAGAAGCTGGTCGTCATCACCAAGGACGACGGCGGCAAGCCGGGCGACGCGCTGACCGCCGCCAACGAACTCGTGTCGCGCGACGGCGTAGTGATGATCGCCGGCGGCTTCCTCTCCAATATCGGCCTGGCGCTGTCGGATTTTGCCAAGCAGAAGAAGGTGCTGTACATCGCCGCCGAGCCGCTGACCGACGCGATCGTCTGGTCGAAGGGCAACGACTACACCTACCGGCTGCGCACCTCGAACTACATGCAGGCCTCGATGCTGGCGGAGGAAGCCGCCAAGCTGCCGGCCAAGAAGTGGGCGACGATCGCGCCGAACTATGAATTCGGCCAGTCCTTCGTCGCCGCCTTCAAGGAAATCCTCAGCAAGAAGCGGCCCGACGTCGAATTCGTCGCCGAGCAGTGGCCGCCGCTGAACAAGATCGACGCCGGCCCGGTGCTGCAGGCGATCGACGCTGCCAAGCCCGACGCGATCCTCAACGCCACCTTCGCCGGCGACCTGGTGAAGCTGGTGCGTGAGGGCAATACCCGCGGCGTGTTCAAAGACCGCGTCGTGGTGTCCTACCTCACGGGCGAGCCGGAATATCTCGATCCGCTGAAGACCGAGACGCCGGAAGGCTGGATCGTCACCGGCTATCCCTGGTACGCGATCGACACCCCGGAGCACAAAGCCTTCCTCGATGCCTATCAGGCGGCGAACAAGGACTATCCGCGGCTCGGCTCGGTGGTCGGCTATTCGACCGTCAAAAGCATCGCCGCGGTGCTGACCGCCGCCGACGATACGTCGACCGAGAGCCTGATGAAGGCAATGAAGAACCTCAAGGTCGACACCCCGTTCGGTCCTGTCGTGTACCGCGCCGGTGATCATCAGTCGACGATGGGCGCCTTCGTCGGCAAGACCACCCAGAAGGACGGCAAAGGCATCATGACCGACATCAAGTTCAAGAAGGGCGCGGACTATCTGCCGCCCGAGGCCGAAGCCGCCAAGCTTCGTCCGGCGAACTGAGCCGACTTTCTTTCGACCATCGCCGCCGCTGATCTCAGCGGCGGCTTCTTCCCAAAGCTCCGACGACCCCAACCCGAACGAAAGGCGCCGCCGTGGAACTGATCTTGGTCCAGGCTCTCAGTGGTCTCGCCAGCGCGGCGTCGCTGTTCCTGGTGGCGTCGGGGCTGTCGATCATCTTCGGCGTCACCCGTATCGTGAACTTCGCGCACGGCGCGTTCTACATGCTGGGCGCCTATATGGCGTTCACCCTGACCGACCGCTTCAGCGGCCCACTCGGGTTCTGGGGCGGCCTGCTGGTGGCGAGCCTGATCGTCGCGGTGCTCGGCGCGCTGATGGAGATGGTGCTGCTGCGCCGGATCTATCAGGCGCCGGAGCTATTCCAGCTGCTCGCCACCTTCGGCGTGACGCTGATGGTGCAGGATCTCGTGGTGCTGATCTGGGGCGCCGACGATCTGATGGGCCCGCGCGCCCCCGGCTTCACCGGCGCCTTCAGCCTGTTCGGCCGGCTGGTGCCGACCTACGATCTGCTGCTGATCTTGCTCGGCCCGGCGGTGCTCGGCGCTTTGTGGCTGCTATTCCACCGCACCCGCTGGGGCGTGCTGGTGCGCGCCGCGACGCAGGACCGCGACATGGTCGCCTGCCTCGGCGTCAATCAGAAATGGCTGTTTACCAGCGTGTTCGCGCTCGGCGTGTTCCTCGCCGCACTCGGCGGCGCGCTGCAGATCCCGCGCACCACGGTGACGCACTACATGGACCTGTCGATCATCGTCGAGGTGTTCGTCGTGGTGGTGATCGGCGGGCTCGGCTCGGTCACCGGCGCGTTCATCGCGGCGGTGCTGGTGTCCGAGCTCAACGCGCTCGGCATTTTGGTGCTGCCGAAAATCTCGCTGATCGCGGTGTTCCTGGTGATGGCGGTGGTGCTCGTAGTGCGGCCCTATGGGTTGCTCGGCAAGGCGGAGCGCGGCGTCCGCTCCAGCACCGGCATCTCGTTCCGGCCGTGGAAGCCGATGTCGATGCTGGAGCGCGCCGGCGTCGCGGCGGTGATCGTGATCGCGGCGCTGCTGCCGCTGTTCGCCGGCAACTATCTGCTCAGCGTCGGCGCCGAGATCCTGGTGTTCGTGCTGTTCGCCGCCAGCCTGCATTTCATGATGACGGTCGGCGGTCTCGCCTCGTTCGGCCACGCCGCCTATTTCGGCCTCGGCGCTTATGGTGCGGCGTTCGCGGTGAAATTCCTCGGCGCACCGATGGAGCTGGCATTGTTGGTCGGGCCGGTGTTCGGGCTGCTCGGCGCGGTCGTGGCCGGCTGGTTCTGCGTGCGGCTGTCGGGCGTGTACTTCGCGATGCTGACGCTGGCGTTCGCGCAGATCATCTGGTCGGTGGCGTTCCAGTGGGTCGAAGTCACCGGCGGCGACAACGGCATCCTCGGCATCTGGCCGTCGGCCTGGGCGTCGAGCCCGCAAGGCTTCTTCTGGCTGACGCTCGGCGTCGCGGTCGTCGGCGTTGCGCTGCTGCGCATGCTGGTGTTCTCGCCTTACGGCTTCGGCCTGCGCGCCACGCGCGACAACACGCTGCGTGCCGACGCGATCGGCATCGACCGCAAGTCCACGCAGTGGGTCGCGCTGATCGTCGCCGGCACCTTCGCGGGCGTCGCCGGCGCGCTGTTCGCTTTCCTCAAGGGCTCGGTGTTTCCGGAATCGCTGGCCATCCCCATCTCGGTCGACGGCCTGGTGATGGTGCTACTCGGCGGCATCGAGACGGTGTCGGGCGCGGTGATCGGCGCCATCGTCTACAAGGCGCTGGCGATCTGGCTGATGAGCCAGACCGACTGGTCCAAGCTGGTGCTCGGCGCGATCATCGTGCTGCTCGTCGTCGCTGCGCCGAAGGGCATCGTCGGCTTCATCGACGATTGGCGCCACCGCGGGCCGAGGCCGAAGAACGGCAAGCCCGATGCGCTGGCCGTCGCCAAGATGGAGGCTGCGGAATGACCGTGCTGCTCGATGTCAAAGGGCTGGTGAAGTCCTATGCGGGCGTCCACGCGGTGCGCGACGTCAGTTTTACTGTCAACGCCGGCGAGATCCTGGCGCTGATCGGCCCGAACGGCGCAGGCAAGAGCACGTGCTTCAACATGCTCAATGGCCAGATCCCTCCCGATGCCGGCTCGATCAGGCTTGCGGGTGAGGAAGTGGTCGGGCTGCCGCCGCGCACGGTGTGGCGACGCGGCGTCGGCCGTACCTTCCAGATCACCGCGACCTTCGCGTCGATGACGGTGCGCGAGAACGTGCAGGTGGCGCTGCTGTCGTTTCATCACCGGCTGTGGTCCATGATCGGCTACGCCGGCGCGCGGCACCGGGCCGAGGCCGATGAATTGCTGGCGCTGGTCGGCATGAGCGAACAGGTCGAGCGGCCGTGCGGCGAGCTGGCTTATGGCGACCTCAAGCGGCTCGAACTGGCGATCGCGCTCGCCAACCAGCCGCGGCTGCTGCTGATGGACGAGCCGACCGCCGGCATGGCGCCGAAGGAGCGCGTCGAGCTGATGCGGCTCACCGCCGGCATTGCGCGGGCCAAGAACATCGGCGTGCTGTTCACCGAGCACGACATGGACGTGGTGTTTGAACACGCCGACGAGGTGATGGTGCTGAACCGCGGACAGCTGATCGCGCGCGGCACTCCGCAGCAGGTCCGCCAGGACCGGCAGGTGCAGGCGATCTATCTCGGCGACGGCCTGCTCTACGATGCCAAGCACCGCGCGGAGGCGCTGTCATGAAGCTCGAAGTCTCCGACCTCAACAGTCACTACGGCCCGGCGCATATCCTGTTCGACGTCGGCTTCGCGGTCGGCGAAGGTGAAGTCGTTGCGATGCTGGGCCGCAACGGCGCCGGCAAAAGCACCAGCTTCCGCTCGGTGGTCGGGCTGGTGCAGCGGCGCAGCGGCAAGGTGACGTTCGAAGGCGAGGACATCTCGCGGCTGCCGTCCTACGAAATCGTGCGCCGCGGCCTCGGCTACGTGCCGGAAGACCGGCGCATCTTCACCGAGCTGACGGTCGAGGAGAACTTCGAGGTCGGCAAGCAGAAGCCACGCCCCGGCGTCGCCGAATGGACGCCTGAGCGGATCTACAAGCTGTTTCCCAATCTCGGCGAGATGCGCAAGCGGCTCGGCGGCGACATGAGCGGCGGCGAGCAGCAGATGCTCAGCATCGGCCGCACGCTGATGGGCAACCCGTCGCTGGTGCTGCTCGACGAGCCGTCCGAAGGGCTCGCGCCGAAGATCGTCGAGCAGATGGCCGACGCCATTTTGGCGATGAAGCGCGAGGGGCTGGGCATCATCATCTCGGAGCAGAATCTGCATTTCGCCAAGCTGATCTGCGACCGCGCCTATATCATCGAGAAGGGGCGGATTCGTTTTTCCGGCACCATCGACGAACTCGAGGCGCATCCGGAAATTCGCGACGCTTATTTGGCGGTGTGACGCAAATTGGCTTCAGGTTCGGGTAAGAGCAAAGTGTTGGACAAGCCGCGCCGCAAGGCCAAAAGCGCAACGTCCTATCTGCTGGACGCACAGGTCGGCTTCACGCTGCGCCAGGTGCTGCAGCGTCATGCGACGATTTTCGTCAGCCGCATGGGCGAAGATCTGACGATGACCCAATGGGCGGCGCTGGCGAAGCTGTTCGAGAAAGGCCCGTGCTCGCAAAATCTGCTCGGCCGCGCCACCGCGATGGACGCAGCGACCATCAAGGGCGTGGTGGAGCGACTGGTGAAGCGCGGGCTGGTCGAGACCGGCTCCGATCCGGAAGACGGCCGCCGCCTGGTCGTATCGTTGACGCCGGAAGGCAAGGCCCTGACCGAGCGATCGATCCCGATCGCCCACGAGGTCACCAAAGAAACTCTGTCGCCGCTGGCGAAAGACGAACGGGCGCAATTTCTGGCGCTGCTCGAGCGGCTGAAGTAAGCGCCGGCGCAGCCCTGCTATTCCCGCGCCGCGGCGCCCGGCCCGGCCATGCCGAGGCCGGCATAGATCCGCCGCACATAGGCGCCGAACGCATCGTCGGTCTTGATCGCCAGATCGCGCGGCATCGGCAGGTCGATCGGGAAGTACTCGGCCATCCGGGCGGGACGCGCCGTCAGCACCGCGCAATGCGAGCCGAGGAACACGGCTTCCTGGATGCTGTGGGTGACGAACAGGATGGTCTTGGCGCTCTCGCGCCAGATCCGCAGCATTTCCAGGTTCATCTGCTCTCGCGTCAGCGCGTCGAGCGCGCCGAACGGCTCGTCCATCAGGATCAGCTTGGGATCATGCACGAAGGCGCGTGCGATCGCGGCGCGCTGCTGCATGCCGCCGGAGAGCTGCTGCGGATACTTGTCCTCGTAGCCGGCAAGGCCGACCAGCGCCAGCAGATCGCGCGCGCGCGACCGCGCCGCCTTCATCGGCAGGCCGACGATCTCCGCCGGCAGCAAGACGTTCTCCAGGATGTTGCGCCATTTCAGCAGCAGCGCCTGCTGGAACACCATGCCGACGTCGCGCGCCGGATCGAACGGCGTCGTCGCATTGCCGATGCTGACTGTGCCGCCATCGGCGCCGTGCAGGCCGGCGAGGATCTTCAGCACGGTGGTCTTGCCGCAGCCGGACGGGCCGACCAGCGCCACCAGTTCACCTTCCTGCACGTCCATCGTGACGTCCGACACGGCAAGAAACTCGTTGCCGCCGCTGCGATACACCTTGCGGACATTGCGCAGGCTGATGAACGGCGCCGCGTCGGTCATGCCAGCCAGCGCTCCAGATTGGCGGCCACGAAAGCGTCGTCGCTGAGGTCGACATGCTCGCGGCAGACGCGGTCGATCTGCGCGGCTTGGCCTTCGCTGAGCCCTTCGTTCGGATCGAGGCACCAGATGCCCTGCAGCAGCCCCTGCCGCCGCAGCACTTCGTGGCAGCCGGCGATACAGCCGTGGAAATCGTTGGCGACGTCGAAGAACGCGCTGTTGCAATCGGTGACCCGGGCATCGAGCGCGAGCAGATCCGCCGGCAGGCTGTCCTTGCCGCGCGCGGCCTTGCAGGCCTCGAACTGCTTGATCGCCGCCTGCGTCCACACCGACCAGTGGCCCAGCAAGCCGCCCTTGAAGTAAGCGCGGGTGGTGACGCCCTGGTCGCGCAGATCGAACGGCAGCATCAGGTCGAGCAGGATGTGGTCGTCGTTGCCGGTGTAGAGCGCGACCCGATCGAGCGCGCCTGCGGCGGCGACGCCGCGCAGCACGTCGAGCGTCCGATAGCGATTGAACGGCGCGACCTTGATGGCGACGACATTCTCGATCGACGCGAACTCGCGCCAAAAGTTCGAGCTGAGCGCCAGACCGCCGACCGCCGGCTGCAGATAGAAGCCGACCAGCGGGATCTCCTGCGCGACGGCGCGGCAGTGGTCCAGGATCTCCGCCTCGGACGATGACTTCATCGCCGCGAGGCTGAGCAGCCCGGCGTGGTAGCCGATCGCCCGCGCGGTCTGCGCCTCCTGCACGGCCTGCTGCGTGGGCCCGGCCAGACCCGCGACCAGGACGAGCGGACGCTTCGTCCACGCCGCGGCGGTCTCGGCCGCCGATTCCAGCACCGGTCTGTACAGTCCGGTTTCGCGGATTGCGAACTGCGTGGTGTGGACGCCGACCGCGAGGCCACCGGCGCCGGCGTCGATGTAGTAGCGGGTCAGTGCGCGCTGATGACGCCGGTCGAGCTTGCGCCCGGCATCGAGCGCCAGCGGATGCGCCGGAATGACGGTGCCGTCCGCGATCAGGCGGCGGACGTCGGAGTTCATGTCGCTGTGGTGCATGGCGTGGTCCTAACCGTATTCCGGGCCGGCAACGGCGAATGGCAGTTCGCCGGGCGCCGTCGTCCCGGCGCCGTGGCGCATCCGCAGAAACGGCCGTTCGACCGCCCAGCCGCGCTGCTGCAGCGCGTCGACAAAGCCCGAGGATCCGGCGACGGCATCGAGCAAGACCGGCCCCGTCTCGCTGGCGACGATGACATCGATCAGCGTCAGCGCGGACGACAGGTCCGGCGCGTACAGCGGCCCGATGTGCCGCGCGACGCGGCCGTCCCGGACCAGTGAGATGGCGCCGTTCAGTTCGAGCAGCCGCGAACCGTCGCGTGCGCTGAGTTCGGTGAGCAACGCGGTGCGATCGAAGCCCAGCGCTCCGCGATCATGTGCGATCATGTCGGACAGCTTGCCCGCGCCGAGCGCTGCGGCTTCCGCGAGCGGCGGGCGTTGAGTCAGCCGCAGCCGGCGCAGCTCCAGCACGCCCGAAAATCCAAGCGGCTCGTACACCGTCGCGCCGGCCGGCGTCGCGTCGAGCCATGTCGTCAGCTTCAGCCTGTCCGCCTCGGCGACGCAGCGGTCGACCAGCCGCGTCGCCAGCCCGCGCCGGCGGCAGCGCTGCGTCACCAGCACCATGCTGATCCACGCGTCGGTCGCATTGTGCGGCAGAAGCGCCGCGGTCGCCACGAGCTCGCCGTCCTCGCGCACGCCGAAGGTCAGCCCGCGGCGGACGAAGAACCGCCAGTCGGCCTCGGTCTGGTTCCAATGCGTTTCGGTGGACAACACCAGGCCGGCGGCGGCATCGCTATCGCCGAGCCGGACGACGGTGTCGGCCTCAGTAACGGCCATCGCGCACCTCGTATTTGGTCGGCTTGCCGATATTCGGCATTTCACGCGCGACCCAATCGGCGGTCCAGGCCACCAGCTGATCGGTATCGACCACGGCGTGGCCGAACAGCTTCACGGCCAGCGAGGTGTCGGTCAACCATGCGGTCGGCTGCTCCTCGCCGACGATCACCGGATCGCGGCCGAACAGCTTGCCGAACTTGGCGGCGAGATCGCGCACCAGCAGCGTCTCGTGACCGCTGACATTGATCGGCGTGGTCGGCGTCGTGCAATGCGCCAGGCAGCGCAGCGCCTGCGCCGAGGCATCGCCCTGCCAGAGGAAATTGACGTGACCGATGCCGACGTCGATCGGCTTGCCCTGCCAGACCTTGCTGGCGATATCGTAGAGCACGCCGTAGCGCATATCGATGGCGTAGTTGAGCCGGAACAGCCGGCCGGGCGTCTGGTACTTGTCCGAGAAATACTCGAACATCCGCTCGCGGCCGACGCAGGACTGGGCGTATTCGCCGGGCGGGTTCGGCGGCATCGACTCCGTCGAGCCGCCGCTGTCCACCGGCACGAACGGATAGACACAGCCGGTCGAGAACGCCACGATCCGCGACTGCCGGAACGCCTGCGCGATCAGCGCCGGGACATGGGAATTCATCGCCCAGGTCAGCGCCAGATCGCCCTCGGCGCCGAACTTGCGGCCTGCCATGAACACCACGTTGGGCGACTTCGGCAGCTTGGCGATCTCCGCCTCGTCGAGCAGATCACAGGCGATCGTCTCGACCCCGCGGGCTTCCAGCGCGGCCTTGGAGTCCGGATCGCTGAACCGCGCGACGCCGATGACGCGCCGGTTCGGCGACGCGGCCTTCGCGAGCCCGGCCAGCGTCGGCCCCATCTTGCCGGCAACGCCGAGCACCATCAGATCGCCGTCGACCTTGGCGAGATCGTCGATCAGCGCCTGGGTCGGCCGGCACAACAGGTCGTCGAGCGCGGCAATGTCGGGGATCGTCTTGGGCAGAGTGTCGCGGCTGAGCAGCATCATGGATCCTTGATTGATTAGTGCAGCCTGACGTCGCGCACCACGACGAGGCGTTCGAGCAGCAGCACGAGGCCGTACAGCACCACGCCGAGCAGCGTGAGCAGCACCACCGCCATCAGCATCGCTGGCGTATCCAGCGCGGATTGCACCTGGATCATCAGATAGCCGAGCCCCCGCTCCGAGGCGATGAATTCGCCGACGATCGCGCCGGCCACGGCCAGAATGGCGCCGACCTTCATGCCGGAGAAAACGTAAGGCAGCGAACCCGGCAGCTGGATCTTGCGGAACAGCGTCCAGCGCGAGCCGCGCAGCGATTTGACGAGATCGAGCAGATCCGGTTCGACTTCGCGCAGACCGCGCGCCGTCGTCAGCAGGATCGGGAAGAAGCAGATGCTGAAGGCGATCAGGATGTTCGGCACGATGCCGTAGGAAAACCAGACGATGATCAGCGGCCCGAGCGCCACCTTGGGGATCATGTTGAGCGTGACGAACAGCGGCAGCAGGATCGCGCTGACCAGCGGCGACCAGGTGAACACCACCGCCATCGCGACACCGACGATCGAGCCCAGCGCGAAGCCGCCGAGGATCTCCGCGGAGGTGACCAGCGAGTTGGAGAACCAGGCATATTGCGACGATCCCAGCGTCCTGATGGTGTCGAGCGGCGACGGCAGCACGAATTTCGGCACCTGGAACACGTCGACCAGCACCTGCCACAGCACGATCACGGCGGCGTGCACCAGCACGATGATCGCGGCCGACCGCACAGATTGGCGTCCTGCTTCAGTCACGAAATTTCCTGGAACCCGGGTTGACGTAGCCACAACCTAGACCGGGCCGAGCTATGTTTCAACCATCTGGTTGATTACAGAATTCACGGACGCAGCGAGCGGAGCACCAGATCGACCACGTGGCGCCGGCGCGCCGCGCGTTCGCGGGACGTGTTGAGGTCGCGACCGAAGATCGCCGACAGCGTCGGATTGTTGGAGAAATAGAAATAGCTGAGCCCGGCGATCGAAATGTAGAGCTGCACCGGATTGACGCCCTTGCGGAACACGCCTTGCGCTATCCCCTCTTTGAGGATCTTCGACACCAGGCTGACCAGTGGCGAATGCATCGCTTCGAGCCGTCCGGAGCCGCGAACATGCCGGGCCCCGCCGCGGTTCTCGTCGTTGAGCAGCACGATGAAATCCGGGTGGCCGGCGAGATGATCGAACGAGAATTCGATCAGCTTGCGGATCGCCCGCTCCGGCGCCAGGCCGTCGAGCTTCAGGCTACGCTCGTGGCTGCGCAGCTCCTCATAGACCCACTCGAGCACGCCGAGATACAGCGCGTCCTTGTCGCCGAAATAGTGATAGACCAACTGCTTGTTGACGCCGGCGCGGGCCGCGATCTCGTCGACCCGCGCGCCGGCGAGGCCGCGCGCCGCGAATTCGTGGCGCGCCGCGGTCAGCAGCTTCAGCCGGGTCGCCGCCGGGTCGCGGCGCTGCTTGGTCTCGTCGGTCTTGGCTTTGCTCATTTTCAACCAGATGGTTGACAATTCGGATGCCGATCTGTTGCATGGCGGGGGCCGGAATTGCAAGCGTGCGAGCGACCGACGCCTCGCGACAACAGGAGAGCTCTTCGATGAAGTACTTCCGTATCGCCGCGGCGGGTGTGGCGCTGGCGCTGTCGAGCCCATCGCTGCCGGCTGGGGCCGCGGAGGCGGTGAATCTGATCCTGAACTGGACCCCGACCGCCGACCACTCGCCGTTCTACTACGCCAAGGCCCAGGGCTGGTACGAGAAGGCCGGCATCGACCTCACCATCGAGTCCGGCAAGGGCTCCGGCGTGTCGTCCCTCAAGGTCGGCTCCGGCGGCTCGGCGTTCGGCATCGCCGATCTCGGCACCATGCTGGTGGCCAAGAGCAAGGGCGCCGACGTCGTGGCGCTGATGAGCATCTACGCCAACACCGGACAGACGTTCTACTGGCTGAAGAGCTACGGCGTGAACGGCCCGAAGGATTTCCCGAACCACAAGATCGGCAATCCGCCCGGCGACGCGTCGCGGGTGATGTGGCCGGCCTTCGCCAAGGCGGCCGGCATCGCCGCCGACTCCGTGAACTTCGTCAATGTCGGTCCGACCGCCAAGGTCGCGGCGCTCAAGGGCCACAGCGTCGACATCATCAGCGATTTCTACAACGAGCACGACCGCAAGGTGATCGAGTTCGGCGACGACCTAGGCTACGTCAACTGGAAGGACATCGGCCTCAACCCCTACGGCAATTCGCTGATCGTCAACGGCGCCTATCTGGCCAAGAGCCCGAAGGTGGTGCACGACTTTGTCACCGTCAGCCAGAAGGCGTTCGCCGCCTGCGTTGAAAACGTCGACCCCTGCCTGAAGGCGCTGCTCGACAGCGCCTCGGGCCTCGACAAGGAAAATCAGCAGCGCCAGTGGGAACGCATCAAGTACCTGATGACCGACGAATTCACCACCACCAAGGCGCTCGGCTGGATCGACGGCGAACGGATGAAGAAGGACTACGAGCTGGTCCAGACCTATCTGGGCATGGAGAAACCGTTCGAAGTCGAAACCTCATTCTCGACCAAGATGCTGGACCCTTCGATCAAGATGGACGCCAGCAAGGTCACGGTGAAGAAGTAAGCCGCGAGGCGGCGGCACGTTCACCTCGCCCCAAGCACAGCGAGCTCCCTCGCCCCGCTCTTGCGGGGAGAGGGTTGGGGTGAGGGGCGACGCGCGTCTCTGACTCTCGGCTTCGCGGAGACGCCCCCTCACCCGGATTGCTGCGCAATCCGACCTCTGCCCGCGCGCGGGGAGAGGTTAGGCAGCGCCCTGGGGATAGGTCAGGTCGTGTCTCACACCACGCTGCGGTGCCGTTCGATACACGTCGTCAGCACCTCGTCCATCGAGCGTCCCCACCAATCCTCGGAGAAGATTTCGATCTCGGAGTAGCCGGCGAAGCCTTCCGCCTCGACGGCGGCGCGGACGGCGCGGATATCGATGACGCCGTCGCCCATCATGATTGCGGTTGACGATGTCGACCGCGACGTCCATCGCGGCGTCGATGCCCGCGTCCCAGAACGACCAGACGCGAGTCGCGCCGGCCGGCGTCTCAGGACAAATGCCGACCGCATGTCGCGTTATCTCGGCGCCGACGGCTCGCGCAGCGCGCGGGCGAGCGGCTCGACGGCTTTCTGAAGTTGGTCGACGAAGTCGGCGACCGGCCTCCGGCCCAGCCTCTCGGTGAAGCCCGCCGTGCCGACGCTGTAGATGACGCCGATATCCGGGATCGGGATCGGCACCGCGATGGCGCCGAAGCCGACCTCCATCTCGTTCCAGCACGTCGCGAACTGATGATCGCGGACCTGCGCGTAGTCTCGTTCGACATCGTCGCGCGCCACCTTGGTATCCGGCGTCAGCTTTGGCAGCGGCTCCGACAGGATCCGATCGAGCAGCGCATCCGATTGAAACGCCAGAATCGCCTTGGCCGATGCAGCAACGTGCGGCGCGAGGATGTGGCCGGGCACGACGTGGCCGCGCAGCCCGCCGTTCGGCGCCGCCCACGCCACTGACACGACCTGATGGCCGACCAAACGGGCGAGATAACAGGTTTCATCGAACTGATTGGCGAGCTGATCGAGGATCGGCTGCACCGCGATCGCCAGCCGCGCCGAGTCGGTGCCGGCGTGAAGCAGCCGCAGCAGCCGTTCGCCGAGTTGATAGTCCTTGCGGCGGCCATCCTTGTTGGTGAGCAGCCCGGTGCGTAGCAGGTTCTGCAACAGCCGATGGGCGCTGCCGAGCGGCAAGTTACAGTTCGCCGCGATCTCCGTGACGCTGGCGCCATCGCCGGCAATCGCAACCGCTTCGAGCACTTTGAAGTAGCGCTCCAATGGCGAGTTGTCCGCCGACTCTGCCGAAGTTTTGGTCATTTGTTGCCTGCCTTGTCGCATTGACTTTGAAATTTCCTACACATAGCCTTTTCGATAATCAAGATTTCTTTCCGATATTCGGAAATATGGAGGAGTTGATGAACGTCACCAGCAACCGCCGCCGCGTCCTGAAGAGCGCTGTCTTTGCCGCCTGCAGCCTTGCGCTGCTGGCCATCGCCGGCCCGGTCCAGGCCGCGGAGCCCGGCGTCGCGGAGAAGTCGATCAAGATCGGCGTGCTCGGTAGCCTCACCGGCCCGCTCGCCGTGTTCGGCACCGGCAATCTGGCGGGCGCCACAATGGCATTCGAAGAGGCGAATGCTGCCGGCGGCATCAATGGCCGCAAGATCGAGTGGGTGTCGCTCGACGACGAGTCCTCGCCGCCCAAGGGCATCGCCGCCTACAAGAAGCTGATCGATCAGGAGCAGGTGTTCGCCGTGTTCGGCCCCGCCGCCAGCGCCGTCGGCCAGGCGCTGGTGCCGACCTTCAAGCAGTCGAAGACGCCGACTTTCATCTCGGTGTTCTCCACGCCCGCCGTCACCGAACCGCCGATCCCCGTGGTGTTTCGCACCGGGCCGATGAACGACCGGCAGCAAGGCACGGCGATCGCCAACTACGTCGTCGACCATCTCAAGGCCAAGAAGATCGCGCTGATCCGGCAGTCGGACGAATACGGCAAACGCGGCGGCGAGAGCGTCAGCGCGCGGCTGACCGAACGCAAGATCGGGCTGGTGGCCGACGAGAACTTCAACATCGCCGACACCGACTTCACCGCGCAGCTGTCGCGTATCAATCAGGCGGCGCCGGACGTGCTGATCGTGTACGGCTATCCCAATCCGTCGGCGATCATCACCCGCCAGGCCAAGCAGCTAGGGCTCAAAGCCACGGTGATGGGCGCCAACTCGGCCGGCAGCCGCAAGTATCCGGAGATCGTCGGCGAAGCCGCCGCCGGCACGCAGAACATCGTCACCCTCAAGGTGCTGCCGGAAGGCGACGATCCTGCCGCTGTGAAATTCCGCGCCGCATTCGAAAAGCGTTTCCCCGATCTCGCCCGCCAGGGCCGGCCGGATCTCGGCGACGTGCTCGGCTATGGCGGCGCGCAGGTGTTCATCGAAGGCTTGAAGCGCACCGAAGCTGCCCCCACCCAGGCCGGCTTCATCAAGGCGCTGGAGTCGCTGAAGGGCTTCGAGACCGAGCTGACGCTGCCGACGACGTTCAGCCCCACCGAGCGCGAGGGCAATCAGGCCGCCAAGATCGTCGAGATCCAGTCCGACCTCAGCCGCAAGCTGCTGCCGCTGGTGGTGCGCGCAGAGGGTGAGACTGCCAAGTGAGCCAGGACTCGAATACGCAACTGTTCGCCGATGATCTGACCGTCGGTCAGAGCTTCGGCGGCGAGCCGCGCGAGATCGGCGACGCCACCTTCAAGGCGTTCGCCGACCTCACCGGCGATCACCATCCGATTCACTATGACGACGCCTATGCGGCGAAGACGCGGTTCGGTAAGCGGCTCGCGCACGGCCTGCTGCTGATGGCGATGACGGCGTTCGGCGCCACCGCGATGTCGCGCCGTTTCGCCGATTGTATGGTCGCGTTCCTCGGCCAGGACGCCAGGTTTCTCAAGCCGGTGTTCGTCGGCGACGTGCTGACCAGCCGCTTCACGGTCTCGTCGATCGAACCGAAGGCTGGCGGCAACTCGGCCGTAGTGCAGTTCGACGTCGACCTGCTCAACAGCGCCGGCGACACCGTGCTGAGCGGTCACCATCGCTATCTGCTGCTGTGCAAAGCCGGCGCCAAAGGAATGTCCGATGCCGTCTGAGACCTATCAGGACGCCGTCGCAGACTTCGATTGGGGCAAGGTTCGTGCAGCGCTCGGCTGGAGCGAAAACGGGCCGGTGTCGCTCGGCCACTCCATTGTCGATCGCCACATCGACAGCGAACGCGTCGCGCTGATCGCCGTCGATGCCGCCGGTCACGAGCGCCGCTTCGGCTATCGCGAGTTGTCGGAAGTCAGCAACCGCTTCGCCAATCTGCTGCAGAAACTCGGCGTCGTCCCTGGCGACCGGGTCGCCGGCCTGATGCCGCGCGGTCCCGACGTGGTGATCGCGATCCTCGGCGCGTTGAAGGTCGGCGCGATCTATGTGCCGGTGTTCACCGGCTTCGGGCCCGACGCCGTCAAGTTTCGCCTCGACCATTGCGGCGCCAAGGTGCTGGTGACTCACGCGGCCGTCGCCGCGCAGGTGCCGGCCGAGACCACGGCGATCGTGCTGTGCGTGACACAGCCGGGCCACGTCTTGCGCACGGGCTGGATCGATTTGGCACCCGAACTGGCGCAGCATCCGGCGTCATTCACGTCAGTGATGCGCGGCCGCGACGATGCGGCGGCGCTGATCTACACGTCGGGCTCGACCGGCCAGCCGAAGGGCGGCGCGATCGCGGTGAACTTTCTGGCGGCGATCTCGCCTTACATCAGCTACGGCCTCGACCTGCTGCCGGACGATGTGCTGTGGCCGACCGGCGATCCAGGCTGGGGCTACGGCTTCGTCTGCTATCTCGGCGCGCTGGCCATCGGCGGCACCGTGGTGACGGTGGAGTCCAATCCGACGCCCGAGGTGTTTCTGTCGATTCTCGAGCGCTACGGCGTCACCAATCTGGCGACCACGCCCACCCTGCTCCGCGGCGTGCTGGTGATGGACGAGGCCGAGCTGAAAGCCCGGCATATCCGGCTGCATGCGATCTCGAGCTGCGGCGAGCCGCTCAACTCCAAAGTCGTCGAATCCTTTCAGCGGATCTGGGGGCTGACGCCGATGGACCATTTCGGCGCCACCGAATATGCGCTGCCGATCGGCAACCACAACGCCATCGCGATGGCGGTGAAGCCGGGCTCGATGGGCCTGCCGGCGCCGGGTTATCGGATGGCGATTGTGGATGACGACGGCCGCGAGCTGGCCGCCGGCGAGACCGGACTGATCGCCAAGCAGGCCAATCCGGATTGCCGCTACTGGCTCGAATACTGGAACGATCCCGACGCCACCCGCGGCCTGCTGCGCAACGGCTGGATCGTGACCGGCGATCTCGGCCGCCGCGACGACGACGGTTACTTCTGGTTCGAAGGCCGCGCCGACGACATGATCAAGAGCGCCGGCTATCGGATCGGTCCGTTCGAGGTCGAGAGCGCGCTGCTCAAGCATCCCGCGGTCGCCGAGGCCGCCGTGGTCGGCACGCCCGACGAGATGCGCGGCCAGATCGTCAAGGCCTTCGTGGTGCTGCGCCCCGGCTTCACCGGCAGCGACGAGCTGTCGGGCGAACTGGTGACGGCCGTCAAGTCCACCGTCGGCCGGCATCAATATCCGCGGCTGTTCGAATACGTCGCCGCGCTCCCGAAAACCGAGACCGGCAAGATCCAACGTTTCGCCTTGCGGCAACGCTGACGACAGGAGCCCCTATGTCGAGCTATCAACCCATCATCCCGAACAGCAACTGGCCCGAGCGGTTCACGTTCTCGCCTGCCGTGCGCGTCGGCAACCTTGTGTTCCTGTCGGGCACCACCGCGACCGACGACAAGGGCAAGATCGTCGGCCCCGGCGATATCGTCGCCCAGACCCGCCGGATTTTCGAGAAGTTCGAGATCATCCTCAAGAGCGTCGGCGGCGACCTCAGCAACATCATCGAGACGACCGACTACTTCCTGTCGCTCGAGGACTACAACAAGACCGCCGACCTGCGCCGCGAGTTGTTCAAGGGGCCGCCCTGGCCGGCCGCCACCGGCGTCGTCGTCAGCGGGCTGATCCGCCCGGACGCGCTGATTGAAATCAAGGGCATCGCGGCACTCTGATCCCATGTTGGCACAAGTCCTCGTCAGTTCGATCACGGCCGGCGCGGTTTACGCGCTGATCGCGCTCGGCTTCGTTCTGATCCACAAAGGCACCGGCGTCGTCCATTTCGGATACGGCGATCAGGTCACCTTCGGGGCCTATCTTGTGCTGATCTCGCAGATGACCGTCGGGCTGCCGTTCTGGCCCGCCGTCGCCTGCGCGCTGCTGCTGTCGGGGCTGCTCGGCGCGCTGATCTATGGCGGCTTCATGTGGCCGCTGCGGCGCGCTTCGCTGCTTGCCCAGATCATCGCCAGTCTTGCGCTCGGCACCGTGCTGCGCGAATTCGTCCGGGCCTATATGGGGCCGAACGCCTGGCCGTTTCCGTTTCTGCTGTCGCAGAACGCCATCCCGGTCGGCGGCGTGCTGGTGGTGCCGGCCAATCTGGCGATCGTCGGCATCTCGCTCGGTCTGCTAGCTCTGCTGTTCGTGCTGTTCGAGAAGACGCTGTACGGCAAGGCCATCATGGCGGCGTGCGACAACCGGATCGGCGCCAGCCTGATCGGCGTACGGACGTCCACCGTGTTCCTGATGATCTGGATCCTGGCCTCGGTTCTGGCCACCATCGCCGGCGTGCTGGTCGCGCCGCTGCTGACGCTGTCGCCCGACATGGGGCTGATCGGCATCAAGGGCTTCACCGCGGCGGTGCTCGGTGGATTTAACAGCCTGCCCGGCGCCGTGATCGGCGGCATCATGCTCGGCGTGGTGGAAGCGCTGGTCGGGACGTACATCTCCAGCGCGCTGAAGGATATGATCAGCTACGGCATCCTGATCGCCGTCATCCTCATTCGCCCGCAGGGTCTGCTCGGCGGCCTGCTGGTCAAGAAGGTGTAGCATGTCGCTTCGCTTGATCCTGTGGGCCGTCGCCGTCGCGTTGTTCTTCATCGCGCCGCACGTGCTCGCCGAATTTCATCTGTTCGAACTCTGCCTGATCGCCGGCACCTCGCTGGCGGTGCTGGGGCTGGTGGTGGTGACCGGCATGGCCGGGCAGATCTCACTGGCGCAATCGGCATTCGTGGCGCTCGGCGGCTATGGCGCGTCGATCCTGGCGACGTCGTGGGGCGTGCCGCTGTGGGCCGGCATTCCGCTGGTGGCGATCCTGGTGGCGGCTTTCGGCTTCGTGCTCGGCCAGATGACGCTGCGGGTCGCGGGCCATTATCTGGCGCTTGCCACGCTGGCGGTGACGGCGATCGTGCAATTGGCGCTGACCCATTGGGACCAGCTCACCGGCGGCGCGGCCGGCATGGCGGTGCCGCCGTTCGAGATCATGGGCCGCGCCCTCGGCAGTGGCCGCGAGCTGTACTACGTCATCCTGCCGGTGACGGCCCTGTTCATCCTGATCACCCAGAACCTGGCGACCTCGCGATATGGCCGCGCCCTCACGGCGATCCGGCAGAGCGAGACCGCCGCGCAGGCGATGGGTCTCGATGTGCTGCGCTACAAGGCGGCGGCCTTCGCCGCCAGCGCCTTTCTCGGCGCGGTCAGCGGCGGACTGCTGGCGCCGCTGTCGACCTATCTGGATCCCGCCCAGTTCGGCATCACCTACGCGGTTTACTTCCTGGCGATCGCCGTCGTCGGCGGCATGCTGTCGCCGATCGGCGCGGTGATCGGCAGCGCGGTGTTCGTGTTGCTGCCGAACTATCTGCAGGCGTTCCAGTCCTATCTCGGTCTGGTGTTCGCGCTGCTGCTGCTCGGCTTCATCGTGCTGCGGCCGAACGGGCTCGCCAGCCTGCCCTGGCTCCGCCAGCTCGGCAACGCGCTGCAAGGCGCCTCGAGGCCCCGGCCATGACCGCGCTGCTGCAGATTCAGAACGTCAGCGTCCGGTTCGGCGGGCTCGTGGCGCTGGATTCCGTCACGCTCGATCTGGCGCCCGGAGCGATCCAGGCCGTGATCGGTCCGAACGGCGCCGGCAAAAGCACGCTGCTCAATGTGGTCACTGGCATCTACACGGCGTCCAACGGCGGCATCCTGTTCGAAGGCGAGCGTCTCGACGGCCGGTCGCCGCACGCCATCAACCGCCGCGGCGTCGCCCGCACCTTCCAGAACACCGAGCTGTTCGGCGAAATGACCGCGCTCGAGAACGTGCTGATCGGCCTCGACCGCTACCATGCCTATGGCGGCGTCACGGCCGCCTGGCAGGGCCGCCGTTACCGCGACATCGAATCGACGGCGCGTGACGAAGCTCAGCAATTGCTGACGTTGGTCGGGCTGGCAGGCGACGAGCACACCGAGGCAGCGGCGCTGCCGTTCGGCAAGCAGCGCCGGCTCGAGATCGCCCGCGCGCTCGCCACCCGCCCCCGGCTGTTGCTGCTCGACGAGCCCGCCGCCGGACTACGCGCCGCGGAGATCGACGCCCTCAATCGCATCCTGCTCGATTTACGTTCGCAACGTGGGATCTCGATCCTGCTGATCGATCACGTGATGCCGCTGGTCATGGCGGTGTCGGACTGGATTACGGTGCTGAATTTCGGCCGCAAGATCGCAGAAGGCACACCGCAGACGGTGCGCGGCTCGCCGGAAGTGATCGCGGCCTATTTGGGAGAAAAGGCGGCTCATGCTTTCGGTGCGTGACATACATGCCGGCTACGGCGCCAAATCGGTGCTGCGCGGTGTCAGCCTGGATGTGCCGCGCGGCGCAGTGGTGACGCTGCTGGGCGCCAACGGCGCCGGCAAGTCGACGCTGCTCAAATCGATCGTCGGCCTGCTGCAGCCGACCTCCGGCACCATCACGATCGACGACAAGCCGCTCCCGAACAAGACACCCGACCGCGCGCTCAAGGCCGGCGTATCGCTGGTGCCCGAACAGCGCGAGCTGTTTCTCAGCCTCAGCGTCGCCGACAATCTGCGCCTCGGCAGCTTCCTGCGTCGGCAGACCCGCGAGATCGACGCCGATTACGAACGGCTGCTGACGATCTTCCCGCGCCTGCGCGAACGCGCCGGGCAGCCCGCCAGGACGCTGTCGGGCGGCGAGCAGCAGATGCTGGCGATCGCCCGCGCCCTGATGGGCAAACCGTCGGTCCTGCTGCTCGACGAACCTTCGCTCGGTCTTGCGCCCAAGATCGTCGAAGAAATTTTTGAAATCATCCGCCAGATCAGCAGCGACGGCACGGCCGTCCTCCTGGTCGAACAGAACGCCGCCATGGCGATCGACGTCGCCGAATACGGCTACGTCCTGGATCTCGGCGAAATCACCCTGAAAGGCAGCGCCGAGACCTTGAGGGGCTCCCCGATCATTCAGAACAGCTATCTTTAAGGCGCCGATTGAGGCGTGCTGAGAGGACAAAACCACCGACGAGCGAGACTCTTCCCCGATCATGATTTGTCGACATCGGCGATCGGCGTGCTGTGCGGGCGAGGGAGCGCGGGTACGAGGTGATGAGATGTCTCTCCGCCCGTCTCGCCAGCAGCTCGACGTTGCTTGGGTGATCCTCGTTAAGAGACGGGGCTGTTCCAATCTGCTAACCCCTGCACTCGACATTCCCGTTTCGGGCTTTCCACCGTCGCCGAGCTGAGCAGCCAGACGGTTGCAAATCAGCTATCCAGGCTCATAATCTTTCCATTCTGGAACTTTGATGCGGGCTCAAGGCACGTCGCCATCAAACACGCCACAACTCAATACATCCCGCCAGGTGGAGCGATCAGTGCAGATCAGGATGTTCCCGGAAGAAACGGCCCTTTTCACCTCTTTCATCAGGAACGCCACCTCGTACGTCGAGTTCGGCACTGGCGGAAGCACCGTCCTGGCCTCAAACTATGTTCGGGACCGCATCATATCGGTCGATTCCTCTCAGGAATGGCTCGACCTGGTGAAGGTCGCCTGCGCCGATAGCAAAGTGATCCCGGAATTATTGTTCATGGACATCGGCACAACGGGCGAGTGGGGATCCCCGACAGACAACACGACACGCCATCGATGGCCGTCCTATCATTCTGACGTGTGGAATGTTGAAGGAAGCGCCAACGCAGACTTGTACCTCGTGGACGGGCGATTTCGGGTGGCTTGTTTTGCCCAAGTGGTGCTCCACTGCAAACCCTCTGCCATCATTGCCATTCACGACTTTTCGTCGCGTCCCGCTTATCATCGGGTCAACGAAATTGCGCGAGAGATCGCTACAGCTGGAGACCTTTCGTTTTTCCTGCCGCTTCCTGAGAGAGAGAAGGCGCACCTACTGCTGCGCGACTTTTCATTTGAGCCCTTTTAGTCAGGAGCTTGAACGCGTCAGCGCTTCTATCCCTCAAGTCGGCAGCAACAAGCGACCTGAACTAGCGGCGCGGACGATGCCTGAGCACCCGCGGAAGATCATGTCTGTCGGCGGGGCAGTTCGATGTACACCGCGACAACTCGGTCATGGCGCTAATTCTGGGGCAGCTGGACCTTCACGGTCGTTCTAACAAGCGCCCTATCCGTCCCGACCCTGCAAGCACTCCGAACAAGGTAAAGCGTGGCTGTCGAGCCGACCTCGTCGAAATTGGCGGTCGAAGAGCTCTCGTCCACGAGGCTTGGATATGAGTAACGATAATCGGAGGCGCACGCTTTCGACCAAAAAAGAGAGACGTGCAAAAGCACTTGCCGATTTCTCCAATGCACCAGATCGGATGAGACGTAGGTGACGATACTTCCGCCTTCGGAGTCATCTTCCGCAACTGTAGCGAGGAACAAGTCCCTGCCAGACACCTTCGCAATTGAACCCACAAATCCGCCCAGGCCTTCGGCGTAGCGGCAACGCAGCTTGGCCTTGTCCAGGAAAGGACTGCCATTCGGCCTTACGAACCCATCACTTGTCAGGATCTGCCATGACTCTGCGTTGATCGGCAGAGACGATCGCAACACGCAACGTCCCCGATCCTTCGGATCGAGCCCAGCATACGCCACAAGCGAGTAAACGAAGTTTCCCGACTTAACCATATTGGTCGGGCTGGTGTAGCCCCGCGAATGACCTTGCCCGAGCGTGTCAACGAAATCGGGAGCTAGCAACAAACCACCTTGGTTTCCATAACGGCGGAATGTTCGTCCCGAGTCCCTGCTGTGGAGCAATACAATGCTGTTGTACCAGCACGATTCATAGTCCCGAAAGGAACAACGACCGGGCACTTCCTGTGCCTGATACTCATTGTGGCCAAGAGCAAACACCGAACCGTCCTCGGAAAGCCAAGTGGACGCGATCCAAGTCTTATAGTCGAAATGAGAGGGATCCGGATCGAGCCTTCCTTCATAGGCGATCGAGCAACTCTCTCTCAGGTCTGCAAAATTCGACCCGATTAGCGCGCGATTTCGGTAGTGGGTGGCAAAGGCGCGGATCGAGCCATCCGCTAATCTGAACGCCCTGAGCGGCGCGTCCGGCAAATCCAACGCATCGCACTTTCGCTCGGTAGACACGACCTTGAAGCTGTCTGCACGACACTCACGGGGTGAGAGCGAGGCGGCGATGAGGCCTAACGTAACAAGGACAAGGGCGAGACGCCTCATGCAAAAATTGTCTCGGCTACGCTGGGCGCGTCTTCGACGAACTTGGAGAAAGCCATCCGAGCCTCGTCATTCGAATAGTTTACTGCTCCATTCTTGGTCAGATTCAGATACTCAGTCTCTTTGGCTTCAATGGTTCGATCGCCATTCTTGTACGCCAGCATTTCGACGATCTCATTTTGAAAGCGGAGCACCGTCTTGTCTGGATACGAACTAAAGTCCATCGAAGAAATGACTTGAGGATCAATGGAGCGTTCAACCAGCCCCCGATTGGCCAACTTCTTCACATTGGCGTCGATCCGCTGATCAGGAAATTGCGTCAGATGAAGCAGGAAGAGCTGCCCCGCACAGGCGCTTGAATACTTGTTACCTGCATACTGGATATTGTGTATTCCGGCCTGCGCACCAATCAATTTTGACGTCAGAATTGGTTTCCCGTATTTGAGATTATTCGTCAGGATTGGTCGGCGCTCGGTATCCAGCAGATTAAACTTGTCGGATGAACCGATCGCGTTGATCAGCCAAGTCGCCGGGTAGATCGAGTCGAATTCGCGTATCGCTTCCAGAATATTCGAGTTCGCAGACCAATTTCCGCCCTCGATCCAGATCAGCCGCTCGTCGACGTCGAAAAAAGCGAAATGATCTGACGAAGCCTTCAGCGCTTCGAACAGCGGCCCGAACCTCGGGTGCCAATGGATATCGTTGTGATTCCCGGAGAACTGGAAAATCGTGACCTTGTCCGCAAATCGACTGTAGGTTTCGAGCGCTCCGAAATCATCGGAGCCATTATCGGCAATGATCAGATTCTCCAACCCGACAATCGCTCCATGATGCTCTAACCAGCCGAGCACAAGCTCAGGCTCGTTGACGGTCTTGCAGCAGATCTTGAGTTTGGATCGGTGCCCTAGCCGACCCAGGATTTGAGGTTGGTCCCTTTCCCAACAAAGCATTGGAATACCAGACATTTGGTCTCGGAGCGCTCCAGCAGAATCTCAAAAACGGCCTGATGGCAATAATCGGTCTTTTAATCAATACTTTCTGACACAACAAGCATAAGCAGCCCTTCTGAACAGGGCTTGAATACCGCTCCTCAGATGACCAATCTAGCTCAGTGGAGGACTTTGAAATTCAAACGACCCGCAGCGCTCTTTTCCATTGCGCTGCACCATCCTCTTGGCCCGCGCTCGGACTCCGACCTTCAGCCGCTCCTACCTGATGAAAATGCTCTTCGGGCGACCGGACCCTCACCTGCTTGATGGCCGCAGCGACGTCCAGGTACTGGCGCAAATACCAGCTCGCATCTAGCTCTGGCCCGCCACCTTCGCGGCCCTCAAAATGGCCAAACCCAATATATGGCCAAACCCAATATAATGATGATGAGCGCTCTCAACGCCGCCGATTTCCACGGCCTTTGCAACATCAGGGTTGGAACGCAAATAATTGCCCTCATCGAAGTCACCTGAAGCGCGGGCGATCTGGATCAGCAGCTTCAGCAATTCGACAGGAACCTCTATCTTGCTGTCTTTCTGAAAGGTCGTCTTATCCGCTTTGAGAGCACTCAGGAGCGCGAAACAGCGGAAGGCACGTACATGATAACCTCGGCTGTCTAAAGATAATCCAGCAGAAACCCAGCTCTTGACAGCCGAATAAATCGATTAGATCCGCATTCGGCTTTCCGTCGAAGGCGCCGGTCCCAATAGTTGCGCAGCAACTTCCTTGATGTACACTTCCTGCGCTCGTACTTCACCGTTTCGGAGTCCAAACAGTTCCCGCGCGACGCGGTGCATTCTCTCGATCTCCTCGATATGCTTCTGTGCGTTCATTGAATGGGTGACGCTCGCCGCATGGCGGCGGTGCACGTTGAGCGGATCGGCCACGTAGGCAATCTTCGCGTCAGGCGCGGAAAGGCATTCGAGATAGATGCGCCAGTCTCCTGCCATCCGTAGGCCGTCGAGGTCTTCGTGACAGGCATCGAGCGCGCGGAGCAAAGCCTCGCGCCGCCATAACACGGACGACACGTTCAGAATCGTGTTCTTCACCCCGAGGAAGCGCCCGACGAAATCGCCTGCGTCAAACACTTCGGTTCTCGATAGAGCGTCAGGCTCAATGCTCGCATAATAGGGCTTGTAGCTTTCGTAGAGGTGCTGTCCCTCTCCATCGATGGCCTTCGAGTCGGTGAACCCGAGCGCGATGTCCGCGTCGTTCCGCATCAGTTCCAGGAGACTCGACAGGAAGTTCGGCTCGGAAAGGTCGTCGGCTTCGGCGATCCACAAGAACTCTCCCTTGGCCATCTCGGCAGCCTTACTCCACTGCGCGAATACCGAGCCGGAGTTCTGCTCGTTGACCACGAGCGTGAGATCTCGCTGGCGCTCCTCTGCGATCTTCACGATGACCGAAATGCTGTCATCCTTCGAACAGTCATCCAGCACGATGATCTCTTCGACCGAATGGTTTTGGTCGAAGATCGTGCAGAGCCGTTCCGGCAGACAATGCGCGTAGTTGTAATTGGGCACGACGACCGAGACCGCCGGCAGCGCCGGCAGTGCCAAATGGAGAAGTTCACGCACATAGTCGGAGAACAAGAATCTGGCCTCGATCAGCCCCGTCATGCGCGCGCGCTCCGCCTCCGACGGCGGACGGGACAGGAGACGCTCTACGGCCTTCGCCATCGCAGGGACGTCGCAATACGGGACAACTGCACCAACCTCTTCCTCGAGGAGAAATCCTGGGATGCCCCCGGCGTCGGCAAAGGCCACGACAGGCACTCCGACGCTCAGCGCCTCGAGGGCGACGGTAGGGAATGGATCCTCCCGCGAAGTCAGCGCGTAGACATTGGAAGCCGAATACAGCCCCTGCATGTCCGACCGGAAGCCGGTGAAGTGAAAGCGGCCGCTCATCCTCGCGCGTTGGATCTCGGGGCCAAGCCATTCGGCCACAGAAGGATCAATTCCACCTGCCCAGCAGAAATGGATCGAGCGATTGTTTTGTCCGACAAGGTTCCAGAGCTGGAGGAACATGTCGATGCCCTTGCGGAGATCGGCATATCCGACGCCTAGCACCAGCTTGTCCGACTGAGCGAGACCGAACTCACTGCGGATCGCGGCTGCCTCATCCGGGGCCGGGAAGATCTGCTTGTAGCTCCCCTGTGGACGGATCAGAAAGCGCTCGTCGTCCCGACCGAACTCGAGCGCATCGGCGAGCTTGTCGAGGACGAACTCGGACGCGAAGACAACGCTGTCTGCAATGGAAATTGCAGCGCGAGCCTGGTCCTCCAGTCGCTTCTCCCGAAGGATCCGCGGTAACTCATGGACCAGCGAGACAGTCCGAAAGCCCATATCCGCAAGCAGCTTCACCGCGTGGCCACTGGCGGTGGTATTTACGATCGCAGCGGTGAAGCCCATTTCTCGAAAACGCTGCAATGCCGACGGGAGTTCACTGGGCTTGCTCAAGACCGTAAGCGGCGCAGAGGCGGAATACTCGTCCACCATGGTGCCGCCGTCGAGCAGAAGGTATTCGGTTTCGATGTTGAAGGCGCTCAGGAGCGTCCTGCCGATGTTGAGCAAGAGATGCTGCGCGCCCCCCGGGAACGCGTCATGCCCGACCAGCAGAACCTTGGGCTGCGAGCGGTCGCGCGTGAGACCCGCAGCGGCGCGCCCCGTCGCATTCAGGTAAGCCGAGCCGAAGTGCAGATCCGGTTCGAGATAAGCTCCCTCACACCACTCGTTCCAGGCGTTGATGCAAACAAAGGACTCGCCGAAGAACGGGTGCCTCTGCGCATCGTCCACCAGCTTCGAGAGCCAGGCCTCGTACTTCTGCGGCGTCGAGCCGTGGATGACGAGGCCGGAGCCCTGCCGGCGCGCATCATTGTCCCAGCTCGGAACCGCCGTTTTGATCAGCGGAAACTTCGGGCGCGGCTCCTTGATCGAATATTTGGCGACGTCGTCGTAGCTGAAGATCTGGCCCGAAAAAGTGTCGTCCAGCACTTTCACTTCGGAGTTCAAGAGCGGGATATATTTCGTGACTTTGTGGGGCGGAAATTCGATCGCGCCGTCGAGACCCATTACCGTGGGATCGAAATCGTCAAAGCTCTGCCCCATGATGATGATCGGATCTTCGCCGAACCTGGTCTTGAAGATCGTGCGCCAGCGGGCAATGACGGTGGCGGCAGCCGGGATCAACCGCGGACGATAAATCATCAGCAGCGGCCGGCCCTGGATGCGAATGTAACGAGGATCCTCGAAGTGGCGGCAGAAGTCGCCGAGCAACCGCTCATCGTCGTCGTCGGCATAATCCTGCGAGATCAGAACCTCGCTCTCCAACCCATCCCAGCGCCGCGTCCAGTTTTCATTCGCCCACATCAGGCAGAACGGCATGTCGATGTCGCGCGCTTTCAGAAACTGCTCCAGCGGCTTCTCCATGAGCCGCTTGCCGTTGAACCAATAGTAGTAATAGACGAACCCGTGGATGCCTGAGGCCTTCGCAAATTCGACCTGCCGGCGCATGTTCTCGATATCGAGGAGCGAATAGAACCCGAGGTCGCGAGGAACACGCGGTTGGTAGTGATCTTTGAATCGCGGCAAGCCGCGGCTGATGTTGGCCCATTCGGTAAAGCCTGCGCCCCACCATTTGTCGTTTTCGGGAAAGGCATGGAACTGCGTGAGATAGTACGCCAGCACTTTCGCTCTCGGCTTCGCGGTCGGCGGCAGAGGCCGCAACTCCTCGAACAACACACTCGGCTTGGTGAAACGTCGGACCTCAGCCGGGATGGTCGCCTCGTTCTCTGGCGGGATCGGGTAGATGCCCTCCTCGTGACGGTGTTCGAGATAGTGCAGCAGGGGATTTTGATCAATCCTGCCTTTGAAGTAGCGCTGAATGTAGAATTTTGTATCGAAATCGGGAGATGGATTTCGACCTTCCTTGTAGCCATGAAAAATGAAATGCTCGAATGGATCGACCTTCGCGGCCGCGACGTCTTGATAGCTATCGAGATAGTATTGAGCGTCGAACTCCTGGATCGGACTGAACGGCCCCGCACGGTTCTTCATATAGTGGGCGAGCGGGCTTTGGCCTTCCGGGATGCCGTATTTGTCACGATACCAATTCGGCTGAAAATAAGGACTGGGTCGACGCCCCTCACGTTCACCAAAGATCGCATAATGGAGTAGCGGCTGAATGCCCGCCTCGTGCACATCAGGATACGTCGTGACGTACCAGATCGGATCGAAGATCGCGTTGGGCTTACGACCTTCCTTGAAGCCACGCAGAAAGAAATGCTCGAACGGATCATCGCCCGTCAAGGCCACATCAGAGTAGTTACTTACATAAAAATCCACGTCAAACAATCCGAGAGCAGTCAGATAGGTCCTGACCGCGGCGAGATCACGAGACGGGCTTTCGTTGGAAAGAATTGACTCTCCTAGGGTGTTTGCGACGACATCGACAGCCTGTTCATCGGCAGCCACCATATCATGCAAACCTTTTTGGTTCGCCTTGCTGCCGAGCTTTCTCTTTGCCCTGGGTTTCTTCTGACCCGCATCGGAATCGATCTTCGAGAGGAAATCAGCCATCTTCACATACTCGTTTGACGAACTACATTAATGCTTCGCACTGAAGAGATAGCAGCACAGCCTCGCCTTCGAGCTGACTACAATTCTGCAAGAAGAGCGACCATGTACCATTCGACCTCGCGATCCTCGACTTAAGCATCCAATCGCCGCGCAAGAGGTCGCTCGACGCTGTGGAGTCTGCAGAAGGCAATTTCCGCATAAATCGCATCAAGATGTCGTCGCGCCCTCGAATTCGGGCCGCCTGAGTGATCAACGCTTGTGCTTCCCGTCGACTGCCCGAGCAGACACGTCTTGTCCAAACTATCCAAGCCTCCTCATTTGGGCTGCAATATGTGGAGCACTGCGGACCAGGCGTCGCCGACAGGAACTGCATTGTGTCACTTCAGAACGATGTAGTTGGTGAGGATGAATCGATGTGGCGATACGAAGAACATAGTCATCATCAGGATTCCCAGCTCAGTTTCGTGCTTCCAACCTGTTTCAATGTCATCTCACATTGAAAACCAGGACATCGGCTGCATGACCCGTCTCTGTTTGGAATCGATTTCGATCCTTTGGTGACTGCTAAGAACGCGCGCCGAAGCTATCCGCCTGCGCCTCGACTTGAAGCGGGCCGCCAGTGGTCCCTCTCCATGCTGCAACTGGGCGGTCAGGAGCCAGCCGCCTGCGCCGCACCATAGCACCGTAAACGGCAACGGTCATCGACCGAATCGAGGAAGGCGGCGCTTCGGCAATTCCGGCCAAAGCTGATCGGCGAACAGTGCCGTTTGCCCGCGCGGTTCGGTCTGGCTTTATGCACGACATAGCAATGAACGGGCGCGGCGCGGCGCGGCGTCCGCGGCAGCCGACATCATGGCTGGACTGGCTCACTTTGACGGTCCATCCGTCCCGGTCGTGGGCCAGCAGCGAAGTGCCTTCAGCTTAGCGTCCTCGGCATCATGCACGGCGCTGAGGCCGTCCTGCTGTGACCGGCTGTCGGCATCGGGATCGATGGTGATCATGATCACCGCGACGACCAGTCCTGCGTCTGAACGAGAATACGCGCGATGCTGGACGCGTGCAGGCTCAGCATCGCCAGCGCAAAGACGCGCGGGCCGCCTGCACCGCCGCCCCTGATCGTTTGCCTCAACCGAACCTCGTCCGCCGGCCCAATCATCACGATAAGCCGTGGCTTCGCCGTCAACATCCCGGCCGCCGGCCTTGACGGGCGCGTTCGCCTGCATCGTGCGGAGCACTAAGCACGGCTCGCCGGACGAGCCGTGCTTACCAGCTCAAGAATCGCTCATGTTTCGTCGCCATCCCTCTCCACCCCGAAGCATGGGACCCCCGCGTCGCGCTCCACCTGAGGCCGCGAAGCCATAGCCAAAGCGCCGTGGGAGCCACGGCAATCAACCAAAGCGCGTTGTTGTGTTTCGGGGGGGGGGGGGGTGGTTTGAAAGATGGACAACTCGGGAAGGACCAACGATCAGAAGGGAAAACCTAATGATCTGGTCGGAGTGGCAGGATTCGAACCTGCGACCCCTGCGTCCCGAACGCAGTGCTCTACCGGGCTGAGCCACACTCCGACAAGTGGGCGGCTTATAGCGTCGACCTTCGCGCTCCGCAAGCACGCGAATTGGGTTATGAACGAAGGATGACCCTTGATTTCACAACCCAGACCCTGCCGGGAGGCGCCGACGCGTCCAAACGGGCCGCCGAATGCCTGCGGGACGGCGGTTTGATCGGATTTCCGACCGAAACCGTGTACGGGCTCGGCGCCGATGCGGCCAATGCAGCCGCCGTAGCCCGGCTCTATGCCGCCAAGGGGCGTCCGTCGTTCAATCCATTGATCGCCCACGTCGCCGATTTTGCAGCGGCCCGACGAATCGCGGTCTTCGACGCCATCGCCGAACGGCTTGCGTCGGCCTTTTGGCCGGGGCCGCTGACGCTGGTGCTGCCGAAGGCGGCGGGGTGTGCGGTGGCAGATCTGGCGACTGCGGGACTGGAGACGGTGGCGATTCGGGTGCCGGCACATCCGGTGGCGCAGACGATTCTGCGGGCGTTCGGCGGCGCCGTGGTGGCGCCTTCGGCCAATCGCTCCGGTCACGTGTCGCCGACCACCGCGGCCCACGTGCTGGCGGACCTCGGCGGCCGTATCGATCTGATCATCGACGGCGGCCCGGTCACGGTCGGGGTCGAATCGACCATCGTCGGCTGCGTCGGGTCGCCGATGCTGCTGCGACCGGGCGGCGTGCCGCGCGAGGCGATCGAGCGGGTGCTCGGCCGGCCGCTCGGCACATCCAGCCCCTCCCCTACGGCCGCCCCCGTGGCCCCAGGCATGCTGGCGTCGCATTATGCGCCGCGGGCGACGGTGCGGCTCACAGCCGCTGTGGTGAAGCCCGGCGAGGCGCTGCTGGCGTTCGGGCCGGACCTGCCGCCGGGCGCCGAAGCGGCAATCGCGCTTCGCAATCTCTCGCCGCGCGGCGATCTCGCCGAGGCCGCCGCGAATCTGTTCGGATATCTGCGCGAGCTGGACGGCTGCGGCGCCTCCGCGATCGCCGTGATGCCGATCCCGAACGAGGGACTCGGCGAAGCCATCAACGACCGCCTGCGGCGCGCCGCCGCGCCGCGGGATTGAAATCAATGCTGTCGCATCGGCCTTTGCGAACAGGACGCCATTCAGAAGCGACGCGGTTCTCGCCAGGATCGCTTCGCCGCTTGCTCCGCCCGATATCGGGAAACAGGAAACACCCATGAACATCGCTAGCCCCCTGGTGGCGCCGCTGTCTCCCGAACTGATCGCGCGCTTCACGGCGATCGTCGGCGCCAGGCATGCGCTGACCGATCCGGCCGAGCTCGAGGCCTACGTCACCGAGGAGCGCAATCTGTATCGTGGCCACTCGCCGCTGGTGCTGCGGCCCGGCTCGACCGCCGAGGTCGCGGCGATCTGCAAGCTCGCGCATGAAGCCCGCGTCGCCCTGGTGCCGCAGGGCGGCAACACCGGGCTGGTCGGCGGACAGACGCCGCTCAACGGCGAAGTGGTGATCTCACTGAAGCGGATGGATGCGATTCGCGAGGTCGATCTGGCGTCTAACACCATGACGGCCGAAGCCGGCGTCATTCTGCAGACCGCGCAGGAAAAGGCCGCGAGCGTCGACCGGCTGTTTCCGCTGTCGCTCGGCGCGCAGGGAAGCTGCACGATCGGCGGCAATCTCTCGACCAATGCCGGTGGCACCGCCGCGCTCGCCTACGGGCTGGCGCGCGACATGGCGCTCGGCGTCGAAGTCGTACTCGCCGACGGCCGCGTAATGAATCTGCTGTCGAAGCTGAAGAAGGACAACACCGGCTACGATCTGCGCGATCTGTTCATCGGCGCCGAGGGCACGCTCGGCATCATCACAGCCGCGACGCTGAAGCTGTTTCCCAAGCCGCGCGCGGTCGAGACTGCGTTCGTCGGGCTGCAATCGCCCGACGCCGCGCTGAAGCTGCTCGGCATCGCCCGCGCTGAAGCCGCCGGCAGCCTCACCAGCTTCGAACTGATCGCCGAGATCGCGCTCGATTTCTCGGTGCGCCACGCCCACAACCGCGATCCGCTGCAGGCGCGCTATCCGTGGTACGTGCTGATCGAGCTGTCGTCGATGCGCGACGACGCGCGCGGCGCGCTGGAGGCGATTCTCGAACGCGGGCTGGAAGACGGCATCGTCGACGACGCCGCGATCGCCGCATCGCTGCAGCAGCAGGAAGCGTTCTGGAAGCTGCGCGAGGAGATTTCGCCGGCGCAGAAGCCGGAGGGCGGCTCGATCAAGCACGACGTGTCGGTGCCGGTCGCGGCCGTGCCGGCCTTCATCGACGAAGCCAACGCCGCGGTGACCCGGCTGATGCCCGGCATTCGCCCGGTGCCGTTCGGCCATCTCGGCGACGGCAACATCCACTACAATGTCAGCCAGCCGGTCGGCGCCGACAAGGCGGAGTTCCTGGCGCGCTGGCACGAGGTCAACAGCGTCGTGTTCGCGATCGTGCTGCGTCATGGCGGCTCGATCTCGGCCGAGCACGGCATCGGCGTGATGAAGCGCGACGAGCTCCCCGGCGTGAAGGATCCGACCGCAATGGCGCTGATGCGTTCGATCAAGCAGATGCTCGATCCGCACGGCATCATGAACCCCGGCAAGGTCGTGTAAGCGCCACGATCATCGTCATGGCGAGGCGCCGAAGGCGACGACGCGATCCAGCCATCGCGGTGCGCGGAGCTGGATTGCTTCGCTTCGCTCGCAATGACGGCGAAGGTTGATCTTAGAACAACGATCCCTGCCCACTGTCTTCGTCCGGTCTCGGTGCCCGCGCGGCGCGCTTGGGCGGCGTGGCTTTCGGCGCTGGAGCTGCGGCGGCCTCCTCGTCCGAGATCGGCAGGATCAGTTGCGGGTTGTCATTGGCGACGCGATTGACGGCGGTGGATACCGGATACCAGACGAACAGGCCGTCCGGCGGCGGCCGCAGCAAGACCGTGGCCGCATCGACATCGGTCTCGCTGCTGTCGAGCCAACGCGCATAGTCCTGCGGGGCGATCGTGACCGGGACGCGGTCGTGCAGTTCGGTCATCGCTCCAGTGGCCGCCGTGGTGACGATCGCGAGCGTGTCGAGCTCCTCGCCGTTCGGCCCCACCCAGGTTTCCCACACGCCCGCAAATCCGATCGGGCTGTCGTCTCGCGGATGAATGAAATACGGCTGCTTGCGAGCGCCGACCGGCTTCCACTCGTAGTAGCCGTCGCTCGGCACCAGGCAGCGCCGCCGGCGGATGGCGTTGCGGAACGCCGGCTTCTCCAGCACGGTCTCGGCGCGGGCATTGATCACCAGCGCGAACGTTTTCGGGTCCTTCACCCAGGACGGCAGAAAGCCCCACCGCATCAGTCGGAAACGACGCACACCGCCGTCGACGATCACGACGGGAACCGGCTGCGTCGGCGCAATGTTGAAGCGCGCAGGGAAGTTCGGCTGGTCCTCATAGGCGAATGCCGCACGGATCGCAGCAGGCGCCGAAGTAATGACAAAGCGTCCGCACATTGAGCATTTATCCCAGGGGCCGTCTTCAGGGCCTATTAACTCCGGGACCCGAAGAATGCCAATGATGGCATCGATGCAAACCAGTCCCTCATCGCGCCCGGGCTCATCGGGTGGCGCAGATGCCGCAGCACGTGCGGCACAGCTGTCGGCTGCCAACATCAACCCCAAGACAGGGCTCGCCACCGACTACCTGAATCATTTCAACGAAGCCATCATGCTGCTCGAGATGATTCCGGACATGCCCGAGTGCTCGGACGATTTCCTCGGCTGGCAGCCGCTGTCCTATGCCGAACACTTCAAGCTTTCCAACTTCAAGGCGCGCGATCTCGCGATCGAAGCCTACGAGACTGCCGATCCCGGCATCCGCCAGGACTTCGACGAAGTCACCAACAACATGACCGCGATCCTCTCCGCGATCGGCGATGCGATGCGCGGCGCCAGGCAGGATTCGACGCGGACCAAGCTGGCCGAGGAAGCTGTCGGATGGATCAAGCCCTTGATCGGCCGCGCCGGCGGCATCATCAACGGTCAGGGCAGCGCCGCCGACGTCGACTTCATCATGTCGCACTGAACGGCCGTGACTTCCGTCCCCCCGCATCACCCGCAACTCGCAGTCAGCGCCTCGATTTTCCGCGACGGCAACGTGCTGTTGGTCCGCCGCGCACGATCGCCAGGCAAGGGCTTCTATTCGCTGCCCGGCGGCCGGGTCGAATACGGCGAACCGCTCGAACTGGCCCTGAGCCGCGAAATCGCCGAGGAGACCGCGCTGTCGGTGTCCATCGCCGGTCTGGCGGGCTGGCGCGAGGTAGTGCCGGGTCCGCTCAATGCCGGCCATTACGTCATCCTGTCGTTTGCGGCGCATTGGATCTCCGGCGAGCCGGTGCTGAACGACGAACTCGACGACGCAGTCTGGGTTGCGCCGGAGGCGGTCGGCACGTTCAAGGTCACCGAGGGCCTGCCGGACATCGTCGCGGCCGCACGCGCCCTGATCGGAACGTAGGTCGGGCTCGCTTGCCGCTGCGGCCGAAACGGCCTATCAGGCCGCAACGGGATCCCCTCATGCTGAAGCGCCTGCTCGCCATAGCTCTCGTGGCCGCGACCTGCGGCCTTGCCCCGGCGCGCGCGCAGGATGGCGCCGCGCCGTTCGATGCAGATCTGCAACGCTTCGCCGAAATCCTCGGCACCCTGCATTATCTGCGGGGCGTCTGCGGCAGCAACGAAGGCGCCAAATGGCGCAACGAGATGCAGGCCCTGATCGATGCCGAAACGCCCTCGGGCGAACGAAGGACCCGGCTGATCGCCGGATTCAACCGGGGCTACAACGGGTTCCAGCAGACCTATCGGACTTGCACACCGGCCGCGAAGGTAGCCATCCGCCGCTATCTCGAAGAGGGTTCCAGGATCTCCCGCGATCTCACCGCCCGCTACGCCAACTGAGTCCCACCTCGGGTTTATCCCAGGCCGTTAACCTTTCCTAAAGAACCTCCCTAGCCGACGCCGGTGCCCGTGATAACACTTCCACATCGCCGATCCGCAGTGGGTCGCGCCTTACCCTTGTTGAGATTCATGAGCGTCACGACTTATCAGCATGATCAAGACCTGCAGGCTGACCGCGAGCAGAAGCAGACGGCGCTCGGTTATCTCAGTGAAGCCTGGGCCGAGGCTTTGCACGACGGCGTCGACGGTGACTGCCTGGCGCAGGCAAGCCTGTTCACCGCTTTTGCCGAACTGGTCGGCACCTACGGCGAGGATGCGGTCGCAAAATTCGTCGAGGGCCTGCCCGGCCGGGTGCGCAACGGCGAGTTCTCGGTAGCGGTCGCCAAGCAATAGCCGGCAAAGCTCGCGAGAGCCTGGTGACGAGGTTGAAGTCAGCGTTCGCTTAGTTTCGCGCGAACGCCTGCAGGCCTTTGAAGGTCAGCCGCTTCGGGTCCTTCACGCCGGCCAGATAGAACCGGCGGATGGATTCGGTCACGGCAGCGGGATCACATCCGGTCAAGGCGACGATGGCTTCGACCGCGGTCTTCTGAGCTTCCATCTGGAATCTCCCTCAAGCGTATCGGTCACTCGACGACCCGGCGATCGTTGCGACTTCAGAAGGCTGCACCTCATTCGTTGATTTGCTGTTAACCAACGGCTCCCAGCCCGCTTCGGCGTGCGCATTCCGAATCGTGCTGCGATCATCGTTGAAGATGCTCGCGGCGGGGATACGCAGAATCCCGGACTGCGGTTCCACGTCGCAGGCAAAAAGGCATGCGACATCTGGTCCGCAGGGGGCAGACAGGCGGCGTCGCACCCTCGCTCGAACGTTTCGGCTTAGGGTTTCAGCGTCTCGAGGAAGCGCACCGGCTCACCGGTCGAGAGCGTGGTCAGTTCGTTCTCCCACATCACCTTGGCACCGCGCACGAACGTGCCGACGGGCCAGCCCGTGACGCGCGTGCCGTGATACGGCGTCCAGCCGGCGCGGGAGGCGACCCACTCGTCGGTGATGGTTTCGCTGCGCTTGAGATCGACCACGGTGAAGTCGCCGTCGTAGCCGGCAGCGATGCGGCCCTTGCAGGCGATGTTGAACAACCGCGCCGGTCCGGCGCTGGTGAGATCGACGAAGCGGGCCAGCGACAGCCGCCCTGCATTGACGTGGTCCAGCATGGTCGGCACCAGCGTCTGCACGCCGGTCATGCCCGAGGGTGACGCCGGATAGGTCTTGGCCTTCTCTTCCAGCGTATGCGGCGCGTGGTCGGAGCCGAGCACGTCGACAACGCCCTGCGCCAGGCCGTGCCACAGCCCCTGCTGATGCCATGCGTCGCGCACCGGCGGATTCATCTGCGCCTTGGTACCGAGCCGTTCGTAGCACTCCGGACCAACCAGCGTCAGGTGATGCGGCGTGACTTCCACCGACGCGACGTCCTTGTGGTCGCGTAGAAACTCCATTTCCTGGCGCGTCGAGATGTGCAGCACGTGGATGCGCTTGCCGGTCTCGCGCGCAATCGCCACCAGTCGCTGCGTCGCGGTCAGTGCGGCGACGTCGTCGCGCCACATCGGATGCGAGCGCGGATCGCCTTCGATGCGTTCGCCCTTGCGGTCGTTGAGGCGGTACTCGTCCTCGGCGTGGAACGCGGCGCGGCGCTGGATCACCGACAGGATGCGGCGCAGGCTCGGATCGTCCTCGACCAGCAGGCTGCCGGTCGACGAACCGATGAACACCTTGACGCCGGCGCAGCCGCGGGCGCGCTCCAGCTTCGGCAATTCCTCGACATTGTCGCGGGTGCCGCCGATGAAGAACGCGAAGTCGCAATGCATGCGATGCTCGGCGCGCGCGACCTTGTCGGTGAAGGTCTCCTCGGTGACCGTCAGCGGATTGGTGTTCGGCATTTCGAACACCGCGGTGACGCCGCCCATCACGGCGCTGCGCGAGCCGGTCTCCAGATCTTCCTTGTGGGTCAGGCCCGGCTCGCGAAAATGCACCTGAGTGTCGATCACGCCCGGCAGAACGTGGAGGCCGCGGCAATCGATCGTCTCGCCGGCCTGCCCCGCATCGAACGACCCCAGCGCGGCGATGCGGCCGCCCTTGATGCCAACGTCGCCAACGCTTGCGCCGTCCTGGTTGACGATCGTGCCGCCCTTGAGAATGGTGTCGAACGTGCCGGTCATGGTTCCTCGAAGTGTCTCGGCGGGACGCTTGTGCACGGCTTGTTGCATAAGCCTTGTTGCGCCAAGCTTGGCCGCTTACCTTGGGCAGTCATAGCCGGAGCGGACGCCTGCGCAAAGCTCGTTCCTGACCGGCTAAACGAGCAAATCCGACCGGAATTTCAATGAAGGCGACATTTCTCCCCGATCGCGGCGTGATCAAGATCAGCGGTCCCGACGCGCGGCACCTGCTCAACGGCCTGGTCACCACCGATCTGACCAAGCTCGTTCCCGGGCAGGGACGATTCGGCGCACTGCTGACGCCGCAGGGCAAGATCGTCGCCGACTTCTTCATCACCGAAATGGCGGCCGAGGACGACGGCGGCTTCCTGCTGGACTGCCCGAAGGCGCTGGCCGAGCCGCTGGCCACCAAGCTGAAATTCTACAAGCTGCGCGCCAAGGCGTTGATCGAGAACCTGTCCGACCGGCTCGGCGTGCTGGCGCTGTGGGACGGCGCGCCAGCGCAGCCGCCGGAGATGGGCTTTGCCGATCCCCGCGCCGATCAGCTAGGCTGGCGGATCATCGTGCCGGAACTGCTGGCGCCGGCAACCGCGGAAGCGCTCGGTGCGACGGTGGTGGCCACGGAGCAGTACGACGCTCATCGAATCGCCTGCGGCGTGCCGACCGGCGGCATCGATTTCGGCTATGCGGACGCTTTTCCGCATGAGGCCAATATGGACCGGCTGCACGGCGTCGATTTCACCAAGGGTTGCTATATCGGCCAGGAGGTGGTGTCGCGGATGCACCATCGCGGAACCGCGCGGACCCGGATCGTGCGCGTCACCTTCGAGGGCGCCGCGCCGCAGCCCGGCAGCGACATCATGGCCGGTGAGAAGAGTGTTGGCATCATGGGCTCGTCGGCGGAAGGCCGCGGGCTTGCGCTGCTACGAATCGACCGCGTTGCCGAAGCGCGCGCTGCCGGGTTGCCGCTCGGCGCACCCGGCGTGGCGCTGACCATCGCCGATCCGGACGACCTCATTCCGACGCAGCGCAGGACCGGCACATGAGCCGCGGACCGCACACCGGCGCCGATGGCGTCGTTCGCTGCCCGTGGCCGGGCGACGATCCGCTCTACGTGGCCTATCACGACACCGAATGGGGGGTGCCCGAATACGATGATCGTGCGCTGTTCGAGAAGCTGATCCTCGACGGGTTTCAGGCCGGTCTGTCGTGGATCACCATTCTGCGCAAACGCGATAACTTCCGCCGCGCGTTCGACGATTTCGATCCGGCCAAGATCGCCCGCTACGACGCCGACAAGATTGCAGAGCTGATGAACGACGTCGGCATCGTACGCAACCGCGCGAAAATCGAAGGCGCGATCGGCAGCGCCAAAGCCTGGCTGAAAATTCAGGACGAAGGCCCCGGCTTCTCGAAGCTGCTGTGGGACTTCGTCGGCGGCGCGCCGAAGGTCAACAGCTTCAAGACCACCGCGGGCGTGCCCGCCTCGACGCCGCTGTCGGTGAAGATTTCGAAGGACTTAGCCGCGCGCGGATTCAAATTCGTCGGACCGACGATCGTATACGCCTTCATGCAGGCGGTCGGCATGGTCAACGATCATCTGGTCGACTGTCACTGCCACGCGCGGTGCGGGCAGATGACCAAGCCGGCGCGGCGTTCTGCGGCGCCGACACGTTCAACGAGCCGCCTCAGCGCCGCTCGGCGACCCGCTTGATCACCAGCTCCGACAGGCTGACGATCAGTTCCCGCAGCGATTCGTTTTCCTGCTGCAGATCCTGCACGTGCGAATCATACTGCTCCGCATGGTGCACCGATGCTTCGGTGACAGCCTGACGGGACCCGTCCTCGGCCCGTGATCGTTCCGCCTCGCGGCGACCGGTCATTTCCATGGCTTCCCCCTATCGTACGCTTAACGCCCACCAGCACGGCGCGAGCGTAGTCACGGGATCGTGCAGAACTGGGCCGAGACGGTGGCTTAGTTCGGGCAAGGCTGCCTATATGGCAGTCAACGTGTTGTCGCCTCGCAGCCCGTGCGCACCACAGCCGGATCTTCGCCATCGCATCGCCATGACTGCTAACAAATCCTTAAAAGAACGGGTCTGGCAGCGGATGCTGTCGGGCCGCCGGCTCGATCTGCTCGACCCCTCGCCGCTCGATGTCGAGGTCGCCGACATTGCCCACGGGCTCGCCCGCGTCGCGCGGTGGAACGGCCAGACCAGCGGCACGCATATCTTCTCTGTGGCGCAGCACACGCTGCTGGTCGAGGCGGTGATGCGCGAAAAGAATCCGCGGGTCGACGGACGGCTGCGCCTTGCCGCACTGCTGCACGACGCGCCCGAATACGTCATCGGCGACATGATCTCGCCCTTCAAGGCGGTGATCGGCGCGTCCTACAAGAGCGTCGAGAAGCGATTGCTGGGCGCGATCCATGTTCGCTTCGGGCTGCCGGCCGAACTCGACGAAAAGCTCGAACGCCAGATCAAGGCCGCAGATCGCGGCGCGGCCTATCTCGAGGCAACTTGCCTCGCCGGTTTCACCAAAGCGGAGGCGAAGCGATTGTTCGGCAGCGACCCAGGGCTGCCGGCCACCATGCAGGACGATTACCTGACGCCGTGGTCGGCCGGAAAGGCCGAAAAGCGGTTCCTGGCGCGGTTCGAGGCGCTATGTAACAAAGCCGGGGCAGCCCCCGGGTGACGCCGAACCGGCGCGGCCCGGCCGGGTTGCCTCCGCCGCGGTGTTCCACAGAGGACAACCGCTCGCGTCATCGCGCTTTCACCACCCCCGGCGCAGGATTAAGATCGGCCGCAACTTCGGAAGGCTCCATGATTCACGTCTGCTCGCTTGCAGCCCTGCACCCGACCGTCGCGGCGACCGGCGCCAGCCATATCCTGTCGGTGATGGCCAACGTCGACCAGGTGCAGCGCCCCGCTTCGGTACTCGAGGTCAACCACCTGCGCATCTCGATGGATGATATCATCGAGGACATGGATGGCTTCGTTGCACCCAACGAATCCCATGTCGCCGACTTGCTGAACTTCGTGCGCGGCTGGGACCGCGCGGCGCCGCTGGTGGTCCATTGCTATGCGGGCATCAGCCGCTCGACCGCGAGCGCCTTCGCCGCCGCCTGCGCGCTCAATCCGCATCGCGACGAGATGGTGATCGCGCAGCAGATCCGCGACGCTTCGCCGAGCGCCTTCCCGAACCGGCGGATCGTCACGCTCGCCGACCGCGCGCTCGGCCGCGAGGGCCGCATGCTGCGGGCGCTCGACGCGATGGGTCCGGGCAATCTCGGCGTCGAGGGCCAGCCGTTCCGCGTTGACCTCGAATGACGACCGCATGAGCGACGTGATGTCGAGCAGCGGCAAGCCTGCTGGCGACAGCCCACCGATCCCGATCGAGATCGGACTGACCGCCGCGATCGTTGCGCTCGAAAACAACGAGCCGCTGATCCTTACGGCATCCGGCGGCAGCAGCGGCATCGGCCTGCCCTACGGCCCGTTCGACGCGATCTCGCACCGCACGCTGGAGATCGGCCTGCGTGCATGGGTCGAAGAGCAGACCGGGCTGCGGCTCGGCTATGTCGAGCAGCTGTACACCTTCGGCGACCGCGGCCGCCACGCGCGGATCGGCGACACCGACGTCCACGTCGCCTCGATCGGCTATCTGGCGCTGACCCGCGCGGTCGAGAACGCTTCGCGCGCAGCAGGCGCGACCTTCGAGCCCTGGTATCGCTTCTTTCCCTGGGAAGACTGGCGCGAAAGCCGGCCGCAGATCATCGAACGCGACATCATGCCCGAACTCACCGCCTGGGCGGCGCAGACCGAGCAGCCGGACGCGGCGCGTGCGCTCGCCCGCAGGGACCGCGTGCGGCTGTATTTCGGCATCGACGGCGCGCAGTGGGACGAGGAGCGCGTGCTCGACCGCTACGAGCTGCTCTACGAAGCCGGCCTGATCGAGGAGGCGCGGCGCGACGGCCGTCCGGCCGCGCTGGCGCGCGCCAAGCTGCCGCCGCTCGGCGTTGCGATGCGGTTCGATCATCGCCGCATCCTGGCCACCGCGATCGCGCGGCTGCGGGCCAAGTTGAAATACCGTCCGGTGGTGTTCGAACTAATGCCGGCGGATTTCACCCTCACGGAATTGCAGCACACCGTCGAAGCCATCTCCGGCCGGCATCTGCACAAACAGAACTTCCGCCGGCTGGTCGAAGCCGGCGCGCTGGTCGAACCAACCGGGGAGATGTCGACACGAACAGGCGGACGTCCCGCCGCGCTGTTCCGCTTCCGCCGCGAAGTACTGCAGGAACGCCCCGCCCCCGGCCTGCGCGTGCGCGGCCGACGCTGAACCCTGTAACATCGGCGCACAGCCCTCCACCCGGGCCGGTCGCCTGGAGATCCCATGCTCGAACTGCTGTCGATCGTCATCGCCATCGCCGCCTTGGTGCTGGCGCGTAAGGCCAACAACCGCTCGCTGGTCCTGCAGGCGCGGCTCGACGCGTTGCAAGCCACCACCCAGCCGCTGGCGCAGCGTCCGGGTGCTGCCACAGCTACGGCGCCGGCGCAGCGACCTCTCGCCAGCGACGCGCCGCTTGCGCCCGAGTTGCAATCTGACGAGATCGCGGACGCCATGGCGAATTCTGCCGAGCCCGCGCTCGCGGCCAGCGAAGAGCCGGCCGCAAATGCCGTACCACCCGATTTTGCGCGAGCCGAGTCCGTGCCACCCGAGGCTGCTGCAGTGCCGGTGGCCAAACCCGGTTTCGAAGAACGCATCGGCACGCGCTGGGTGGTGTGGGTCGGCGGCCTGACGCTGGCGCTCGGCGGCTTCTTCATGGTGCGCTACTCGATCGAGCAGGGCCTGCTCGGCCCGGGCGTGCGCGTGCTGCTCGGCGGCCTGTTCGCGCTGGCGCTGCTCGCTGCCGGTGAATGGACCCGGCGCAAGGAAGACATCTCCAACATCCGCGCGCTGCCGATCGCCAACATTCCGGCGATCCTCACCGCGGCCGGCACCGCGGTGGCGTTCGCCACCGTCTACGCCGCCTACGCGCTGTACGATTTCCTCGCGCCGGCCAGCGCCTTCATCCTGCTCGGACTGGTCGCGCTCGGCACGCTGGCCGCCGCGCTGCTGCACGGCCCGGCCCTGGCCGGGCTCGGCGTCGTCGCCGGCTTCGTCACGCCGATCCTGGTGTCGTCCGACAAGCCGGACTACTGGGCGCTGTACATCTATCTCGCGGTGATCACCGCGGCCTCGTTCGGCCTGGCGCGGATCCGGCTGTGGCGCTGGCTTGCCGTCACCACGATCGCGCTGGCGTTCTTCTGGACGCTGCCGGGGCTGGACATCGCACCCGGCCAGTTGGCCCCGCCGGCCTTCCACGTCGTCGTCAGCTTCGCGCTCGCGGTACTGCTGGTGGTGTGTAACTTCATGTTCGGCCCGTCGCTGGGCAACGACCGGATCGAGCCGATCTCGTCCGGATCGCTGGCGACCTTCCTGCTCGCGGCGGCGCTGATCGTCGTCGACAGCGCGCATTCCGACGCCGCGATGATCGTGTTCGCGCTGCTGGTTGCGGCGACGCTCGGCGTGGCCTGGCGCGCCAGCGCCGCAACTGCGGCCGTGGCCGGGGCAGCGGTGCTGGCTGCGCTGGTGTTCCTGCTGTGGGTGGTGCGTAGCGCGCCCGATCTGCTTGTGCTGCAAGGCGGGCCGCTGCCCGGCATCGACGCCGATCCGCTCGCCGGCTCGGTGACCACGCATCTGATCGTTGCGGCACTGTTCGCGCTCGGCTTCGGCGGCGCCGGACTACTTGCGCAGGGCCGCGCGGCCAATGCGGCCGTCCCCGTGGTGTGGGCTGCGGCCGGCGTGTTCGCGCCGCTGGCGCTGCTGATCGCGCTGTACGCGCGGATCGCACATCTCGATCGCTCGATCCCGTTCGCGATCGTCGCCGTGCTGATCGCTGCCGCGTTCGGCGCGGCGACCGAGGCGCTGAGTAAACGCGACACGCGGCCCGGAATTCCGATCTCGACCGCGCTGTACGCCACCGGCACGCTCGGCGCGCTGGCGCTGGCGCTGACCTTCGCGTTGGAAAAGGGCTGGCTGACGATCGCGCTGGCGCTGATGGCGGCCAGCACGGCGTGGATCTCGCTGCAGCGGCCGATTCCGTTCCTGCGCTGGCTCGCCGCGATCCTCGCGGCGATCGTAGTGATGCGGATCGGCTGGGAGCCGCGCATCGTCGGCGCCGCGGTCGGGACCACGCCGATCTTCAACTGGCTGCTGTGGGGCTACGGCGTGCCAGCGGCGGCGTTCTGGCTGGGGAGCTTCTGGCTCCGCAAGCGCGGCGACGACGTGCCGCTGCGGATGATGGAATCCGCCGCGATCCTGTTCACGGTGCTGCTCGCGTTCCTGCAGATCCGTCACACGGTGAATGGCGGCGACGTGTATCGCGACAGCGCGGGGCTGACCGAGGTCGCCCTGCAGGTCTGCGTCGCGCTGGCGATGGCGATCGGGCTGGAGCGGCTGCGCCGGCGCAGCGGCAGCATCGTGCACAATGTCGCCGCGGTGCTGCTCGCGGTGTTCGCCGCACTCGCCAGCCTCGGCGGATTGCTGCTGCTCGAGAACCCGCTGTTCGCGTCCGCGCATATCAACGGCGTGGTGCTGAACCAGTTGCTGCTCGCCTACGCCGCCCCGGCGCTGCTGGCCCTGCTGCTGTCCTATGCGGTTGCCGGCCTGCGTCGCCCGTTCTACGCCAACGGCTTCGCCGGCCTCGCGCTGGTGATGGCGCTGGCGTACGTCTCGCTGGAAATCCGCCGCCTGTATCAAGGCCCGGTGCTGTCGATCGGCGACACCAGCGATGCCGAGCAATACACCTACTCGCTGGCCTGGCTCGGCTGCGGCGTGCTGCTGCTCGGCGCCGGCCTGATGTTCGACTCGCAACGCGCGCGTCTTGCGTCCGCGGTGGTGATCGGACTGACCATCTGCAAGGCCTTCCTGATCGACATGTCGACGCTGACCGGCGTGTACCGGGCACTGTCGTTCATGGGATTGGGCCTGGTGCTGGTGGCGATCGGCTGGCTTTATCAGCGCATCCTGTTCCGGTCACGACCGTCGCCGCAGGCACAGCAGATGCAGACGGAGTGAAGGGCCTGCGAAGTAACAAGCCTGCGATATCTCGGCAGCCTCTCCCCGTCATGCCCGGCCTTGCGCCGGGCATCCACGCCTTGCTGAAGGAAACGCAGCAAAGGCGTGGATGGCCGGGACAAGCCCGGCCATGACGGAGTAAGCGTCACTACAGAGATAATGAGGATCGACCAGATAGCCTAGCTGCTCAGTCCGTCGAGCGGCGCAGTTCTGGCGCTGCTTCGACCTTCGCGGATTCCTTCGGCGCCTCGAGGCGGGTGGCTTCGACGCGCGGCGTCGGGACGCTGGCGACGACCTCCTTCGGCGTGGCGTCGGCCGAGCGGGCGGGACGCGGGGCGCGTGGCTGGCGAGCGAGCGCGCGGGCCATCATCATCTGGCCCGTGCCCTGATGGCGGAAGTCGCAATAGGCGAAGCCCATGCCCGACACCGAGCCGCGGAAGCTGCGCTCGCTGGTCTTGTCGAGATTGAAGCAGGGATCGAACGGGATACCCTTGATCGACGCGCAGATCGCCTGGCCGCGCACCTGCAGCGTGTTGCCCGGCAGCCGCAGAAAGCGGTTCGGACCGGAGCCGGAGAACTGCACCGAGCCGGCGGCGCCGCCGTCGTCAAATACGCGCCCGGCGCCGCGGGTGCCGTCGAAGCAGGTGAAGGCGAACACCTTGCCGGAGACAAACTTTCGCGCTTCGTCCGCGTTCATCGATCCTGCCATTGCCGGCAGAACGGTGGCGCCAGCCATCAGGGCTCCGTAGACGAAACGCACGAACATGCCTGAACTCCTACTGGCGCGGGATTCATTCGTTAACCCGCTCCTTACCATACAAACTGCGGCAACATTGGCGCAGCTTGGTTGGTAAAGTCTGAACGCTACGCAATTTTCACCACGATTCGACCGCGGACCTGGCCGGCCAGAACCTTGGCGCCGGTGTCGATCACCTGGTCGAGGCCGATTTCCTGGGTCATCTGTTCGAGTTTTGCGGGATCCAGGTCGGTCGCGAGCCGGCTCCAGGCCTGCTGACGGTTCGGCAGCGGGCACATCACCGAGTCGATGCCGTAAAGACACACTCCGCGCAAAATGAACGGCGCCACCGACGCCGGCAGGTCCATGCCGCCTGCCAGACCGCAGGCCGCGATCGCGCCGCGATACTTGGTCATCGCCAGCAGATTGGCCAGCGTGGTCGAGCCGACGCTGTCGATGCCGCCGGCCCAGCGCTCCTTGCCGAGCGGCTTGCCGGGGGCGGACAGTTCGTTGCGGTCGATGATCTCAGAGGCGCCGAGCTCGCGCAGATAGGCCTCTTCCGAAGTGCGCCCGGTCGAGGCGATCACCTGATAGCCGAGCTTGGACAACAGCGCGATCGCCACCGAGCCGACGCCGCCGGCCGCGCCGGTGACCACCACCGGGCCGTCCTTGGGCGTCAGGCCGTGCTTCTCGAGCGCCAGCACGCTGAGCATCGCGGTGTAGCCGGCGGTGCCGACCGCCATCGCCTGCCGCGCGCTGAGGCCGTCCGGCAGCCGCACCAGCCAGTCGCCTTTCACCCGCGCCTTCTCGGCGTAGGCGCCGAGATGCGTCTCGCCCATGCCCCAGCCGTTGCACACGACCTTGTCGCCGGCCTTCCACGACGGATGGCTGGACTCGAGCACCGTGCCGGCGAAGTCGATGCCGGCGATCATCGGGAAGCGGCGGACCACCGGCGACTTTCCTGTCACCGCGAGACCGTCTTTGTAGTTCACGGTCGACCACTCGACCGCGACGGTGACGTCACCCTCCATCAGCTCGGCTTCGTCGAACTGCGCCAGCGCTGCGGTGGTGCCCTTCTCCGCCTTGTCGATGCGGATCGCCTTGAACGTCGCCATGTCGCTCCCCTTGGATTGTTCTTCCTGCTCGCGGTCAGAGTTAGAGAAAGCAGCGCCCTGCTGTAAAGATCGCGTTGCGGTGCAGCGATGCAGATGCGCGGTTTTTCTCTGCCCAGTTCATCCATTGGGGCACTGGCGGAACCCTAAACCTCATGCTATATTAGATTTGCTCGTAATGAGAATAAGTGGATCAGTGTCCGCGGGTGTGCCGCGGTGTTCTGGTCAACGCTGATTGAAATAGGCCGGCCCTGGAGGCCGGATTTCTCAACGCCAATATATGCTCATATTGAGTATATACGTTTGTAGGAGGCTGAGATGCCGCTTGCTGAATTGTTTGGGCCGGAGAATTTCGGCCAGCCGGCACACGGCCGCGAGGCTCCACTCCCCCGCATTGCGCCAACCCCGTCCGAGAAAGCGCGCGCGCTGCCGATGCCGCCGCTGGACTGGACTCCCGAGGTCGAGGCTGCGACCGCGCAGCTCTACGCGCGCGTGCAGAACGTCATCCCGCCGGTCGAGTGGCCGTTCATGGCGCCCTACGTCAAGGCGATCAACGAGCTCAAGCGCGAGCGCGACGCCGTCATCCTGGCGCACAACTATCAGACGCCGGAGATCTTCCACTGCGTCTCCGACATCGTTGGCGACTCGCTGCAGCTGGCGATCGAGGCCACCAAGGTGAAGGCCTCGACCATCATCCAGTGCGGCGTGCACTTCATGGCCGAGACCTCGAAGATCCTCAGCCCGGAGAAGCGCGTGCTGATCCCGGATTCGCGCGCCGGCTGCTCGCTGGCCTCCAGCATCACCGGCGCCGACATCCGGCTGCTGCGCGAAAAATTCCCCGGCGTGCCGGTGGTGGCCTACGTCAACACGTCCGCCGACGTGAAGGCGGAGGTCGATATCTGCTGCACCTCGTCGAACGCCGTGCAGGTGGTGGAGAGCCTCGGAGCCGATCGCGTCATCATGGTGCCGGATCAATATCTGGCGCGCTACGTGGCGTCGCAGACCAAGGTCAAGATCATCGCCTGGAAGGGCGCCTGCGAAGTGCACGAGCGCTTCACCGGCGACGAGCTGCGCGTCTATCGCGAGGCCGATCCGAGCGTGAAGATCATCGCGCATCCGGAATGCCCGCCCGACGTGCTGGCCGAAGCCGATTTCACCGGCTCGACCGCGCATATGATCAACTGGGTCAAGACCCGGCACCCCAAGCGCGTGGTGATGATCACCGAGTGCTCGATGGCCGACAATGTCCAGGCCGAGCTGCCCGACGTCGAGATGGTGCGGCCGTGCAACCTGTGCCCGCACATGAAGCGGATCACGCTGGCGAAGATTCTCGACAGCCTCGTGTACCTGCGCGAGGAAGTGACGGTCGATCCCGCCATCATCGCGCCGGCCCGCCGCTCCGTCGAGCGGATGATCAACCTGAAGAACTGAGCCGCTGCTGCGGACCGCGTGACGGCGGCCTTGCCCGCCCTCACCGATTTTACGGCGTTCGCGGCCACCGCGTCCGAGTTGGATCGCCAAGATGACTACGCCTGGTAGTACGCCTGATTTCGAAACGCTCGGTCGGCACGGCGATGTCGTGATCGTCGGCGGCGGCCTCGCGGGGCTGTTCTGCGCGCTGAAGCTGGCGCCGCGGCCGGTGACGGTGATCACCGCCGCGCCGCTCGGCGAAGGCGCGTCGACCGCCTGGGCACAGGGCGGCATCGCCGCCGCGGTCGGCGAAGGCGACACCGCGGAGTCGCACGCGGCCGACACCATCGCGGTCGGTGCCGGCATCGTCGATGAGGCGGTCGCGCTCGGGCTGGCACGCGAAGCCGCGCCGCGCATCCACGACCTGCTCGGCTACGGCGTACCGTTCGACCGAGATCTCGAAGGCCGGCTCGCGGTGGCCCGCGAGGCCGCGCATTCGGCGCGGCGCATCGTCCACGTCCGCGGCGACATGGCCGGCCAGGCCATCATCACCGCGCTGACCAGAGCGGTGCGCGAAACGCCGTCGATCCGCGTGCTCGAAGGCTGGTCCGCCGAAGCGCTGCTGACCGAGGACGAGGCCGTCACCGGCCTGCAACTCCGCAAGGTCGGCGCACCATCCGCGCCGGTGTTGATCGCGGCCTCCGCCGTGGTACTCGCCACCGGCGGCATCGGCCATCTCTATGCGGTGACCACCAATCCGGCCGAAGCCTCCGGCCAGGGCCTCGCGATCGCGGCGCGCGCCGGCGCGCTGATCGCCGATCCGGAATTTGTGCAGTTCCATCCGACCGCCATCATGGTCGGCCGCGATCCGGCGCCGCTCGCCACCGAGGCGCTGCGCGGCGAAGGCGCGACGCTGATCAACGGCGCCGGCGAGCGCTTCATGCCGGCGCTGCATCCGCTGGCCGAGTTGGCGCCGCGCGATATCGTCGCCCGCGGCGTGTTCGCCGAAGTCGCCGCCGGCCGCGGCGCGTTCCTCGACGCCACGCAGGCGCTCGGCGCCCGGTTCGCGCACGAATTCCCGACCGTGTATCAGAGCTGCATCTCGGCCGGCATCGATCCGGCGACGCAGCCGATCCCGATCGCCCCGGCGGCGCATTATCACATGGGCGGCATCGCGGTGGACGAGCACGGCCGCAGTTCGCTCGCCGGCCTGTGGGCGGCAGGCGAAGTCTCCTCGACCGGCGCGCACGGCGCCAATCGCCTCGCCTCGAACTCACTGCTCGAAGCCGTCGTCTATGCGGCCCGGGTCGCCGAGGATATCGACGCACGGGAGCTTCGGGCCAGCAACGGCCGCTTCGATCCGGCGCAGCGGCCGCGCAATGGCGCGCACGATGCGGCGCAGGAGCAGAGCTTGCGGACCTTGATGTCCGGCAAGGTCGGCGTCATCCGCGAGCGTTCAGGGCTCAGCGACGCGGTGCGCGCGCTGGCCAAGCTGGAGCGCTGCGCCGCCTCGCCGGTGCTGGCCAACATGGCGATCGCCGCGCTGCTGGTCGCGAGCGCGGCGCTGGCGCGCACCGAGAGCCGCGGCGCGCATTATCGCTCGGACTATCCGGCCGAGGATCCGGCGCAGGCGAAGCGAACCATCACCACGCTGGCGGAAGCCCGCGAGCGCGCGGCCACGCTGCCGGGCGGCGCCGTCATCCTGCCGTTTCCCACCCAGCCGCAGACCGCGCTGGCCTGACTGTCCTCATTCGTCCGTCTGCTCAGGAGCAGCCTTCATGACCCCGACCTCTCTGCTGCATCCCGACGCGTTTCTGTCGCCGCTCGCCATCGCCGATGCGGTGCGCCGCGCGCTCGACGAAGATCTCGGCCGCGCCGGCGACATCACGTCGATCGCCACCATTCCGGAAGCGACGCAGGCGCACGCCATCATGGTGGCGCGGCAGGCGGGCGTGATCGCCGGGCTTCCGCTGGCCGTCGAAGCGCTTCGTCAGCTGTCGGCCGATATCCATATCGCCGCGCATGTTCGCGACGGCGATGCCGTGGCGGCCGGCGTGAATCTGCTGACGCTGTCGGGCCCGGCGCGGGCGATCCTGACCGCCGAGCGCACCGCGCTGAATTTCGTCGGCCGGCTGTCGGGCATCGCGACGCTGACGGCGGACTACGTCCGGCATACGAGCGGCACCAAGCTGCGGATCTGCTGCACCCGCAAGACCACGCCGGGCCTGCGCGCGCTGGAGAAATACGCGGTGCGCTGCGGCGGCGGCTTCAACCACCGCTTCGGGCTCGACGACGCGGTGCTGATCAAGGACAACCACATCGCGGTCGCCGGCGGTATCCGCCCGGTGCTGGAAGCCGCGCGCGCCAAGATCGGCCATCTGGTCAAGGTGGAGATCGAGGTCGACACGCTCGATCAGCTGCAGGACGTGCTCGCCACCGGCCTCGCCGACGTCGTGCTGCTCGACAACATGGACCTCGACACGCTGAAGCAGGCGGTGACGATCAGCGCCGGCCGCGTCGTGCTCGAAGCTTCCGGCGGCGTCACGCTGGATTCGATCCGCGCCATTGCGGAGACCGGCGTCGACTACGTCTCGTCCGGCGCCCTGACCCACTCGGCACCGAACTTCGACGTCGCGCTGGACATCGACGCGTAGTTCGCGGCGCAACCTCTCCCGCTTGCGGGAGAGGCCGACGCGTGAACCGCGGCGGGTGAGGGCACTCCGCTCCGCGAATAGCTGACACACTGCCTGGGGCGCCCTCACCCCAACCCTCTCCCGCAGGCGGGAGAGGGAGCGCGTTGTGCTCGGGGCGCGCTCGCGCGTGCAGCGTGCGCGCTTTTGAGCCGGCGCGTTAGTTCTTCGCGTTGATCTCTGCCGAGCTTTTGGCGGCTTCGGTGAGTTCTTCGGAGATGGCGGCGGTCTGGGCGGCGTCGCCCCAGCTCGGGGCGTCGCTGCCGTCGCCCCAGGCGCGCGGGCGATAGAAGGTGTGCACGCCGGTCTTGTACATCTTCTTCATCTCGTGGACCCAGGACGGGCGCACCCAATAGGCGTGATAGTGCGTCGACTTGGAAACTTCCGGCAGCCACAGCTTGCCGTCGAGCATCGCCGCCGCGATCCGCCTGGCGCGATCCCACATTTCCGGTTCGCGGACGACATCGGCGACGCGGTCGCAGGCAAACGTGAACTGGCAGGCGTAGCGGCGGTGCTTGTTCTGATACACCACGCCGCAGACGTTGCTCGGATAGAAGCCCGAGAAGGCGCGGTTGAGCACCACCTGCGCGACCGCGATCTGGCCGCGCACCTTCTCGCCGCGCGACTCGAAGTACACCGCTTCGGCGAGGCACTTCTCGTGCCTGGCGCGCAGCTTCGGCTCGGTCAGGCCGAGCCGCTCGGCCGGCGTGCGGACGTGATGATCGACATTGACCTCGCCCTTGCCGGCGATGGTTTCACCCGCGGATTCCGGATCGATCGCGGCGGACGTCAGCGGCGACTTCATGTCCGACCCGTCCGGCGTGACGATCATCGGCTCTTCGCCGGGCTGCCACTGCTCGAGCGATTCCTCCGGGCCACCGAGCGAACCGGTGCCAAAGAACAGGCTCGAGGTCTTGAAGGTGAACGGATCGCGGGCCGGCACGTCGGTCGAGGCAGCGCCCACCGCAGCCTTGTCGTGCGACGGATCGAGTTCGCCGCCGTATTGCGGCAGCGGCTCGGAGGTCAGCGCCTCGGCGAGTTCGGGATCGAGCGGCGCGGCGCCCGGCGCCTGCTCGGCGGTCTTGGCGCCGGCGACGTTCGGTGCGTCCGACTCAGCCGGTGTGGCTTCGGCCGGCACATCCTGGCCGGGCTTGAAGATCGCGAGGCGATCGCCCTTCAGCGTGCGGTCGACGGCAGGAAAATCGGATGCCTGATATTGCGACGGCGGCTGGATCAGCCGGTTGCGGCCAAGCGATCCGCCGAGACCAAGCTTGCCGTCGAGGCTGGCGAGTTGATAGGTCGAGCCCTGCGGCGCCCAGGTGCCGATCGGACGGCCGAACGAGAACGTCGCGACCTGAACCGAACCGACCGACGAAGCGAACACACGCTTCTGCCAGCGCTCGGCGACGCCCGGCTGCCGTGCCAGCAGCGACGCGATATCCTGATAGCCGATTTCGGTCGGCATCCCTGCGAACACGCAGAGGCCGAGACCGAAGGACGCAATCCGTGCGCCCTTCGGCCGGTTACGCATGACTGACATCGGTACGCTCACGCAACGCTTACTCAGATCCATTGTCGTTTCAGACAAGTCGATCGTTCCTGGTGATATCCAATTAAAGTTGCTCACGGGTTAATCAGCGATGCGCGCGAGCCACACGCAACACGGCCTCGTCATCGCGCGAGAGCGATCGAAAAGCCTGGTAAACAGCGGCTTCATGAAAAGCGTAAACAGGACGTCAACGAGAAGGCGGTGCTTATGAGAGCTGAAACCCACAAAACATTCGTCATGGCCGGGCTTGTCCCGGCCATCCACGCCTTGTTGCGTCGCCAAGCTGTAAGGCGTGGATGCCCGGGACGAGCCCGGGCATGACGAGTGGTGAGGTTCGTCGCAGCTAACTGGCGACAGGATTCGCGGCTGGCATCGTTCGCCTCAGCGCAAATCCTTTGACCAGCGCGTAGATCGCCGGGATCACGATCAGGGTCAGCAGCGTCGACGACACCATGCCGCCGATCATCGGCACCGCGATGCGCTGCATGATCTCCGAGCCGGTTCCCGTGCTCCACAGGATCGGCAGCAGGCCGGCCATGATCGCCACCACGGTCATGACCTTCGGCCGCACCCGCTCGACCGCGCCGTGCTTGATCGCTTCGGCGAGATCGGCGCGGTCGAGCGCCCTGCCCTCCGCGGCGCGGCGCGCGCGGACATCGGCCAGCGCGTGCTCGAGATAGATCAGCATCACCACGCCGGTCTCGGCCGCAACGCCGGCGAGCGCGATGAAGCCGACCACCACCGCGACCGACAGGTTGAAGCCGAGCGCCCACATCAGCCAGATGCCACCGACCAGCGCGAACGGCAGCGACAGCATCACGATCATCGTATCCGCCACCGAACGGAAGTTGAGATACAGCAGCAGGAAGATGATCAGCAGCGTCACCGGCACCACGATCTTGAGCCGCGCCGCGGCGCGTTCGAGATATTCGTACTGCCCGCTCCAGACGAGATACGCGCCGGGCGGGAACGTGACGTTGGCCTTCACCACGTCGCGCGCCTCGGTGACGTAGCCGCCGAGATCGCGGTCGCGGATGTCGATGTAGATATAGACCGCGAGCTGGCCGTTCTCGGTGCGGATCGAGCTCGGCCCGCGCGCCGGGGTGATAGTTGCGACTTCGCCGAGCGGCACCGCGCCGCCCGCCGGCATCGGCACCAGCACCTCGCGGCCGATCGTCTGCGGGCTGTCGCGCAGGTCGCGCGGGTAGCGCATGTTGACGCCGAAGCGCTGGCGGCCTTCCACCGTGGTGGTGACGGTCTGGCCGCCGAGCGCGGTGGCGATGACGTCCTGCACATCCTGGATCACCAGACCGTAGCGCGCCATCGCGGTGCGGTCCGGCGTGATCTCCAGATAGTAGCCGCCGAGCGCGCGCTCCGCATAGGCCGACGACGTGCCCGGCACTTTCTTCAGCACCTGCTCGATCTGCTTGGCGAGCTTCTCGATCTCGCCCAAATCTGTGCCGATCACCTTGATGCCGAGCGGCGTGCGGATGCCGGTCGACAGCATGTCGATGCGAGACTTGATCGGCATGGTCCAGGCGTTGGAGACGCCAGGGAACTGCAGCGCGCGGTCCATCTCCGCAGTGAGGCTCTGCAGCGTCACGCCGGCGCGCCACTCCTGCTTTGGTTTGAGGTTGATGATGGTCTCGAACATCTCGGACGGCGCCGGGTCGGTCGCGGTCGCGGCGCGGCCGGCCTTGCCGTAGACCGAGGCAACTTCCGGGAACGCGCGGATGATGCGGTCCTGCGTCTGCAGCAGCTCGGCCGCCTTGGTGATCGAGATGCCGGGCAGCGTCGTGGGCATATACAGCAGCGTGCCTTCGTCGAGGTTCGGCATGAACTCGGTACCGAGCTGGCGTGCCGGCCAGATCGTCACCGCGAGGATCGCCACCGCTGCGAGGATGACGAGCAGCTTGGCCTTCAGCACCGCGTCGATCACCGGCCGATAGATCGCGATCAGCACGCGGTTGATCGGGTTCCTGTGCTCGGGGACGATGCGGCCGCGGACGAAGATCACCATCAGGGCCGGCACCAGCGTCACCGACAGCAGCGCTGCGGCCGCCATCGCGAACGTCTTGGTGAACGCCAGCGGACTGAACAGCCGACCCTCCTGCGATTCCAGCGTAAAGATCGGCATGAACGACACGGTGATGATCAGCAGACTGAAGAACAGCGCCGGACCGACTTCGGCGGCGGCCTCGATCAGCACCTCGACGCGCGGCCGCTCGGGCGGCGCGCGCTCCAGATGCTTGTGGGCGTTCTCGATCATCACGATCGCCGCATCGATCATCGCGCCGATCGCAATCGCGATGCCGCCGAGACTCATGATATTGGCGCCAATGCCGAGCAGCTTCATCGCGCCGAATGCGATCAGGATGCCGACCGGCAGCATGATGATCGCCACCAGCGCGCTGCGGACATGCAGCAGGAACACGACACAGACCAGCGCCACCACGATGCTCTCTTCGACCAGCGTGCTCTTCAGCGTGGCGATCGCCGCATCGATCAGTTGGGAGCGGTCGTAGACCGGGACGATCTCGACCGACTTCGGCAGGCTCGATGCGATCTCCGCAAAACGCTTCTTCACATTGTCGATGACGTCGCGCGCGTTGACGCCGAAGCGCTGCAGCACGATGCCGCTGGCGACCTCGCCCTCGCCGTTCAGCTCGGTGAGGCCGCGCCGCTCGTCGGGACCGAGTTCGACGCGGGCGACATCGCGCAGCAGCACGGGCGTGCCGCCGGTTACTTTCAGCACGATGTTGCCGAGATCGTTGATGCCTTTGAGATAGCCCTTGCCGCGAATAACGTATTCGAACTCGGACAGTTCGACGGTGCGGCCGCCGACATCGGCATTGCTGGCGCGGATCGCATCGCGGATCTTCGGCATGGAGATGCCGAGGTCGCGCATCCGCTGCGGATCAAGCACGACGTTGTATTGCCGCACGAAGCCGCCGACGCTGGCGACCTCGGCGACACCTTCGGCGCGGGCCAGCGCGAATTTCAGATTCCAGTCCTGGATGGTGCGGGTGTCGGCGAGGTTCAGTTCCTTCGACATCACCGCATATTGGTACACCCAGCCGACGCCGGTCGCGTCCGGCCCGATCGTCGGCGTTACTCCCGTGGGCAATCGCGACGCTGCCCCGTTGAGGAATTCCAGCACGCGCGAGCGCGCCCAATAGATGTCGGTGCCGTCCTCGAAGATCACATAGACGAACGACACGCCGAAGAACGAGAAACCGCGCACCACCTTCGAGCGCGGCACGGTGAGCATCGCGGTGGTCAGCGGATAGGTGACCTGATCCTCGATCACCTGCGGCGCCTGCCCGGGATACTCGGTGTAGACGATCACCTGCGTATCGGAGAGATCCGGAATGGCATCGAGCGGCAGGTGCTTGAGCGCATAGAGGCCGGCCGCGGCTGCGAAGCCGGCGCCGAACAGCACCAGCAGCAGATTGCGCGCCGACCATGTAATCAGGCGGGCGATCATGGCTGCGCTCCTTCGGCCGAGAATGTCTTCAGCGCCGCGTTGAGATTGCTCTCGGCGTCGATCAGGAAGTTGGCCGAAATCACCACAGACTCGCCTTCGGCCAGCCCGTCGCGGATTTCGACGGCGCCGCTGCCGCGCTGCCCGAGCTTCACTGCGCGCGGCTCGTAGCGGCCATCGCCCTTGTCGACGAACACGACTTGCTTACTCCCGGAATCCAGCACTGCGCTGTCCGGGACCGCCAGTACCGGCGCGGCGCCGCCGGTGTCGATCTCGGCGTCGACATACATCTCGGGGAGCAGCGTCAGATCCGGATTGTCGAGTTCGATCCGCACCCGTGCGGTGCGCGCCTCCTTGTTGAGCTGCGGGTAGATCAGCTTGACCTCGCCGTGGAAGCTGCGGCCGGGAAACGCGCGCGCGTGGACCATCACCATCTGCCCAGGCGCCAACGCGCCGAGATCGCGCTCGGCGATCTCGATCGTCGCCCACAGCTTGGAGATATCGGCGATGCGGAACAGCACGTCGCCGGGCTGCGCTCGCATGCCTTCAATCGCGCTGCGCTCCAGCACGACGCCGTCGCGCGGCGCCTGCCATTCGATCGTCACCGGCGCCACGCCGGTTTTGTCCATCGCAGCGATCGCCGCTTCCGGCACGTCGAGATTGATCAGCCGCTGCCGCGAGCCGCGACCGAATTGCGGCACGCTGCTGGTGGCTCTCGAGCCGATCGTGGAGACGTAGTCGGCCGCGGCAGACGAGATCGCCGAGCTGTAGATCTGCATCAACGGCTGGCCCTTGCGGACGCGGCTGCCGGTGGTGACGTCGGCGACGCTCTGCACGAAACTCTCCGAGCGCATCGCGATCACCGAGACGCGGCGCTCGTCGAGCTGGATCACGCCGGGCGCGCGGATCACGGCGCGGAGCTGCCGGCGCATCGCCGGCTCGGACTTGACGCCGCTGCGCTGGATCTTGCCGGGCGAGAGCTTCACCGCGCCGTCATCGCTGTCGTCGCCCTCATAGACCGGGATGTAGTCCATCCCCATCGAGTCCTTCTTGGGGACCGGCGAGGTATCGGCGAGGCCCATCGGGTTGCGATAGAACTTGATTTTTCGCGTCGTCGACACCGGCGGTGGTGGCGGCATTTGCGGAGCGTCGTCGTCGAAGTTGAGATCGGCGCTGGCCGGCACCGCGCGGAAGGCGCGGCCGTCGGCGGCCTTGCGCGGCGTCAGCGAATACACCGGCTTGCCGTCGGGGTCCTGGTAATAGATCGGCTCGTCGCTGCTCTGCGCCGACGCGGGCGCGATCAGCGATGTCGTCAGGGTCAGGTGCTCGCGCACACCCGGCAGGCTGCCGGGGGGGCCCCCCCCCGGGGGGGGGGGGGGGGGGGGGGGGGGGGCGGGGGGGGGGGGGGGCGGGGGGGCGGGGGGGGGGGGGGCGGGGGGGGGGGGGGGGGGCGGGGG
>NZ_JAJNAL010000015.1 GCF_022271405.1 Rhodopseudomonas infernalis | reverse complement strand
GGGGGGGGGGGCCCCCCCCCGCCCCCCCCCGCGAACCCGGAATCTGACCCGCGCACTGAACGAGATTCCGGGTTCGCTCGCTTCGCGAGCGCCCCGGAATGACGAACGAGAGGTGGGAAGCGGCCAACTTCACCGCTCCGTCAGTTTCAGTTCGATGCGGCGGTTGCGTTTGAAGGCGTCTTCGGTGTTGGCGCTGTCGAGCGGCTGGAATTCGGCGAAGCCGGCGGCAAGCAGGCGCTGCGCCGGGACACCGAGCGTGATCATGTACTGCACCACCGCGATGGCGCGGGCGCTCGACAATTCCCAGTTCGACTTGAAGGCGCCGGTGATCGGCCGCTTGTCGGTGTGGCCGTCGACCCGGATCACCCAGGGAATTTCCTCAGGAATTTTCTTGCCGATCTCCACCAGCGCCTGCGCGACCTTGTCGAGCTCGGCGCGGCCTTCGGGCAGCAGGATCGCCTGTCCGGTGTCGAAGAACACCTCGGACTGGAACACGAAGCGGTCGCCGACGATGCGGATGTCGGGCCGATCGCCGAGGATGGCGCGCAGCCGGCCGAAGAATTCCGAGCGGTAGCGCGACAGCTCCTGCACCCGCTGCGCCAGCGCTATGTTGAGGCGCGTGCCGAGATCGGCGATCCGGCCCTGGGATTCCTTGTCACGCTTCTCCGAGACGTCGAGCGCCTCTTCGAGCGCGGCGAGCTGACGGCGGAGCGCCGCGATCTGCTGGTTCAGCACCTCGACCTGCGCCAGCGCCCGCGCCGAAATCTGCTTCTCCGAATCCAGCGCCTTGCCGAGTTCGCCGGCGCGGCCGGCGGCGTCGCTGCCGGCGCCGGCGAGGCCGTCATACAGGCTCTTGACGCGGTCGCGTTCTCCTTCCGCGGCGGTGAGGCCGGCGCGGACCGTGGCCAGTTGCTCATCGAGATTGAGCTTGCCGAGCTTCTCGAGCGACAACAGGTCGTTGAGCTGCGCAATCCGCGCGTTGAGCTCCTGCAGCGCCTTGTCCTTGCCGGTCACCTCCTGGGACAGGAAGAACTGCACCACCAGAAACACCGACAACAGAAACACGATCGCCAGCACCAGCGTCGACAGCGCGTCGACAAAGCCCGGCCAATAGTTGAAGCCGCTCTCCTGCCGCCGTCCGCGCCCGAGCGCCATCAGCAGGCTCCTGTCGCGAGCATCGCGACCTGCACGGCGTGCTCCCTCGCGCCGATCAGGGGCCGCTTCCTCTCCCCGCATGCGGCGAGCTCCCTCGCCCCGCCCTTGCGGGGAGAGGGTTGGGGTGAGGGGCGACGCGGGCCCTGAGTCTCGGCCTCGCGGAGGCGCCCCCTCACCCGACCGGCTTCGCTGCGCTCTGCCGGTCGACCTCTCCCCGCACGCGGGGAGAGGTCGCGAAGTGCCTGGGGCTGATGTGCGGAGATGACCATCAGCTCTTCTCCCGCTGGCGCACCATGGTGGTCAGCAGTTCCTTGATCTCGCGGTTCTGCTCGCCCTGGGCGTCGGCCCATTCGCGGATCATCTGCTGCTCGTTGCGCATATGCGCGACGAGGTTTTGGATGGCGTCGGCGAGGTTGGCCATTGCCGCCGTGGTGGCGCGGTTGGCGCCGCCGTCTTCCATCGTCAGCCGCAGCCGTTCGATCGCGGTCTGCAGTTCGGCGCTGCCGGTGGCCGTGGCTTCCGGCGTCACGCCGCGCACCGTCGAGGCCAGCCAGTCTTCGAGGTCGGTGTAGAACCGGTTCTGCGCCTGGCTCGACTGCAGATCGAGGAAGCCGAGGATCAGCGAGCCGGCGAGGCCGAACAGCGACGACGAGAACGAGATGCCCATGCCGCCGAGCGGCGCGGCGAGGCCCTCCTTCAGCGTGTCGAACAGCGAGCCGGCGTCGCCCGTCACCTTGAGCCCGCTGATCACCCCGCCGATCGAGCCGACGGTTTCGATCAGGCCCCAGAACGTGCCCAGCAGGCCGAGGAACACCAGCAGGCCCGTCATGTAGCGCGAGATGTCGCGCGCTTCGTCGAGCCGGGTCGCGATCGAATCGAGCAGGTGCCGCATGATCTGCGGCGACACCGCGATCCGGCCGTTGCGCTCGCCGCCGAGCATCGCCGCCATCGGCGCCAGCAGGGTCGGGCGGCGGTCGAGCGCGAGGCCCGGATCGGCGCGGCGGAAATTATTGACCCAGGCGACCTCGGGATACAGCCGGATCACCTGCCGGAACGCCAGCACGATGCCGATCGCCAGCACAGCCAGGATCAGCGCGTTGAGCCCCGGATTGGCGAGGAATGCCGCGACCGCCTGCTTGTACAGCACCACGGCGACTAGCCCGCACAGCACCAGGAAGACCAGCATCCGAACCAGGAATATCCGCGGCGACGACAGCTTGGTGAGTTCGATCTCCATCGCCGAGCGGGAAGAGGGGCCAGATGCCATCGTGCGTTCGATCTCCGGTTTGCCGGAAGCGGCTGTTTCCACCAATATGGCACAGTGCGACGCGGAAGAAAGGCTTAGCAGAGGTTTTCCGCTACAGCTCTACCGCTGCGCGGCGTCGGATCTGGGTGATGAAACCGGATGTTCGGCGCGACCGTATGTCGGCTGCGTGGCGCAGGGATGAATGGACCATCGATGACAGTTTTATATCTGGAAGCTCTCGTGGCGATCGCGGTTGCGCTCGGCGTGCTGATGGCCGGCGCCTGGCTGGTGCAGCAGAAAACCGGCAATTCCGGCTGGGTCGACACCATCTGGACCTTTTCGCTCGGCCTCACCGGCGCGGCCGCGGCGCTGTGGCCGGTGGAGGGCGCTGCGCCGAACGCGCGGCAATGGCTGGTCGCGGCGCTGGTGGTGGCGTGGTCGGTGCGGCTCGGCTCGCACATCGCGGCGCGCACCCGGCACATCACCGACGATCCGCGCTACGCTGCCTTCGCCAAGGACTGGGGCGCCGATGCGCCGAAGAAGATGTTCGTGTTCCTGCAACAGCAGGCCTATGGCTCGGTGCCGCTGGTGTTCGCGATCTTCGTCGCCGCCCGCGCCCCGGCCGGCCCGCTGCGGCTGCAGGACTGGCTCGGCCTATTGATCCTCGCGATCGGCATAGCTGGCGAGGGGCTGGCCGACTCCCAGCTCAAGGCGTTCCGCGACAATCCCGCCAACAAGGGCAAGGTCTGCGACGCCGGACTGTGGCGCTGGTCGCGGCATCCGAACTACTTCTTCCAGTGGTTCGGCTGGCTCAGCTATCCGGTGATCGCGATCGTCTTCGCCGATCCGCTGTCCTATCCGTGGGGCTTCGCGGCACTGCTGGCGCCGCTGTTCATGTACTGGATCCTGGTCCACGTCACCGGCATCCCGCCGCTCGAGGAGCAAATGCTCAAATCGCGCGGCGAGCGTTATAAGGCGTACCAGGCGCGGACCAGCAAATTCTTTCCGTTGCCGCCCGGAGGCTGAGCCGGCTCATGAGCTTCGTATCTTCGATCATCGGCGTCGCCGAGCGCGTGCCGCTGCCGGATGCGGTGATCCGCACCGGCATCCAGCGGCTGTGCGCCCGCACCGCCGCCAAGCTGGCTGAAGGCAACGAGGCGGCCGACGCCGCCTTCGCCCGCGAGATGGCGTCGCGCGCCGTGGCCGAACACACCGACGCGGCCAACGCCCAGCACTACGAGGTGCCGGCCGCGTTCTTCGGCAAGGTGCTGGGGCCGAACCGCAAGTACTCGTCGTGCTTCTATCGCGATGCCGACACCAAGCTGGCGCAGGCCGAAGACGAAGCGCTGCGGCTGACGATGGAGCACGCCGACCTGCGCGACGGCCAGTCGATCCTCGAGCTCGGCTGCGGCTGGGGTTCGCTGTCGCTGGCGATGGCGCGGCAGCTGCCGAACGCCCGCATCGTCGCGGTGTCGAATTCCGCCTCGCAGCGGCACTACATCGAAAGCGAGGCGGCGGCGCGCGGGCTTCCCAATCTGCGGGTGATCACCTGCGACATGAACGCGTTCGAGCCGGACGACAAATTCGACCGCATCGTCTCGGTCGAAATGTTCGAGCACATGATGAACTGGCGCAAGCTGCTCGGCCGGATCCGCGGTTGGTTAAATCCGGGCGGGCTGTTCTTCATGCACATCTTCACCCATCGCAGCGGCGCCTATCTGTTCGACCGTGCCGACCGCGACGACTGGATCGCGCAGCATTTCTTCACCGGCGGCGTGATGCCGAGCCACAAGCTGATCCGCCAATACGGCGATCTGTTCACCATCGACGAGCAATGGCGCTGGAGCGGTCGGCACTATCAGCGGACCGCCGAGGACTGGCTGACCAATTTCGACAAGCATACGACCGAGATCGAAACCATCCTGCGCCCGGTGTACGGCGACGACACCGCGCTGTGGATGCGGCGCTGGCGCTGGTTCTTCCTCGCGACCTCCGGTCTGTTCGGCTACGCCGATGGCGACGAGTGGGGTGTCAGTCACTACCGGCTGAAGCCGGTGTGACCAGCGAAGGCCCGTTCACCAGCTCTGCGACAGATTGACGTCGGTGCACGGCTTTTCACGATGCAGTGAAGTGCTTCCTCGTGGTGTGACGAGCAGAAAATTCCCCTTAACGATCAGCTAACTACATGAGACTAATCATTCCGATCCGGCGGCTGCGCCGGTTCGGAATTGATCCGGCGCAATGCAGCCGGCGGTACCCGCGTCTAGTTTTCCGGCTCAACAACGGCAGGAGATTGGCGTGTATCTCGCTTCGCTTGGTTCGCTTGTGTTGTTCCTGGCCTGTGCGGTTCCGGCCGCACTGATCGCGTATCTGGTTCTCGACGACATTCGGCAGAGGTTGTTTCGGCGCGCGCAGGTGCGGCAGCCGGAGCCTGTGAGTGTGCCTGCGCCGGTGCGGCCGTCGCGGTCCGGCTGGTTCGCCTGGGCGAATTCCTGATCTCGCATAACGCGGCGCACCCGCCGCGACCCAACGGGTGCAACTCATCAACCACCACAGTGAGGATGAAGCCTTGACCATTGTTGCCTTGATCGCTGCGATCTACGTGCTGGTCGGCCTGATTGGCCTCGTTGCACTGGTCTATGGCGGACGCGAAATGGTGTCCGAGACCGCGCGCTGGAAGCGTTTCGACGACGCGCACTACTGGGACGACGCCGCCGAAGACTGGCGTCCCCACGACCATCTCGCGGGCCAGGCGCGCTGACTCAGCGCCGATGTCGGGACATGAAGTCCCGGCTTATGCGATAAATGCCGGCATCCATCTTATCAGGTGGGTGCCGGTTCCTTTTCGGGGCCGTCCGCCACGAACTCCAGAATGTCGCCGGGCTGGCAGTCGAGTGCCACGCAGATCCGCTCCAGCGTGTCGAAGCGGATGCCCTTCACCTTTCCTGATTTCAGCAGTGAGACATTCTGCTCGGTGATGCCGATGCGCTCGGCCAGCTCCTTCGAGCGCATCTTGCGCCGCGCCAGCATGACGTCGAGATTGACCACGATCGCCATCGGCTACACGAAGCTCGCGTTCTCGTCGGCGAGCCGCGTCGCCTCGCGCATCACCGCGGCGACTGCGATCAGTACGCCGCCGACGATCACCGAGATGTAGTCGTTGCTGGAGAAGGTCAGCACCAGCATCCGTTGATCCGGCGGGTTGCCGAGCGACAGCACGAGCGCCAGTGCGGTCGCGGTCACTGGGCCAAGCGCTCCCTGCGCCGCCACCGCGATGCCGAAGCGCTGCAGATGCGTGGCCGTCGCCGCCGTGAAGACGCGCCCGCGCGCAAAGTCACCGAACAGCGCGCGCACATTCAACAGTCCCCACACCAGCACGGCCACCGGCACCGCGATGATGATCGCGGCCAGCGCCTGATTGCCGGCGTCGAGTGGCAGCCGCGCGCCGACGTCGCCGAGCTTCGTCAGCAGCAGATTGCGGGTCCAGCTCTGGAAGATGAAGGAGGCGCCGAGCAGGCCGACGATCAGCACGATTCCACCCGTCGTGACCCACTGCATCGCGCGCGACAGCCGCACCGCGGCCGAGCCGTTCGGCTCCGTCGCGGACGTCGAGGAAGGGGCTTGCATTGGGGAACTCCATCATCTATTTCGAGATGAAATTATTGTAAAGCAATAATTTATCATCGTCAAGGTAGGATGAGCGTCATGCGCTTCCCGGCTCTGTCCCAACTCACCGCCGCCGCCCTTCTGGCGCTCGGCACTCTGACCGCCTGCAGCTCCGTTCCGGTGACGTCGATGGTCCGACTCGCGCGCACCGATCTGTCGGCGACCGATCCGGCCGCGCTGCGCATCGCCGTGCGCCTGCCGCAGGGCCTGCGGCCGCGTCGCGTGACGCTTCGGATCACCGTGACGGTCGGGGCCGAAAAGCGCGAGCAGGCCTTCGTGCTGGGTGATCTCGACGATCCCGCCGAATTGCTGTCACTGGCGGGCGAGGTGACGAAGGACACCACGATCTATGCTTTCCGGATCGAACCGGCGGACGTGCCCCGTGTGCTGGCGGTGCGCGACGAGATGGCCGCCCACAAGGCGAAGGGCGAGCGCGGGTCGCTGGCGCTCGGCGTCGGCGCCGAAGCGTGCCGCACCGGTGCGCTGCCGGCCACAACGCTGATCACCACCTATCTCAAGACCGAGCGCACCGGCGACTTCTTCCCGCTGACGCGCGATGTCGATCTGCGCAAGGACGTGCCGAAAGAAGCCGTGCCCGAAAGGATCCCGCTGTGCGGCTGAGGCGCTGGCAGCCTAACCTGTCCCCGCGCGCGGGGAGAGGTCGACCGGCGAAGCCGGGCGGGTGAGGGGGCTTCTCCGCGAGTCTGAGCGTCTCGGCATCGTCATCGACTGCAGCTTGTCGAAATCAAAGCCGCGCTCGGCAGCGCGGAGACGCCCCCTCATCCCACCCTTCTCCCCGCACGCGGGGAGAAGGAGCAGGCTGTGCATCGAAGGGGCTCATCAACTCTTCGGACAAGTCGGCGGCGTGTCGTCGGACCATTCCGGCGCGGATAATTCGAGGTCGTCGAGGCCGAGCAGGCCGATCGCGCGCAGCGCGATGTGGTCGATCATCTCGCTGATCGAGCGCGGCCGCTGATAGAACGCCGGCGAGATCGGCGCGACGATGCCGCCGATCTCGGTGACCTGCGCCATGCTGCGGATATGCCCGAGATGCAGCGGCGTCTCGCGCAGCATCAGCACCAGGCGGCGGCGCTCCTTGAGCTGCACGTCGGCGGCGCGGATCAGCAGGTTGTCGAGATTGCCCGAGGCGATCGCCGACAGCGTGCGGATCGAGCACGGCGCCACGATCATGCCGCTGGTCCGGAACGAACCCGACGCGATGCTGGCGCCGACGTCGTTGAAGTCGTGATGACGCTCGACGATCTCGATCGTATGTTCGAGCGCCTTCGGCCCGACCTCGTAGGCGATGGTGCGCTCCGCGGCGGCCGAGACGACGAGGTGAATCTCGCAGTCGGTGGTGGCGAGTAGTTCGACGACCCGCAGGCCGACCGCGGCGCCCGATGCGCCGCTGATGCCGACAACGATGCGGCGCGGCGCGCTCATCGCAGCAGCCTGCGCGGCGCCGCGGACGGCGTCGGCGCGGGGCTGAGGCCGAGGCTGGTCCACATCGCGTCGACCCGCGCGATCACGTCCTTGTCCATCTCCAGCACCTTGCCCCATTCGCGTTCGGTCTCGGTGCCGATCTTGTTGGTGGCGTCGATCCCCAATTTGCCGCCGAGGCCGGATTTCGGCGAGGCGAAATCGAGGTAATCGATCGGCGTGTCGCTGATCGACACCATGTCGCGCGAGGTGTCGCAGCGCGTCGAGACCGCCCACATCACGTCCGCCCATTCGCGGACGTCGACGTCGTCGTCGACGATGATCAGCAGCTTGGTGTAGCTGAACTGCGGCAGCATCGACCACAGCCCCATCATCAGCCGCCGCGCCTGGCCGGGATAGCGTTTCTTGATCGACGCCACCGCGATCCGGTACGAGCACGCTTCCGGCGGCAGCCACAGATCGACGATCTCGGGGAATTGCCGCCGCGCCACCGGCAGGAAGACGTCGTTGAACGCTTCGCCGAGCCGCGACGGCTCGTCCGGCGGCCGGCCCGTGTAGGTCGACAGATAGATCGGGTTGCGCCGCATCGTGATCGCGGTGATCCGCATCACCGGAAATTCCTCGACCGCGTTGTAGTAGCCGGTGTGATCGCCGTAGGGGCCTTCCGGCGCGGTCTCGGTCGGCGACACGAATCCTTCCAGCACGATCTCGGCGTCGGCCGGCACGCTCAGCGGAATCGACACGCAAGAGGTCAGGCTCGGCCGCTCACCGCTCAAGAGCCCGGCGAACTTGATCTCCGACACGGTCTCCGGCAGGGGCAGCACCGCGGAGAGGATCATCGACGGATCGGCGCCGATCACGATCGCCACCGGCATGTCGCGACCCGCCGCCTTCCACTGATGATGATGCTTGGCGCCGCCGCGATGCGCCAGCCAGCGCATGATCAGACGATCCTTGCCCAGCACCTGCATCCTATAGACGCCGACATTGTCGGTGCCGCCCGCGCCGGGGGCCGGCTTGGTGAACACCAGTCCCCAGGTGATCAGCGGCGCCGGCTCGCCCGGCCAGGGAATCTGAATCGGCAGCCGGCCGAGATCGACCGCATCGCCGGTCAGCACGACATCCTGCACCGGCGCCGACTTGGCGACCTTCGGCCGCATCGCCAGCGCGGCTTTGGCCATCGGCAGTTTGCTCAGCGCGTCGGTAAGGCTCTGCGGCGGCGCCGGCTCGCGCATTTCGGCGAGCGCTTCGCCGAGCCGCGAGAGATTTTCCGGCAGGATGCCGAGCCCCCAGGCGACGCGCTCGACGGTGCCGAACAGATTGACCAGGATCGGCATCTGCGACGGCGTGCCGTCGGCCTTGATCGGGTTTTCGATCAGCAGCGCCGGGCCGCCGGCGTGCAGCACGCGGCGATGAATTTCGGTGAGGTCGTGGACCACCGACACCGGCTTGCGGATGCGGTGCAACTGACCGCGGGATTCCAGATAGGCGGTGAAAGCGCGGAGGTCCGGGAAGGGCGGTTTGACGCGGCTGAGCATGGTGTCTCCGTGCGGACACCTTCTGGTCAGCATCTGCGATCGGACCTGTCTTTGATCAGGCGCAAAGAAGTACCGGCGGGACCGTTTAAACGAATGGTTCCTCATAAGGTGGCCCATGTCGGTATCCAATTCGTCCGTCTCCAGGATGCCCGCGCCGCTTGCCCTCGCAACGCGGGTTCTGCCGCTGTTGCCCCTGCAGGTGTTGCTCGGCATTTGCCTGCGGGAAATCCGCAGTCGGCATCCCCGCATCTTCGATCGTCTCGGCACGCACACCGGCAAGCGCTACGGCCTCGCGCCGACCGATCTGCCGCTCGCCTTCGTGCTCGAGCCGCGGCGGATGAACCCGCGCGTCACGGTGGTGCGCACGCTGCCGTCGAATATCGACGCGCGGATCGCCGGGCCGCTGTCGGCGCTGATCGGCATGACCGACGGTTCCTATGACGGCGACGCGCTGTTCTTCTCGCGCGACATCGAGATCGACGGCGACATGGAAGCCGTCGTGGCGCTGCGCAACGCGATCGACGATTCCCGTGTCGATTTCCTCAAGGAGTCGGTGGCGTGGTTCGGCCCGCTGGCGGCCCCGATCGAACGAATTCTGCGCAGCCTGGTGGGCGCGCAGCCGACGTACCGTGAAGAGATGGGCGCCACCGGCAGAGGTTAGAGCATGGAACTGATTTGTCCCGCGGGCACACCCGCGGCGCTGCACGATGCCGTCGCCGCCGGTGCCGACGCGATCTATTGCGGCTTCAATGACGAGACCAACGCGCGCAACTTCCCGGGGCTGAATTTCAGCCGCGAGGAGATGCGGGAGTCGATCGCGCACGCGCATCGCTACGGCGTCACCGTGCTGGTGGCGATCAACACGTTCGCGCGCGCCGGCAATGTCGAGCTGTGGCAGCGCGCTGTGGACGATGCGGTCGAGGCGGAGGCCGATGCGCTGATCCTCGCCGATGTCGGCGTGATGGATTACTGCGCGCGGACGCATCCGCAACAGCGGCTGCACGTCTCGGTGCAGGCCGCGGCCGCGAATGCCGACTCGATCAAATTCTACGTCGACAGCTTCAACGCCAAGCGCGTGGTGCTGCCGCGGGTGCTGAGCGTGCAGGAGATCGCGGCGATCACCAAAGAGGTGAACTGCGAGACCGAAGTGTTCATCTTCGGCGGGCTGTGCGTGATGGAGGAAGGCCGCTGCTCGCTGTCGTCCTACGCCACCGGCAAGTCGCCCAACATGGACGGGGTCTGTTCGCCCGCTGCGGCGATCCAGTATCGCGAACATAACGGCGCGCTGGTGTCGCGGCTCGGCGAATTCACCATCAACAAATTCGCCAAGGGCGAAGCGGCGGCCTATCCGACGCTGTGCAAGGGCCGTTACCAGACCGACGAGGGCTGCGGCTATCTGTTCGAAGACCCGGCCTCGCTCGACGCCACCACGATGCTGCCGGATCTGCGCGCCGCCGGCGTCGCGGCGCTGAAGATCGAAGGCCGCCAGCGCGGCCGCGCCTATATCGAGCGCGTCGTGAAGACCTTCAAGGAAGTGCTGAGCGCAATGGACGAAGGCCGGCCGCTCCCGGTCGACGCGCTGCGCGGCCTCACCGAAGGCCAGTCGACCACCACCGGCGCCTACAAGAAGACTTGGCGCTAGGATCCTGGCGCTCACAGCTCCGGCGCTTCGCGCGCCGGCGATCACTCACGCAGCGAGGCGTATCATGCAACTCACCCTCGGACCGGTGCTGTTCAACTGGAAACCGGAAGAGTGGCGCGACTTCTATTTCCGCATCGCCGACGAAGCGCCCGTCGACACCGTGGTGGTCGGCGAGGTGGTGTGCTCGAAGCGCTCGCCGTTCCTCGATCCGCACATTCCCGCGGTGGTCGAGCGCCTCGCGGCGGCCGGCAAGACCGTGCTGATGGGATCGCTGACGCTGATGTCGCTCCCGCGCGAGCGCAAGGCGATGACCGAGCTCGCCGGCGACGACAGCTTCACCATGGAGGTGAACGATCTCACCTGCCTCGGCATGATCGGCGGCAAGCCGCATGCGATCGGCCCGTTCGTCAACATCTACAACGAGGCGACCGCCACGTATTTCGCGACGCGCGGCGCGACGCGGATCTGCCTGCCGCCCGAACTGCCGCTGTCCGCGATCCGCGCCATCGCGCGCTCGCAGCCGGAGGTGACGTTCGAGGTGTTCGCGTTCGGCCGTGTGCCGCTGGCGATCTCGGCGCGCTGCTATCACGCCCGCCTCAACAAGCTGTCGAAGGACAATTGCAAATTCGTCTGCGACCAGGACCCCGACGGCCTCGCGGTCACGACGCTCGATGACGAACCATTTTTGGCGATGAACGGCGTGCAGACGCTGTCCTACACCTGCGCCAGCCTGCTCGGCGACATCGACAAGCTCCGCGATGCCGGCGTCGGCGCGCTGCGCCTGTCGCCGCAGCAATGCGACATGGTGGCGGTGGCCAAGCTGTTCCGCGACGTGGTGGACGGCAAGGTGAGCGCATCCGACGCCACCGCGAAGCTGTCGGCGATCTACCCGCTGAAACAGTCCAACGGCTTCCTCTACGCCAAGCCCGGTGCGGCCTTCGTCACCGACAGCGGCGACGTGCGCAGGATCGTGCCGGCGGCGTGACCCTCGTCATCCTCCGCGAAAGCGGATCCAGTACGGCGTTGCGCTGAGTGCTAAAGCGAAGCCCTGGCATACTGGTCGTCCGCCTTCGCGGGCGATGACGGTTAGCTTGTGGCGCGTGGCCGTAGGGTGGGCAAAGGCGCGCAGCGCCGTGCCCACGCGTGGTGCGATCGATCATTGAACGACATCACGCGAAGACGACATCACCAGAAAGACGTGGGCACGCTTCGCTTTGCCCGCCCTACGGGGACCACGGAGACGCGGCTCGCGGCTCAGCTCAGCGGCTTGAGTACCTTCACCAGCGTGCTGTGGATCACTTCGTTGCCGGCGACGATGTCGCCTGTCTTGAGGACGTCGCCGCCGTTGATGTCGCCGACGGTGCCGCCGGCTTCGCGGATCATCACGATGCCGGCTGCGATGTCCCAGGGCGACAGATTGCGCTCCCAGAAGCCGTCGAAGCGGCCGGCCGCGACCGCCGCGAGGTCGAGCGAGGCGGTGCCGAAGCGGCGCAGGCCTGCGACCTTGGGCTGCAGCGCCATCATCTCGCGCTGGTTCTGGCCGAAGTCGCCGCGGCCCAGATGCGGCAGGCCGCAGCCGATCACGCAGTCATGGAGCTGGTTGCGATTGGCGACGCGCAGCCGCGAGTCGTTCAGGAACGCGCCCTTGCCGCGCTCGGCGATGTACAGCTCTTCGTTGGCGGGATTGTAGATCACGCCAGCGATCGGCGTTTCGTCGCGCACCAGCCCGATCGAGATCGCGAAATGCGGGATGCCGTGCAGGAAGTTGGTGGTGCCGTCGAGCGGATCGACGATCCAGGTGTGGCTCTTGTCGCTGCCTTCGCGATTGCCGCCTTCCTCGCCGATAAAGCCGTAGCCGGGCCGGGCCTTCGACAGGTCGTCGTACAGCATCTCCTCGGCGCGTTTGTCGGCGAGCGACACGAAGTTCGCCGGCCCCTTCAGCGACACCTGCAGGTTTTCGATTTCGCCGAAATCGCGCTTCAGGCTGCGGCCGGCGCGGCGCGCGGCTTTGACCATGACGTTGATGAGAGCAGAAGAGATCATGGCGGACTCGCGAGCGACCTGCGGCAGGTCTGACAGAGGAATTGCGGGGGATTGACGGGGCGAAGGGGTGCCCTGCGCGAGCCGCTGCGTCAAGCCTCGATCATCCGGCTGGTAGCCGGGATCGTCGATCCATCACTTGGCGCCGAGCCATTTCCGCGCGGCATCCTGGGCTTTGGCGCGGTCCTCGGCGCTGAGCTGCGCCTGCGCCTCGTCCAGCATGAGATCACCCTTGCCGGACGTCTTGGCGATCAGATGCCATTTGATCGCCTCGACCGGGTCGCGCGGCGCGCCCTGGCCGTTCAGCAGCACATGCGCCAGCCGGTTCTGGGCGATCGCGTTGTTGGCCCGCGCCGCCTTGCGCAGCAGCGCCACCGCCGCATACTCGTTCTTGGGTGTGCCGGTGCCGTTGTAGAGCGCGATGGCGTATTCGACCTCGGCGGCGACGTTGCCGGCGACCGAGGCGGCCTGCAGCAGCCGCACCGACTGCTCGACGTTCTTCTCGACCCCGGTGCCTTCCTTGTAGAAGGTCGCCAGCGCGTATTGGGCTTCGGGATTGCCGGCGTCGGCCGCCACCCGCAGCAGCTCGGCGGCGCGCTTGACGTCCTGCGGGAAGGTCTGGCCGTCGAGATACAGCAGCGCCAGATTATAGGCCGCCTTCGGCTCGCCGAGCTTGGCGGAGGACGCCAGCCATTTGGCCGCTTCCTCACGGTTCGCCGGGCCGCCGCCGCGGCCCGCCATGCGGGCCATCGCCAATGCGAACATCGCCTCTCGGTCGCCGAGATCCGCGGCGCGCCGGTACCACTCCACAGCCTTGTTGTAGTCACGCTTGGTGCCGAGCGCGTTGCCATAGAGCTCGCCCAGCATCGTCATCGCCTTGGGGTCGCCCAGTTCCTGGGCGCGCTTCATCGCCAGGTCGAAGGCGGTCTTGTAGAAGCCGCGCTGATACGCTCCGTAGACCAGATCGACATTCGGATCGTCGGGATTGGCCTCGGCGTCCGGCGTCGGCGCCTCCTTGCCGGCCTTGGCGGCTGGCTTCGCCGCCTTCTCCTTCTCGGCCGGCTGGGCGGCGGCCTTCGGCTTGGGCTTCGGCTTCTCCGGCTCAAGCGGCTTCGGGAACGGGTTGGGCGGCGCCGGGGTCAGCGACAATTGTGCCGACGCGCCGGTGGCGAGCAGCAACAAGGCCGCAGCGAGCGAAATCGGGCGTAGCAATGGCATCGATTATCCTTGGGCCGGCGTCGGCGCGGCGCCGGCCATCGCGAAGCCGCGCTTCAGGGCGGCTTCGGCCTCCGCCAAGGCGGCTGCTTCGGTTCCGGCAGCCTCCCAGACGAATTCGCCCACCAGGACGAAATCCGCTCCCGCGGCCGCAAAGGCTTCGACCTCGTCGATCGACGTCGCGGTGCCGACGCAGGGCGGCTCGAACAGCTCCGCCCACCAGTTCAGCCGCTCGGCAATCGCTTCTGTCGACGGCCGGGTGCCGTCGTCGGTCGGCTCGCCGAACAGCACATAGTCGGCGCCGGCTTCGCCTGCCATCATCGAGTCGTGCCGCGTTTCCAGGTGGCCGACCCCGGCGATGCGGGACGGCTGCAATTGCGGCAGCCATTCCTGCATCGCGGCGATGCCGCTGAGATGCGCGCCGTCGGCGCCGCCGCGCGCTACCAGATCGGCATGGCCGTCCAGCAGCAGCGCGGCGCCGGCCGTCTGCACCACGCCTGCCACCGCCTTGATCCGGCTGATCAGCGTCCGCGGATCCGACGGCGCGAGCCGCAGCAGCACCGCCGCGACATCGGCGGCGGCGAGCAGACGCGGCAGAACCGCCAGCATAGGAGCGGGATCATCCAGGACCGGCGTCGCGAGATAAAGGCGCGGCGCCGGGCGGGGCGGGGCAGGCTTGGCCATCTGGCTTATGCGGCCTTCTTGCTTTCGAGCGACGCGCTCCACTCGCCCTTGCTGGCGAGCGAGTTCATCTTGGCCCGATGGGTGAACGCAGCCTGGCCGGCCGCGACGTTGTCGACCTTGCCTGACCACGCCTTCTGCGGCGCGGCCTGCAGGGCGCGGCCGTACGAAAAGGTGAGGCCCCAGGGCAGGCCGCCGATCTTGTTCATGGCGTCGAGATGCGCGGTGGCTTCCTCGTCGGACTGGCCGCCCGACAGGAACGCGATGCCCGGCACCGCCGACGGCACGCACGACTTCAAGAGCTTCACGGTCTTCTCGGCGACTTCCTGCACGTCGGCCTTCTTGGCCGACTTCTTGCCGGCGACCGCCATGTTGGGCTTCAGGATCATGCCTTCGAGCGCGACGCGCTGGAAGTACAGCTGCTGGAAGGTCTCCTTCAGCACCCATTCGGTCACCTGGTAGCAGGTGTCGATATCATGGGAGCCGTCCATCAGCACTTCGGGCTCGACGATCGGCACGATCTGCGCCTGCTGGCACAGCGCCGCGTAGCGCGCCAGGGCATGCGCATTGGTCATGATCGCCGTATGGGTCGGGACGCCGTTCGCGGAATCGATATCGATCACCGCGCGCCACTTCGCGAAGCGGGCGCCCTGCTTGTAGTACTTGTCGAGCCGCTCGGCGAGCTTGTCGAGGCCGACCGTGATGGTCTCGCCGGGGCAGCCCGGCAGCTTCTGGGTGCCTTCGTCGACCTTGATGCCGGGAATGCTGCCGGCCTGCTCGATCAGCTTGACCAGCGGGGTGCCGTCGGCGGCGTTCTGCCAGATCGTCTCGTCGTACAGGATCACGCCCGAGATGTACTGGCTCATCGCTTCCTGGGAGCGGAACATCATCTCGCGATAGTCGCGGCGGTTGTTTTCGGTGGATTCCACGCCGATCACGTCGAAGCGCTTCTTGATGGTTCCGGAGGATTCGTCGGCCGCGAGGATGCCCTTACCGGGGGCGACCATCGCCCGGGCGATCTTGTTGAGGTCGGCGAGGTTCATCAATGTCTCTCCTTTGGGGTGTTTTTTAGGTTTTGTCGGCGAGGCAGGCTGGTCGCTAGGTCTTAGACAATGCCCAGGAAAATGGCGAGGGCGCGATTGACCGCGTTGATCTCGTCGGGGGCGAGGCGGCCGATGCGCCGACCGACCCGACGACGCGCCACAGCAGTGATCTTGTCCACCATGATCTGCGACAGTTGCAGGAGGCCGTTATCGGGGCTCGGCTCGACCGCAATGCGGATCACCGCGACATCCCGCAAATCCGTCGTGAGCGGCAAGACGGCGACTGAAGGAACCTCCTCGAAATCTTCAGTCTGGACGACGACGGCAGGTCTGGGTTTGCCGTAGTCGCCTTGCATCGCCACCAGAACGACGTCGCCTCGGGTCACTTCCAGCCTTCGGCGTCGTACCAGTCTTCAATTTCCGCAAGAATTTGTCGTTCGTGGGGATCGTTCTTGAGCACGAGGCATTGCCGCCGGATCTCGGCCCGAAATTCTGGCGACTTGTAATCTTCCGGAACCCAGATCGTCACTGGCTTGAGCCCTGTCGCCTTCATCTTCTCGCGATGGCGGCGGACGCGCTCGGCACTGGCGCTGCGCCCGTTTGCGGGGCCGCCGGGCACTGCGGGCGGACGCTTGGTCTTGGCAGACTTATCGACCTTCCTGTCCATCCGGATGGCTCCATCGGAAGCGTTACATGTAACGCAACATAGGCTCCGGACGGCGGGGCCGCAAGCCGGCGCTCGCGCGCCGGCTTGGTCGGGCCTTACTTCCCCCGCAGCACCTCGACGCCCGGCAGCGGCTTGCCTTCCATCCACTCCAGGAAGGCGCCGCCGGCGGTCGAGATGTAGGTGAAGTCGTCGGCCACGCCGGCGTGGTTGAGCGCCGCGACGGTGTCGCCGCCGCCCGCCACCGAGATCAGCTTGCCGGCCTTGGTGCGCTTGGCGGCATGCTTGGCGGCTTCGACGGTGCCCTTGTCGAACGGCGTCAGCTCGAACGCCCCGACCGGGCCGTTCCAGACCAGCGTGGCGGCATCGTCGATCGCCGCATGGATACGCTCGATCGAGCGCGGGCCGACATCGAGGATCATGGCGTCGGCCGGAATGGCGTCGAGCCCGTAAGCGAACGACGGCGCATAGGCCTCGAAGTGATACGCGACCGTGGCGTCGACCGGCAGGATGATGGCGCAGTTCGCCGCTTCGGCCTTGTTGAGGATCCGCAGCGCGGTCTCGGCCAGGTCCTTCTCGCACAGCGACTTGCCGACCTTGACGCCCTGGGCGTGCAGGAACGTGTTAGCCATGCCGCCGCCGATCACCAGCGCCTGCACCTTGGTGACGAGGTTTTCCAAAAGGTCGATCTTGCTCGACACCTTGGCGCCGCCGACGATCGCGATCACCGGCTTGGTCGGCGCATCGAGCGCCTTGCCGAGCGCGACCAGTTCGGCCTGCATGGTGCGGCCCGCATAGGCCGGCAGCTTGTGGCCGAGGCCTTCGGTGGTGGCGTGGGCGCGGTGCGCGGCCGAAAACGCGTCATTGACCCAGATGTCGCCGAGCTCGGCGAGCTTGGCCACGAAGGCCGGATCGTTCTTCTCTTCTTCCGGATGGAAGCGGGTGTTTTCCAGGCAAAGGATGTCACCATCCTTCATCGCGGCGATTGCTGTCGCTGCCGGCTCGCCGATGCAGTCCTCGGCAAAAGCGACGGGCTTCTTGATCACCGCGGCGAGCGCGGCCGCGACCGGCTTCAGCGAGTTCTTGTCGTCGTGCCCCTTCGGCCGGCCGAAATGTGCCAGCAGGATCACCCGGCCGCCCTTGCCGGCGATCTCCGTGATGGTCGGCGCCACGCGGTCGAGCCGCGTCGTGTCGGTGACCTTGCCGGCTTCCATCGGCACGTTGAGATCCACGCGCAGAAGGACGCGTTTGCCTTTGACGTCGACGTCATCGAGGGTGCGGAATGAATTGGTCATGATGAACCCTGTGCGTGGGGCCCATCCTTCGAGACGCCTCGCTGCGCTCGGCTGCTCAGGATGAGGGTTTCGAAAGCGGCGAGGAGAAAACCTCCTCGCGCCGTGTCATCGTCCTCATGGTGAGAAGCGGGCGACAGCCCGCGTCCCGATCCATGAGTTCACAAGTAATAAATCGTCAGATCAGCTTGCTCATCGCCACGGCGGTATCGGCCATGCGGTTCGAGAAGCCCCATTCGTTGTCGTACCAGGACATCACCCGCACCAGCGTGCCGTTCTGCACCTTGGTCTGGTCCATGTGGAAGGTGGACGAGTGCGGATCGTGGTTGAAGTCGATCGAGACGTTGGGCGCGAAGGTGTAGCCGAGGATGCCCTTGAGCTGCTGATCGGCGGCGCGCTTGATCGCGTCGTTGATCTCTTCCTTCGTGGTCGCCTTCTTGGCGATGATCTTGAGGTCGACCACCGAGACGTTCGGGGTCGGCACGCGGATCGCGACGCCGTCGAGCTTGCCCTTCAGTTCGGGCAGCACCAGGCCGATCGCCTTTGCGGCGCCGGTCGAGGTCGGGATCATCGACATCGCAGCGGCGCGGCCGCGGTAGAGATCCTTGTGCATCGTGTCCAGCGTCGGCTGGTCGCCGGTATAGGCGTGGATCGTCGTCATGAAGCCGGTCTCGATGCCGACGGTGTCGTTCAGCACCTTGGCGACCGGGGCCAAACAGTTCGTGGTGCACGAGCCGTTCGAGACGACGAGGTGATCCTTGGTCAGCGTCTCGTGGTTGACGCCATAGACGATGGTCGCATCGGCGCCGTCCGACGGCGCAGACACCAGCACGCGCTTGGCGCCGGCGGTCAGCAGCGCAGCCGCCTTGTCGCGCGCGGTGAAGATGCCGGTGCATTCCAGCGCGATGTCGACGCCGACGTCCTTGTAGGGAAGCTTCGAAGGATCGCGCTCGGCCGTCACCTTGATCTTGCCGCGGCCGATATCGATGGTGTCGCCGTCGACCTTGACTTCGAACGGAAAGCGGCCGTGCACCGAGTCGAAGCGCAGCAGATGGGCGTTGGTCTCGACCGGACCGAGATCGTTGATCGCAACGACTTCGATGTCCTTACGGCCGGACTCGTAGATCGCCCGCAGAACGTTGCGGCCGATACGGCCAAACCCATTGATCGCGACCCGGACTGCCATCCAATTTCTCCTCGGTGCCAATGATACTCAATTGTTATGGGGAGAGGGGGCCTCCCCGTACTTGCGCGGTGTCATGCCCTGAATGCACCGCAGTTGCAATGCGCTCATTTGTCGAATCTCGCCAGAGCCTTACTTGCCGGCGAGACGGCTCGTCGCGGCCTCGACAAGCGCTTCGGCCGTGATGCCGAAATGCTTGTAGAGCTCCTTGGCGGGCGCGCTGGCGCCGAAGCCCGTCATGCCGACGAAGCCGCCCTCCGGCCCGATGATCGCATCCCAGCCGAACCGCACTGCGGCCTCGATCGCGACCTTGACGGGCGCGTCGCCGACGATCGCGTTGCGGGTCGCGGCGTCCTGCTGCAGCAGCAGGTCGAGCGATGGCACCGAGACGACGCGGGCGGCGACGCCCTTGTCGGCCAGCAGCTTCTGCGCCGCGACCGCGATCTCGACCTCGGAGCCGGTGGCGAAGATCGTCACCTGCGCCTTGCCGTTCGCGGGCACCAGCTCATAGCCGCCCTTGGCGCAGCGGTTCTCGTCCGATTTGGTGGTGCGCACCGGCGTCAGGTTCTGCCGCGACAGCGCCAGCACGGTCGGGCCCTGCGTGTTTTCCAGCGCGAGCTGCCAGCACTCGGCGGTCTCGACCGGGTCCGCGGGACGGAATACGCGCATGTTCGGCATCGCCCGCAGCGAGGCGAGGTGTTCGACCGGCTGATGGGTCGGGCCGTCTTCGCCGAGCCCGATCGAGTCGTGGGTCATGATGTAGACCACCGGCACATGCGACAGCGCCGCGATGCGCATCGACGGACGCGCGTAGTCGGCGAAGCACATGAAGGTGCCGCCGGCCGGCGCGAAGCCGCCATGCATCGCGATACCGTTCATCGCGGCCGCCATGCCCATTTCGCGGATGCCGTAATGGATATACCGCCCGCTGAAATCATCCGGCGTGACGTCCTTGGCATGCTTGGTGCGGGTGTTGTTGGACGGTGTGAGATCCGCCGAGCCGAGCAGCATCTCGGGCACCACCTGGACGATCGCCTCGAGCGCAACTTCGCTGGCCTTGCGGGTGGCGATGGTCTGCGGCTCGTCGACGAGCTTGTCCTTGAGCTTGCGGATCGCGCCGTCCAAGCCCGCGGGGCGCTTGCGGTCGATCACCCGGCGCTTGAATTCGCCGCGCTGCTCCGCCGGCAGCGCCTCGAAGCGGGTCTGCCAGTCGGCGTGCGCCTTGGCGCCCTTGCTGCCGACCTCGCGCCAGGCATTCAGCACGTCGTCGGGAATCTCGAACGGGCCGTAATCCCAGCCCAGCGCCTTCTTGGCGCCGGCGAGTTCTTCGGCGCCGAGCGGCTCGCCATGGGCCTTCGAGGTGCCGGCGCGGGTGGGCGCGCCGAAGCCGATCGTGGTCTTGCAGGCGATCATGGTCGGGCGGTCGGAGGCCTGCGCCTGCTTGATCGCGTCGGCGATCGCCTTGTGGTCGTGGCCGTCGATCCGGAACGAATTCCAGCCGTGCGCCTGGAAGCGCGCCACCTGGTCGACATTGTCGGTCAGCGTCAGCGGCCCGTCGATCGAGATGCCGTTGTCGTCGTACAGGAAGATCAGCTTCGACAGCTTGAGATGGCCGGCCAGCGCGATCGCCTCGTGGCTGACGCCTTCCATCAGGTCGCCGTCGGAGCACAGCACGTAAGTATAGTGATCGACGATGTCGCCGAATTCGGCGGCGAGCAGCCGCTCCGCGAGCGCGGTGCCGACCGACGACGCCACGCCCTGGCCGAGCGGGCCGGTGGTGGTCTCGACCGAGTCGGTGATCGAGTTCTCCGGATGCCCCGGCGTCCGCGAGTCGAGCTGGCGGAAATTCTTGATCTGGTCGAGCGTCATCTCCTTGTTGCCGGTCAGGTACAGCAGCGCGTAGAGCAGCATCGAGCCGTGGCCGGCGGAGAGGATGAAGCGGTCGCGATCCGGCCAATGCGCATCGGCCGCGTCGAACTTCAGGAAGTCGCGCCACAGCACGGTGGCGACGTCGGCGGCGCCCATTGGCAGGCCCGGATGGCCGGATTTGGCTTTTTCGACCGCATCCATCGCCAACGCCCGGATTGCGTTCGCCATACGGGAATGATCGACCTTCGCCATGATGTAACCACCTGAAATCGTGTGTGTGCCGGCCCTCCGCGGTGCGGAGTGCAGTGTCGCTCCGGCACAGCCAGACACGCAAGGAGGCCAAATTACCGGGTGCCGTGGTGGCATAGCACCCTGATCCGGCGAGTCCAAGGCAGGCACGAAGGCGCGCAACGAAGGCACCCAACAAGGCGCGCACCAAGGCATGCACGACGGCTCGGGCCTCGGATCAACCCGAGGGCCGTGCTTTGTGGTGCATAGTCGCGCAGCAGCGTTGCGCTCGGCTCCCTTGCTGCGTAAATTTCGTCCTCTAAGGGCTTGCCCAATCTTGTTTTTTGTTTGGGCGCGTCAAGCTGCGAGAGTCGCGCGACCATGACCGACCGTCCCGCCGGTTCCATCAGCGCCGATCAGGCTCCAACCGAGATCGTCGCCGCCGCACGCCGCCTTGCCGCGGCGCTTGAGGCGTTGGAAGGCGCGGTCGAGCGCCGCGCCGAGGCGGATCGCGACGAGGACGAACTGGCGTCGCGGATCCAGGCGCTCGGCGCCGACCGTTCGCGGCTGGCCGACGAGCTCGACGGCTCGCTGGTGCGCACCCGCAAGCTGGAGCGCGCCAATCGCGAAATCGCGCAGCGGCTCGATTCCGCGATCGGCACCATTCGGGCCGTGCTCGAAACCGAGTCCGCCGAGGAGGAGCCGTCATGAATCCGAAGGACGCGGCCGCCTCCGCCAACCACGTCAACGTCACCATCAACGGTCGCCAGTATCGCATGGCGTGCGAGCCGGGCCAGGAGCCGCAACTGCTCGGCCTTGCCGACAGTCTCGAGAGTCGCATCCAGAGCCTGCGCGGCCGCTTCGGCGAGATCGGCGACGCGCGCCTCACGGTGATGGCGGCGCTGATGATGGCCGACGAACTGCTCGACGTGAACTGCCGCCTCGCCGCGCTTCAGCAGGAAATCGACTCGCTGCGCGAAGACCGCAGCCAGTCGGTCGAGCGCACCATCACCACCAACCGCGCCGTCGCCGCCGCCCTCAACAGCGCCGCCGAACGCATCGAACGCACCACCCAAGCGCTGAACCGCACCATCGGCGGCGGGATTGCGATCGGGTAGTTTACCTCCGTCATTCCGGGGCGCGCGAAGCGCGAACCCGGAATCTCGATGAGTTTGTGCACGTTTCAGATTCCGGGTTCGCGGGCTCCGCCCGCGCCCCGTAATGACGGCGTTGAGTTGTTAGTTGCTGACGACCTGCACCGACCTCATCCTGATGAGCCCGGCTCAGCCGGGCGTCTCGAAGGATGGGCCGCGAGTGATTGCAGCCTTCCGACGGCCGCCGTGCCGCCTCATGGTTCGAGACGGCGCTGCGCGCCTCCTCACCATGAGGGGTGAGGCCTTGATCTGTGGTTACTTCCGGAACACCGCCACCAGTTCGACATGCGGCGTGTATTTGAACTGATCGACCGGCGTGACCTTTTCCAGCCGGTAGCCGCCGTCGATCAGCAGCTTCGCGTCGCGTGCGAAGGTCTGCGCGTTGCACGACACCGCGATGATCAGCGGCACCTTGCTGGCCGCGAGTTGCGTCGCCTGGGCCTGGGCTCCCTGGCGCGGCGGGTCGAACAGCACGGCGTCGAAATCAACTAACTCCGGCGGCGCCAGCGGGCGACGGAATAGGTCGCGGGGCTCCGCCTTGATCGGCTTCAAGCCCGACGTCGTCTGCGCCGCCTTCTGCAGTGCGCCCACCGCTGGTGCGTCGCTGTCATAGGCGATCACCCGCGCCTTGGTGGCGAGGCGCAGCGCGAACGGGCCGACGCCGCAGAACAGGTCGGCGATCAGCTTGGTGCGCTTGATCTGCGCCAACGCCAGTTCGGCCAGCGTCTGCTCGCCAAGCGCTGTGGCTTGCAGGAACGCACCCGGCGGCAGCGTCACGCGCGCGGTGCCGATCATCACGGTCGGCGGCATCCGCATCAGCACCAGTTCGCCGTGCCGCGTCAGCCGCGCCAGGCGATGCTGCTCGGCCAGCTTCGACAGCGCCGTGATCATCTTCGACGGCAGCGGGCCGGAGCCGCGCACATCCACATCAAGGCCGTTTTCCGCGGCGGTGACCTGGATGTCGAGCGGCTTGCCGATCACCGTCAGCGCTTCGGCCAGCGCCCATGCCGCCTCGATGGCGCCGGTCAGCGCCGGGTCGAGGATCGGGCAGGCATCGATCGGCACGACTTCGTGGCTGGCCGCGGCGCTGAAGCCGACCTTGAGCACGTCGTGGGTGCCCTTGCGGGCGTGCAGCGTGATGCGGCGCCGTCCGGCGCCGTGGGCGTCGATCAGCGGCTCGACGGCGCAATCGATGCCGCCCTGCGCCAGCGTCTCGATCACCAGATTGCGCTTCCAGGCGCGATAGGCGTCATCCTGCCAGTGCTGGATGGCGCAGCCGCCGCAGACACCGAAATGCGGGCAGAACGGTCCGATCCGGTCGGGGCTGGCCACGTCGACGCGCAGCAGCTTGCGGCGATCCGGATGGCCCGCCACCGGCGCCGTCTCCACCGTCTCGCCGCCGAGCGCGTAGGGCACGTAAATGGCTTCACCGCCGGCGTGGCTGACGCCGTCGCCGCGGTGTCCGACGTGATCGATCCTGAGAACTTCGTTCATGCCGCGGTATAGCGCGTTGCGGCCTGCCCTACACCTGTGCGCCTCGACAAATCGCCGTCGCGGTCAGGCACTCGGCACGGCGGTCCGGCTCAGCAGATGGAAACGCCACACCAGCAGCACGGCGTACACCACAAGCCCGATCGCGAGGCCGATCCAGACCCCGAACGGGCCGAGCCCGCCGGGAAAGCCGAGCAGATAACAGCTCGGGAAGGCGATCACCCAGAAGCACAGGATGGCGAACAGCAGCGGCACGCGGGTGTCGTTACGGCCGCGCAGCGCGCCGTTGGCGACCACCTGCAGGCCATCGGCGATGAAGAAGCTGGCGCCGACGATCAGCAGCGCCGCGGTCAGCTCCGCGGTGGCGGCCGACTGCGCACTGTCGCCGAGGAACAGGTTTGGAATCTGGTGCCGGGTCAGCGCCACCAGCAGCGTCATCGCCGCCATGAAGACGAAGCCGATGGTGATCGCAGCGAAGCCGGCGCGGTGCGCGCCCTCGGCATCGGCGCGGCCGATCGCGTGCCCGACCCGCACGGTGGCGGCGATCGAGATGCCCATCGGCACCATGAACATGATGGCGGCGATCTGCAGGGCGATCTGATGCGCGGCGAGTGCGGTGGTGCCGAACTTGCCCATCAGCAATGCCGCGGCGCCGAACACGCCGTATTCGAGCACGGAGGCGCCGGAGATCGGCAGGCCGAGATGCAGCAGCCGGCCCATCAGCGGCCGGTCGAAACGCCACAACTCGCCGAACACCCGATATTTCCGGAACGGCCGCATCGTGACGCACACCACCGCCGCGATCACGCACATTCCGACCGCGACGATCGCGGTGGCGAGGCCGGCGCCGAAGATGCCAAGCTGCGGCAGGCCGAAGCCGCCATGGATCAGCCAGTAAGCCAGCACGAGATTGATCGGGATCGCCGCCAGCATGATCCACAGCGCCGGCTCCGGCCGGTTCACCGCGCCCATGAAGCCGCGCAGCGCGATGAAGATCCAGGACGGCAGCAGCGACCAGGCGAGGCCGTCGAGATACAGGCCCGCGAGCTTTGCCGTGCCGGGATCCTGGCCGAGCCCGAGCAGCATCTGTTCGCCGAACAATTGCCCGAGCGTCAGCGGCACGCCGGCGATCACCGTCGCCCATAGCCCGACGCGCAGCGCCGCGCGCACCTGACGCGGATTGCGGGCGCCGACCGCCTGCGCGGCCAGCGGCGTCACCGCCGACACCAGGCCCAGTCCCATCGTGAACGTCGCGAACAACACCGTATGGGCGAGCGCCGCAGCGGCGACCGACTGGTCGCCGAGCCGCCCGATCAGCGCGAGGTCGGTGGTCATCATGGCGATCTGGCCGAGCTGCGTCAGCGCCATCGGCGCCGCGAGCCACAGCGTCTCGATAACTTCCGTTCGCCACGCAGACGATTTCGCCGGCGCAAACGCGCCGGCGGTGATTTCCGAACCAGGGTGGGTCATGGCGCGCACCATAGCCGAACTTACGGCGGGAGTAAGACTTTCGCAGCGGCGAGGCGTGCCTCAGCCGCGGCGCGCTCCCAGGAAGAACTCGGTGTTGCCGTCGCCGCCTGCGATCGACGAGGCGAATACCTCGATGTCGGTGCAGCCGAGCGAGGCGGCGTAGGCGGTGATGTCGTCGCACACCGCGCGATGCGCCGCGGCATCGCGAACGATGCCGCGCTTCGACGGCACCTCGAATTGCGGCTTGATCAGCGCCAGCAGGCTCATCGGCGCGGCCGCGAGCGACAGCGCCGCGGGCAGCACCAGCTTCAGCGAGATGAAGCTGGCATCGATCACCACCACGTCCGGCCGCGCCGGCAGCCGCTTGCCTTCGAGGCTGCGGATGTCGGTGGATTCCATCGACACGATCTTCGCATGCCCGCGCAGCGACGGATGCAACTGGTCGCGGCCGACATCGACCGCGAACACCAGCGCCGCGCCCTCGGCCAGCAACACCTCGGTGAAACCGCCGGTCGAGGAGCCGACGTCGAGACAGACGTGGTCTTCGATCTCGATCGGGTAGCGCTCCAGCGCGCCCGCCAGCTTGACGCCGCCGCGCGACACCCAGGGATGCGCCGGCTCGGCCTGCAAGGCCGCGTCGAGCGCGATCGGTTCCGACACTTTGGTGACCTGCTTGCCGTCCGCGAACACCAGCCCGGCCTCGATCGCCGCCTGCGCTCGCGCCCGGCTTTCGAACAGCCCGCGCTCGACCAGCACCACATCGGCGCGCTTGCGGGGCGGGGAGTCGGGGGGCTTGGAGTCGGGCGATTTGGCCATGATCAGTTCGCCTGCGGCAGCAGCCGCTGCGCGGCGATGCGCACGCAGGTCTCGAATGCTGCAAGATCGTGCCAGAGATCGGCGGGCGCTGTGCGCGGCGTCACCAGCGGCGCGCCGTGCAGCTCCAGGCAATGGATCAGCATCAAATTGTCGGCGAGGCCGAAATCCTCGACCGCGAGCCCGTCGGCGCCGAACAGCAGGCCGCCCCGGTCGGTGATCGTCTTGAAGCGCCGGACGCGGTCGACGTAGTTGGCCGGATCGTTCGAATAGCCCAGCACCAGCTTGGCGCGGCCAGCCATGTAGCCGAGCTCATAGACCGTGCCGGCATCGGCACTCGGCCCGCGAAACGGTGTGAGGTTGGCGATGATCGCATCCGCCTCGTGCATCATCGCCTCGTTGCCGCGAAAGATCTGCAGCGACGCATCATGCGCCGCGAGCGCGACGGCGTTGTCGAGCGGGAACAGTCCGGTCATCCCATAGCGCGCGCAGAGCTCAGCCTTGCGTCCGCCGATCTCGAGCGCATCGGGCAGGAAGACGTCGGGGCCGGCGAGGTAGATGTTCATGGTCGGGTGAAGGCGAATTCACTTCTCCCATTGCGGCGGCAGGGCGATCGTAGGTGAAAACTTGCGGTCGCTGCGTGGATCACCCTCCCCTGGAGGGGGAGGGGCGCTCGCGCAGCGAGCGGGGTGGCGAAGAGTTCATCCGCAGTGCTCGCGGCTCACCCCACCCCGTCGCGCATCCCGCTATGCGGGCTACGCGCCGACCCTCCCCTCCAGGGGAGGGTGGCGAGGAGCTCGGTGCAGCCGTCAAAATCTCCGCAAAGCCGATCGTGTCGGAGCTTACGCCAGCTTCGACGTCTCGGCCGCGACGTCCTTGCCCAGCGTCTCGAACACCTTCTTGACGATCGCCTTGGCGTCGAGGCCGGCGCGGGCGTACATCGCGGCGGGGGTGTCGTGGTCGAGGAAGACGTCGGGCAGCACCATCGAGCGCATCTTCACGTCGCCGTCGAGCTTGCCGTGCTCGGCCAGCGCCTGCATCACATGGCTGCCGAAGCCGCCGATCGAGCCTTCCTCGATGGTGAGCAGGATCTCGTGGTCGTTGGCGAGCTTCAGGATCATGTCGAGGTCGAGCGGCTTCATGAAGCGCGCGTCGGCGACGGTGGTCGACAGGCCGAGCGTCGCCAGCTCTTCGGCGGCCTTCTCGCACTCGGCCAGACGGGTGCCGAACGACAGCAGCGCGACCTTGTTGCCCTGACGGACGATGCGGCCCTTGCCGATTTCCAGCGGAATGCCGACGTCCGGCATCTCGACGCCGCGGCCTTCGCCGCGCGGATAGCGCACCGCGCTCGGGCGGTCGTTGAGCGCGACCTGCGTGGCCACCATGTGGACAAGCTCGGCCTCGTCGGAGGCGGCCATGATCACGATGTTCGGCAGGCAGCCCAGATAGGCGTTGTCGAACGAGCCAGCGTGGGTGGCGCCGTCGGCGCCGACCAGGCCGGCGCGGTCGATCGCGAAGCGGACCGGCAGGTTCTGGATGCAGACGTCGTGCACGATCTGGTCGTAGGCGCGCTGCAGGAAGGTCGAATAGATCGCGCAGAACGGCTTGTAGCCCTCGGTGGCGAGGCCGGCCGCGAACGTCACCGCGTGCTGTTCGGCGATGCCGACGTCGAAGGTCCGCTTCGGGAACGTCTTTTCGAAGATGTCGATGCCGGTGCCGGACGGCATCGCGGCGGTGATGCCGACGATCTTGTCGTCCTTCTCGGCTTCCTTGACGAGGCTCTGGCCGAACACGTTCTGGTACGACGGCGCGTTCGACTTCGCCTTGGACTGCGCGCCGGTCGCGATGTCGAACTTGACCACGGCGTGATACTTGTCGGCCGCAGCTTCGGCCGGGCCGTAGCCCTTGCCCTTCTGGGTGACGACGTGGATCAGGAACGGACCCGCATCGGCGTCGCGGACGTTCTGCAGGATCGGCAGCAGGTGGTCGAGGTTGTGGCCGTCGATCGGGCCGACATAGTAGAAGCCGAGTTCCTCGAACAGCGTACCGCCGCCCATCATGAAGCCGCGGGAATATTCCTCGGCGCGCGCGGCGCGGTCGGCGATCACCTTGGGCAGATGCTTGCCGATCTGCTTGCCGGCCTCGCGCAGTGACCGATAGGTCTTGCCCGAATACAGCCGCGACAGATACGACGACATCGCGCCGACCGGCGGGGCGATCGACATGTTGTTGTCGTTGAGGATCACGATCAGCCGCGAGTTCATCGCGCCGGCGTTGTTCATCGCCTCATAGGCCATGCCGGCCGAGATCGAGCCGTCGCCGATCACCGCGATGACGTTGTTCTTGACGCCCGACAGCTCGCTGGCGACCGCCATGCCGAGGCCGGCCGAGATCGAGGTCGAGGAATGGCCGGCGCCGAACGGATCGTAGTCGCTCTCGGTGCGCTTGGCGAAGCCCGACAGGCCGCCCGGGGTGCGCAGCGTGCGGATGCGGTCGCGGCGGCCGGTCAGGATCTTGTGCGGATAGGCCTGATGGCCGACGTCCCAGATCAGGCGGTCGCGCGGGGTGTCGAACACATAATGTATGGCGGTGGTCAGCTCGACCACGCCGAGACCGGCGCCGAAATGACCGCCCGTGACCGAGACCGCATCAATGGTTTCCTGCCGCAATTCATCGGCAACCTGGCGAACCTGATCGATTCGGAGCTTGCGGAGATCTTCCGGCGTGCGGATGGTGTCGAGAAGCGGCGTCTTACTCAATTCGGTCACGGCTATAATCCCAGTCTTAACTATGGGGCTGGTGAGGCCCGCGACGAATGGTCCGAACTTATCCTGTCTGCGGAGCCCACCAGGCTTCCGCCTCCCTGCTCAGGAGCAATCAACGATCGAAGCACAGCTGGCGCTCCAATCCGTCGAAGTGATCTGGATCACCCAAATCTGGATCAACTCAGTGCGGCAGCATACGTCCACCGAACTTGACACCGGCCGTCAGCCAAGTGTCACGCTCGGCGCATAAGCTCATACCCTTACACAAACTCTAATCCAAAGCCAATCAGGGCCTGCCCAGGGCTTGGCCAGCCTGCATAAACTTTCGCCCAAGAGGATCGATCCAGCGATCTTTGTGACCATACTGTTGTGTGTCGGTCACGGTCGCTTGGGTTCGATGTAGGGTGCCGAGGCACCAGATGACACCCGGAAAGCTGTCGATTTGCTGAATAGGATTATTGGACGTCGAGCGGTTCGGTTCCGCTGGCTTGGCCGCTGGCATCGGTCGTGATCTTGTCGACCCGGGCCTCCGCCTGCCGCAGCAGGTCCTCGCAGCGCCGCTTAAGGGCTTCTCCACGTTCGTAAATCGCCACCGACTCCTCGAGCGGAACCTTGCCGTCCTCGAGTCGCTTCACGATCGTCTCGAGTTCCTCGATCGCGCGCTCGAAGCTCAACTTTTTGACATCGGCGGGGGCGTCGGCCATCGGCGGCTCCTGGATGCGCCGCGCAGCCGGCGGCAATGGGGGGCGGTGAGGCCGGGGGGCGCCGCTCAGGCGCCCATCAGGGCGCCGACATGGGCGGCGACCGATTCACTCAGGCCCTGCAAGTCATACCCGCCCTCGAGCACCGAGACAATGCGCCCCCCGGCGGTCCTGTCGGCGACGTCCATCAGCTTCTGGGTCACCCAGGCAAAGTCCTCGGCCTTCAGGTTGAGGCTCGCCAGCGGGTCGCGGTAATGGGCGTCGAAGCCGGCCGAGATCACGATCAGTTCCGGCGCGAAGCGTTCGAGTTGCGGCAGGATCGCGGCCTCGAAGGCGTGGCGGAACTCCTTGCCGCCGTCTTCGGAGGCCAGCGGTGCGTTGACGATGTTGTCGTGCTCGCCGCGCTCGCCGACCGAGCCGGTACCGGGGAACAGAGGCATCTGATGGGTCGAGCAGTACATCACGGTGCGGTCGCCCCAGAAGATATCCTGCGTGCCGTTGCCGTGATGCACGTCGAAGTCCACCACCGCGGCGCGTTCGATGCCGTATTTGCGCTGCGCGTAGCGTGCCGCGATCGCGGCGTTGCCGAAGAAGCAGAAGCCCATCGGCTTGGTGACTTCGGCGTGGTGGCCGGGCGGACGCGTCGCCACGAAGGCGTTGGCGGCCGTGCCCTTCATCACCGCGTCGACCGCCGACACCGCGCCGCCGACGCCGCGCAGCGCGGCTTCGAACGTACCCGGCGACATCGACGTATCACCGTCGACATAGACGATGCCGGTCGACGGCGACATGTGGCGCATCTCGACGATGTGGTGATCGGTGTGGCACAGCGCGATGTGTTCGAGCGAGCCGATCGGCGCTTCGCCGCGCGCCAGCGTCGCGAACCGCTCGTCGGTCAGCGTCTTGTTGACGGCGATCAGCCGCTCGGCGCGTTCGGGATGACCCTCCGGCGTATGATGTTCGAGACACGCGGAATGGGTCAGAAATAACGTGGTCATTCGGGAGCGCCTGAAACGTCCGATCGGGGGAGAGACGACAATATTGATCAATGAACTTAAGTGCCCGACGCGTTGCACGGAAGGGCCGCTTAAGGCTTAGCGCGTCGCAGGCTTAATTCAAACGCAAAATACGCCCAGCGGCGGCCGGCGCGATCGGGCTGTGCGCCTTGAAATAGCCGAACAGCGCATCGACGTCGTAAACGCCGGTGAGCCGGTCGGTACCTTGCGTGAATGGAAGAAAACCGTCGCCGCCGGACGCCAGATACTGATTCACGGTCACGCGATAGTTACGATCCGGCGCGATCGGACGGCCGTTCAGCGTCATGCGGTCGGCGAGGATGCGCTGGCCCGGGCCGGCGGTATTGTCCCACGCGTAGCTGAATCCGTTCGACACCTGCAGGATGCGCGGCCGCGTCGGGTCCTGCCACTGCAACTCCAGCGCCGCCTTCAGCTGCGCGCCGCTCAGCGTCATCGTCACCAGCTGATTGCGGAACGGTTGCGCCGCAAAAACATCGCCGAACGTCACCTTGAACGGCGGCTCGCCATGCGCCACGCCGTTGATATCGGCGCGCAGGCCGCCCGGATTGGTGATCGCAAGCTCGGCGCCGCCGGTCTCCGGATCGCGCGTCGCGGCGAGCTGCGCATCGGCGACGAGATTACCGAGCGCGCTTTCGCCGGCGCCGTTCGGCATCCGCGACAGCGCCGACGAGACGGCGCCGGCCGGCCGCGCCGCGATCGGGCCGGCGAGCTTGTTGTAGGCCTGGATCAGCTCGGTCTGCGCCGGATCTTTGGCCAGCGTGGTGCGCACGATGACGTTGTCGGCCTTGGCGCTGGCGATGTCGCGCGTCGCCGGATCGAGCACGAGGTCGATCGCGGTGACCAGCGTGCCGTATTTGTCGCCGCTGGTGACGAGCCTGCCGTCGATCGTGCAGGTGTAGGCGCGGTGGGTGTGGCCGCTGATCACCAGGTCGACCGCCTTGTCGAACTTCCTGACGATCTCGACGATCGGCCCGGAGATTTCCGGACACTCGTTCATACCGCCGCTCGGAAAGCCGCCCTCGTGGATCAGCACCACGATCGCCTCGACGCCGCGCGCCTTCAGCTCGGCGACCTGCGCATTGACGGCGTCGGCTTCATCGAGAAATTTCAGCCCGGCGACGCCCGGCGGCGACACCATCGTCGGCGTCGCCTTCAGCGTCAGTCCGATGAACGCGACCGGAATACCGCCAAACTCGCGGATTGCATAAGGCGGCAGGATCGGCTTGCCGGTCGCGGTCTCGATCGTCGACGCCGCGAGGTATTGGAATTTCGCGCCGGTAAACGGATGCGGACCCATGCAGCCATCGACCGGGTGACAGCCGCCATTCTGCATTCGCAGCAGCTCGGTCTTGCCCTCGTCGAATTCGTGATTGCCGACCGCCGACAGTGCCAACCCCATCAGCGACATCGACTCGATCGTCGGCTCGTCGTGAAACATCGCCGACAGAAACGGGCTGGCGCCGATCAGGTCGCCGGCGGCGACGAAGATGCTGTTGGGGTGCCCGTCGCGGAGTTGCTTGACCAGCGTTGCCATGTGCTCGGCGCCGCCAGCCGGCACGTGGACGGTCTTGGCCGGGTCGGTGGGGTCGATGGTGACGAGGCCGCCGGACGGCGGTTGCAGATAACCGTGGAAGTCGTTGATCGCCAGGATGCGCACATCGACCGGAGCGGGCGTGTCCCCGGCCAGCAGCGGCGAACAAGCGAGCGTCAGCGCCAAGGTCGGCGCGAGAAGGGCGGGCGCGAGGAGGGCGAGACGAAGCGGGCGGCAGGTCATTGAGGGTCCGGTTGGCTGCGGTCGGCGCGGGAATCGCTCAGGAAGACGGCGCTGGCAACCGGTTTGTTGCGCGGGGCGCGCGCGGCCAAGCGCCGCTGAATACCACATCCGGCCCAAAATTGAGGAATCGCAAAACGCCGGCGAAAGCGGCGTGGTGATCTGGCTGGGTCGCGCCGCGCCGCCCGGCGCGCTTTCCGAAACAGGTGATGCATGCGCCCGAAGCCGATCACGCTCCTTCTCGCCACTCCCCTGATCTGCGCGTCTGCGCTCGCCGCGATCTTGCCGACCAGCGCGCAGCAGAGCCCGCCGCAGCAGCCGCAAGCCCAACAGATCCCGGCCGACGCCACCAGGCCGGGCAACCCGCGGCTCGCGGATTTGATGGAGGCCACGCAGGCACGCCACATCAAACTGTGGTTCGCCGGCGTCACGGCAAACTGGAAACTCGCCGCCTACCAGACCCGCCAGATCAAAGCCCGCCTGCAAGAAGCCGCCTCGCTGTACGACAGCCTCCCGGTCAGCGACGTCACCACCATGGCCAAACCGATCGACGCGGTGACGGCCGCCATCGCCGCGCAAGACAGCAAGGCGTTCGTCAAAGCCTATGGCGAACTAACAGCGGGGTGCAATTCCTGCCACCGGGAGCTGAAGCTCGGCTTCATCGAACTGAAGACCCCGGAGATGAATCCGTTCGCCGATCAGGTATTCGGGGTGAGGAAGAAGTAGCTCGCTACGGCTTCAGCAATCGCCGCAGCATCGCCTCTCATCATCACACCCACACCTCTTCATCGACTGCTTGAAGCGACGTCGTCTCCTCAAGTGTAGAGTCGTCATCCCGAGGCGCGCGCGCAGCGCGCCTCGAAGGATGCGGCCAAGGCGTTTGGCCCATCGTTCCAGGCCCGCCGCAGCGCGGCCAGCGGGCACTTCAGTGCCGGACCGGAAATACACCCTTTGAAATCAGCCACATTCGTCTCCACCCGTCATGCCCGGCCTTGTGCCGGGCATCCACGTCTTGCTGCCGCAAACGCATCAAAGGCGTGGATGGCTGGGCCTTCGCCGCGCCGAAGGGGCTTTGGCCCCGCAGGCGGGACAGCCCGGCCATTACGGAGTTTCTGAGCACACTCAGTGATTGAGAAAGTCGCCGGGAATTCAGTTCGAATTCTGAGCCCGATTCTCGGCATGACGAGGGCTGCCGGGATCGACGCGCCCGCGCGTCGCTTGACATCGCTCCGGTTCGCCTATTTCATATATGCAATGATAAAATCATATATGGAACGCTCAAGGCTGCCGGTTGCGATCCTCGTCGGGATTGTCGCCTTACCGCGCGAGCCCTCGCTTGGTCGCTGTGTGAGCGATCCACGGCTGGTCTCGGCACGCGCCGTCTCGAGCCGCCATCGTGACCTGCAGAGAAAGAGCCCCTGTGACCGACGTTGAAAACGCCCGCCGGATGTTCGGCGATTACCAGCTGAAGCCGAACAGCGGCGTCAATCCGCCCTATTCGCCCGCTTATCCGGTCGAATGGGGCTGCACGCTGCGCACCGTCGAGATCATGACGCGCGTCGATCGCGCGAAGCTGCAGACGCTGCTGGCCGATACGCCGTTCGAACTGGTCAACGACCGCGTCGCGTTCCGTTTCATGACCTCTCCGGGCCATTCGCTTGCGATCCATTCGGGCGAGATGTTCGACCTGATGATCAGCGTCGCGGTGCGCTACAAGGATCTGTTCACCGAGACTCACATCTTCATGTATTGCAGCGATCCGATGGGCATCTGTGCCGGGCGCGAAGTGTTCGGCTACACCAAGAAGGACGCCAACTACACGTTCGAGGAGCGGCCGGACGGCTCGATCGTCGGATCGGTGACGCGGCGCCGGATTCCGCTCGCCGAATTCAGCTTCACGCCCGATGCGGCAGCGCCGACGGTGCGCATCGTCGATGGCGATGAGTTGCCGGCCGGCGAGATCCACGTCCGCCGCCTGCCGCATCCGGAGCGGCTGGAGACGGCCTATGCGGATGTCGCCTATCGGCGGACGCCGCTGAAATATTCGGTGCCGAAGCCCGGCCGTGCGTCGATGACGTTGCATCCGAGCATCTACGACCCGATCGCCGATCTGCAGCCGGAGATTCTCGGCGCGCACTTCATGGTGTCGGACGTCTATGGCGGCGGATTCGAGGTCGAGGATCGCCGCCTGCTCGAACGACTGATTCCATAACGGCCGATTTCGTACACGAGACCCGCAGCCCAAGTAGCTGCGGGCCGTATCAAGCCGGCGCGGATCAAGCGCCGGCACAGGGAGGTTTAGGATGACCAATGCGGTTTGGCCGATCAACCGCCGTCGCTTTCTGGCGGGGGCAGGGGGACTCACACTCGCAGCCGGCGGCCTGAGGGCCGCGGCCGCGGACGACGCGCCGCTGCGGCTGGGCGTGCTGACGGATATGTCGAGCCTCTATGCCGACACCACGGGGCCGGGCTCGGTTGCGGCCGCCAAGCTGGCGGTCGAGGACTTTCTCGCCGGCCCGCGGCAGTCCAAGCGCCCGATCGAAGTGATCAGCGGCGACCATATGAACAAGGCCGATCTCGGCGCCAACATCGCGCGGGAGTGGATCGATCGCGGCGGCGTCGACGTGGTGGTCGATCTGCCCAATTCGGCCGTCGCGCTCGCGGTGCGCAATATCGTGCAGCAGAAGAACAAAGCGATGCTGGTGACCGCATCGTCTTCGTCGGATCTCACCGGCAAGAGCTGCTCGCCGAACCTCGTGCATTGGACCTACGACACCTACGGGCTGACGACCGGCTCCGCCCGCGCCGTGGTGGCCGAGGGCGGCAAGACCTGGTTCGCGCTCACCGCGGACTACGCGTTCGGGCACGCCATGGAGCAGGACATCCGGCGGATCGTCGCGCAGCAGGGCGGCTCGGTGGTCGGCGGCGTGCGGGTGCCGATCAATACTCAGGACTTTTCGTCGTTCCTGCTGCAGGCCCAGGCCTCCAAGTCGCAGGTGATCGCGCTGATCAATGCCGGCGGCGACACCATCACGTCGATCAAGCAGGCGGTCGAATTCGGCATCACCCAGAGCGACCAGCGCGTGGTGGCGATGGTGCTGTATCTCAGCGACGTGCATTCGCTCGGACTGAATGTCGCGCAGGGGCTGCAGTTCGCCGAGTCGTTCTATTGGGACCTGAACGACGGCACCCGGACCTGGTCCAAGCGTTTCGCGGACCGCAACAGCGGCCGCTATCCGACTGCGCTGCAGGCGGGCGCTTACGGCGCCACGCTGCACTATCTCAAAGCGGTCGATGCACTCGGCGCCTCCAGCGACGGCAAGGCGGTGATCGAGAAGATGAAGGCGCTGCCGACCGACGATCCGCTGTTCGGCAAGGGCAGCATCCGGGCGGACGGCCGCAAGCTGCACAACATGTATCTGTTCGAGGTGAAGAAGCCGGCGGAATCCAAATATCCGTGGGACTATTACAAGCTGGTCAAGACCATTCCGCCCGAGGAGGCCTGGCGGCCGCTTCAGGACGGAGGCTGTGACTTCGTCAAGTCATGACCGCCGCGGTCGCAAGCAGCCACACCATAGCGCTGGTCACCGGCGGCGGTGGCGAGATCGGCCGGGCGATCGCGCTTCGCCTGGCGGAGACCGCTGAGGCGGTCGCGGTGGTCGATCTCGATCTCGCCGCAGCGGAAGAGACCGCCGCGGCAGTCGAAGCTCTCGGCCGCCGCGCGCTCGCGATCCGCGCCGATGTGTCCGACGAGGCCGATGCGGCCGGCTATGTGGAGGCGGCCGAGCAGAAGCTCGGCCCGATCGGCATCTTCGCCAATAATGCCGGCATCGAAGGCGTGGTGGCGCCGCTCGAGGACTATCCGGCCGAGATGTTCGATCGCGTCATGCGGGTCAACGTCAGGGGGATTTTTCTCGGGCTGAAGTTCGTGATCCCGCGGATGCGGCAGCGCGGGCAGGGCGCGATCATCAACACCGCCTCGACCTCGGCCATTCGGGGCCGCGCCGGGCTTGCCGGCTACGTCGCATCGAAGCACGCCGTGCTCGGCCTGACCCGCACCGCCGCGCTCGAACTGATCGGCAGCGCGATCCGCGTCAACGCCGTGCTGCCCGGGCCGATCGAATCCAGGATGATCCGCGAACTCAACAGGCAGGCCGGGGCCGATGGTAGCTCGCTGGCCCGCGCAGGATCGGCGCCCTACGGTCATCCGGACGACGTAGCCGCCGTCGTTGCCCTGCTGGCGTCCAACCAGACCCGCCACGTCCACGGCGCCGCCTGGGTGGTCGATGCCGGGATCACGGTGGCTTAGTTCAGGAGCCCCCGGCGAGGCCGCCGATCCGTTCCGACAGCGCGGCGGCAGCGGCGCGAAGCTCGGCTGCGATCGCCGCGGCCTCGGCTTTCGGGATTTGATCCTGGCGCACCAGCGGCACGGTCAGCGCCGCCACGGCGCGGCCGGTGGAGTCGATGATCGGACAGCAATAGGCCAGGATCCGCGTGTAGCCGTCGTCGTTCGAGAAATTGCCGCCCTCGGCGGAGATCCGGTCGAGCGCGGCGAGCGCTTTGCGCAGGCTGACGTGATCATTGTCGGCGATCACCTTGGCGAGTTCGTCGCGGCGGCCGGGTAGTTGAAATGCGGCCAGCACCTTGGCGGACGGATATTGCTGCGACAGCGGAAACACCGTACCGGCCTTCACCGACCAGCCCATCAGCCATTCCGGTTCGATCCGCGCGATCACCATGAACTGCTCGCCGTGCAGCACGGTGATGTGACACGACAGCTGAACCTTGGCAGCGAGTTGCTCCATCACCGGCAGCGCCGATTTGAGCAGTCGCTCGGTCGGCGGATGTTGTGAGGCGATGCGAAACAGCTTCAGCGTCAGAGCGTATTCGCCGGTCGACGGATCGCGGGCGACGTAACCGCGCCGCTCCAGAGCCACCAGCATGCGAAAGATCTCGCTGACCGAGCGGCCGACCCGCTCTGCTAACTGCCGCTGCGTCAGGCCGCGCGATTCGGTGGCCAGCGCTTCCAGCAGATCCAGCCCCTTCTCGAGCGCGGGCGCGGTCGGCTGGCTCTTTGCTTCCGGCTTGGTCATACGGCGTGGGTCAGGGCTGAGGGGGGAGGTTGGATGCGATCGACGCGTGGAGTGACGGCCGGCCGATTCCGTGTGGTCGTCTCACGTGAAGTTTCCGCGCTCCCATCCGGCTCTCAGCTCCGCTTCCTCTGAAAAAATCGCTGAAACGCGCTCACCGCTTCCTGCGACTTCATGCGTTCGCCGAACAGATGACTCTCCTGATCGATGCGGCGGACGATTTCGTCCGGCGGCGGGCGCAGCAGCTTGCGCGAGATTGCGACGGCTTCGGCCGGCAGGGCGCAGAGTTCGCGGGCGGCCTTGCGGGCTTCTTCCTCGGTGTGGCCGGGCGCCACCACGGCGTTGACGAAGCCGGCTTCGCGCGCCTGTTCGGCGCTCACCTTGTGGCCCATCACCAGCATGCCGAAGGCGCGCTGGTGGCCCATGGTGCGCGGCGCCAGCAGGCTGGAGGCGCCCTCCGGCACCAGGCCGAGCTGGATGAACGGCGTCGAGAATGTCGCGCTGGTCGAGGCCAGCACGTAGTCGCAGTGAAACAGCAGCGTGGTGCCGATGCCGATGGCGATGCCGTCGACCGCCGCGATGATCGGCTTCACATTGTGGGCCAGCGAATAGAGAAATTTGGTGGCGTTGTTGGCGCGCGCCGCGCCGCTGCTGTCGGTGCCGGCCTTGAGAAAATCGTCGAGATCGTTGCCGGCGGTGAACACGCCGGAGCCGCCGGTGATGATCAGGCAGCGGATGGCGGGATTGTTCTGCGCGGTGTCGATCGCGTCGCTCATCGCGCGATACATGTCCTGCGTCAGCGCGTTCTTCTTCTCCGGCCGGCGCATGGTGATGACGCGCGTGGCGTCCTCATCGGTGACGATCAGATGCTCCGTCATGGACTTTCCCCCAACCCGCTCGCCGGACTGCCGTCACGGCAGCCGCGTTTGCGGCGACTGTACACGATCGCCGCGCGCGCCAGAACGGGTTGCGACGAAAGACTCCCGTTTTCAACCCGTTGGAGGGGACGCCGAAGCGCGCCGCGGCGCGCCCCGGGTTTGCCACAAGGCCGGGAGCGGCCGTGTCAGGCGGTCAGCACGGCGTCGGCGGTCTGCAGGGCCGCCGCGGCGTCCACCACATTGCGCTCCAAGGCCCCGGCCTGCACCGCGACGCTTTCGGCGAAGAACCGCGCCAGCGTGACGTAGCGCGCCGGATCGGCGACGCCGTCGAGATTGCGCGCCGCCAGCGCTTCGGCGGCGAGCGAGCAGCCGCCGAGCGTCGCGCCGAACAGCCGCAGATACGGCGTCGCGCCGGCCAGCGCATCGTTCGTCGAGCTGCCGAGCTTGTCGAGCAGATACTTGCTGCTCCGCGTCAGCGCATCGAGCGCGTCGCGCAGCCGCGGGCCGGTGGCGCCGAACGCCGGATCGTTGCTCGCCTCGACATCCTTGATGATGCCGTCGAGTTCGCCGAGCAGCGCCCACACCGACTCGCCGCCATTGGCGCCGAGCTTGCGGGTGACGAGGTCGGTCGCCTGGATGCCGTTAGTGCCTTCGTAGATCGGCGCGATGCGGGCGTCGCGATAGTGCTGTGCGGCGCCGGTTTCTTCGATGAAGCCCATGCCGCCATGGATCTGCACGCCGAGCGAGGCGACCTCGGTGCCGATGTCGGTGGAGAACGCCTTGGCGATCGGCGTCAGCAGCGCGGCGCGCGCGGCGGCAGCGGCGCGCACCTTCGGATCGGCGCTACGTGCAGCGATATCGAGCGCGACGGCGGTGGCGTAGCAGATCGTCCGTGCCGCGCCGGTCATCGCCCGCATCGTCAGCAGCATGCGCTTGACGTCGGGGTGCTTGATGATCGGGTCGGAGCCCTTGCTGTCGCTGCCGATGGCGCGGCCCTGCTTGCGCTCCTGCGCATAGGCCAGCGCCTGCTGATAGGCGCGGTCGGCGATGCCGACGCCTTCCAGGCCGACGCCGAGACGGGCCTGATTCATCATCGTGAACATGCACTGCATGCCGCGATTTTCCTCGCCGATCAGATAGCCGATCGCGCCGCCCTGATCGCCCATCTGCATGGTGCAGGTCGGCGAAGCGTGAATGCCGAGCTTGTGCTCGACGCCGCTCGGGAAGATATCGTTGCGCGCCCCCAGCGTGCCGTCGCCGTTGACCAGGAATTTCGGAATCAGGAACAGCGAGATGCCCTTGGTGCCGGCGGGCGCATCGGGCAATCGTGCGAGCACGAAATGCACGATGTTGTCGGTCATGTCGTGGTCGCCGTAAGTGATGAAGATCTTGCTGCCGAAGATCTTGTAGCTGCCATCGGCGGCGCGCTCGGCGCGGGTGCGCAGCGCGCCGACGTCGGAGCCGGCCTGCGGTTCGGTGAGCTGCATCGTGCCGGTCCATTCGCCCGACACCAGCTTGCCGAGATAGATCTCCTTCAGCTCGTCACTGCCATGCTCATGCAGCGCGTCGATCGCCGACAGCGTCAGCAGCGGGCACAGCCCGAACGCCATGTTGGACGAGGCCCACAGCTCGGTGCACACCGCGTTGAGCGCGCTCGGCAGCCCCTGGCCGCCGAATGCCTCCGGCCCCGACACCGCGTTCCAGCCGGCGGCGATCCAGCGCTGATACGCATCCGGCCATCCCGGCGCGGTGGTGACGGCGTTGTGCTCGAGCTTGATGCCGTGCTTGTCACCGACCCGGTTCAGCGGCGCCAGGATGTCGGCGGCGAACTTGCCGGCCTCTTCCAGCACCTGCGCGGTGAGCTCGCTGTCGTAGTCGCCGAGATGCCCGGCCGCCACCGCGGCCTGCAGGCCCGCGCCGTGGTTGAGGGAGAGCAGAATATCGTCGATCGGAGCGCGATAGGTCATGTGAAGATCCCGGCTGACGGAGAATTGGTCCGCCTTCTTCCATGAAATCGGGCCGCTCTCAACCTTTCGTCGCGCCGGGCCTCTGGGCGGATCTTCGCGGGCGGTGGCCAGCCTGGGCGGTTGAAAACCTGCGGCTGTCTCTGTAGACCGGCGGAGCCGAGACATGATTCCGCCGCCGGCTCGAGCGAATGCGGCCGGCGGGCGATGGGGCGTAGCCAAGCGGTAAGGCAGGGGATTTTGATTCCCCCATGCGGAGGTTCGATCCCTCCCGCCCCAGCCAGTGCTCCCTCCAGTCGTTGAAATATCTACAGAAATCGTCTTGGCTGGAGAGCTGATGCGCAGCTCTGCGGCACATCGCAGTTGCGCGGGATGTGCTTGCGCAACGGATTCCCTCTCATTCGAGAGACGCAGTCGATGCTTGGCCGCGCCGGCAGCCTGATGCGATCGCCGCCAAGCTGGATTGATCGTATGTTTTCGGGAGCGTGAACACGACGAGCCGCTCTATGCCCGACGGCTTGCTGCTCAGCCGACTTGATCCTGGAAAACACCGTGATGGTCGTCGATCACGCGGGCCGCAACCCGTGGTGGTTCCAAATCGGCGCGGCGGCAACACCGCCCTCAACCGCCCTCTCACTCATCTTGGACACGCTTTGGCTTCGCGGCGGGGAGGGTGTGGCCTGCCTGGAGATCGAGCCGACATTCTTGGGGCATGATTCTTGGGCCATGGGGGCGAGAATCAGAGACCGTTGTTGCGAGCCGAATGAGATGAGACGCTGCCCAAGCGGAGCTCGGCGGTCACCGCGCACCTCACTACCAATCGCTCACTGTGGGACTTTTGGCTGCCATTTCGGATTTCACGACCAGATCAATCGCCGCACCACACTTTGGGCAGTGCCATCGGACAGCTTCGTATCCCGGACGCAAAGGACCACTGAGCAAGTTTTCAATAGCTCGACAGAGGTTGCAATAGTCATCGTCTTGCATGTGTACGGGCCAACCTTTGCGCTGAACTTGATTAGGCCAATTCAAAGAGCTTTTCGATTGGGAAGTTCCTGACAAAGCGATTTGTGTCCGGGTTTCAGTCTTCCATGCCGACTCGCTCGGCCCCGGTCGCGGTTTCGATGCGGAGGATCGGCGTCGAAACAAACTGTTCGATTTCAGATCCGTGTGGGATTTCCTGACGATGCCCTGATGCATCAGGGATGAAACGGACCGCCCGATAAGGTCTTCCTAAATTGACCATCGGAACTCGTCGGACAGTCTGTCAACTACTCTCTGAGTTGGACTGGCGTAGGCGCGATCATCGATATCACGCTGGTGAAGTCCGCAATCGCGCTCGATGGTCAGTTCGAGCGAGGAGACGCGGACTCAACTTGTTTCCGACCAGACGTGACTTGCCGCGGCCGGGTTCGACCGCTGCGAGTATCAGACGAGCGGGTGCGGATGGCACGGCGCTCAGCGATTCATTTGGGAGTTTTCGCTTGGCAGACGATCTGAACAAGGGTTGGCCGACGGGCCTGACAATCGCGGAGTCGGAAGAACTCCATAAGCATGTGGTCGACGGGACGCGCGTGTTCGGCGCGATCGCGATCATCGCGCACTTCCTGGCGTATGTTTATTCGCCCTGGCTGCACTGATCAGGAGTATCGATCATGAATCAAGGTAGACTCTGGACGGTCGTCAATCCTACCGTTGGCCTGCCGCTGCCGCTGCCGCTGCTGCTGGGCGGCGTGGCGACGATGGCGTTCCTCGTGCACTTCGCGGTGCTCGAAAACACCACATGGGTTTCGGCTTTCATGAACGGCAAGACCGTTGCCGTGGCACCGTCGACTCCGGTGGCTCCGGCCGCTCCGGCCAAGAAATAACAATCCACCTGGAAGCGGCGACCGCGATCAGGACGCCGCCTCCTCGTTCGACCCGTGCGCCGCCCCCCGGCTGATTGCGCGGCGACTGCTCCACACGGACCATCGATCGCCACGACGACTGCACTCACCGCAGTGGCTTGTCGAACAGCAGGACGGTTCTCGTCGGAGGGCTGCGGCCGGCGCGGCTCGCATTTTCACGTTCGTGAAAGGCGATTTTTACCAAGTGGCGGATGGTGCGCTCGGTTGGCGGGCCATAAGATGATCAAAAATCACGGGAGGTTCGGATGTCGGACAAGCCGCTTTTGTTTTCGCCGATGCAGATCAGCGAGCTGACGTTGAAGGATCGCGTCGTCGTCGCTCCGATGCATCAATATTCCGGCGAGGCGGAGTTTCCGACCGATTGGCCTCTCGTCAATGTGGGCCGTTTCGCTGCGGGTGGCGCCGGCCTTCAGCTGGGGCACACCGGCCGCCAAGGGAAAAATGCCTCGCACGGATTCGGCTGCAATCCCTCGACCTATCAGCGCGGCCTCGCCGAGGAAGGTTCGGCGCATGCGTGAGGCGCGCAGTTCAGCCGATATCATCGCGACGATCGAGGCGCGCCACCCGCCGGCGTGGGACCTGCTGAACGGACGGCTGGTCGGCTACGATGAAGCGCTGCGCCGCACCACGATGGAATGGAAGGCGGAAACGCGTCACTGCCATTCCGTGCCGGGACATCCCAGAGGCGGCATCGTACAGGGCGGCATCGTCACGGGATGGCTGGACGCCGCCATGGCGACGGCGTGCCATTTCCAGTCCGATCCCGGCACATCGGTCGCCAGTCTCGAGATCAAGGTGGCGTTTCTGCTCGCCGCCCATCCGGGAACCTACAGGTCGTACGGCAAGGTCGTCCGCATCGGCCGCACCATCGCGTTCCTGGAAGCCGAGCTCTACGACGCAGAGGATCGGCCGATCGCCACCGCGACATCGACCGCCGCGGTGCGCGCCGCCAAGTAACCCGGGCTGCGTCTTTCACGGATATGCAAGTGAGCCGCGCGTCAGTGGGACGGTTCGCGAACTCGAGCAAAAAGAGCTGCCGATCCTGGACGAGATCAAGCGCAGCGTGCACATGCTGAGCGCGCGAACTCGCAGGTCGCGTGATTTCCTTCGCGGCACGCTTGAGCCGAGCTGAAGCTGTATTCTGTCGGATCGCAAGCAAGCCGCAAAGGCCTTGCCGTTCTGTTTGCCGCCGACGTCGCCCGCGCTGGCAGGCGACGCGACATGATGGAGCGGGTCATCCCGAGCGGCGAGGAATACGCTCGCCGCTCGACGTGAGCATCAGCGACGTCTGTTGATCAGGACTTCTTCAACAGCGGACACTTGCTCTGGTCACGCGGAATATTGGCGTCGTCGGCCGGGACGGTTGCGACGACGTCATAGAAGTCCCACGGGCCCGTCGACTTCTCCAGAGGCTTGGCCTGCAGCAGATAATAGTCGTGGATGTGCATGCCGTCCTCGCGGACATAGCCCTTCTCGGAGAAGAAGTCGTTCACCGGCAGAGACCGGAATTTCTCCAGCACCGCGGCGGTGTCGAGCGATCCGGCGGCTTCGACGGCCTTGAGATAGTGCTTGGTGGCGGAATACATCCCGGCCTGAACCTGGGTCGGCATGCGGCCGACCTTGTCGAAGAAGCGCTTGCCGAATTCGCGCGAGGCGTCGTTGCGATTCCAGTAGAACGCCTCGGAGGTGTACAGGCCCTGCATGTTCTTCAGACCGACCGACTTCGCATCGGTGATCTGGAACAGCAGCGCCGCCACCTTCATCTTGCTCTTGAGTCCGAGCAGGCCGAATTCGTGAGCCTGCATCAGCGAGTTGGAGGTGTCCCCGCCGGCGTTGGCGAGCGCCAGCACGTTGGCGTTGGAGCTCTGGGCCTGCAATAGAAACGACGAGAAGTCGCTGGTGTTGAACGGATGGCGCACGGCGCCGACGAGCTTGCCGCCGTTCGCCTTGACCACCGCCGAAGCGTCGTTTTCGAACGCATGGCCGAAGGCATAATCTGCGGTCAGGAAGAACCATTGGTTTCCGCCCTGTCCAAGCAGCGCCTTCGCGGTGCTCCGCGCCAGCGTGGCGGTGTTGTAGGTCCATTGGAACGTGTTGGGAGAGCATTTTTCGTTGGTGATCGTCGAGGCGCCGGCCGACGACACGATCATCATCTTGTTCCGCTCGCGAACCAGATCGGACAGCGCGAGTGCGACCGCGGAGTTGCCGATGTCGAGAATGACGTCGACGCCTTCGGTGTCGATCCATCGCCGGGCGATGCCCGAAGCGGTGTCGGCCTTGTTCTGATGGTCGGCGAACACGAGCTCGATCGGTTGTCCCAGCAGCTTCCCGCCGAAATCGGCTATCGCCATCCTGGCGACCTCCACGGAGGCCGGCCCCGCGGCATCGGCATATTGGCCGGACTGATCGTTGAGCACGCCAAGCTTGACCGGCTTCGACGCCGGCGTCTGCGCGTGCGCCGAAGCGAGGCTCAGGAAGACCATCGATGCAGCCAGTATGGTTCTCATTGTTATCAACCTCCCTGTAAAGTTCCTGTTGGCGCTTGAACGCGCTCTCGATGTCACGACGCGACGGCGAATCTCATTCGGCCGCTTCGCGATACGGCTCCAATCCGTCCAGACGTTCGCCGCTGGTACGCAGAGCGCCGCCCCATTTGGCGAGCCACCATGCGTATTGCTCGGGCCACTTCTCGAAATTGCCGGTGAGCCCGAAATGCTCCGCGGCGTGCAGCGCCCAGAACGGATTGAACAGCATCTGGCGGGCGATGAAGATCAGGTCTGCTCTGCCGTCCTGCAGGATCTTCTCGGCAAGCTCCGGCGTTCGGATCATGCCGACCGCGCCGGTTGCAATGCCGGCTTCGTGGCGAATGCGTTCGGCAAACGGCACCTGGTAGCCCGGACCGCGTCCGAGATTGGCGTTGGTCGACCCGGCGCGCAGATTGCCTCCTGTCGAGCAGTCGACGAGATCGACGCCCAGTTCCTTGAGCTTGCGCGAGAACACCACGCTGTCCTCGATCTCCCAGCCGCCCTCGATCCAGTCGGTGGCCGAAACGCGGACGAACAAAGGTGTGGCGGAGGGGAGCGCGGCTCGCACCGCGCGTGTCACTTCCAGCGGAAACCGCATGCGGTTCTCGAGGCTGCCGCCGTATTCGTCGGTGCGAAAATTGGCGAGCGGCGTCAGGAAGGATTGCAGCAGATAGCCGTGCGCCATGTGGAGTTCGATGACGTCGAAACCGGCCAGCACGGCGCGGCGCGCCGCGGCGACGAACGCATCGCGCACGCCGATGAGGCCGTCCTTGCTGAGCGGGACAGGCGTCTGAAAACCGTCCGAGAAGGGCACGTCGGAGGGGCCGGTCGGCACCCAGCATTCCTCGCCCATCTCGATGTCGCGGTCGGTCAGATGGCTGTTGCCCCGGAACGCGCGCTGCTGGCTGGATTTGCGGCCGCCGTGATTGATCTGGATGGCCGCCTTCGCGCCGTGCGATTTGATGACGTGGACGATCTGGCGCATGCCGTCGATCTGGCCGTCCTCCCAGAGCCCCGGATCACCGTTGGTGATGCGGCCCTTTCGGCTGACGGAGGTCTGCTCGACGAAGACGAGCCCGGCGCCGCCCATGGCGAACTTGCCGTAGTGAACCAGATGAAACGGCGTGACGTAGCCGTTCTCGGCCGAATACATCCCCATCGGCGAGACGACGATGCGGTTGCTGAGCTCGACGCCGCGGAATGCAAGGCTTTCGAACAGCTTCACCATCTTCAATGCTCCTTCGAAATTGCGGGCCGCGATGCGCGCGCCGCGGCCGTCGTTGCTGCACCGTGTGTCGTCACGCCTGCGCGATGGCGCCGGACTGGCGCAGCGCGTCGATCTCTTTGTCGGATAGCCCGAGATATTCGGACAGCACCTCGCCATTGTGCTGGCCGAGACGCGCCGACGGCGTGTAGTCCGGCGCCACCGTGTCGTGCAGCACGAGCGGGCTGCGATGAACCAGGATGTCGCCGTATTCGGGATGCTCGATGTCGCGCAGCATGCCGCGGGCGTGGAGGTGTTTGTCTTCCGTCACTTCGCGCAGGTCGCGGACCGCCGCGCATGGCACGCGATTGACACGGCACAGCTCGGTGATTTCGTCGCGGGTGAGCTGCGACGACCAGTCCGACACGATCTGGTCGGTCAGGTCGATATGCTTCAGGCGGTCGAGCACCGTCTTCAAGCGCGCATCGTCGGTCAGCTCCGGTCGCCCCATCGCCCGCGTCAAGCCGGTCCAGTGGGCTTCGTTGACGCTGATGATCGCCACGTAGCCGTCGGACGCCGGATAGACATTGTAGGGCGCCTCCGCGAGTCCGCCGTGGCGATTGCCGGTGCGAGGAGCCGCGGCCTTGCGATTGAAGACATCGGCCAGATTCGACGCCATCGCCGGATAGACGGTCTCGACCATCGCGATCTCGACCAGCCGGCCGCGTCCGCTCTTTTCCCGGTCGTACAGCGCGGTCAGGATGCCGCCATACAGGTGCACACCGCTGATGAAGTCGGTGATCGCCGGACCTGCCTTGACGGGCGGGCCATCGGCGAAGCCGGTCACGCTCATGATGCCCGATATCGCCTGCACGGTCAGGTCCATCGCCAGATTGTCGCGATCGGGGCCCGACAGGCCGTAGCCGGTGGCCGAGCCGTAGATCAGCCGCGGATTGATGGCGCTGAGGGCGGCGTAGCCGACGCCCAGGCGATCGAGCACGCCCGGTGCGTAGTTCTCGATCAGCACGTCCGCCTTGGCGGCGAGCTCCTTCAGGATGGCGACTCCCTCGGGCGACTTCAGGTTAAGGCTGATGTTGCGCTTGTTCGCGTTCAGCATCGCGAAAGGAACGGCGTTGCCCTTGCTGATGCGGGCGCGATGACGCACCGGCTCGCCGTTCGGCGGCTCGACCTTGATGACGGTCGCGCCGGCCTGGGCCATCAGGAAACCGCAATACGGTCCCTGATACACCTGCCCGAGATCGATCACGATCACGCCGGCGAGCGGCGACGTCTTGTCGTTCTCCAAAATATCCTCTTCGGCGTCAGAAGTTGTACAGACGGGCGGGATTGTCGATCAGGATCTTCCGGCGGACGGCTTCGTCGGGCACGCATTCGTGCAGCAGGCGAAGCAGGTCCTGCAGATCCGGCATGGTCTCGGCGGTGTGGCCGACATGCGGCCAGTCGCTGCCCCACACCACCTGATCGGGCGCGGCCTCGACGATGGCCCGCATGAAGGGCGCCGTGTCCGCATAGGGGCGGCCGATCCGGGTGTTGCGGTCGGCGCCCGAAATCTTGGTCCAGTAGCGGCCGGTTTTCAGCCGGTCGGTGTAGGCGCGGAAGTCCGGATGCTCGTGCCCCTTGTCGGCCATGGTCCGCGACATGTGGTCGATCACGTAGTTCATCGGCAGCTTCTCGAGCTTGTCGGCGGCGGCGGCCAGATCCGAGCTCTCGATCCACAGCTGGGCGTGCCAGCCTCGCTCCGCCAGACGCGGCGCGAGCTCGACCAGATCGTCGTAGCTGGTGCCGAGCGTCGAGACCGGCTTGCCGTCCTGCCGGATCATGGTGATACGCACCGCCTTGAAGCCGGCGTCGGTGAGTTCATCGAGCCGTCGATCCGAGACGTCCGGCCGCAGGATCGCGACGGCGCGAAGCCTGTCGGGATAGCGGCGCAGCGCGTCGTAGGTGACGGCGTTGTCATCTCCGGATCCGACCGCGTGCACGATCACGCCGCGCGTGATGCCGAGCTTGTCCCAGATGCCGAAGGCGTCTTCGATCGTGAACGGCTTTGCGGCGGTGAAGCGCCCCTCGTCTCCGGGCGGAAAGCGATCGAACGGGCCGTAGATGTGGAAGTGACAGTCGCAGCTGCCTTCAGGCAATCGGTAGTTCATGCAAGCAGATCCCTGTTCGGTTTGAAGAGGTGTTGCCGTCGCGGCGCGCGGTGCCCCGGCTCGCGTCACGTCGCGACCCGAAGGTTGATGCTGAGGATTGTGATGGCCGCGCGGAGGCTCGACTCGACGACGGAGGAGCCCGCACCGCGACCGCTCGAAATCAGCTGATCGCAGCAGACAATGTCATGCCCTGCTCCATGAAGCCTCCCTGTCAGCGTGCGCCATCTTGAGTGGTCGCTTTTGCTTGTTGGGCGGTTGTGACGCCGCAGCCTTGCCGGCCGATCGCAACACTAGGATTCCTGCGCTCGCGAGTCCACCCGTTCCAGATATATGGTTCCATTTCTATGTATATGGAAAAGTCTAGCGGCCGGGATCGCGCGGAGCTAAGCTGCAGCGCGCTTCTGGTGGTCCTCGCCGAGCGCCGGCTTCGCGAGCAGGAATTTCCGCGTAGGTGCAGATGACAGACTCCAGTATCAAGTCAGCCAAGCGAGTCTTCGAGGTCCTCGAGTACTTCGAGGACGTGAAGCGCCCGATCTCGCTCAAGGAGCTCGCGGCGAAGTGCGACTATCCGACATCGAGCGCGGCCGCCTTGCTCAAGAGCATGGCGATGCTCGGCTACCTGTTCTACGACAGCTACAATCGCACCTACATGCCGACGATGCGCATTTCCCAGATGGGACGCTGGCTGGACACGGGGCTGTTCGGCGACAGCGCAATTCTCGCGCTGGTCGATTTCGTTCACGGCAAGCTCGACGAACTCGTCAACATCAGCACGCAATCCGATCTGCACGCGCAATACATCTACGCTGTGCAGACCCGCAAACGTTTGCGGTTCGAGGTGAAGCCCGGCGATGTCCGGCCGCTGGCGATCAGCGGGATCGGGCGCACGCTGCTCAGCGGTCACACCGACGCCGAGATCGCACGGCTGCTCCGCCGCATCAACGCGGTGTGCCCGCCGGAAGAACACTTCGAGCTGAAGGCGTTGATGAAGATCGTCAACAATATCCGGCGCGACGGCTTTATGTTCTCGAAGCACATCATCGTACAAGACGCCGGCGTGATCGCAGTGCTGCTGCCGAAGCGCGACTTCGGACGCAGCCTCGTGCTCGGCGTCGGCGGACCGGTTTCTCGGCTCGAGGAACGGCAGGACGAAATCCTCGCGTGTATTCGCGAAGGCATCGCGCGCTTTATGCCTTGAGCCAGGGACTTGGCGCAAAAGCGCGCGGCTCCCAGTGCTCGGCGGCGGCAGACGACGATTTCAGTTGCGGGTCCGGAACCGACGCGGTTCGCCCGATGTTGCCCCGAGGCGCCAAGTGGATGCCGGGGGCCCGATCGCAGGGGCGCCGCGATCCCGCAGGCGACGATAGCAGGTCGACAGGAGCGTGAGGATGATCGAGGAAAATTCCGGCAGGACAGAGCAGGCGCTAGGTCGGGAGTCCGGAGGCCGTCCCGCCGAGGACCGGTCCGACCCCGCGCGCGACCCAAATCCCGCGGGACCGCACGCGGAGCCCGAACTGACCGACAAGAGCAAGACACCAGGCAGCGGCATGTTGCCTGAACCCGAGGACGACGCCACCGAGGCGCCGAGCGGCTGATCGCCGCCGTGCGTTTGGCGGGTAGACGACCTCCGCGGAAATGTCGCTAGCGCGTTGGTTGCGCAGCCACAAAATCGTCCATGCTCTTACTTAGCCAGGTCAGGAAGCTGCGCGCTTTGCGATTGAGGGGGCGGCCTTTCGGTCGCACCACGTAGTGCGCCAGCTTGCGTTCGAATGGCGCATCGAACAGCGGCACCAGCGTTCCGTCGGCAATTTCGTTGCGTAGCAGATGGATCTGGCCGATCGCCACGCCGACACCCTCGGCAGCGGCCTGATAAGTCAGGATCGACGACGAGAAGCTGATCTCGTTGCTGGACAGTAGATCGGTGCGGTTCACGGCCGCCAGCCAATCGTGCCAGTCGGTGCGGCGATAATGCGAGTGCAGCATCTGCACTCGCCGGAGATCGTCCACCTCCACCAGCCGCGCGCTCCTGAGCAGCTTCGGACTGCACACCGGCTGAATGAGATCCGTGAACAGCAACTCCGAAACGACGCCCGGCCAGTTGCCGTCGCCGAACTGGATTGCGAGATCGACGCGGTCCTTGGCGAAGTCGATCGGGGCGACCACGTTGCTGATGTTCAGCCGGATGTTCGGATGCGCGACGTGAAATGATGGCAGCCGCTGGATCAGCCATTTCGACGCGAAGGTCGTGTAGGCGCGGATCTTGAGCGGCTCGACCCGGCGGGTCTCCTTGAGGTTGGCGGCCGCGGTCCGGATGATGTGAAATGCAGGCGAGACCTCGCGCTGAAACTGCTCGCCCGCCGGCGTCAGCCGGATGCCCTGCTTGTCACGCTCGAACAGCCGAACGCCGAGAAAGTCTTCCAGTGTGCGGACCTGTCGGCTGATCGCCGGCTGCGTGACGCGCAGCTTTTCGGCCGCCTTGGTGAAGCTGCCGAGCCGGGCCGCGACTTCGAACACGTGCAGCGGGTTCAGCGGCGGAAGCCACTCCGACTGAGGCATTTCCTTCTCGGCCATGACTCGCCTCTGACATTACAAAATGTAATAAAGCAATAACCGATGCACAGTTGCCCGTCCAGCGCTGCGCTGGGAAACAGGGGCCACCTTGATCTGCGGCGGACCCATGGATTTCCAACTCACAGAAGAACAACAAGCTTTCGCCACCTCGGTTCGGCGCTTCGCCGAAGCCCATCTGAAGGATGGTGCGCTGGCGCGCGCGCACGATCCGCATTTTCCGTTCGAGACCGCGAAGCTGCTCGCCGAGCAGGGACTGCTCGGCATCCCGTTCGATCCGGAGGATGGTGGCCAGGGCGGCACGTTGATGGACGCGGTGATCGCGATCGAGCAGGTCGCCGCGGTGTGTCCGCGCAGCGCCGATATCGTGCAGGCCGGCAATTTCGGTCCGATCCGCACGTTCGTGGAATATGCGACGCCCGAGCAGAAAGCGCGCTTCCTGCCCGACCTGCTCGCCGGCCGCAGCTGCATCAGCCTCGGCATGAGCGAGCCCGACGCCGGCTCCGCGGCGACCGAGCTGAAGACGTCTGCGACCGCCGACGGCGACGATTACTTGATCAACGGCAGCAAGGTGTTTGGCACCCACAGCCCGGATGCGGCGGTGTACCTGGTCTATGTCCGGTTCGGGCCGGGCGTCGGCGGCATCGGCTCGGTGCTGATCGAGCGCGGCACGCCTGGCTTCACGGTCGGCAAGCCGACCGCCTTCATGAGCGGCGAGCAATGGAGCCAGCTCTATTTCGAGAGCTGCCGGATCCCCGCCGCCAACGTGCTGCTCGGGCTCGGCGGCTTCAAGAAGCAGATTTCCGGTTTCAACGTCGAACGGCTCGGCAATTCGGCGCGGTCGCTGGCGCTCGGGCGCCATGCCTTCAATCTGGCGCGCGAGCATGCGCTGATCCGCATGCAGTTCGGTCGTCCGCTTTGTGAGTTTCAGGGCCTGCAGTGGAAATTCGCCGACATGGCGCTGAAGCTGGAATCGGCGCAGCTGCTGCTGTATCGCGCCGCAAGTATCACCGAGGGCCTGCCGTCGCCGTATCAGACCGCGATCGCCAAGCTCGCCTGCAATCAGGCCGGCTTCGAGGTGGCGAACGAGGCGGTGCAGATCATGGGCGGGCTCGGCTACAGCCAGGAGTCGCTCGCCGAATATTGCATGCGCCGAACCCGCGGCTGGATGATCGCCGGCGGCTCCACCGAAATCCTCAAGAACCGGATAGCCGAAGACGTGTTCGAGCGCCGCTTCGATCAGCGCGGATCTGTGGCACGTGCCGCCGAATAGCGCCCCAACGTCGAGCTGGGCGCAGGCGCTGCTGGCGCCGCGCAGCATCGCGCTGGTCGGCGCGTCCGACGATCTGTCGAAGACGTCGTCGCGGCCGCTGCAATATCTGCGGCGCGCCGGTTATCAGGGCACGATCTATCCGATCAATCCGCGGCGCGCGACGGTGCTCGGCGAGACCGCGTGGCCGTCGCTCGATGCGTTGCCCGCGGTGCCGGATCACGCCTTCATCCTGACGCCGACCGATGACGCGATCGCCGCAGCCGAAGCCTGTGCGCGGATAGGCATTCCGGTGGCGACGATTCTGGCATCGAATTTTTCCGAGGGCGGCGAGGCAGGGCTCGCGCGGGTCGAACGGCTGAAGGCGATCTGCGCGGCGAGTTCGCTGCGCATCCTCGGCCCGTCCAGCCTCGGCGCCATCAATCTGCACAGCCGCACCATCATCACCGCCAACGCGGCGTTCGCCGAGAGCGACCTGCCGCGCGGCGGCATCTTCGTCGCGTCGCACAGCGGCAGCCTGCTCGGCGGCCTGATCTCGCGTGGCAAGGCGCGCAATGTCGGCTTTGCCGGGCTAGTGTCGGTCGGCAACGAGATCGATCTCAGCCTCGGCGAGATCTGCGCCGCCACGTTGGATGATCCGAACGTGACCGGCTACATGCTGTTCCTCGAAAGCATCCGGCGCGCGCAGGACCTGCGTGACTTCGCGCTCGCGGCTGCGGACCGCGGCAAGCCGGTGGTCGCCTACAAGCTGGGCCGCTCCGCAGTGGCGGCCGAACTGGCGTTGTCGCACACCGGCGCGCTGGCCGGCGAAGACGACGTCGCGGCCGCGTTCCTGGCCGACTGCGGCATCGCCCGCGTGAACAATTTCGAGACCCTGATCGAGACGCTGCCGCTGTTGCACAAGCTGCCGGCGCGCCCGGCCGGTCAGCACACTCGGCGCGTCGGCGTCGTGACCACGACCGGCGGCGGCGCCGCCATGGTGGTCGATGAGCTCGGCATCCGTGATATCGAGGTGGTCAAGCCGACCCACGCCACGTTCGATCGTCTCGGCGAAGCCGGCGTCACGGCGCAGCACGAGCGGATCATCGACCTGACGCTGGCCGGCACCCGCTACGAGGTGATGAAGGCCGCGCTGCAGACGATGCTGACGGCGCCCGAGTTTGATGTCGTGGTCGCCGTCACCGGTTCGTCCGCGCGGTTTCAACCCGACCTCGCCGTCAAGCCGGTGATCGACAGCGCCGGTTCTGCCAAGCCGCTGGTCGCCTTCGTGGTGCCCGACGCGCCCGATGCGCTGGCGATGCTCACCCAGGCCGGCGTGCCCAACTTCCGCACGCCGGAGAGCTGTGCCGACGCCATCAGCGCGGCGCTGCTACGCCGGCAGCCGCGGCGTGAGTTGCCATTGCTGCGACCGCTCGCCGGCGCCACGCGCCAGCTCGACGAGATGCAGGCCTATCGGTTGCTCGATCGCCTCGGCATCGCTCATGCGCCCGCTGTCGCGGTCGAGGTCGGCGCGCAGGCCGTCGACTTACCCTTCGCCTATCCGGTCGCCGTGAAGCTGTTGTCGGCCGAGATCGCGCACAAGACCGAAGTCGGCGGTGTCGTCCTCAACGTCGGCGACGAAGCCGGCGTCAAGCAGGCTGCATCCAAGATCGCCACGAATGTCGCGGCGCATCGGCCGGGCGCCACGCCGACGCAGGTGCTGGTGCAGCCCATGACGTCGGGCCTCGGCGAGATGCTGCTCGGCTACCGGGTCGATCCGGAGGCCGGGCCCATCGTGCTGCTCGCGGCCGGCGGCGTGTTCACCGAGATCTATCGCGACCGCAGCATCCGCCTCGCGCCGGTGGATCTGGGCGCCGCGCGCGAGATGATCGACGAGCTGGCGATCACCCGCGTATTCCGCGGCTTCCGCAACAAGCCGCACGGCGATCTCGACGCGCTGGCGCAGGCGATCGTTGCGTTGTCGCGGCTCGCGGTCGATGAAGAGGTTCACGTGCGCGACGCCGAAATCAACCCCCTGATCATCAACGCGGTGGGGAGCGGCGTCGTCGCGGTCGATGCGCTGGTCGCGCTCGCCGACAAGGAGGACACATGATCGAAAGCCTGACATCCAGGGTCAATGCGGACGAGATGCTGGTGAAGCGTGGACGCTTTCTGTCGACCACGCTGCTGCTCGCGGTCGGACCGACCGATTGGCTGGTGACGATCGCCGAAGGCCGCATCGTGTCGGTGACACGCGGCCCGTTCGTGATGCCGTCGTGGTCGTTCGCGCTGCGCGCGTCCGAGGAGGAATGGGCGCAGTTCTGGGCCGCGAAGCCGCGGCCGGGCTCGCACGACCTGATGGCGCTGATCAAGCGGCGCACCCTGAAGGCCGAGGGCAATCTGCAGATCTTCATGGCCAATCTGCGCTACTTCAAGGAAGCGCTGGCGAAACTACGTGCGACGGGAGCCTCGGCATGACCGCCTCGTTCGAGCCCGTCATCGGGCGCTATCTCAATCTCGACCTGTTTGGTCGGCCGCACCGCATTTATGTGGAAGAGGCCGGCTCCGGCACGCCGCTGCTCTGCCTGCACACGGCGGGCGCCGACGGCAGGCAGTATCGCGGCCTGATGAACGATGCCCGGGTCACCGCGACGCATCGTGTCATTGCCTTCGACATGCCCTGGCACGGCAAGTCGTCGCCGCCCGCCGGCTGGCACAACGAAGAGTATCAACTCAGCTCGGCGCAATACACCACCATGATCCTCGAGATCATGACGGCGCTGGAGCTCGATCGTCCGATCGTGATGGGCTGCTCGATCGGCGGCCGGATCGTCCTGCATCTCGCGCTCGAGCATCCCGAACGCTTCCGCGCCATCATCGGCCTGCAGGCCGGTGCGCATGTCGATCCGTATTACGATCTGAGCTTCCTGCATCGGCCGGACGTGCACGGCGGCGAAGTCTGCGCCGCGATCGTGTCGGGCCTGGTCGGCCCGGACGCGCCCGACAAGGAGCGCTGGGAAACGCTGTGGCACTACATGCAGGGCGGCCCCGGCGTGTTCAAGGGCGACCTGTATTTCTACAAGCAGGACGGTGACATCCGCGACCGCGTCGCGCAGATCGACACCACGAAGTGCCCGCTGTTCCTGCTGTCCGGCGAGTACGACTACTCGTGCACGCCGGAAGAGACGCTGGCGGTCGCGCGCAGCATTACGGGCAGCAGCGTGGCGATCATGAAGGGCCTCGGCCATTTTCCGATGAGCGAAGATCCCGAGGCCTTTCTCGGCCATCTGCTGCCGGTGCTCGCGGCCATCAAGTAAGCGGCAGGCGGCTTTCGCGCCGGCTCATAAAACACAAGGGAGGATTGAAATCGTGAAGCTGCAAACCTGTCTGGCGACCGCCGCCGTGTTGATGTCGGTGGCGTCGGCCTCGGCCGAAATCTCCAACGGCACCGTAAAGATCGGCGTGCTCACCGATATGTCAGGGCCCTACGCCGATAACGTCGGCGCCGGCTCGGTGCTGGCCGCCAAGATGGCGGTCGAGGATTTCGGCGGCAAGGCCGCCGGCATGCCGGTCGAGGTGATCTCGGCCGACCACCAGAACAAGGCTGATATCGGCCTCGCGCTGGCGCGCAAATGGTACGACACCGAGGGTGTCGACACCATCACCGAGGTGGTGTCGTCGGGTGTGGCGCTCGCCGTGCAGCAATTGTCGCGCGACAAGGACAAGGCATTCCTCGCGACCGGCCCCGGCACCCCGGATCTCACTGGCAAGGCGTGCTCGCCGGTCGGCGTGCACTGGGCCTACGACAACTATGCGCTGGCGAACGTCGCGACCGCGCCGCTGGTGAAGAAGGGCCTCAAGAGCTGGTATTTCCTCACGGCCGACTACAGCTTCGGCCAGGCGCTCGAAGCCGAAGCCAGCAAGGTGATCCTCGCCAACGGCGGCACCGTGCTCGGCTCGTCGAAGCATCCGCTCAATTCGTCGGACTTCTCCTCCTATCTGCTGCAGGCGCAGGCCTCCAAGGCGCAGGTGATCGGTCTCGCCAACGCCGGCGCCGACATGATGACGGCGCTGAAGCAGGCCAACGAGTTCGGCCTGACATCGGGCGGCCAGAGCATCGCCGCCTTGCTGGTCAATCTCCCGGACATCCATGCGCTCGGCCTCAATAGCGCCAAGGGCCTGATCTTCGCCGACAGCTTCTATTGGGACGCGAACGACAAGACCCGGGAATGGAGCAAGCGCTTCATGGCGCGGTTCGGCGGCAAGGCGCCGGGTAGCCTGCAGGCCGCGGTGTATGGCGCGGTGACGCATTATTTGAAGGCTGTCGACGCCACCAAGAGCGATGCCGGCTCGGTGGTGGTCGCCGAGATGAAGAAGATGCCGATCAACGATTTCTACACCACCAACGCCAGCATCCGCGAGGACGGGCGTGTCATCCGCGACATGTATCTGCTGCAGGTGAAGCAGCCTTCCGAGTCGAAGTATCCGTGGGATTACTACAAGATCCTCTCCACGGTTCCGGGCGACCAGGCGTTCCGTCCGCTCAAGGATGGCAATTGCCCGCTGGTGAATGCGGCGAAGTAACCGCTCTGCGCCATTGACGTGACAGACCGGCGGGCGCGGATCGGCGCGCCCGCCGGACAAGGGAGACGGACCGTGATCGATTATCCTGCGTTGCGCCTGCTGATCGACGGTCGATGGCTGGATGCTGCCGGGCGCAACGCCGAGCCGGTGTTGAATCCCGCGACCGGCGCAGTGCTCGGCGAACTGCCGCATGCGCGTGCGGCCGATCTCGACGAGGCGCTTGCCGCCTCGGCGCGTGGACACGAGGTCTGGCGCAAGATGTCCGCGGTCGACCGCGGCCGGATTTTGCAGCGCGCCGCGACGCTGATCCTGGATCGCCGCGAGGCCATCGCCAGTCTGATCACGCTCGAGCTCGGCAAGCCGATGGCTGAATCGCGGGTGGAAGTCGAGACCGCGGCCGGCATCTTCGCCTGGAATGCCGAGGAAGGCCGTCGCGCCTACGGGCGGGTGATCCCGTCGCGCAATCCGGCCATCCAGCAGATTGCGGTGCGCGAGCCGCTCGGCCCGATTGCGGCGTTCGCGCCGTGGAATGCGCCTGCGATCACGCCCGCCCGCAAGATCAGCAGCGCGCTCGCGGCCGGCTGCTCGGTGATCATCAAGCCCTCGGAAGAAACCCCGGCGACCGCTCTGGCCATCGCCGAGCTGTTGCAGGAAGCCGGACTGCCGGCCGGCGTGCTGAACGTGGTGTTCGGCCAGCCGGCGATGATTTCGGATGCCCTGGTCGGCTCGCCGATCATTCGCGGCATCACGTTCACCGGCTCGACCGCGATCGGCAAGCAGCTCGGCGCGCTGGCCGTGCAGACGATGAAGCGGATGACACTCGAACTCGGCGGCCATGCGCCGGTGGTCATCTTCGGCGATGTCGATCCGGAAGCCGCCGCGGTCTCGGCGGTGGCGGCGAAGTTCCGCAATTCCGGTCAGGTCTGCACCTCGCCGACACGCTTCTTCGTGCACGAGTCGATCCACGACCGCTTCGCCGCGAAGCTGTCGGAGCTCGCCAACGGCTTGGCCGTGGGTGACGGCTTCGATGCGGCCACCAGGATGGGACCGCTGGCGAATGCGCGGCGGGTCGAGGCGATCGAGCGCTTCGTCGACGATGCGCGATCGCGCAGCATTGCCGTGTCCGCTGGCGGCGTGCGCTGCGCAGAGCGTGGCTTCTTCTTCCGGCCGACCGTGCTGACGCAGGTCGATCAGGACTGCATGGCCTCCAATGTCGAGCCGTTCGGCCCGCTGGCGGCCACGGCGTCGTTCCGGACCAGGGATGAAGCCATCGCGCTCGCCAACCGGCTGCCGTTCGGCCTGGCCTCCTATGTGATGACCAACGACCTGCGCAACGCGGCCGCGATGGCCGACGGCATTGCGGCCGGCAACGTCATCATCAATCACTGGCAGGCCTCGCTGCCGGAAACGCCGTTCGGCGGCTACAAGGACAGCGGCGTCGGCAGCGAAGGCGGCATCGAAGGCCTGCAGGATTTCCAGTCGCTCAAATACGTCAGCCAGTTCTCCGGCTAGCCCGGCGCTCTCGCCGTCACGGCCGATGGAACTTCGAGCGGCTCGCCGCGATTGACGGCACGCGCCGCATACGCGCGTCCGTCGAAAAGGGCTGGCGTGAAGATCGCGACCTTCAACATCAACAACGTCAACAAGCGGCTGCCCAATCTGCTGGCGTGGCTGCGTGCGGCCAAGCCGGACATCGTCTGCCTGCAGGAGCTCAAGGCGGCGCAGGCGGACTTTCCCGAAGAGGCGCTGCGCAGGGCCGGGTATTCGGCCGCCTGGGTCGGGCAGAAGAGCTGGAACGGCGTCGCCATTCTGGCCCGCAAGGCCGAGATCGTGGTGACGCGGAAGCGGCTGCCGGGCGATCCGAAGGACAGCGATGCACGCTACCTCGAAGCCGCGGTGTCCGGCATCATCATCGCGTCGCTGTATGCGCCGAACGGCAATCCGCAGCCGGGGCCGAAATTCGACGCCAAGCTGGCCTGGTTGAAGCGGCTCAATCGCCACGCCGCCACGCTGATGAAGAGCGGCGCACCCGTGGTGCTGGCCGGCGACTACAACGTGGTGCCGACGCCGACCGATATCTATCCGACCAAATCGTGGACCAAGGATGCGCTGCTGCAGCCGGAAGCGCGCGCGCTGTTCGCGGCGCTGCTGAAGCAGGGCTGGACCGACGCTCTGCGGGCGCTGCATCCGGACGATGCGCCCTATACGTTCTGGACCTATTGGCGCAATCGCTTCGAGCAGGACAAGGGATTGCGGCTCGATCATCTGCTGCTCGATCCGACGCTGGCCGGGCGGCTGAAGCGTGCGGGCGTCGACCGCAAGGTCCGCGCTGCGGAAGAGGCGAGCGACCATGCGCCGGCGTGGATCGTGCTAGGCACGTAGCTGCGCGCCGCGCTACCCGGTCGCGCGGGCGAGCGGGTCCTGCGCGACCAATTCGGCCGCGAGCTGCTCGATGGTCTTGCGCTGCTCCATCGCCATCCGTCGCAGCAGCGCGAAGGCCGCCGGCTCCGGCAGGCCCTGCGCATGCATCAGCTGAACCAGCGCTGCCAGCACCACCCGCCGTGCGCGCATACGGGCGTCCATCTTGCTGAGCTGCTGCTTCAGCTCGGTGGTGCGCGCGACGCGCTCGAGCGCCATCACCACGGCCGCGTAGATGCCGGCGGAGCGCAGCGGCTTGACCAGGAACGACGTGGGATCGAGATCGAGCACCAGCTTGAGCCGGCTCGGCGTCTCGGTGCCGAGCAGGACGATGACGGCGCATCCCTCCGGCAGCGGCCGATCCTCGGCGCCGGCGATCGGCAGGTAGTCGTCGTCGATCAGCACGATGTCGGGAGCGCAACACGGTGCTTCGCCCGGCACCCAGCTGACCATCTCGATGCCGAGGCGATCGAACTGACGCCGGACGATCGAGGCATCGCGCTCGTCCTTGACGGCGAGCAGGGCCTTGCGGCCGCGCAGGGAAAACGATGACGGCTTGCTCATTTGACGATCCTCAGGTGAGGCGCATTGGGAATCCGCCCGTCTTTCGACGGTCGGACCGCGACATCGAGTTGCGACAAATAAGGGTCCGGCTTCACGGGAGCGTCCGCTTCCCAGAAGATATCGAACTGCCCGATGGCGTTGGACACCGCCAGACGTGGCGTAAGGACGCAGTGATTGTTATCGCCGTCGATCCACACCGGACCTTGTGGCGAGTCGTAGCGATAACCGGCGGCGGCGCGGCGGACGTCGTTGACGTTGCAGGTGCCGGCGCGCTGGATCGCCCGCGCCAGCAGGAACACCGCCACATAGGCCGACTGCCCGTCCACCGACGGGCTGCTGTCGTCGCCATAGCGCGCCTTCCAGCGTGCCACGAAGGCGCGGTTTTCCGGCAGGCGGATACTCTCGAAATAGGCCGACGAGGTGATGCAGCCGGCTCCGGCCGCGCCGACGATCTTCAACTCGGGCTCGCACAGGCTGCAGCTCAGCATCGGGATGTTCAGGCCCTGTGTGGCGGAGTGGAAGGCCCGGATGAAATCATAACTCGAACTGCCGACCAGCGTGTTGAACACGATCGGCGGACGCTTGCGAACGATCTCGTCGACGATGTGCTCGACCCGGCTTTCGCCGAGTTCGAGCAGCCGCTCCGCCACGATGCGGCCGTCGGAGGCGGTCACCAGCTCGCGGGTCACGCGATTGGTCTCCCAGGTCCAGATGTAGTTGGAGCCGACGCAGAACAGCTGCGGCGAAAGACTGTCCAGCACGTAGCGCACCAGCGGCACGACGTTGTGGTTCGGCGAGGCGCCGACATACATCACGTTGTCGGAGCACTCGAAGCCTTCGTAGCGGGCCGGATACCACAGCAGCCGCTCGGTGCGCTCGACGATCGGCAGCACCTGTTTGCGCGCCGCCGAGGTGTAGCAGCCGATGATGTGGTCGACGCCGACATTGCGAATCAGGTCGTCGCAGGCCGTGTGATACGCGCCCAGCACGCCGCCGGGGTCACGGACATGCGCCCTGAGGCTGAAATCGAAGTCGGAACTGCCGTTGACCTCGTCGATCGCCATCAGCGCCGATTTGAGGATCTCACGTCCCATCGCCTGATACGGGCCGGACGTCGACGACAAGATGCCGATCGGGATCGAAGGTTTCGACATGGAGGACGGTCGCTCGCGCTAGGCGTGCATGAGATCATCAAGCGCGCGAACTGATCAAGAGCTGCGGTGCTGATTTGCTGCGCAGCACTCGGGCAGGATTTGTGCAAGCTCACGCGTTGACATGGCGAACCTCTCCAACCTAGACTTTCGTTATCGGGTGACACTCGAACCGAGTTTGAATTTGGCCGACGACGTCCGAATTCAAGCATGAACGTTTCGGTCGACTAAGCACCTACGCGATAGACCATAGCCGCGGCATCCGAGCCATTCGCGCCTCTTTCGAGGAGCGGATGGCTTTTTTCGTTTGTCGCTTGAAACCAATTTGGCGACGCAGGCGCGTCGCCGGAACGCGGCTGCACGCCCGGCGAACGCCGCGGCGATGACGGCACATCGGGAGTGAAGGCATTGGGGACGACAGATCTTCATTATCGCGGGCTCGTCGAGATCGGACAGAACATTCAGGGCAAGAAGCTGTCCCCGGTCGAAGTCACGCAGGCGATGTTGCAGCGCATCGACAAGCTCGATGGCGCGCTGAAGAGCTACGCGCATGTGTCTCCGGAGCTCGCACTGCAGGACGCGGCGGTCGCCGAGAAGGAGATCGCCGCCGGCAAAGTGAAGGGGCCGCTGCACGGCGTGCCGATCGCCGTCAAGGATCTGTGCTGGGTCAAGGGTATGCCCGCGGCGCACGGCATGCCGATCCATCGCGATTTCATGCCGGGTGAGGACGCGACCGTCGTGGTTCGCCTCAAACAGGCCGGCGCGATCATTCTGGGCAAGCTGCAGCAGACCGAAGGCGCCTACGCCGATCATCACCCCGACATCGATCCGCCGAAAAACCCCTGGGACAAGGAGCTGTGGTCGGGCGCATCGTCGAGCGGATCGGGCTCGGCGACGGCGGCCGGCCTGTGCTTCGGCTCACTCGGCACCGACACCGGCGGGTCGATCCGGTTTCCGTCGGCCGCCAATGGCATCACCGGGCTGAAGCCGACCTGGGGCCGCGTCAGCCGCTATGGCGCTTACGAACTCGCCGCGACGCTCGATCACATCGGCCCGATGGCCCGCAGCGCGGTGGATTGCGGCGCGATGCTGAGCGTGATCGCGGGCGCCGATCCGAACGACACCACGGCGGTGCCGTTGTCGGTGCCGAACTACACGGCGAGCCTGTCCGGCGACCTCAAGGGCGTGGTGATCGGCGTCGATCGCCGCTGGACCACGCAGGGCACGGACGAAGCGGCCGTGAAGGTGCTCGACGATGCGCTGCGCGTCGCCAAGGATCTCGGCGCGACCATCAAGGACATCACGTTCCCGGATGCGCAGGCCGTGACCGACGATTGGTTTCCGCTGTGCGGCGTCGAGGCGGCCGTGGCGCATGCAGCGACCTATCCGGCGCGCAAGGGCGAGTACGGCCCCGGCCTCGCCGGTCTGCTCGATCTCGGCTTGCAACAATCAGGCACCGACTATCAGAAGATCGTGCTGCGCCGTGAAGCGTTCCGCGGCGCACTGCGGGCGTTGTTCGAGACGGTGGATCTGATCGCCGTGCCGGCGCAGGCCTACGCGGCTCCGACGCTCGCCAAAATGGCGTCGCTCGGCGAGGACCCGTCGCTGATCGGCGGGCTGCTGCGCTTCACCTGTCCGTTCGACATGACCGGCAGCCCGACCATCACGCTGCCCGGCGGTTTCGCTTCGAACGGCGGGCCGGTCGCATTCCAGTTCGTCGGCCGTCACTTCGACGAAGCGCGGCTGGTCGCCGCCGGCGATGCATTTCAACGCGCGACCGACTGGCACGCGCGTCACCCCGCTTTGTGAGTCGAAGGAGTTCTCATGTCGTCGGAAGATTGGTTGAAGAGTTCGATCATGGCGCAGCGCGGCGTCGCCAAAGGGGCGGCGGGCGCCTCGCACAGCCTGACGATCGAACAGCAGGGCGCGTTTCACTACGTCTACGGGCCCTACGCCAAGCCGACCCTGACGATCGATCCCGGCTCCGTCGTCGTGGTCGAGACCGAGGACGCGTTTGGCGGCGTGATCACCAGCGAGAGCGACAGCCCGACCGCGAAGCTGAACTTCCCCTATCTCAATCCGCAATGCGGCCCGATCGCCATCAACGGCGCCAAGAAGGGCGATTGTCTGGCGATCTACATCCGCGATGTCGAGACCCGCGGCGAGCAGCCGGCCGGCACCACCTGCATCATGCCGGAATTCGGCGGCCTGGTCGGCACCGCGGCGACCGCACTGCTCAATCCGCCGCTGCCGGAGCGCGTCAAGAAACTGCACGTCGACCGCAACGGCGTGAAATGGAGTGACAAGATCACGCTGCCCTACGAGCCGTTCATCGGCACCATCGGGGTATCGCCGGAGATCGAGGCGATCTCGTCGCTGCAGCCGGACTATCACGGCGGCAATATGGACCTGCCGGACGTCGCGCCCGGCGCGGTGATCTACTTCCCGGTGCATACCGACGGCGGCATGCTCTATGTCGGCGACTGCCACGCCACGCAGGGCGACGGCGAACTATCGGGCGTGGCGCTCGAACAGCGCGCCACCGTCACGCTCCAGGTCGATCTGATCAAGAACTGGAGCTTTGCCTGGCCGCGGCTGGAGACGAAGGACTTCATCATGACGATCGGCAGCGCGCGCCCGCTCGAGGACGCGGCGCGCATCGCCTATCGCGAACTGACGCGCTGGATGGCGGCCGATTACGGGTTCGACGAGATCGACGCCTACATGCTGCTCAGCCAGGCCGGCCGCATCCGCCTCGGCAACATGGTCGACCCCAAATACACGATGGGCGCGTCGATCCTGAAGAATTACCTGAAGACCTAACTCGGCTTCTCAGCGCGGCTTCACCAAAGGGGACGATCAGACATGCAAACGAGACATCTGCTCCGCACGGCCTTGCTCGGCCTCGCGCTCGGCGCCGTTGCGCCGGTCGCTGCGCTGGCGGCGGATCCGCCGCTCAAGGTCGGCCTGCTCGAAGACATCTCCGGCGACCTCGCCTTCATGGGCATGCCGAAGCTGCACGGCTCGCAGCTCGCGGTCGAGGAGATCAACAAAAGCGGCGGCATCATGGGCCGGCAGATCGAGCTGATCCATCTCGATCCGCAGGGCGACAACGCGCGCTATCAGGAGTTCGCCCGCCGCCTGCTCAACCGCGACAAGGTCGACGTGCTGATCGGCGGCATCACCTCGGCGTCGCGCGAAGCGGTGCGCCCGATCGTCGATCGCACCACGACGCCGTATTTCTACACCAACCAGTATGAAGGCGGCGTCTGCGACGCCAGCATGATCAGCATGGGCGCGGTGCCCGAGCAGCAGTTCTCGACGCTGATCCCCTGGATGGTCGAGAAGTTCGGCAAAAAGGTCTACGTCATCGCCGCTGATTACAACTTCGGCCAGATCTCGGCGGAGTGGAACCGCAAGATCATGAAGGATCTCGGCGGCGAAGTGGTCGGCGAGGAGTTCATCCCGCTCGGCGTCTCGCAATTCGCCCAGACCATTCAGAACATCCAGAAGGCCAAACCGGACTGGTTGCTGACCATCAATGTCGGCGCCGCGCAGGACTCGTTCTTCGAGCAGGCGGCGGCCGCCAACCTCAATCTGCCGATGGGCTCGTCCATCAAGGTGATGCTCGGCTTCGAGCACAAGCGCTTCAAGCCGCCGGCGCTCAACAACATGCACGCCACCGCCAACTGGTTCGAGGAAATCGATACGCCCGAAGCCAACGAGTTCAAGAAGCGCTGGAAGGCCAAGTTCCCGGACGAGATGTACATCAACGACATGGGCTACAACGCCTACAACGCGCTCTACATGTACAAGACGCTGGTGGAGAAGGCGAAGTCGACCAAGCTCGAGGATCTGCGCAAGGTCATCGCCACCGGTGACGCCTGCATCGATGCGCCGGAAGGCAAGGTCTGCATCGATCCCAAGAGCCAGCACACCTCGCACCGCATGCGCCTGATTTCGGTCGGGCCGAAGCACGAGGTCAAGGTCGAGAAGGACTACGGCACGATCCAGCCGTATTGGCTCGGCGAGATCGGCTGCGATCTCACCAAGAAGAACGACAAGGATCAGTACACGCCGAGCCATCTGCCGAAGAAGTCGTGAGAGCGACTGCTATGGCATCCCTCACGCGCAGCGGCATCGAACTTGCAAGACTATCGGGGCTGATCGCGTGACGGATCACCACCACCTCGGCGCCGCAGTGCGGCGGCGCCGATCCTCGCAACCAGGAGACCAAGATGTCGGCTGAAGTGTTCTCGGTCTTCTATCAGTTCGCCGATGTCTTCGCCTTCCTGATCCTCTCGGCCGCCGGCCTCGCCATCGTGTTCGGCATGATGGGCGTGATCAACATGGCCCACGGCGAGTTCATCATGTGCGGCGCCTACGTCACCGTTGGCCTCGTCAACCTCGGTGTGCCGCTGCCGATCGCGCAGGTCGCTGCTGCGATTACGGCAGGCCTGATCGGCGTCGTGGTCGAATATTTCATCGTCCGCCGCTTCTACAAGCGGCCACTGGATTCGCTGCTCGCGACCTGGGGCCTCAGCCTGATCGTCACGCAATCCATGCTGCTGATCGTCGGCTCGTCGGTGCGTGGCATCGGCACGCCCGAGGGCAATTTCGCGATCGGCGCCTACACCTTCTCGACCTATCGGCTGGTGCTGTTCGGCGCCGCGGTCGCGGTGCTGGCGGGGCTCTACGTGGTGTTCATGAAGACGCGGTTCGGCGTGATCGCGCGGGCGACGATGCAGAACGCCGCGATGGCACGGGCGCTCGGCGCGCGCACCGGGCGGATCTACGCGATCAGCTTCGGCATCGGCGCCGGCCTCGCCGGCCTGTGCGGCGCGCTGTATGCGCCAACCATGACGCTGATCCCGACGATGGGCGCAACCTTCGTGGTCGAGAGTTTCGTCACCGTGGTGATCGGCGGCGCCAACGTGCTGCTCGGCACCGCGCCGGCGGCGCTGCTGCTGGCGGCGATCCGGATGACGTTGAACGCGAGCTATGGCCAGATCATCGGCCAGATCGGCATGCTGGTTGCCGTCATCCTGATCATCCGGGTGCTGCCCGAAGGATTGTCCAGCGTGCTGGCGCGGCGCGGACGTTGAGCGGAGAGGGATGATGTTCAAACTGCTCGAAGGTCCGCAGACGCTGGGGCGCGGCCGCGTGTTCTGGGGTTGCTTCGTCGCCGTCCTGGCCGGCGCGCTCATCTATCCGCTGTTCGCCGATTCCTACGACGTCGGCAACTTCTCCTACTTCCTGATCTGGATCTTCATGGCCCTCGGGCTGTGCCTGATGTGGGGCTATGGCGGCATGCTGTCGTTCGGCCAGACGCTGTTCTTCGGCATCGCCGGCTATGCGTACGGCGTACTGGCGATCAACATGGGCGGCGGCACCACGACGATCGCAGCGCTGCTGCTGTCGGTCGTCGTCGCGATGATCGCGGCCGGCATCCTCGGCTATTTCATGATCTGGGGCGGCATCAACGGCATCTTCTTCGGCATCGTCACGCTATCGGCGACGCTGGTACTGGCCTTCTTTCTCGGCCAGACCGCCGGCCCGGAATGGCGGATCGGCGACGCCCGCCTCAACGGCTTCAACGGCATGAAGGGCATGGACCCGCTGGCGATCGGCGACCTCTATATCGAGGGCTCGGCGCTATACTATGTGATGGTGGCGCTGATCGTCGTCGTCTATCTGGCGCTGCGGATGCTGGTGAATTCCGGGATCGGCAACGTCATCGTCGCCACCCGCGAGAATCCGCAGCGCGCCGAAATGCTCGGCTACGACGTCCGCAGATATCAGCTCCTGACCTTCGTGATCGGCAGCGGCCTCGCCGGCCTCAGCGGCGCGCTCTACACCTCGTGGGGGCAGTTCATCACGCCGTCGAGCATCGGCCTGCCGGCCGCCGCGATGCCGATCGTCTGGGTGGCGTTCTCCGGCCGCAGCGACCTGACGGCGACGTTGGTCGGCTCCTTCCTGCTGCTGTTCGGCTTCCAGACCATTACAGTCTACAGCCAACAGGCCGCATTGGTGCTGATGGGCGCGCTGCTGCTCGCCACCGTGATGGCGGCGCCGCAAGGCTTCGTGCTCGGCATCGGCAAGTTCGTGGCCGATCGCGTGGCGCGGCAGAGCAAACGAGGTGCGGGGACGGACCTGCGTGACCAGCCGCAACTCGAGCCGGACAAGGTGTGAGCATGTCGCTGGTCGAAGTCAAAGGTGTCACCAAGCGGTTCGGCGGTCTCACCGCGGTGTCCGATGTCGATCTCAGCGTGAAGGCCGGCGAGGTGCATTGCCTGATCGGCCCCAACGGCGCCGGCAAGAGCACGCTGTTCAAACTGATCGTCGGCCTGTTTCCGCCGACCGCCGGCAGCATCCTGTTCGACTCGGTCGATGTCACCGCGGAGCGGCCGTTCGCGCGTGTTCAGCGCGGCATGAGCATCAAGATGCAGGCGCCGAGCGTGTTCAAGGAACTGCCGGTGCAGCAGAACATCCAGATCGCGCTGCAGGATCGCGTCTCCGGCGCGGAGCGTGCGCTCGAAGAGCAGCGTCTGCTCGAGCTCCTCGGCCTCGCCGCCGATGCCGAAAAGATGGCGGGTGCGTTGTCGCACGGTCAGCAGCAATGGCTGGAGATCGGCATGGCGCTGGCGCTGCGGCCGCAACTGTTGCTGCTCGACGAGCCGACTGCCGGCATGTCGCCGGAAGAAACCTACAAGACCGGCGAGCTGATCAAGTCGTTCAACGCCGAGGGCATGACGGTGCTGGTGGTGGAGCACGACATGGCGTTCGTGCGCCAGATCGCCCAGCGCGTCACCGTGCTGCATCTCGGCAAGATTTTTGCGCGCGGCAGTCTCGACGAGATCCTCAACGACGAGCAGGTCGCCGAAATCTATCTCGGGAAAACCCATGCCCATTGACCACGCGCCGGCCGATCGCATCCTCGACGTCTCGGGCCTGTGGGCCGGCTATGGCGCCACGCCGATCCTGCAGGGCGTCGACATGACGGTCTATCGCGGCGAGATCGTCGGGGTGATCGGCCGCAACGGCGTCGGCAAGTCGACGCTGATGCGCTGCATCATCGGCCTGCTCGATAGCTGGCGTGGTTCGATCACCTTTATGGACCGCGACGTCACGCCGCTGCAGGCGGATGCGCGGGCGCGCGCCGGCTTCGGTTACATCCCGCAGGGCCGCGACGTGTTCCCGCAGATGACCGTCGAGGAGAATCTACAGGTCGGCGAACTGATCGGCGGGCCGAAAGGCAAGAAGCTGCCCGAACTGGTCTACGAGTACTTCCCGCGACTCAAGGAGCGGCGCAGGCAGGCGGCCGGCACCATGTCGGGCGGCGAGCAGCAGCAGCTCGCGATCGGGCGGGCGCTGATCGGCAACCCGGCGCTGATGATCCTCGATGAACCGTCCGAAGGCATCCAGCCGTCGATCGTGCAGCACATCTGCGAGGCGCTCAAATCATTCCGGGATGAGCTCGGCACCACGATCGTGTTCGTCGAGCAGAATCTCGACACCATCCTGGCCATCGCGCAGCGCTGCTACATCATGGAAAAAGGCCGCATCACCCATTCGCTGGTCGGCGACGACGTCAACGAAGACAAGGTGCGGGCGCAGCTGCTGCTGTGACGCGCGGCGAGCGGGCGCAATCATCGATTGTATCGGGGAGCCGCCGCACCCGGGCGGCCGGCCACAGTGGGAGACGAACATGGATCTGGGATTGAAGGGCGCCAAGGTGCTGGTCACCGGCGGCACCAAGGGGATCGGCCGGGCTGTGGCTGAGACGTTCGCGGCCGAAGGCGCCGACGTCGGCATCTGCGCGCGCAACGCGGCCGAGGTTGATGCCACCGTCACGGCGCTGAAAGCCAAGGGCGTCGCGGCGTTCGGCGGCGCGGTCGATGTCGCCAACGGGCCAGCGCTGAAGGCGTGGGTCGCCGACATGGCGAGCAAACTCGGCGGCGTCGACGTGATCGTCGCCAATGTCAGCGCGCTCGCGATCGGGCAGGACGAAGAGAGCTGGGAGAAGGAATTCGCCACCGACATGATGGGCACGGTGCGGCTGGTCGATGCGGCGATGCCGTATCTGGAAAAGAGCGGCGCCGGTGCGATCGTCACCATCTCCAGCGTCTCCGGCCGCGAAGTCGATTTCGCCGCGGGGCCTTACGGCACGTTTAAAGCGGCGATCATTCACTACACGCAAGGCCTCGCCTATCAACTCGCCGCCAAGAACATCCGCGCCAATTCGGTGTCGCCGGGCAACACCTACTTCGAGGGCGGCGTCTGGAATCAGATCAAGGACGGCAATCCCGAACTATACAAGGCCGCGCTCGCGCTCAACCCGACCGGCCGCATGGGCACGCCGCAGGAGATGGCCAACGCCGTGGTGTTCCTCGGCAGCAAGGCGGCGAGCTTCATCACCGGGACCAACCTCGTCGTCGACGGCGCGCTGACCAAGGGCGTGCAGTTCTAGCGCCGGGCGGAAGACTAATTTCGAAGTGAAACGACGGACTCTCCCCGTCACTGCGAGCGAAGCGAAGCAATCCAGAAGCCCGTGCACCGCGCTGGATTGCTTCGTCGGCTACGCCTCCTCGCAATGACGGGGCGGGCGACGTCGCTGGAAGCGTCAACTCTGGCGACGCAGTAGAGCCTCGCGGTCTCTGGACCGCGCCGCATGAGGAAACGAACCCAACAAACAAGGCGTCAACAATGACTGCGGATCTGCACTACAAGTCCATCGTCGAACTGTCGGATCTCTATCGCCGCAAGGAGCTGAAGCCCTCCGAGGTGACGCAGGCTTCGCTCGATCGCATCGCGCAGCTCGACAAGCGCTTCAACGCCTACATGACGGTGCTCGGCGAACGCGCGTTGCAGCACGCCCACCGGGCCGATGACGAAATCGCCAAGGGGATCGATCGCGGGCCGCTGCACGGCGTGCCGATCGGGCTGAAGGACCTGTGCTACACCAGCTTCGCCCCGACCGGCGGCGGCACTATGATCCACGCCAAGTTCGTTCCGTCTTTCAATGCGACGGTCGTCGACCGTCTCGAACTCGGCGGCGCGATTTCGATCGGCAAGCTGAAGATGACGGAGGGGGCTTACACCAGCCACCACCCCGACGACACAGCTCCGCTCAATCCGTGGAGCCTCGATCATTGGGTCGGCTCGTCGTCGAGCGGCTCGGGCGTCGCGACCTCCGCGGGGCTTTGCTACGGCGCGATCGGCAGCGACACCGGCGGCTCGATTCGGTTTCCGTCGGCGACCTGCGGTCTCACAGGTATCAAGCCGACCTGGGGACGCGTCAGCCGCTACGGCGTGTTTCCGCTGGCGGATTCGCTCGACCACGTCGGCCCGATGTGCCGCAGCGCGGCCGATGCGGCGGCGATGCTCGGTGTGATCGCCGGTGCCGATCCGAACGACCCGACCGCGCTGCAGGCGCCGGTGCCGAACTATCTGGCGCAGCTTGGCGGGGGCGTGCGCGGGCTGCGGATCGGGGTTGATCGCAGCTACACGCAGGACGGCATCGATCCGCAGGTCGTGGCGGCGCTTGGCGAAGCCGAGCGTGCGCTGGCGGATCTCGGCGCCAGCATTCGCGAGGTGAAATTCCCCGACTATCAGAAGCTGGTCAGCCAGTGGATTCCGATGTGCTCGGTGGAAACCGCCGAGGCGCATCTGGCGACGTACCATTCGCGCAAGCAGGACTACGGCCCCGATCTGGCGCAACTGATCGAGCAGGGCCATACGGTGACCGGCGTCGAGATCGCCGCGATCCATCACGAGCGGCTGAAATTCTCCGGCGCGCTGGCGGCGCTGTTCGAGGACATCGATCTGCTGCTGGTGCCGACCATGCCGGTGCCGATCCCGACCCTGACCAAAATGGGTGAATACGGCGCCGATCCCAATGTGCTGCTGAACATCCTGCGCTTCACCGCGCCGTTCGATTTCAGCGGCAGCCCGACCATCACCATGCCGATGGGCATGGCCAGCGATGCGATGCCGCTGAGCTTCCAACTCGTCGGACCGCATCTGTCCGAGCACGTGCTGGCCCGCGCCGGGCATGCCTATCAGTCGATCACCGATTGGCACACCAGGCGTCCGCCGATCGCATGAGCGGCGAGACGCTTCATCGATTGATCGAAGCGTCGCCGTCTCCTCAAGCGCGGAGTCGTCATCCTGAGGTGCGCGCGTCGCGCGCCTCGAAGGATGCGGCCAAGAGGTTTGCGTCAACATCCTTCGAGGCCCGCAGCGCCGCGCCGGAGCGCGGCCCAGCGGGCACCTCAGGATGACGGCGGTGTTTCTAGCAGAAGCAGAACGAGTCTTTAACCCGGTGGACCTGACACGATCAGGGACGGGCCGGCTCCGAAGAGCGCGCTGACGGGATGTTCAGAACTTTGATCCGCGACGCCAGCGTGGTCGGCTTGACGTCGAGCATCGCCGCCGCGCCGTCCTGGCCGAACACCTTGCCATTGCAGGCCCGCAGTGCCGCCATGATGTTGGCGCGCTCCAGGTCGCGTAGCTCCGCCGCGGTCATCACCGTCGGCGGGGCTTCGACCTTCTGCCGTCCGCTGGCGGGGGCCTGCGGACCCGCCGATTCCGGCAAATCGAGACGCAGCCGTCCGTTCTGCGCCAGGATGGTGGCGCGTTCGATCGCGTTCTGCAGCTCGCGGACATTGCCCGGCCAGTCGTAGCGCATCAGCCGGCGCACGTCGCCTTGCGACAGCCTCAGCTCGGACTTCATTTCGCGGCGCTCGCTGGTGAGGAAGTGCTGCGCCAGCAGCGGAATGTCTTCGCGGCGGTCGCGCAGCGGCACCGACTCGATCGGAAACACGTTGAGCCGGAAGTACAGGTCTTCGCGAAAACGTCCGCGCTGCACCTCCTGCTTGAGGTCGCGATTCGTTGCGGCTATCAGCCGGACGTCGACCTTGCGGGTGCGCTCGTCGCCGACGCGCTCGAAGTGGCCTTCCTGCAGCACGCGCAGCAGCTTGCCCTGCAGCTCCAGCGGAATCTCGCCGACCTCGTCGAGAAACAGCGTGCCGCCGTCGGCGAGTTCGAAGCGCCCGATGCGATCGCGCAGCGCGCCCGTGAAGGCGCCGCGGGCGTGCCCGAAGAATTCGCTCTCGAACAATTCGCGCGGGATCGCGGCGCAATTCACGCGGATCAGCGGCCGCCCGCTGCGCGTGCTCGCCTCGTGGATGGCGCGCGCGATCAGCTCCTTGCCGGTGCCGGATTCGCCGGTGATCAGCACCGCGGCTGCGGTTGGCGCCACCAGCTTGACCTGCCGCAGCGTGGTCTGGATCGCCTCGCTCTGGCCGATGATGCCGCGCGGATTGGTTTCGATCCGGATTTCCTCCTGCAGGTAATCGTTCTCGAGCTGCAGCCGTTCGCGCAGCCGGTCGACCTCGGCGAGCGCCGCGTGCAGCTTCTCGTCGGCCTCGCGGCGCTGGCTGACGTCGCGAAACACCACCACGGCTCCGGCGACGTCACCGCCGCGGTCGCGGATCGGCGTCGAGGTGTACTCGACCCAGACCGGGTTGCCGTCCTTGCGCCAGAACACCTCGCCGTCGACGGTGTGGACTGCGCCGTCGCGAAACGCCGCGTAGATCGGGCATTCCTGGTCAGGGTAGGGACGCCCGTCGTGGTGAGTGTGGTGCATCACCGCGTGGATCGAGCGGCCGACCAGTTCCTCGGCGGTCCAGCCCAGCATCCGCTCGGCGGCCGGATTGACGAAGGTGGCTTTGCCCTCGGCATTGACGCCGTAGATGCCTTCGCCCGCGGCGCTCAAGATCAGCTGGTTCTCGCGCTCGATGTTCTGGAACATCCGCTCGACGCGCTGCCAGGCCGGCAGGCCGTCGTGGATGTAGTCGTCGGCCGCGGCATCGACATGGCGGCGATGGCGCTGGTCGAGATCGCTCATCGTCAGCAGGACGAGCGTGCGGCCCTGATGCTCCAGGCGCCGGCCGGCATATTCGACACGCAGCGCCGCTCCCGAGGCGTGGGTCGGCGTCAGCGCGTGCGACCAATAAGCGCCGCGATCGAACACCGCCTGGGTGAACACGATCAGGGTCGGAAACTGCTGCGCCTCGTGCAGCGCGCTGATCCGCATCGCCAGCAGGTTGGCGCGGTCGTGGCCTAGCAGCGCGCAGGCTGCGGCATTGACGTCGACGATCCGGTCGGCGGCCGGATCGAGCAGCAGGGTGGCTTCGGGAAGACCGCCGAAGGCGCGTGCCCGCAATTCGGGATTGCCAATGGCGTCATCGGGTGCTGACAGGGAAACGTCCATGTTCGCTCCGAAATTTCGTAACCGGCCTACGAAATCTCGTATATTACGAAATCTCGTACTGGGCAAACCGCGCTATATCCTTGAAAGCCGGCGATCGAGGGGCTGGCACACTCCTTGCGTTTGAGAAGCGGAATGATCGGCGAATGCGCATCACGCATCCCCGCCGGCCGCATCACCGCAGGAGGGCCTCATGTCCACATTCGACAATCCGTTCGATCCTAACCGCCGCCTCGGCGCAGGCGGATGCAGCTGCGGCCGGCACGCCACCGAGGCCGACCATGCGGCCGATGGCGCGATGCTGGCGCAGCAGCCGATGCTGGAGAGTGAGGACAAGCGGCTCGAGGGCGTGGTCGCCTCTGCGGTGATGCGCGCGATGTTTCCGCAGGACGCCTCGCGGCGCGCCTTCCTGAAGGCGGTCGGTGCCGGCACCGCGCTGGCGGCGATCTCGCAGGTCTTCCCGCTGGCAACCGCGACCGAAGTCTTCGCGCAGGGTGGCCCGCTGGAGAAGAAGGACCTCAAGGTCGGCTTCATCCCGATCACCTGCGCGACGCCGATCATCATGGGCGCGCCGATGGGCTTCTACGCCAAGCACGGCCTCAACGTCGACGTCGTCAAGACCGCCGGTTGGGCGGTGGTGCGCGACAAGACGATGAACAAGGAATACGACGCCGCCCACATGCTGGCGCCGATGCCGATCGCCATCACGCTCGGGCTCGGCGCCAACGCGGTGCCGTTCACCGTGCCGGCGATCGAGAACATCAACGGCCAGGGCATCACGCTTGCCACCAAGCACAAGGACAAGCGCGATCCGAAGCTGTGGAAGGGCATGAAGCTCGCGGTGCCGTTCGACTATTCGATGCACAACTACCTGCTGCGCTACTACCTGGCGGAGCACGGCCTCGATCCGGATCAGGACGTCCAGATCCGCTCGGTGCCGCCGCCGGAGATGGTGGCCAATCTGCGCGCCGACAATATCGACGGCTTCCTGGCGCCCGACAACATCTGCCAGCGCGCCATCTATGACGGCGTCGGCTTCATGCACATCCTGTCCAAGCAGATCTGGGACGGGCATCCGTGCTGCAGCTTCGCGGCCAGCCGCGAATTCATCACCACCGCGCCGAATTCGTTCGCGGCGCTGACACGCGCCATCGTCGACGCCACCGCCTACGCCTCCAAGGCGGAGAACCGCAAATCGATCGCCGAGGCGATCGCGCCGGCGAACTATCTCAACGCGCCGGTGACGGTGGTGGAGCAGTCGCTCACCGGCACCTACGCGGACGGCCTCGGCGAGATCAAGACCGATCCGAAGCGGGTCGATTTCGATCCGTTCCCGTGGCAGTCCTTCGCCGTGTGGATCATGACCCAGATGAAGCGCTGGGGGCAGATCAAGGGCGACGTCGACTACAAGGCCGTCGCCGAGCAGGTCTATCTCGCGACCGACACCGCCAAGGTGATGAAGGAGATGGGGCTGACGCCGCCGACCACCGCGTACAAGTCGTTCACCGTGATGGGCAAGAGCTTCGATCCCGAAAAGCCCGACGATTATCTCGCCAGCTTCAAGATCAAGAAGGCATCGTAAGCGATGGCGAAGTCTCTCACGCTGCGCGCCGCGCTGGTCTCGATTCTGCTGTTTCTCAGCTTCATCGGCGTCTGGCATCTGGCGACGCGCGGCACCGGCGCGACCGCGGCGATGAGTCCCGAATACGCCAAGCTGATGGGGCTCACCGCCACGCAGGGCAAATCGGCAATGCCCGGCCCGCTCGACGTCGGCGCCAAGCTGTGGGAGCACCTTCGGCACCCGTTATACGACAACGGGCCGAACGACAAGGGGCTCGGCATCCAGCTCGGCTATTCGATCGCGCGGGTGGCGGCCGGTTACTTGCTCGCCGTGATCGTGGCGATCCCGCTCGGCTTCCTGATCGGGATGTCGCCGCTGATGAGCAAGGCGCTGGATCCGTTCATCCAGGTGCTGAAGCCGATCTCGCCGCTCGCGTGGATGCCGCTGGCGCTCTACACCATCAAGGACTCCGGTCTGTCGGCGATCTTCGTGATCTTCATCTGTTCGATCTGGCCGATGCTGCTCAACACCGTGTTCGGCGTCGCCTCGGTGCGCAAGGAATGGGTCAACGTCGCCCGCACGCTCGAAGTCGGCACCGTGCGCCGTGCCTTCACGGTGATCCTGCCGGCCGCGGCGCCGACCATCCTCACCGGCATGCGTATCTCGATCGGCATCGCCTGGCTGGTGATCGTCGCCGCCGAGATGTTGGTCGGGGGGACGGGCATTGGCTACTTCGTGTGGAACGAGTGGAATAATCTGTCGATCGTGAACGTGATCATCGCGATCCTGTCGATCGGGGTGGTCGGGATGTTGCTCGATCAGATCCTGGCGCGATTCACGCGTCTTGTGACGTTTCCGGAGTGAGCGCCATGGTCGACAGGTTCATCTCGATCGAAGGCATCGCCAAGCGCTATCCGGCTGCGGGTGGCGGAGCTACCACGATTTTCGAAGATCTGTGGCTGTCGCTGCCGCGCGGGGAGTTCGGTTGCGTGATCGGGCACTCGGGCTGCGGCAAGACCACGGTGCTGAACATCCTCGCCGGGCTCGATGAGCCGAGCGAAGGCGCGGTGATCGTCGATGGGCAGGCGATCGAGGGCACCAGCCTCGACCGCGCAGTGATCTTCCAGAGCCACGCGCTGCTGCCGTGGCGCACCGTGATGGGCAACGTCGCCTATGCGGTGAGTTCGAAATGGCGCAAGTGGGACAAGGCCAGGGTCCGCGCCCACGCGCAGCAGTTCATCGACCTCGTCGGCCTCACCGGCTCCGAACACAAGCGGCCGTCGGAACTCTCGGGCGGCATGAAGCAACGCGTTGGCATCGCCCGCGCACTCAGTATCACGCCGAAGATCATGCTGATGGACGAGCCGTTCTCGGCGCTCGACGCGCTGACCCGCGGTTCGCTGCAGGACGAGGTCCGCCGCATTTGTCTCGAGACCGGCCAGACCACCTTCATGATCACCCACGATGTCGACGAGGCGATGTATCTGGCCGACAAAATCTATCTGATGACCAACGGACCCGGCGCCGTGGTGGCCGAGATCGTCGAGAACCCGCTGCCGAAGGATCGCGCCCGCATCGACCTGCACCGGCATCCTTATTACTACGCGCTGCGTAATCACATCATCGATTTCCTGGTGACGCGCAGCAAGACCTTCGCGGCCGAGAATCCGCAGCACGATCCGCGCAGCGTGCCGCTGGTGCGGCCCGGCCTCGTCGAGCCGGCGCTGGTGCCGCAAGGAAGCAGCGTCGCCGTTCCCGGCGCGGCGCAGCTCCGCGCCCGCTGACCACATCCCTCCCGATTATCGCTGACCTGCCAAGGAGACCATCATGAAGCGTGCGCAACTCACCGAAAAGCTCGTCGACCTCAAGCGCGAGAAGGGCTGGACCTGGAAGTACATCTGCGAAAAGATCGGCGGCCATTCCGAGGTGCTGGTGGTCGGCGCGATCCTCGGCCAGATGAAGCTGACCAAGCCGCAGGCCGCCGCCGCCGCCGAGCTGTTCGGGCTCTCCAAGGTCGAGACCACGATGCTCAACGAGGTGCCGATGCGCGGCGAGGGCATCACCATGCCGCCGACCGACCCGCTGATCTATCGCTTCTACGAGCTGGTGATGATCAACGGTCCGGCCTGGAAGGCGCTGATCGAGGAAGAATTCGGCGACGGCATCATGTCGGCGATCGATTTCGACATGGTGATGGACCGCCTGCCCAACCCGAAGGGCGACCGCGTCAAGATCACGATGTCGGGCAAGTTCCTGCCGTACAAATATTACGGCGCGACCGGCAACAATCAGGAATACGGCTTCAAGGAGGAGTGAGGCGAGGCGCCACGCCACGCCACGTCCCAACAATCACAGACTCCGTCATGCCCGGGCTTGTCCCGCCTGCGCGGCCGAAGCCGCTTCGGCGCGGCGGAGGCCTGGGCATCCACGTCTTTACGGTCCTGATACGCGGCAAGGCGTGGATGGCCGGGACGAGCCCGGCCATGACGAGTTGAGAGGCAGGTGCCGATCGGACGGCGTGGGCTCGTTGCCCGGCCGTCCCTTGAATCGAGCCAAATCCCGAGCCTGCAAAAAACACATACGGATGCGCGGTCAAGGGGACGTCTCAATGGCGGGCCAGCATGTATGTTTGCTGCAAGATGTGAGCCGCCCGGCTCACCAACAAGCGCGTGTTGGCGCCGGCAATGCCGGCTCGGCCGCGCATCGCGGCCGCGAGGTTGCGAGGGAGCGACACCGCAAGCATCGCGCAGACGATGCGGGGCGGAATGAGGAGGAAACCTGCATGAGACAGTTTCGGCGAATGCTGGTCGTGACGGCTGCGCTGCTCGCGACAGCCGGCGGCGGCACGGCCCAGGCCGGCGGCAGCTACGACCCCGGTGCCACCGACAGCGTCATCAAGCTCGGCCAGACCATGCCGTATTCCGGGCCGGCGTCGGCCTATTCGGTGATCGGCCGCGCCGAGGCCGCTTACTTCAAGATGCTGAACGAGAAGGGCGGCATCAACGGCCGCAAGATCGAGCTGCTCAGCATGGACGACGCCTATTCGCCCTCCAAGACGGTCGAGCAGGTGCGCCGGCTGGTCGAGAGCGACGAAGTGTTGGCGCTGTTCTCCAATCTCGGCACCGGCCCGAATATCGCGGTGCAGAAATATCTCAACGTCAAGAAAGTGCCGCAGCTGTTTCCGTTCAGCGGCGCCAGCCGCTGGAACGACGCTGCGCATTTTCCGTGGAGCACCGGTTCGCAGCCGACCTACAAGACCGAGGGCAAGATCTACGCGAAGTGGATTCTCGCCAACAAACCGAACGCCAAGATCGCGGTGATCACGCCGGCCGAAGAAGCGGGGCGCGATTATCTCGCCGGCTTCAAGGAAGGCCTCGGAGATCATGTGAACCAGATCGTGTCGGAGGCGGTGTACGAGTCGACCGACCCGACCGTCGACTCGCAGATCGTCAAGTTCAAGGCCGCCGGGGCCGACGTGCTGTTCAACGAATGCACGCCGAAATTCGCCGCGCAGGTGATCAAGAAGGCAGCCGAGCTCGGCTGGAAGCCGCAGATCATCCTGCCGGCGGTGTCAAACTCGGTCGGCTCGGTGCTGAAGCCGGCGGGGCTGGAGAATGCGGTCGGCATCGTCACCGGCGCTTATCTGAAGGACCCGGGCGATCCGCGCTGGGCCAACGATCCAGGCATGCAGCAATGGCGCGCCTGGATGCAGACCTACAATCCCGGCGCCGATCCGGCCGACGTCTTCAACGTCTCGGGCTACACCTTCGCGCAGATGATGGAATTGGTCCTGAAGCGCGCCGGCGACGATCTCACCCGGGCGAACCTGATGAAGCAGGCGGAGTCGCTGAATGCTGTCGAGCTGCCGATGCTGCTGCCCGGCATCAAGCTGCAGATGTCTCCGGATCAGCGCATCCCGATCCGGCAGCTGCAGATGGCGCGTTTCAACGGCACGTCCTGGGAGCTGTTCGGCGACGTGCTGAGCGAGTAGTCCGCTCGGAGCGAGCGGCCTCAGCTATCACCGATCGTGCCGCCAAGCCAGGCACGATCGTCCCCATTCCCTCTCATTGCGAACCATCATGACCGCACCGACCGGGCCGCTCGCCGGCATTCGCATTCTCGATCTCACCAGCGTGCTGTTCGGCCCCTATGCGGCGGCGATCCTCGGTGACTGGGGCGCCGACGTCATCAAGGTCGAAACGCTGGCCGGCGACATGTGGCGCTACACCGGCGCGTTCCGCAATCGCGGCATGAGCGGCCAGTTCATGGCGGTGAACCGCAACAAGCGCAGTCTGGCGGTCGACCTCAAGCATCCGCACGGCAAGGCGGCGCTGCAGCGGCTGATCCCCACCGCCGACGTGCTGCTCACCAATGTGCGCCCGGCCGCGATGGCGCGGCTCGGTTTCGGCTACGAGGATTGTCGCGCCCTCAATCCGCGTCTGATCTATGCGGCGGCGACCGGCTTCGGCCAGGACGGGCCGTGGGCCAAGCGGCCCGCCTTCGACGAGATCATCCAGGCGGCGTCGGGCCTCGCCTCGTCGATCGGCTCTGATGACGAGCCGCAATTCGTGCCGAGCCTGGTCGGCGACAAGATCTGCGGCCAGGCTCTCGCCGGTGCGGTGTCGACGGCGCTGTTCAGCCGCGAACGCTCCGGCAAGGGCCAACTGGTCGAGGTGCCGATGCTGGAGACCATCGCGGGCTTCAACAGCATCGAGATGTTGGGGGGCTACGCGTTCGATCCGCCGATCGGCCCCTCGGGCTACAAGCGCATGAAGGAGCGCAGGCCGGCCCGTACCAAGGACGGCTGGATCACCATGCTGCCGTACTCGGGCGACAATTGGTGCGCGTTCTTCGAGGCGGTCGGACGGCCCGAACTGATCGAGGAGTTGCAGGTGCGCGATCCGGTGGCGCGCTCCGAAAACATCGACCGCATCTACGCGGCGATGAACGAGATCGCGCCGAGCCGCACCACGGCGCAGTGGCAGGAGCTGCTGCTGTGGCTCGACGTCCCGCACACCGCGTTCGCGCGGATCAGCGAGATCGCCGAGCAGGAGCATCTCAAGGCGGTCGATTACTTCGCCGCGATCGATCACCCGACCGAAGGCAGGATCCGCCAGGCCCGCCCCGCCACCAAATTCTCCGAAGCCCCGCCCAATCTGCACCGCGTGCCGCCCCGTCTCGGCGAACACTCGCGCGAAGTGCTGACCGAGGCCGGCTTCAGCGCTGCCGAGATTGACGGGCTGGTGCAGGCCGGCGCAGTCGCGGAGGGATGAGGCGGCGCCAGCTCCCCTTTGCGGCGGCCCACGGCGCAACCTCTCCCGCTTGCGGGAGAGGTCGGATCGCGTAGCGATCCGGGTGAGGGCACTCCTCTCCGCGTATCACAGCCTCACTGCCCGGGGCGCCCTCACCCCGGCCCTCTCCCGCACGCGGGAGAGGGGGCGGGCTGCGACGCGGGGCTTACGCCGTCGTCGTCTCCGGACTGCGGGTCCGTCGGCGGCGCCAGGCGTCGACGGCGATCTTCAGCACGAACACGGTCAGCACCAGTGCGGTGACGCGCGGGCGCTTGGCCGGATCGCGGCGCCCGAAGACGCGGTGGGTCGGACGGGGAAAACGCATCGGACCCTCCTTACGCGGCGCGGCGAAGACGCGACCGTTCGGCGCGCGCCGGCTTGGCGGCAACGCCGGTCGCGACGATCAGGCCGGCCGCGCCGTCGAGCGCACCCTCGCGGAGTTCGAGGCCGAGCAGGCGGTCGCGTTCGAACGGACCCGGCAGCGCCAGCGCAGCCATCTTGTCGGCCGAGAAGCCGAACCGCGCGTAGTACGGTGCATCGCCGAGCAGGATCACCGCGCCGTGGCCGCGCGCCGCGGCTTCGGCCAGCGCCGCGCGCATCAGCGCGCCGCCGAGGCCGAATTCGCGGCACGACGAATCGACGGCGAGGGGGCCGAGCACGAGTGCGGCTCGGCCCCCTGCGTCGACATGCCAAAGACGCACAGTCCCCACCAGCCGGCCTTGACGGACCGCCGAGAAGGCGAGGCCTTCGGCGGGCGCGCGTCCATCGCGCAAACGCTGGCAGGTGCGCGCATGCCGGCCTTCGCCGAAGCACGCATCCAACAGGCTCTCACGCGCAGCAATATCGGAGCTCTTTTCCGCACGGATCGCGAACGGGAGAGCTGCGACGTTCAAGGCAGTCAGGTTGGTGGCGAGAACGTTGGTCATGGCACGTCGATCCCCACGCTATCCGGCGAACCGCGCCGGCAGCATGTTGTCAGCAGATAGCGATGTGACAGGGAGAGGCCGGCAAGCCGGCCTCAATTGTTCTGCTCCCTCTCCCGCCTGCGGGAGAGGGCCGGGGTGAGGGCGACGCGAGCCGCCCTTTCCCGCTATCCGACCTCCCCGCAAGCGAGGAGGTGAATACTCAGATGTGGTAGGTCCGCAGCGGCGGGAAGCCGTTGAAAGCCACCGACGAGTAGGTCGACGTATACGCTCCGGTGCCTTCGATCAGCAGCTTGTCGCCGATCTCGAGCGTCACCGGCAGCGGGTACGGCATCTTCTCGTACATCACGTCGGCCGAATCGCAGGTCGGGCCGGCGAGCACGCAGGGCGTCATCTCGGCGCCGTCGTGGCGAGACTTGATGGCGTAACGGATCGACTCGTCCATCGTCTCGGCGAGACCGCCGAACTTGCCGATGTCGAGATAGACCCAACGCACCTCGTCGTCGTCGCTCTTCTTCGAGATCAGAACGACTTCGGTCTCGATCACGCCGGCGTTGCCGACCATGCCGCGGCCCGGCTCGATGATGGTCTCCGGGATCTGGTTGCCGAAGTGCTTACGCAGCGCCCGGAAGATCGAGCGGCCGTACTGCACCACCGGCGGGACTTCCTTGAGATACTTGGTCGGGAAGCCACCACCCATGTTGACCATCGAGAGCGTGATGCCGCGCTCGGCGCAGTCGCGGAACACGGTCGCGGCCATCGCCAGCGCACGGTCCCACGCCTTCACCTTGCGCTGCTGGGAGCCGACATGGAACGAGATCCCATAGGCTTCCAGGCCGAGACGCTTGGCCGAATCGAGCACGTCCACCGCCATCTCCGGATCGCAGCCGAACTTGCGCGACAGCGGCCACTCGGCGCCGGCGCAATCGTACAGGATACGGCAGAACACCTTGGACCCCGGCGCCGCGCGCGCGATCTTCTCCACCTCGGCGGTGCAGTCGACCGAGAACAGGCGAATGCCGAGCTCGAAGGCGCGCGCGATGTCGCGCTCCTTCTTGATGGTGTTGCCGAACGAGATGCGATCGGCGGTCGCGCCAGCGGCCAGCGCCATCTGGATCTCCTGCACCGAGGCGCAGTCGAAGCACGAGCCGAGCGAAGCCAGCAGCGACAGCACTTCCGGGGCCGGATTGGCCTTCACCGCGTAGAACACGCGGCTGTCCGGCAGCGCCTTGGCAAAGCTGGAGAAGTTGTCGCGCACGACCTCGAGGTCGACGACGAGGCAGGGCTCGACATCCAGACCATTGGTGCGACGGTCGCGCAGAAAATCCCGAATACGTTCGGTCATGGCACTCTCCCAAACGCCCAGCGACGGACGCGTTCAACAGTGACGCCGTCCCGACGACTGCGACGCCGTCACGCGATGGAGGCGCGACGAGCGGTCAGCTCGGGAAGACAGGTCTGCCGTCGATTGGTTGGGAGTGCTCCCGCCCGCTCGCCTGGCAATGAAGGACAAGCCTCTTCGGTATTCGCGCTGGCTGATGGAAAGCCAGCAGAGACCAAAAAAGCCCGCTCCGTCGTTGCTTTAAGTCGCGTCCCCCGTTGAGAGCGGGGTGCGCCGGTTCGCCTCCGGCTGCCGATCACGGTTGCAAGAGAAGAAGTTACCTTCAACGGCATCTCTTGAGAGAGATGCTGGCCACTGACCTTGCGATCAGGCGACCCTCGGCTTCTTCATCCCTTGGCGGCTGTCCGGCCTCTTGTCCGGATACCTACCGATCGACACACGACCACAGGCACGTGCGAAATTGGGCAAGACCGGAGATAGGTGTTTCAGTCCTGGTCCGCAAGATTTTTTTTGGCCGCGCGCGAGATTTTTCCAACGCCGTCGCTCAGCGTTGCTGATCAGCCACGCAGTACACGCGCCAACATGAACGTCTGTTCAAGGTGACTAACAAGTGCTGAAGCTCAGGGCCGCTGCGCTGGTGCTGTCACAATCACAGAAAGCGCTGTGCGACAGGCATAACTCGAACTGACGACGAGCGCGGCGTCGAGCGGCCATGAAGATGAAGTTAACGACGCGGCGGCCGCGCGCCGGCGCCGCTTGCGACTATCGCGCGCGGGAGCGCTTGAAGAACGGCTCGATACGCTGCGCATTGCGGACGAAGCCAGCCATCACCACGACACCGAGGACGAACAGCACCGCCTGCAGGATGTGAGTCGAGGTCTCGTCGAGACCGAACAGGATCGCGAGCGCCCAGCCGCCGGCGAAAGCAGCGCCGAACACTTCGGCTCCGATCAGGATCGCGGCGCTGATGACGGTGACGACGCTCGGCCAGGCGATCTGGCGGGAGGCGGTCGGGGCTGACGTCTTGTTCATTGGTCTCAAATCCTCTCGGGCGGCGCGCAATCTCTCCGAAAATGGCCGCCGCGGCAAGCGCAAGGCGATGATCCCGTAAAGTGTCAGCACTTGGGCGCAGCAACTGGGCATCTGGCGCAGGGAACGAATAATCCCGGCATCCGAGCCGGATGGCGCAAAAAAGCCCCACCGGGTGCTATATGTTCGCAAGTCGCGACGCCAACGCAGGATTTCTTGATGTCTGATCGCTCCGGACCGATTGCCGCAGCCCCGCGCGCGGACAATCCGCTGCTCGATGCCTGGACCACGCCATTCGAAACGCCGCCATTCACGGATATCGCGCTGGAGCATTTCATGCCGGCGTTCGAACAGGCCTTCGCGGATCATGCGGCCGAGATCGCCGCCATCACCCACGATCCGTCCGAGCCGGACTTCGACAACACCGTCACGGCGCTGGAGCGCTCCGGCAAGCTGCTGAACAAGGTGGCGGGCGTGTTCTACGACCTGGTGTCGGCGCACTCCAATCCGGCGCTGCTGGAGATCGACAAGGACGTGTCGCTGCGGATGGCGCGGCACTGGAATCCGATCATGATGAACGCCGTGCTGTTCGGCCGCATCGCGGCGCTGCACGACAAGCGCGCCGAGCTCAACCTCACGTCCGAGCAGCTGCGGCTGCTGGAGCGCACCTACACGCGCTTCCACCGCTCCGGCGCCGGCCTCGACGACACCGCCAAGGCGCGCATGGCCGAGATCAACGAGCGCCTGGCGCAGCTCGGCACCAGCTTCAGCCATCATCTGCTCGGCGACGAGCAGGAGTGGATCATGGAGCTCGGCGAGGGCGACACCGAAGGCCTGCCGGCGAGCTTCGTCACCGCCGCCAAGGCTGCGGCGGACGAACGCGGCCTGCCCGGCAAGGCGGTGATCACGCTGTCGCGCTCGTCGGTCGAGCCGTTCCTGAAGATGTCGAGCCGCCGCGATTTGCGCGAGAAGGTGTACCGCGCCTTCATCGCGCGCGGCGACAACGGCAACGCCAACGACAACAACGCGCTGATCGGCGAGATCCTCAGCCTGCGCGAGGAGAGCGCCAAGCTGCTCGGCTATCCGACCTTCGCGGCCTATCGGCTCGCCGATTCGATGGCCAAGACGCCCGAGGCCGTCCGCGGCCTGCTCGAGCGGGTGTGGAAGCCGGCGCGGGCCCGCGCGCTCGCCGACCGCGACGCACTGCAGGAGCTGGTCACCGAGGAGGGCGGCAACTTCAAGCTGGCGCCGTGGGACTGGCGCTACTACGCCGAGAAGCTGCGGCAGCGCCGCGCTAATTTCGACGACGCCGCGATCAAGCCGTATCTGTCGCTCGACAACATGATCGCCGCATCCTTCGACACCGCGACCCGGCTGTTCGGCGTCAGCTTCGAAGAGCGCAAGGACGTGCCGGTGTGGCACCCGGACGTCCGGGTCTGGGAGGTCAAGGATGCCGATGGCAGCCATCGCGGCCTGTTCTACGGTGATTACTACGCCCGGCCGTCGAAGCGCTCCGGCGCGTGGATGACCTCGCTGCGCGATCAGCAGAAGCTCGACGGCAATGTCTCGCCGCTGATCATCAACGTCTGCAACTTCGCCAAGGGCTCGGGCGACGAGCCGTCGCTGCTGTCGCCCGACGACGCCCGCACGCTGTTCCATGAGTTCGGCCACGGCCTGCACGGCATGCTGTCGGACGTGACCTATCCGTCGCTGTCGGGCACCAGCGTGTTCACCGACTTCGTCGAGCTGCCGTCACAGCTCTACGAGCACTGGCAGGAGCAGCCGCAGGTGCTGCAGCGCTTCGCCCGCCACTACCAGACCGGCGAGCCGCTGCCCGACGATCTTCTGAAGCGCTTCATCGCCGCGCGAAAGTTCAACCAGGGCTTTGCCACGGTGGAGTTCGTCTCCTCGGCGCTGCTCGATCTCGAATTCCACACCCAGCCGGCCGCGAATGTCGGCGAGGTCCGTGCCTTCGAACAGCGCGAGCTCGAAAAGATCGGGATGCCGGAAGAGATCGCGATGCGGCACCGGCCGACCCAGTTCGGCCATATCTTCTCCGGTGATCACTACGCCTCGGGCTACTACAGCTACATGTGGAGCGAAGTGATGGACGCCGACGCGTTCGGCGCCTTCGAGGAGGCGGGCGACATCTTCGATCCGAAGGTCGCCAAAAGGCTGCGCGACGACATCTACGCGTCCGGTGGTTCGCGCGACCCCGAGGAGGCCTACATCGCGTTCCGCGGCCGCGCGCCGGAGCCCGACGCGCTGCTGCGCCGCCGCGGCCTGCTCGAGACGCCGGAGGCTGCGTAGACGATGGCTGTGCTGTCCGCTCCGCTCTCGACACCGTCATTGCGAGCACCCGGATCGGCGCTCCGCGCCGTCCGGGCACAGGCTCCGCGAAGCAATCCGGCTTCGGGCACCGCGCTGGATTGCTTCGTCGCTTCGCTCCTCGCAATGACGAAGTGGCTGCTGATTGTGGGTGGCTTCACGCTCTCCGCCGGCATCGCCACCGCGCACGCCCATCCGCATGTCTGGATCACCGCGACCAGCGAACTGGTGTATGGGCCGGACGGCGCGTTCACCGGGGTGCGGCACGCCTGGGCGTTCGACGACATGTTCTCGACCTACGCGCTGCAGGGCATCGAGACCAAACAGAAGGGCGTCTACACCCGCGAGGATCTGGCGCCGCTGGCGCAGACCAATGTCGAGTCGCTGAAGGAGTTCGCCTACTTCACCTTCGCCAAGGTGGCGGGCAAGAAGCAGAAGTTCGGCGAGCCAGTCGACTACTATCTGTCCCACACCGACGGCGTGCTGACGCTGCACTTCTTCCTGCCGCTCAAGGCCCCGGTGAAGAGTCCCGAACTCGCCGTCGAAGTGTTCGATCCGACCTACTTCATCGACTTCACCTTCGCCGACAAGGACCCGGTCAAGCTCGCCGGGGCGCCGGCGGGTTGCGCGATCCACTTCCAGCGCCCGACCGACGGCAGCGCGACCGCGCAGCGGATGTCCGAGGATAATTTCCTCAGCGGGGACAATTCGAACTACGGGGCGATGTTCGCCAACAAGATCGAGGTGAAGTGTCCGTGAAACGAATGAACGAAGCCGGCGCGCGCTTCAGTCCGCAGCCGTCCACCGCCGTCATTGCGAGCGCAGCGAAGCAATCCACGGGCTGCGCGCCCGGCGCTGGATTGCTTCGTCGCGGAGCCTGTGCCCGGACAGCGCGTCGCGCTGATCCGGGTGTTCCTCGCAATGACGGGGAGGGGTTGTCGTTCCGGACCCTGGCGCTTCTGGGCCTCGCGTTGCTCGCCGCAGGCGTCCTCGCCGACGCCGCGCTGCATTCTGCCCTTGCCCAGAACCCGTTCGGCGCCCCGAAGGCGGCCGCGGAACCGCAGGCCGGCGGGATCATCGGCTGGCTGCTGGCGCAGCAGTCGGCGTTCTACAAGCAGATGTCGGCGACGATCCGCGCCGCCAAGGCCGATGGCACCGCGGTCTGGACGCTGCTCGGCATCTCGTTCGCCTACGGCATCTTCCACGCCGCCGGCCCCGGCCACGGCAAGGCGGTGATCTCGTCCTACATGATCGCCAACGAGGAAACGGCGCGGCGCGGCATCGTGCTGTCGTTCGTGTCGGCGATGCTGCAGGCGCTGGTCGCGGTGCTGATCGTCGGAATCTGCGCCTGGCTGCTCAACGCCACGGCGAAGACGATGTGCAGCGCCGAGCGCGTCATCGAGATCGCCAGCTACGGCCTGATCGCGGCGTTCGGCCTGCGGCTGGTCTGGAGCAAGGGCGGCGGCTTTTTTCGCGCGCTGCAGGGCGCGTCGCGGCGGCCCGGCCTGGCGCTGACCCCGGCGCCCGCCATGGCGCATGCCGGCCACGCGCACGATCACGCCCATCACGACCATGCCCATGATCAAGGCCACAGCCACGCGCTGCAGGCCCACGCCGGGCACGACCATCATCACGGGCATGATCACGCTCACCACGATCACCACCACGACCATGCCCATGGCGAGTCCTGCGACCATTGCGGGCACTCGCACGGCCCCGAGCCGGCGGAACTCGCCGGCCCCGGTGGCTGGCGGCGCGGGCTCGGCGCGGTGCTGACGGTCGGGATCCGGCCGTGCTCGGGCGCCATCCTGGTGCTGGTATTCGCCCTGGCGCAGGGGCTGTTCTGGGCCGGCGTCGCCGCCACCTTTATGATGGGGCTCGGCACCGCCATCACGGTGGCGACCATTGCCAGCATCGCGGTGTCGGCCAAGGGGCTGGCGCGGCGGCTGTCGGCCGGTCAGGCCGGCGGCGGCGCGCTGCTGATGCGCGGCATCGAGTTCGGTGCCGCGGGGCTGGTGCTGCTGTTCGGCATCGGGCTTTTACTGGGCTATGTCGCGGCCGAGCGCGTGACCTGTCTTTAACCAGTGCGGCCGCAATTTAGAGCAAATGTGCAGTTGCGGCGCGCGAAGCTGTTGCCCTCGGCGGATCGCTTCCTAGCTACAAACTCTCACTCAAGGGACGGTGGCCGGCCATGAGCAGACATCGCGTCGTCTTGACAACAATCGGCCAAAGCGCGAAGCCAATCGACATCATGACGGTGATTGTTCCCCTCCACGGCCCCGCGCCCGCTCCGGCACCTGTGCCCGAGCGCGTCGGCGTGCTGCTGGTCAATCTCGGCACACCGGATACTTGCGACACCAAGGGCGTGCGGGTCTATCTGCGCGAGTTCCTGTCGGATCCGCGCGTGATCGAAAATCAGGGGATCTTCTGGAAGCTGGCGCTCAACGGCATCATTCTGAACACGCGTCCGGCCCGCAAGGCCAAGGACTATCAGAAGATCTGGAACACCGAGAAGAACGAATCGCCGCTCAAGACCATCACCCGCGCGCAGGCCGAGAAGCTCGCCGCCACGATGAGTGGTCGCAGCCATCTCGTGGTCGACTGGGCGATGCGCTACGGCAATCCGTCGATGAAATCGCGGATCGAGGCCTTGGTCGCCCAAGGCTGTTCCCGGATCCTCGTGGTGCCGCTCTATCCACAATATTCGGCGGCGACCTCGGCCACGGTGTGCGATCAGGCGTTTCGCGTGCTGCGCGAATTGCGCGCCCAGCCGACGCTGCGGGTGACGCCGCCTTACTATCGCGACGAAACCTACATCGACGCGCTGGCGAACTCGATCAATGCGCATCTGGCGACGCTGTCGTTTGAGCCGGAACTGATCGTGGCCTCGTTTCACGGCATGCCGCAGTCCTATATCGAAAAGGGCGATCCCTATCAGAAGCAGTGCGTCGCGACCGTGGACGCGCTGCGGGAGCGGATGGGCCTCGACGACAAGAAGCTGCTGCTGACCTTCCAGTCGCGCTTCGGCTTCAATGAGTGGCTGCAGCCCTACACCGACAAGACCATCGAGAAGCTCGCCAAGGACGGCGTGCGCAGGATCGCGGTGGTGATGCCGGGCTTCGCTGCCGACTGCCTCGAGACACTGGAAGAAATCGCGCAGGAGAACTGCGAGATCTTCCTGCATAATGGCGGCGAGGAATTCTCCGCGATCCCGTGCCTCAACGACAGCGACGACGGCATCTCGGTGCTGCGCGAACTGGTGCTGCGCGAACTGCAAGGCTGGCTGTAGCAAGGCTGGCTGTGGCAAGCTTGGCTGTAGCAAGCCGGGCTGTAGCAGGACCGCTGTAGCAGGCTGCCGGTCGCGCGCTTGCGGCACGAGGCCGCCGCGATTGTGCTCGCTTTCGCCGGGCTCGAACCTTACATCACAATCAAGCGACCCATGATGCGGTTGCGCCGGCCATGCGAACGCATCGTCGTGGCCGCTGGGTGGCCCGGTGCGGACACGCCGCCGGAGGAGACGTTGCATGTACAATCTGTCGGGCTTCGATATCTTTTCCATCGTCCTCGTGCTGCTGGTGATCCTGACGCTGTTCGCCGGCGTCAAGACCGTGCCGCAGGGCTATAACTGGACCATCGAGCGGTTCGGCAAATTCACCCGCACGCTGTCGCCGGGCCTCAATCTGATCATCCCGTATTTCGATCGCGTCGGCCGCAAGATGAACGTGATGGAGCAGGTGCTCGAGATTCCGCAGCAGGAAGTCATCACCAAGGACAATGCCAGCGTCACGGCCGACGGCGTCGCGTTCTTCCAGGTGTTCGACGCCGCCAAAGCGAGCTACGAGGTTTCCAATCTGGAGCAGGGCATCATCGTGCTGACGATGACCAACATCCGTTCGGTGATGGGCTCGATGGATCTCGATCAGGTGCTGTCGCATCGCGACGAGATCAATGAGCGGCTGCTGCGCGTGGTTGACGCCGCGGTGTCGCCGTGGGGCGTCAAGGTCAACCGCATCGAGATCAAGGACATCGTGCCGCCGGCCGATCTGGTCGAGGCGATGGGCCGGCAGATGAAGGCCGAGCGCGTCAAGCGCGCCGACATCCTGCAGGCCGAAGGCGCGCGGCAGTCCGAGATCCTGCGGGCCGAAGGCGCCAAGCAGGGCCAGATCCTGCAGGCCGAAGGCCGCCGCGAAGCCGCGTTCCGCGATGCCGAGGCGCGCGAGCGCTCCGCCGAGGCCGAAGCCCGCGCCACCCAGATGGTCAGCGAGGCGATCTCCAAGGGCGACGTCGCGGCGCTGAACTACTTCATCGCCGACAAGTATATCAAGGCGTTCGGCCAGCTCGCCGAATCGCCGAACCAGAAGGTCATCATGTTGCCGGTCGAGGCGATGAGCATGCTGGGTTCGCTCGCCGGCATCGGCGAGATCGCCAAGGCCACCTTCGGCGAAACCGCCGCCACCCAGGCCGCCGCCCGCCGCGGCTCGGTGCCGCCGACGACCAAGACATCGTGACGCCCGCAAAAGGCGACGCCTTTCGATGTGAAGCAGCCCTCTCCACCGTCATGCCCGGCCTTGTGCCGGGCATCCATGCCTTGCTGACGGCAATGCAGACAAGGCGCGGATGGCCGAGACGAGCCCGGCCATGACGGGGATATGCAGGCGAAATAGGCAGTGTCCGAGCAGGGCCGACCACCTCGTCGCGTCGTTGCGAGAGGCGAAGCCGACGAAGCAATCCATTAGCCCCGTGCACGGCGCTGGATTGCTTCGCTTCGCTCGCAATGACGGGCTACACTAAGAGCCTCTATAAGGTGCGGCCATGACTGACCTCTTCATCTCGCTCGGCGCCTGGAACTGGCTGATCGTCGGCTTCATCCTGATGGCGCTGGAGCTGCTGGCGCCGGGGATATTCCTGTTCTGGCTCGGCCTTGCGGCTCTGCTGACTGGGCTCGCGACCTTCGCACTGGCGGGCATGCTGTTGTTGTCGTGGCAGGCGCAGTTGCTGCTGTTCGCGCTGCTGTCGGTCGCCGCGGTGCCGCTGTGGCGTCGGATTGCGCGCGGCGGCGAGGCGGAATCGAGCGCCACCAATCCATTCCTCAACCGCCGCACCGACGCGCTGGTCGGCCGCGAGTTTGTCTTGGAAAAGCCGATCGTGGGCGGCGTCGGCACCGTGCGGATCGACGACACCTTCTGGCGCATCACCGGCCCGGACGCCCCCGCCGGCAGCCGGGTCAAGATCGTGCAGGCCGATGGGGTGAATTTGATCGTCGCGGCGGCTTGAGCAGGTTAAGCGGCTGACTGCCGGCCCTTGCTCGCGCAGGCGTAGCAGTTGACGTCCCGATCCAACCTGCCCATTTTACAAATGGAGGCTCGGTCTGGTCGAAATCCTAGGGAGATCGGCCGGAGCATTGCCTCCTTTTCATTTTGTGGGATCTCCATACGGATCTGGCACCAGCACGATCCCCTTCGTCTTGAAGACGTGCTGGTGGTCGGCCTACGCCACCCCGGCGCGTAGCAGATCGTGGAGATGCACGATGCCGACCGGCTTCTTGCCTTCGGTGACCAGCAGTGCGGTGATCTTCGAGGAGTTCAGCAGCTCGAGCGTCTCGCCGGCGAGCAGGCCGGGGCTGATCGTCTTCGGCCGCTTGGTCATGACCTCGTCGACCGTGGCGGTCATCAGGTCGGGGCGCATGTGGCGGCGAAGGTCGCCGTCGGTGACGATGCCGGCGATTGCGCCATTGGCGTCGACGATGCCGACGCAGCCGAAACCTTTCGCGGACATTTCGACCAGCGCGTCCGACATCTTGGTGCCGAGCGGCTTCAGCGGGATGGCGTCGCCGGTGTGCATCAGGTCGCGGGCGTATTTCAGCATCGCGCCGAGCTTGCCGCCCGGATGCAGCACGCTGAAATCGGTCGAGGTGAAGCCGCGGCTTTCCAAAAGCGCGATCGCGATGGCGTCGCCGAGCGCCAGCATCATCAGCGACGAGGTGGTCGGTGCCAGGTTGTGCGGGCAGGCCTCGCGCGCCTTCGGCAGCGTCAACGCGATGTCGGCGGCCTGCGCCAGCGTCGAACCCGGGTTGGACGTCATGGCGATCAGCGCGATCTTGAAGCGCGCCGCGTAGCTGATCAGGTTCTTCATTTCCGGCTGCTCGCCGGACCACGACATCGCCAGAATGATATCGTCGGCGGTGATCATGCCGAGGTCGCCATGGCTGGCTTCTGAGGCATGGACGAAAAACGCCGGCGTGCCGGTCGACGCGAAGGTGGCGGCGATCTTGCGGCCGATATGGCCGGACTTGCCGAGGCCGGTAATGATCAGGCGGCCCTTGCCGGCCTGGATCAACTCGACGGCGGCCACCAGGGCAGGGCCAAGCTCACCGCGCAACGCCGCGGCCAGCGCGGTGACGCCGTCAGCTTCCGACTCCAGCGTCCGCAGGGCGGAGGGGATCGCGGCAAGGGCTGGGGCGGTCATCGCGGATTTCGTGGTGCGGGGTTTTGAAAGAGCCATGCAAGGTCCCAGAGCATGAGCCGAAGCGGCCGGGCCTCTTCCTAGCATGCAGCGGGGCGGGAAGCGACGCGCCCGGGACCGATCCGGAAAGGTTCTCAACCGCTCGTTAGGGCCGCTTCTCAACCCCTCCTTAACCATAAACGTTTTAACTCCATTAACGATGATCAGCGCCACGTCGCTGGATTGTCGACGTATGAAGTTGATTTTGTTGGGGTTTTCAGGTCGTGACGGCGGCGTCAGCAACGGGCTCTCCGCGGCGTGCAGCATGGCTGCTGGCCGCAGCCGTGTGCGCGCTGGCTGGCGCGGCCGGCTCTGCGCAGGCGCAGAGCCTGACCCGCGACCTGTTCAGAGCGGAACCCGGCGGTTTCGTGCCGGCGCAGGATCGCCCGCTGCAGCGCCTGTCCACGCCACCGCCACCGCGACCGGGGCAGGCCGATTCCTCCGACACCGACGATATGCGCGGCACCCGCAACCCGCGGCTCGATCCGGCCCCGGAATTCGGTCTGCGGCGGCCCAGTCTCGGCGCGGCCAACACCGGCTACGACGCGCTCGGCCGCAAGCGCCAGCAGCCCAAGATTCTGCCCGGCGCGCCGCGGCCGAAATCGATCGGTCCGGGCTCGCCGGTGGTGACGCCCGCGCCGCCGCCGGCCCGGCCGCTGCCGCCGTCGCAGGCCGCCGCCAAGCTGCCGGTCTCGGCCGCCTTCAACGGCACGCTGCCGGGCCAGCCGCTGCGCCGCCGGCTCAAGGCCGACGACGATCCGTTCGGCCCGGTCGGCGATTATGCCGGCAGCTTCCTGATCAAGGGCGCGATCGAGCTCAACGGTGGCTACGACACCAACCCGGGCCGCATCGCGACCCCGCAGGCCTCCGGCTTCTACAAGGTGTCGCCGGAGCTGATGGTGACGTCGGATTGGGATCGCCATGCGCTGGTGGCCGATCTGCGCGGCTCGTTCATCGGCTACGGCCACGAGTTCAATACGCCCGCCAGCGGCGTCACTTCGGCGCCGCGCGTCCTCGACCGCCCGGATTTCGACGGCCATATCGACGGCCGCCTCGATGTCTCGCGTGATACGCGGTTGCTCGGCCAGGGCCGGGTGATCGTCGGCACCGACAACCCGGGCAGCCCGAACAACCTGTTCGGCCTGCAGAAATTCCCGATCTACACTCAGACCGGCGTGTCCGGCGGCATCGACCAGAATTTCAACCGCCTGCAGGTCACCGCGATCGGCGGCGTCGACAGCCGAAGGTTCCAGCAATCGGTGTTCACCGACGGCAGCACCGATCCGAATACGGACCGCGACTTCAACCAATATGCCGGCACCGGCCGCGTCAGCTACGAGATTCTGCCGTGGCTCAAGCCGTTCGTCGAAGGCCAGTACAGCGAACGCCAATACGTGAGCGCGACCGACCGCTACGGCTATCGGCGCGACAGCTCGGGCGGCTATTTCAAGGGCGGCACCAGCTTCGAGCTGACCCGGCTGCTGACCGGCGAAGCCTCGATCGGCTGGGCGTCGCGGACCTACAGCGACCCACGGCTGCTCAAGCTCGACGGTCTGCTCACCAGCGCGTCGCTGATCTGGACCGTCACGCCGCTGACCAGGTTCAGGCTCGGCGCCGACACGTCGATCGACGAATCACCGCTGGCCGGGGTCTCCGGCGTGCTGACCCGCACCTACACGGCCCAGGTCGACCACGACTTCCGCCGCTGGCTGACCGCGATCGGCAAGTTCACCTACGCGACCTACGAGTACCAGGGCTCGGGCCGTAGCGACCGCTACACCTCGCTCGAGGGCAACCTGATCTACAAGATGAGCCGTCAGCTCTGGGTCAAGGGCACGCTGCGCCGCGACCAGCTCGACTCCAACATCACCGGCGGCAGCTACAACGCCACCGTGGTGATGCTCGTCGTCAGATTGCAGAACTGAGCTCGATCAAGGACCTCTCCCCAAGCCCAGCGCGCCCCCTCTCCCGCCTGCGGGAGAGGGCTGGGGTGAGGGCGACGCAGAGCGCCGGGGCTGCGGGTCAGTACGGCCGGCGCGCCTTGATCCGGCGGAACCGCACGCCGCTACCGTCTGGCAGCCGGGTGGCGATGTAGCCGGCGTCGAGACAGGCTTCGCGCTGCGGCATCTTTTCTTCAGGCGCCCGGGTCGAATCCCACCACGAGGCGCGGTGCGACGCCCGCGGTAGGTCGAAACCGAGCATCTGTTCGATCTCGTCGATGCTCAGCACCAGCTCGGTCGCGGTCTGACGCTTCAGGTGATCGCGAAGCGGATCGAATTTGCTCACGTCTGCAGGTCCTCGTTCGCGCCCCGCAGCTTCGCAGGCGGCGGGTCAGTCCAGGGTCAGGCTCTGCGGAGAACGGTGAAATTCGCCGTTAACCGCAGCCTCTGTCATGGTCGCAACTTAAACGCTCCGCAAGTTTTGCGTGGCTAGCGTCGTTCATGGACAGCAGCGTCGGGCTCTTCGACAGGATCAGGCAGGAAATGCGGCAAGGCCGGCGGATGTCGGCCCGACTCCTGATCATTTCGTTTATCGTGACGGTGCTCGGCTTCTCCGGCGTCTGCGGCAGCATCATGCTGGAGATGCGCCGCAGTGCCCAGGAGCTGTCGCGTCAGACCCAGGAAAACCTCGCCTCGACGATCAGCGCCGACATCAATCGCAACGTCGAGCTGTACGACCTGTCGCTCCGCGCGGTCGTCAGCGGCCTGGCGCTGCCCGAACTCGCCCAGGTCGACGCCAAGATCCGCAACCTGATCCTGTTCGATCGTTCGGTGTCGGCGAAGCATTTCGGACCGATGCGGGTTTTCGATACCAAAGGCGACCTGTGGCTGGATTCGGCGACCTTGACCCCCGACAAGATCAACCGCTCCGACGAGGCCTTCTTTCGTGCCCATGTGGCGCAGCCCGATCTCGGCCTGTATATCAGCGGGCCGACGCAGCATCGCGGCATCTATTCGGTGGTGCTGAGCCGTCGGGTTTCGGCGCCCGATGGCAGCTTCGCCGGCGTCGTCGCCGGCTCGATCCGCTTCAGCTATTTCCAGGATCTGTTCAACCGCCTGCACCTTGCCCCGCACGACGTGATCGCGGTGCTGGCCCGCGACGGCACGCTGATCATGCGGACGCCGTTCGAGCCGGGACTGCTCGGCTCCAACGTGATGGCCAACATCGGCATCGGCAAGATGCTGGGCCAGCGCCGCGGCTGGTTCAGCGGGCACGGCAAGACCGACAAAATCGCCCGGATGTACGTCTGGGCCGACAGCGCGCGGCCGCTGATGGTGCTGGTCGGCCGGTCGTGGAGCGACGTCTTCATGATGTGGCGCCATGAGGCGCTGCGGATCGGCGCCATCCTGCTGGTGCTCGCCATCATCGTCGCCGGCTTCACGGTGTTCTTCATCCGCGAGATCAATCGCCGCGCCGAGGCCGAGCGCCGGCTCGAAGAGCTGGCGACGACCGATGGCCTGACCGGGCTGACCAACCGCCGCAAGTTCGATCTGGTGATGGATCGCGAATGGCGCCGCGCGGTGCGGTCGAAGACGCCGATCGCACTGATGATCATCGATGCCGATCACTTCAAGTCGTTCAACGACAGCTTCGGCCATCAGGCCGGCGATCAGGTGCTGGTCGGTATCGCGCTGTGCATCGCCGATTCGGCGGCTCGCGCCAGCGATTGCGCGGCCCGATTCGGTGGTGAGGAATTCGCCGTGCTGCTGCCAGGCATGAATGCGACGCAGTCGCAGGGCGTCGCCGAAACCATCCGCCGCAAGGTCGAGCTATGGTCGGAGGGCCAGGCCGGCGTGACCGTCAGCGTCGGCGTCGCCAGCATGACGCCGGTGCCGTTGCAGCACTGGTCGGTGCTGTTCGAGGCCGCCGACAAGGCGCTCTATGCGGCCAAGGATCTCGGCCGCAATCGCTGCGTGGTCGCTGCCAGCCGCAGCGACCTCAATCTGGTTGCTTGAACTTTGCCTCAACCGCCGAGATAGCGTTTCATGTCGGCCACCAGGGCGTCGCGCAGCTCGGGTCGGCGCATTCCGAACGCGATATTGGCGCGCAGGAAGCCGGCCTTGGAGCCGCAATCGTGGCGCTCGCCTTCGAACTCGACGCCGTAAAACTTCTGCGTCTTCGCCAGCCCGATCATCGCATCTGTGAGCTGGATCTCGCCGCCGGCGCCGCGCTCCTGCGTCGCGAGGATCTGGAAGATCTCCGGCTGCAGAATGTAGCGCCCCGAAATCGAGAGGTTGGACGGCGCCGTGCCAGGCGTGGGCTTCTCGATCATCCCGTCGATCTCGAACATCTTGCCGTCGCGCTTGCCGACGCCGCAGATGCCGTACTGATGGGTCTTGTCGGCCGGAACTTCCTCGACTGCGATGACGTTGGTCTTGTCGCCGAGCTTCTCGGCGGCGAGTATCATCTGCTTCAGACAGCCCGGATCGTTGAGGACTAATTCGTCGGGCAACACCACCGCGAACGGTTCGTTGCCGACGATATCGCGGGCGCACCACACCGCGTGGCCGAGCCCGTGAGGCGCCTGCTGGCGCGTGAAGCTCATCGCGCCGGCCTCCGGCTGGTCGCGCGCCAGAATGTCCATCTCGCTTTTCTTGTTGCGCTTCTCCAGCGTCACGTCGAGTTCGAACTGGCGGTCGAAGTGATCCTCGATGATGCCTTTGTTACGACCGGTGACGAAGATGAAGTGCTCGATCCCGGCCTCCTTGGCCTCGTCGACCACGTACTGAATCAGCGGCTTATCGACGATCGTCAGCATCTCCTTCGGCATCGCCTTGGTGGCGGGAAGGACCCGGGTGCCGAGGCCGGCAACCGGGAAAACGGCTTTGCGGATTTTCATGGGGCGAAGATCTTTCGGCGGAATGGCGCGAGGTCGGGGAAATGTTGCAGCCTGCAACCTTGGCGGATCTATGAAGTTCCTGATCGGCTGACGGACGTCGTTAACGGCACGATGCCACATCCGGCGCGGCCACGTCAGTATGCCATATCAAAACAGCGGCGTCCCCGGGACGAAAGCGTCGAACGCCGCCCAGAACTGCTGCCGATAGCGATCCTGCTCCTGCAGGATCTCGTGCTTGGCGCCGGCGATGACCAGATGCGATCCGGCGCGCAGATGATAGGCGAACTCCTCGATCGCCGCGGTCGCCACGATGGTGTCGTGGCTCGCCGCCATCATCAGGATCGGCTGGCGGATCTTCGACGGATAGTTCGCGGCGCGGAAGCCGTGCATGGTCTGGAAGGCGGTGTCGGCCCACGCGATGGTCGGCGAGGCGAGGCCGAGGGTCGGGTCTTCGGAAACGATCGCGGCATTGCGGGCGTAGCGCACCGGATCGGACGTCAGCTTGTTGCCGACGAACGGCTCGGTGTTGGCGAGCACGTCGTTGCCGCCGGGCACGTAGCGACCGCCCTGGCCCGCCAGCCGCATCGTGCGCAGCAGCAGCCGCGCCGGCAGCGACGTGGCGCGGCCCGGCAGGTCGATCATCGGCGCCGACAGCACCATGCGGTCGAACCAGCGCTTGCCGGAATGCGCGATGCGTAGCATCACGGCGCCGCCCATCGAATGCGCCAGCGCGAAATGCGGCGGCGGACAGTCCGGCAGCACGATCTCGCGGACGAAGGTTTCGACGTCGACTTCGTAGTCCGCGAAGTTGCGCACATAGCCCTTGCGGGAATCGCGCAGCCGCCGCGCCGAATGGCCCTGGCCGCGCCAGTCGATCATCGCCACCGCGAAGCCGCGGTCCTGAAGGTCGCGCACCGTCTCGAAGTACTTCTCGATCTGCTCGGTCCGCCCGGTGAAGACACAGACCGTTCCCTTGCGGCCCGCCGGCGCCGGCCAGCGCGCGTAGCGCAGCTCGGTGCCGTCCGGCGTTTTGATGGTGCCGGAGACCGCCCCCTCGGGGACCGGATTGGCGGGAATCGAGACGAGCGTCATGAGCCAAATCCGGAGGGGTTAAAACGCTGGGAGACAGCGAGAAGAATCGTCGGACGGAAGATCGCGGAGACCTCTTGAACCCCGCAACGACCCTCCCATATCATTTTCGTGCAGGCCACACCAAGGGGTCAGGACCTGAGCTTCAGGAGCTGATCCGGCTGCATCCAGACGATGCCCGGCCCGATGGCGGGCGGGTATTCAAACAGTCGCTTCTAGGAGGACTTGACCATGCGTACGTTCGATCTCACCCCGTTCTACCGTTCCACCATCGGCTTCGACCGCCTGTTCAATCTGCTGGACCAGACGTCCGGCGAGGCGGCGGCTCCCGGCTATCCGCCCTACAACATCGAGCGCACCGGCGATAACGCGTATCGTATCAGCGTCGCCGTATCCGGTTTCTCCCCGGCCGAATTGTCGATCGTGACCAAGGAGAACCAGCTCACCATCAAGGGCGAGAAGACCGCGAACGAGAACGGCGGCAAATCCGAAGTGCTGTATCGCGGCATTGCGGCGCGCGCCTTCGAGCGGGCCTTCCAGCTCGCCGACTACGTCTCGGTGAAGAACGCCAGCCTCGAGAACGGTCTGCTGCACGTCGATCTCGTCCGCGAGATTCCGGAGGCCAAGAAGCCCCGCAGCATTCCGATCACCACCTCGGCCCAAGCCGCGCCGCAAGTGGTCGATCAGACCGGCGAAAAGGCCGCCGCGTAACTGCAGCGCCTTTCACCCCACGACTCACCGACGCCCCGGGAAACCGGGGCGTTTTGGTTTGTGGGGTGTGTGCCAACCGTCGCAGGCTCTACGTGGCGGGCCCCTGCCTCTCCGTCATGCCCGCGCTTGTCGCGGGCATCCACGCCTTACGGCGGCGCTGCGAGTAAAGGCGTGGATGGCCGGGACAAGCCCGGCCATGACGGCGTGTGAATGAAGCGCAGTTACTACTCCAGCCCCTGCACCGGCGGCATCGGCTCGGTCGGCTGAACGGTCGGTCCGGCCGGGGCCGGCTTGGCTTCGGTCGGCGCGGGCGCCGGTGGGGCGGTGGGCTTGGTCTGCGCGGCTGCGGCTTCCTGCTTTGCCGGGGCTTCAATCTTGGTCGGCTCGGTCTTGCCCGGCTCGACCTTGGCCGCATCCGTCGCCGGCTTGGTTGCGTCCTTCACTGGGGCGACCGCAGTAGCGGCATTGCTGGCTGCGGCGGGCGAGGGGCCTCTGGTGGATTGCTGCGGCGAGGGGCGCGGCAGCGGCGTCGTCGGGGTGCGGCTTGCCAGCCGGCCGACCGCGCGTGGCGGCCGCGGCGGGTTTCGCTCGATGAAGCGCGGCAGGCCCTGGATCCGGCCATAGCTCGCGACCGTCATGGTCTCCATGGCGTCGCCCATCTGCCAGGCCGGCATGAAGCGCAGGATCCGCCCGCTGCGGGCATCGACCACCAGCCGGCCGTCGTCACCGTCCGGATTGAGCGCCGACATCGTATAGACCAGCCCGCGTTGATACGGCACGCCGAGCGGCTCGAAGCCGGCGTCCCGCGCCAGATCGGCGACCTCGCGCGGCGACAGCACCTCCGGCGCATAGCCATCGTCGTCCGGGATCACCCGACGGAGCCGCGGCGGCGGCACCGCCGCATAGGGCTCGTCGATATCGGAGATCTGGGTCACCACCGGCGCCCCGGCGATCCGCGGCACCGGCTGCGCGCTGGCCGCCGTCATGGCGGCGGCGAGCCCGCCCACGATCGCCCATCCGGAAGTCATCAACCCCATCACACGCATATCCTGCTCCTGCCGTTCTGGCCCACGCCCCATGCCCGCTGCGGGGCGCGGCGGAGCCTCGGGGCGGAATTGGGCCTCGCTTGGGCCGGATCAGGGCCCTTTCGGCGTGAATCCGGGGCGGGAATTGCGTTTGGACAGCTTCCAAAGCAGGACTCGCGCGCGCTTGTGTGCTAGACAAAAATTTGACAAGGTCTTGCTAGGACAGCAACACTGTCTCAATTACGGTGGTAGCCCCACACGGGCCTTGCAGCGTAAACAGCGGCGTTTGACGTCGCGCGAGACTCCTGCCTTGTCCTATGGGCGATATGGACACCGGGGTCTGAATACTAAAAATCGTGGCTCGCGGCGGCGAGCGGTGGCCCGGAGGGTGCCGCGGACGCCCGAAGTGTGCCGCTGCTGGACGAATCCTTGCCAGGATGAATGAGGACGAACATGAGCGGGTCTGAGGTTGAGCGCGAGAACATGGTTGCCAATGCGCTGACGGCGGACCCGGCCGTGAAAACGCCCGCGCGCGAGCACACTTGGCGTCCCGAAGCCGAGGGTCTGTACGACCTGTCGCGCGAAAAGGACGCCTGCGGCGTCGGCTTCATCGCCAACATCAAGGGCGTGAAGTCGCACCAGATCGTGTCCGACGCGATCCGCATCCTGTGCAATCTCGAGCATCGTGGCGCGGTCGGCGCCGATCCGCGCGCCGGCGACGGTGCGGGTATTCTGGTGCAGATTCCGCACGCGTTTTTCAGCCGCAAGGCCGCCGAGCTCGGCTTCTCGCTGCCGGCGCCGGGCGAATACGCCGTCGGCGCGCTGTTCATGCCGCGCGACTCGTCGTGGCGGAAGGTGATCAAGAGCATCGTCGCCGACCAGATCAAGGCCGAGGGCCTGACGCTGCTGGGCTGGCGCGAAGTGCCGACCGACAACTCGTCGCTGGGCGAAACCGTCAAGCCGACCGAGCCGGCCAACATGCAGGTGTTCATCGGCCGCGGTCCGCTGACCAAGTCCGAGGACGAATTCGAGCGCCAGCTCTACATCCTGCGCAAGTCGATCTCGAACGCGATCTATCAGCGTCGCGAGCGCGGCCTCGCCGGCTACTATCCGGTGTCGCTGTCGTGCCGCACCGTTATCTACAAGGGCATGTTCCTGGCCGACCAGCTCGGCAAGTACTACCCGGACCTCGCCGAGCCGGATTTCGAATCCGCGCTGGCGCTGGTGCATCAGCGGTTCTCGACCAACACCTTCCCGACCTGGTCGCTGGCGCATCCGTACCGCATGGTCGCCCACAACGGCGAGATCAACACGCTGCGCGGCAACGTCAACTGGATGGCGGCGCGGCAGGCCTCGGTGCACTCCAAGCTGTACGGCAAGGACATCAGTCGGCTGTGGCCGATCTCCTATGAGGGCCAGTCGGACACCGCCTGTTTCGACAACGCGCTCGAATTTCTGGTGCGCGGCGGCTACTCGCTGCCGCACGCCGTGATGATGATGATCCCGGAGGCGTGGGCCGGCAATCCGCTGATGGATGAGCAGCGCCGCGCCTTCTACGAATATCACGCCGCGCTGATGGAGCCGTGGGACGGCCCCGCCGCGCTGGCCTTCACCGACGGCCGCCAGATCGGCGCGACGCTGGACCGCAACGGTCTGCGCCCGGCGCGCTATCTCGTCACCAAGGACGACCGCATCGTCATGGCGTCCGAAATGGGCGTGCTGAAGATCCCCGAGGATCAGATCGTCACCAAGTGGCGGCTGCAGCCGGGCAAGATGCTGCTGGTCGACCTCGTCGAGGGCCGGCTCATTCCGGACGACGAGATCAAGGCGCAGCTGTCCGCCAGCCAGCCCTATCGTGACTGGCTGAGCCACACCCAGATCGTGCTCGAAGAGCTGTCGGACGCGCCGGTCAAGGGCCAGCGCTCGAACCTGCCGCTGCTCGATCGGCAGCAGGCGTTCGGCTACACTCAGGAAGACATCTCGATCCTGCTGACGCCGATGGCGTCGACCGGCGAGGAAGCCTCGGGCTCGATGGGCAACGACACGCCGCTGTCGGCGCTGTCGGACAAGCCCAAGCCGCTGTTCACCTACTTCAAGCAGAACTTCGCCCAGGTCACCAACCCGCCGATCGATCCGATCCGCGAGGAGCTGGTGATGAGCCTGGTATCGATCATCGGCCCGCGCCCGAACCTGTTCGACACCCAGGGCCTCGCCGGCACCAAGCGCCTCGAAGTCCGCCAGCCGATCCTCACCGACGGCGATCTGGAAAAGATCCGCTCGATCTCCGAGGTCGGCGATTCGCATTTCAAGTCGCGCACGCTCGACACCACTTTCCACGCCGGGCTCGGCGCGGCCGGGATGGAGCAGGTGTTGGACGAACTCAACGCCCGCGCGGAATCCGCAGTGCGTGACGGCGTCAACATCATCATCCTGAGCGACCGGGCGACCGGCAGCGACCGGATTCCGATCCCCTCGCTGCTCGCCTGCGCGTCGGTGCATCATCATCTGATCCGCGTCGGCCTGCGCACCTCGGTCGGCCTCGTGGTCGAGTCGGGCGAGCCGCGCGAAGTGCATCACTTCGCCTGCCTCGCGGGTTACGGCGCCGAAGCCATCAACCCGTATCTGGCGTTCGAGACCATCATCGCGCTCAAGGACAAGCTGCCGGCCAAGCTCGACGACTACGAGATCGTCAAGCGCTACATCAAGTCGATCGGCAAGGGCCTGCTGAAGGTGATGTCCAAGATGGGCATCTCGACCTATCAGTCGTATTGCGGCGCCCAGATCTTCGACGCCGTCGGCCTGCGCAACGACTTCATCGCCAAGTACTTCGCCGGCACGCATTCGCAGATCGAAGGCGTCGGGCTGGCGCAGATCGCCGAGGAGACGGTGCGCCGTCATCACGACGCGTTCGGTGAGGCGCTGGTCTACAAGAGCGCGCTCGATGTCGGCGGCGAATACGCCTTCCGGTCGCGCGGTGAAGATCATGCCTGGACGGCCGAGTCGGTGGCGACGCTGCAGCACGCGGTGCGCGGCAATTCGCAGGAGCGCTATCGCGCCTTCGCCCGCATCCTCAACGAGCAGCAGGAGCGCCTGCTGACTCTGCGCGGCCTGTTCAAGATCAAGAGCGCGGAAGCCGAAGGCCGCAAGCCTGTGCCGATCGAGGAGGTCGAACCGGCGGCCGAGATCGTCAAGCGCTTCGCGACCGGCGCGATGAGCTTCGGCTCGATCTCGCGCGAAGCGCACACCACGCTGGCGATCGCCATGAACCGGATCGGCGGCAAGTCGAACACCGGCGAGGGCGGCGAGGAAGCCGACCGCTTCAAGCCGATGGCCAATGGCGATTCGATGCGCTCGGCCATCAAGCAGGTCGCCTCGGGCCGGTTCGGCGTCACCACGGAGTATCTCGCCAACTCCGACATGATGCAGATCAAGATGGCGCAGGGTGCCAAGCCCGGCGAAGGCGGCCAGCTCCCCGGCCACAAGGTCGATGCCACCATCGCGGCGGTGCGTCACTCGACCCCCGGCGTCGGCCTGATCTCGCCGCCGCCGCATCACGACATCTATTCGATCGAGGATCTGGCGCAGCTGATCTACGATCTGAAGAACGTCAATCCGACCAGCGCGGTCTCGGTCAAGCTGGTGTCGGAAATCGGCGTCGGCACCGTCGCGGCCGGCGTCGCCAAGGCGCGTGCCGACCACGTCACCATCGCGGGCTTCGAGGGCGGCACCGGCGCATCGCCGCTGACCTCGATCAAGCACGCCGGCTCGCCCTGGGAAATCGGCCTCGCCGAGACGCACCAGACGCTGGTGCGTGAGCGGCTGCGCTCGCGCATCGTCGTCCAGGTCGACGGCGGCTTCCGCACCGGCCGCGACGTCGTCATCGGCGCGCTGCTCGGCGCCGACGAATTCGGCTTCGCCACCGCGCCGCTGATTGCGGCGGGCTGCATCATGATGCGCAAGTGCCATCTCAACACCTGCCCGGTCGGCGTCGCGACGCAGGACCCGGTGCTGCGCAAGCGCTTCACCGGCCAGCCCGAGCACGTCATCAACTACTTCTTCTTCGTCGCCGAGGAAGTCCGCGAGCTGATGGCCGAACTCGGCTATCGCAGCTTCAATGAGATGGTCGGCCAGTCGCAGATGCTCGACCAGCAGGCGCTGGTGGCGCACTGGAAGGCCAAGGGTCTCGACTTCTCCAAGCTGTTCTACAAGCAGAAGGCCGAGAAGGGTCAGACGATCTATCACTCGGAGACGCAGGACCATCACCTCGAGAAGGTGCTGGACCGCGAGCTGATCGCCAAGGCGCAGCCGGCGATCGACCGCGGCGCGCCGGTGAAGTTCGAGGTCGACATCAACAGCACCAACCGTTCGGCCGGCGCGATGCTGTCCGGCACGGTCGCCAAGCATTACGGCCATGCCGGCCTGCCGCACGACACCATCCAGGTGCACCTCAAGGGCACCGCGGGTCAGGCGTTCGGCGCCTGGCTGGCGCGCGGCGTCACCTTCGATCTCGAAGGCGAAGGCAACGACTATGTCGGCAAGGGCCTGTCCGGCGGCAAGATCATCGTCCGGCCGCCGGCGATCTCCGGCATCGTGCCGGAGGAGTCGATCATCGTCGGCAACACAGTGATGTACGGCGCGATCGAGGGCGAGTGCTACTTCCGCGGCATCGCCGGCGAACGCTTCGCGGTGCGCAATTCCGGCGCCGTGGCGGTGGTCGAAGGCGCCGGCGATCATTGCTGCGAATACATGACCGGCGGCATCGTCGTGGTGCTCGGCAAGACCGGGCGCAACTTCGCGGCCGGCATGTCGGGTGGCGTCGCCTATGTGCTGGACGAGGACGGCAGCTTCCCGAAGCTGTGCAATTTGGCGATGGTCGAGCTCGAGCCGGTGCTGTCGGAAGAGATGATCAACGCCGGCACCTATCACCAGTCGGGCGATCTCGAAGCGCACGGCCGGGTCGATGTGTTCGCCGATCTGCTCGGCAGCGACATCGAGCGGCTGCACGTCCTGATCTCGCGCCACGCCAAATACGCCGGCTCCAAGCGCGCCGCCGAGATTCTGGCGAACTGGAAGGAGTGGCTGCCGAAGTTCCGCAAGGTGATGCCGGTCGAGTACCGCCGCGCCCTGCGCGAGCTGAAAAGCCGCGCCGCCGAGGAGCCGAAGATCGCCATCGGGGCGTAGTTTCACGCGAAGCCGTCACCCTGAGGCGCCCGCGCGACGCGCGGGCCTCGAAGGGTGACAGCGACAGGACACAGCAGAACATTCATCCTTCGAGGCTCGCCCTTCGGGCGAGCACCTCAGGATGACGACCGGATTAGAATTCAGGGGCGTTGGTAGTCTGATGGGCAAGGTCACGGGATTTCTGGAAATCGAGCGTCACGACCGCGCGTATGCGCCGGTGGCGGAGCGCGTGCAGAACTATCAAGAGTTCGTCGTACCGCTCAGCGACAAGGACCTGCGCGACCAGGCCGCGCGCTGCATGAACTGCGGCATTCCGTATTGCCACGGCACCGGCTCGCCGCATCCGGGCACGCCCGGCTGTCCGGTCAACAACCAGATCCCGGACTGGAACGACCTCGTCTATAACGACAACTGGCAGGAAGCGTCGCGCAACCTGCACTCGACCAACAACTTCCCGGAATTCACCGGCCGGATCTGCCCGGCGCCGTGCGAAGCGTCGTGCACGCTGAACATCGACGACAACCCGGTCACGATCAAAACCATCGAATGCGCCATCGTCGATCGCGCCTTCGCCAATGGCTGGCTGCCGCCGGAGATCGCCGCGAACAAGACCGGCCAGAGCGTCGCCATTATCGGCGCCGGCCCCGCGGGCCTCGCCGCCGCGCAGCAGCTGGCGCGCGCCGGTCATGACGTCCACGTCTACGAGAAGCTCGCCAAGGCCGGCGGCCTGCTGCGCTACGGCATCCCCGACTTCAAGATGGAGAAGCATCTGATCGACCGCCGCGTCGCGCAGATGGAGGGCGAGGGCGTCACCTTCCACTACAACACCCCGGTCGGCGGCACGGCACCCGGCGCGGTCGATCCGGCCGAGCTGCTCAAGCAGTACGATGCCGTCGCGCTCACCGGCGGCGCGGAGTATCCGCGTGACCTCGCGATCCCGGGCCGCGAGCTCGCCGGCGTGCACTTCGCGATGGATTTCCTCACCCAGCAGAACCGCCGGGTCTCCGGCGAGCCGCTCGGTGACAGGCCTGAGATCCTCGCCACCGGCAAGCGCGTCGTGGTGATCGGCGGCGGCGACACCGGTTCGGACTGCATCGGCACCTCGATCCGCCAGGGCGCCGCCAGCGTCACGCAGATCGAGATCATGCCGGCGCCGCCCGAGAAGGAAGACAAGGGTCTCACCTGGCCGAACTGGCCGATGAAGATGCGCACCTCGTCGAGCCAGGCCGAAGGCGCGGCCCGCGACTTCGCCGTCAACACGGTGTCGTTCGAAGGCGAGGGCGGGCAGGTCAAGAAGCTCAACTGCGTCCGCGTCGACGGCGCCTTCAAGCCGATCCCTGGCACCGAATTCGTCATCGAAGCCGACCTCGTGCTGCTGGCGATGGGCTTCGTCTCCCCGGTGAAGGACGGCCTCCTGGCCCAGCTCGGCGTCGCCCTCGACCCGCGCGGCAACGTCAAGGCCGACCTCGAGCGCTTCACCACCTCGCTCGACAAAGTCTTCGCCGCCGGCGACATGCGCCGCGGCCAGTCTCTCGTCGTCTGGGCCATCCGCGAAGGCCGCTTGGCCGCGCAGGCGATCGACCGGTTCCTGATGGGTAGCACGACGCTGCCGAGGTAAGCCGCACGCGGCAACCACCGCCGCCGTAGGATGGGTTGAGCGCAGCGATACCCATCGTCGCCTCACCGCGAGGCCGATGGGTTTCGCGTTGCTCAACCCATCCTACGCCGCCGTGACAAGCGATCCGCCGCAAGGCATCCGCCGGCGAGCGAGTTCACTGCGTTGACCACCTGCTCGGTCGTCATGCGCGGGCTCGACCCGCGCATCCATCGCGCGCGAAGCGCGCCATCAGTAAGTCTTATCAATGCCGAAGGAAAAAGGATTGTCAGTTTATGTCCGGCAATGGCGATTACGTGCGCCAACTGGATATGGAGAAACTCCCCCTCAGCACCAAAAAGGCGCGCAGTCGTAAGGCCTCGGATGAGGTTGAAGGCTGGTGCCGGAGCTTCCAGGGAATGAATTGTAGATGAATTTAGCATTCTAAGTTGCCGCTCGTCGCGCACGCCAGCGCTTACATGAGTCGCATAGTTGATCTATCAATCAGAAGGGCGGTCTATAAATCGTCGATATCAGGTCGTGTGTATAGCTAGGGGGTGGCCCGAAGCCATCTACAAAAGAACTGCGCTCTTTCCATGAGTCTCTGAAAGCTTTCAGCGCGCTCGCTAATCGCGTGAGGGTCGCAGTTAGAGAGGATATCTACGCCAACTGTTGTCTCGTGGTAACTAATGTTCTTAGTTGCGAGTAGTCGCTTCAGTGTTTGTTTTCCATGTAATCCTTCGCAGGGGGTTGGTGCCTGAACATCATAAATCTCAAATAAGTACTTGGTGTCCGCCAGCATCCAGTTTTCTATCATCCGGTCAGGTGAGCAGACAATTAGTTCATTCTCAACGGCTCCAAGTTCGACAAGAAGTCGTGTTAAATCGCGTTCTATATCAATCGCGGATTGGGCGCGTCCCTCTCGGTCAACTATTATTACAATGGGGTAGTATCGCCCTCTAAACAACTTGATGAGGGAATTTGCAGCCTTCGCAATGGCTTTTAAAGCCACGTCTTTGCCGTTCATTCCTGTAGTTCTGATCGGCGATCCGGGGCAGAGGCGCTGAATGATTTTCTTTTCCGTGAGTCCGTCAACTATAAACGCCGCGCTCATTATTCCAATGCTCCGGACAGGTAGAAGAAGCCGGCGCCAAAGCCGGTTTCGTTAATTTCTTCCCTGATGTCGTCTGCATTGGTTGGTCGTTTGGCGAGCGTGCGACCATTCTCCATGTGAACCAAAATCATTTCGTCAGGATCGATATTGTTTAGGATCGTCTCGCTGTGCGTCGTCATAATCGCGAATCGGTCGTCAAGATCGCCGTTGAATGTCTCTCTGACAATCTTCACGATTTCACGCTGCATTAGTGGGTGTAAGAAATTTTCGGGCTCTTCGATGGCGAAGATGGAGTGGCTAGTCAAGATTGCTGTGACTAGCGTAAACCACTTTGCTGTCCCGTCTGAAACCAAGCTAAAGGGCAGTTTGAGTGTCCCATCTTCGTAAGAGACCTTAACAAAAATCCGCAATTGGTTCTCGATCGTGTCTGGTTCGACAGTAATGTCCTCGATCGATTCGTTGACTATTCGAGAGTATGAAATCAACTTAGCTAGCGTTTCGGGCGAACTTTCTGTCTGAATTAGATAGGGGCCATATGCCCAAAAATTTCTAGGGCGTGCGCTCAATGCGAATAGCACGGCCGCTAGGCCGCTGCCGTCTTCGCTTATTTCAGGTTCACTGGCGATGTCTTCGGGCTTCCGGACTGCCGAAGGGGATATGTTGAGGGACTTTGCGCCTACAAGGTCTCGCGAAATCTGCGAGGAGCCGAGCAGAAATCGCGACAAAATCTGATATAAGCATGATGTTGGCGCATCTTCCTTTATGGTTTCTTCGATGCTTGCCTGTAGCTCCGTAAAGGTTTCCTTCTTTCTCGAAAAGTGGTCTCTGAAGTGATCGGTGTTTGCAGAAACAAAATTTAGTTTGAAATCATCTTCGTCCTCTCGCAGAACTTCAACATCAATAGGCCAAATCCCGTTGGGGTCCCTCTGCTCTCCAAAAGCCATCCTCAGTCGCTGCATGGTGTAGCTCAGGGCACTATTGCTTTTGGATAGGGAGATCTCAGCGTCGTACTCGTACCAAACATATACCTTTTGATCGCTTCGATAATCTTGGTGTTCGCCGTCGCCGATGATCTTAAAAGAAATTCTCCGACGGAGCGCTCCCACGTGGTCCCTTCTGAAGATCTTACCAGCGCCGCCGCTTCTGCTGACGGCGTCCAGCAATGAGTTCCGAGCAAGGTGCGCCAGAAACTCGAGGAAGTTGATGATGTTGGTCTTTCCCGAGCCATTCGGTCCGATAAGGACATTAAGCCCTTTGTGGAATTCAAGCTTGAAATCGTCCAGCGATTTGAAGCCGGAGACACTAACTGCCCTTAACAATGCTTACGTCCTTAAATTTGAGCACGCACGAGGCTTCAGATAGATCATCTGCTGGGTCACTTGCAAGTTTGGGATCGTGGGTTTTGATCTCCTCATATTCCCTCTAACTATAATAACATAGACTTTCGTTTGCTGCCTCGATGTGGCTTCTGCAGTGCCTTGAGGAGGGGCTACCGTCGTATCGTGGTACGTACTCACGCAGCCCGGGAGGCCGAGGGTCACCGTCCGCCGCTACTACGAGCGTCCGCCGCTTCAGAGGCTGGGCGGGTGCAGTGGAGGCCGGGGAAAGCCCGCAAGCTCGCTGTGTCCCGGAAGAACGGTCCCTCGGTCACAAATCGCCGCGGTGGACGCGCCGTGAGGCGTTGCGCGAGGGATCGCATGCCCTCGCGAGACCTGCCAATTATCCGCGCCGCACGGCGCGCCCCCGCCCCTCGCTGTGACAGCGACGGGCGCACAGCTCGGGCTCGATCGAGCCGCGAGAGTAATTTGCCGTGGCAGGTCCAAACTCTCCGCGAGTCATTCCGGGGCACGCAGCGAAGCTGCGTGAACCGGAATCTCAGGCAGGCAGAACGCTTCGGGGTTCCGGGTTCGCGTAGCTGCGCTACGCGCCCCGGAACGACGGTGGGTGGGGAAACGCGGCAGAACGGCTCTGCTGCTGTAACCGGCCCGCCCCGCCGCGCCGCGATGGGTTTCGCGCTGCTCAACCCATCCTACGAACTACAAACTATCCACGAGTCATTCCGGGGCACGCAGCAGAGCTGCGTGAACCCGGAATCTCAGGCGGGCAGAACATCTCGAGGTTCCGGGTTCGCATAGCTGTGCTATGCGCCCCGGAACGACGGTGCGAGGGGCGGAGCGCTGGGGCCGAGTTACGCGTCGCTTGTTAGCAACGGAGTAGTCTGCCCTCGCGTATCACCTCACGCATTCCTTGCCATCAATCCGCCGTCGACCGGAATCACCGCGCCGGTGAGGAACGAGGCGGCCGGCAGGCACAGGCTGAGCGTCATGTGGGCGACTTCTTCCGGGTCGCCGTAGCGGTGCAGGGCGGTGCGGCGGCGGGCGTATTTTTGCTTGTGCTCGGCGCTGATGCGGTCGGTCATGCCGGTGGTGATCGGGCCGGGGCAGATGCAGTTGACGGTGATGCCCTCGGGGCCGAGCTCGACCGCGAGCGAGCGCGTGAGACCCGTGACGCCGGCTTTCGCCGCCGAATACGGGCTGTGCGGCGACGTGGCGCCGAGCGCTTCGGTCGAGGCGATGTTGACGATGCGCGGGCTCTGCGATTTGCGCAGATAAGGCAGCGCGGCGCGGATCACGCGCGGATGCGCGGTGAGCAGGATGTTGAGCGCGCGCTCCCACACCGCCTCGTAATTGGCATCGTCGATCGGGAGCGCCGCCGAGATGCCGGCATTGTTGATGACGATGTCGAGGCCGCCGAGCGTCTGCGCGATCTGTTCGACGCCGCTCTTGATCGCCTGTGCATCGCCGACGTCGAGCGCAAATGCAGTGGCATCGCCGCCGCGCGCCTTGATGGCGTCGGCGACCGGCTGCGCGCCGGCGAGTGTCACGTCGGTGACGGCGACGCGCGCGCCTTCGTCGGCGAACACATGCGCGGTGGCGCGGCCCATGCCGCTCGCAGCGCCGGTGACGAGCACGCGCAGGCCTTTGACGGAACGGCTGAGGGGTTTGTACGACATCGGTTTCCTCCGGTTGTTTCTTGTTGCGGAATTAGTGGCCGCGTAGTGCGGCCCGGCTCCGATTGACAAGGCTCGCACTGATCGACACACAGGTCAAACGCGGCCGTCGCAAGAGCCGCGGCAACGACAACACGGGAGGTTCGCGGTGAACGAACTCGATTTCAGTGGCAAGCAGGTTCTGATCGTCGGCGGCTCGAGCGGCATCGGCAACGGTATCGCGCAGGCGTTTGCCGCCCACGGCGCCAAGGTGTGCGTAACCGGCACGCGCGCGTCGCAGACCGACTACGCAGCCGCGGACGGCAGCCATTTCGAAGGCCTCACTTACGTGCAGCTCGACGTCGGTAAGCCGCAATCCGTCGAGGCATTCGCGCCGCCGATCGATCGGCTCGACGTGCTGATCCTGGCACAGGGCGCGGTGATCTATCGCCGCGGTGAGTTCGAGATGGACGGCTTCCGCCACGTGATGGAAGTCAACCTGATGAGCCTGATGGCCTGCGCGACGAAATTTCATCCGCTGCTGAAGGCGGCGTCCGGCAAGCTGATCATCGTGTCGTCGACCGCGGCATTCCACGCCACCAAGGGCAACCCGGCCTACAACGCGTCGAAGACCGGCGCCTTCGGCCTGACCCGCACGCTGGCGCAGGCCTGGGCCGAAGACGGCATCCGCGTCAACGGCATCGCGCCCGGACTGGTCGATACCAAGATGACCAAGGTCACCACCGACAACCCCAAGCGCCTCGCCGGCGCCATCGAGGGCATCCCGATGAAGCGCCTCGGCACGCCCGAGGACATGGCCGGCGTCGCCCTGTTCCTCGCCTCGCCGCTGTCGAGCTACGTGCTCGGCCAGACGCTGGCGGTCGACGGCGGGTTGATTTTGTAAGGCGCAAAGCCTCTCTTCCCACCCACCGTCGTTCCGGGGCGCGTAGCGCAGCTACGCGAACCCGGAACCTCGAATTGTTCTGCCCAGCTGAGATTCCGGGTTCACGCAGCTTCGCTGCGCGCCCCGGACTGACTCGCCGATAGGCCATCCGTCGGAAAGGCAGCAATCAGCACTAACCGCGCCGCGTGCGGCGAGTTGTCAAACGAGTCTCACCGGAAGATCGAGAAGAATCCCGATGCGGTCGGCGGCGAGGCGCGGCGCACCTGGGGCTGCTGCTGAGCCGGGGCGAAGCCGAAGAAGCCGGAGGCGGCTGGCGGCGGAGGCGGTGCGGCGCGGACGACGCGGCGTTGCTGCGGCTGTGATCCACCCTGACGCGTCGGCGCGGCGCCGTTCGGCGTGTTGCTGGCCATCGGCACGGCGCTCTTCGGCGGGTCCTTCGGCGGCGGCGGCTCCTGCGCCTTCTCGACCACGATCTCGCGCCGCGGCCAGGCATAGTCGTCGGCGCGGCCGGCCGGCGCGGCGAGCGGTTCGCCCTTCATCAGCGTCCGCGACACCAGCGCGTCGACCGCCACGGGCGACGGGCCAGGCCCGCCGAGCAGCCGATCGGTCGACACCGCCGAGGCGACCAACGGCACGATCGGGCCGGCGATCGGCCGCGGCGCCGGGCCTTCGGGCTTGGCGGGCGTGGTGTCCGGCGTCGCCGGTTCGGTCGGCAGTTCGATCGGGCCGGAGCGACCGGCGAGCAGCCGGGCGATCTCGCGCTCGACATAGTGCGCCAGCTTGCGGGCGCCGGCCTTGGTGAAATACACGCCGTCATAGGAGCGTAGCCGGCGGGTCTGGCCTTCGAAGTCCGGGCCCTGCAGCATATAGCGGCCGCCCTCGTCGACGAAGCCGTCCCAGACATCGACGTAAGTAATCCCCGCTTTGGTGGCGGCGTCGCGATACAGCGCGTTGAGAAACTGCGCGTCGGAGGTCGATTTGGTGCCGCGCACCGCCGGCAGGCCGACCCACAGCACCGGCACGCCTTTGGCCTTCAGCACCGCGATCATGTCGTCGAGCTTCTTGTTGTAGAGCTCGACCCAGCGCGCATCGCGGAACTGGGCGACGCCGCTGCCGCGCTTGGACTTCTCCGGCGCCATGATCTGCGGCGTGCCGTCGTCGTCCTCGTCGTCATCGGCCGCGTCGCTGTCGGCGGTCTTGTCGTCGGGCTTCGCGGCATCCGCCTTGGTCGCGTCAGACTTGGTGTCGGCGGCGTCCTTCTTCTTTTCGGCGGCCGGCTCGGTGATCGGCGCGCGGTCGCTGAGGCCCAGCATCATCACGATGGCGTCGGGGTTCTCGCCGGCCAGGATCTCTTTGGCGGCGGCGATCCAGTCGGACGGCTCGCCCTTGGGCTGATAGCGCAGCAGGCCCGAGACGGTCTTGTGCTTGCGGATCACGCCCATCTCGGGCTGCTCGGTGTAGGCCTGCTCGAGGCCGTAAGCGAGCCAGTCGGCCATGGCGTCGCCGAGCACCACGACGTTGCGCTCGGCGGCCGCTTCACGCTTCTCCGGCGCGGGCGCGCGCGAATAGTCCTCGCGCACCGGCGCGCGGCGCGGCGCCTGATGCTGGAACGGCGCGAACACGTCGCTGCCGAAGAATCCGCCGCCGCCGCCGTTGTAATAGCCGCCGCCGCGCTGCTGCCGGGGCGGCGGCTGCGGCGGGCCGCCGAAGCCGAAGAACTGCGCCGACGCCGGCGCGGCCACGCTGAGCAGCAGCACCGCAGAGACCGCCAACGCCGGCCCGCGCGCAGCGAGGCGGCTCAGCAGGGATTTCGGCTTGTCTGACATACGCTTCGGCCGTGCTCGCAACGGGGAGGGAAACCGGATCTATAGTAGCGGATTCGGGCCGCAACCGGGCAGCCGGGTGGCCCCATAGGCCGGCGATCCGGCGCCGGCGTCAAGGGCTGTGCCGAGGGTCGCGGATTTGGCATCCGCCGGGTGGCGGCGGACCAGCCAAGCCTCGGATTTTACGCGCAAAACGGCGTCTCCGCGAAACCGACGGTTCCGGGGGCATGTCGCCGATCGCCTGCGCAGGCATCCGGCGATGCCCGGCCGATCCTCGCAAAGGTGAAGCGAGCCCCGCGGCTGCTCCGGAACATCGCAGGGGGCCGCAAGGTCGACGGGGGCAGATCGTCGCAAGGAGAGAGCACGCATGGCTCACCACGGCATGGAGGCGGAGAGGAACCGCGCGGCGATCTGGGAAGTCGATCGCGCGTCCGGCCGCTGGCGGCTGTTCGCCACCGGCCTGCGCAATCCCGACGGCCTCAGCTTCGAGCCGCCGACCGGCGCGCTGTGGGCGGTCATCAACGGGCGCGACGAACCCGGCCTCGGTCTCGTGCCCGACCACATCACCTCGCTGAAGGACGGTGCG